>JBDSHN010000043.1:0-56591 GCA_039918435.1 Bacteroidia bacterium | reverse complement strand
CTACTTCAAGTCTCCCGGCGGGCAGTCCTGCTGGTGTAAGTAATCCTGCAGGTCCGGGTCCGGGCTGGGCACGTTCACCATTCAAGCCTTCCGATGGACAGATTTTAATCCTGCAATCTTACGGCGCTGCAACGTTCATCGATATTATTTATGGTGATAATGCATTTCATCTTTTACACGATATGCAGGATCCCACATGGGTTTCGCGTTATTCCGGTTCGTAAAACCTTTAATGGCACTAAATTATTTGCTTCTTATGAAATATAAATTACTTGTTTTTTTTACTGCTGGCTACGCCTTTATTTCGCTCGCCGGTTTTTCAACTCCTAATGCGATTCCTGTTGTTCCAAACATGGTGCTTTCTGATATTGACGATATTTCTTATTTTGAAGCTACATTTCTTCCAAAAACCAGAAATGTATACATAGATGGTCATGGTATTTCTCATGATTTAAAATTCCCTGATAGCGAGGGAGCGTGTGGATTAAGAGATCCAGCGTGTTTCATTAGTAACAGATATTTCGCGATAAATATGGAAATGTCGCCGATATACTTTACAAATATTGGCGAACCAGGAATGTCTGCCTATGTTGATGTAAATCGGAATTTTGATTACAGGGATGACGGTGCTGTTTATAAAGCAAATCTTATCGGAGAGATTACAATACCTTTTTCATCACCTTATAAGAGTAGCATTACTATAACTTGCAGGTATAAACTTGGAAAAAGTGCCTTTAGTAAACGGGCTTTGGAACATGATAGATTATATAAGCTGCGGGTTAATCAAACCCGAGAGGAGCTTGATTCTAAATTTTGGTTTATTGAAAGAGCAGATATGATAAAAGGTACGAATATTACAAATGAAAAAGATACAATATGTGTTGCTTTAATTGATAAAGACTTAGATGGATATTATACACCCGCATTTGATTGGATTGCATTATTACCTGCTGGCACCAAATCCTTAAAAACCTCTCCTGGTTATGGATGTCACCCTATGCAAGATGGAATAATCCTGGGTTATAACGGAAAAGCTTATGAAGTAATAGCCCATGATGCATCAACAGCAGAGTCGATAAAACTTAAGTATCGTCCTGACCTCCCTGCGCCTATTGAAATATTAATGAACAAACCATTACCACATTTTGATGTTAAAGTCATTGGTGGAAGTAAAGTAGATGTCTATTCTCTTATTACGCCAGGGAAAGCAACTTATATTAATTTTTGGACAGCTGATTTTTTTTACCATGAAACATGGTTTGCAAATGACCGGCAGCTTTATATAGCAAACAGCGATAGTGTAAAAATTATTTCGTTTGCAATGTTCAGCGAAATGAGCAAGGCAAGGGCAAAAATTGAAGCCAATGAACTCGACTGGCCTCAATGTGTCTCTACTTATGATATTGAGGCATTATTCTATGAAACAAACTTCTGGCCTTATGGTATATTATTAGATCAAAATGCTAATGTTGCTGCTATTTCAATTCGAACGGAAGAAGTGATGGCCCAGCTCAGGCAAAAGAATTGAGAAATAAAAAATGCTGCTTTGGATAAGGTCTACAAATAATGTTTCCTACTGAAATTGCAATTTGAATCCCTACATTTACGCCTTCTTTCCGGGAAGTTTTCTCCGGATAAAACCCAAGTATGACGCACCTTTCTGAACGCATAAACCGATTGAGCGAATCGCAGACTATCGCGATGGCAAGACGAAGCCGTGAATTGATTGCACAAGGAATTGACATTATCAGCCTGAGCCTTGGTGAGCCTGATTTTAAAACGCCCGATGTTATAAAAAAAGCGGCAAAGGATGCAATCGACCAGGATTTCACTTACTACACACACGTTTCCGGTTACCTGGAATTGCGTGAAGCGGTGGCGAAAAAATTTGAACGCGACAACGGATTAAAATATACTGCGGAACAGATTGTTGTTTCTACAGGCGCGAAACAATCTATTGTGAATGTTGTGCTTAGTATTGTTAATCCCGGTGATGAAGTAATTGTGCCGATGCCGTATTGGGTCAGCTATATTGAAATGATCAAGCTGGCAGAAGGTATTCCTGTCATCATCAATACGTCCATTGAAAATAATTTTAAAGTAACTGCTGAACAAGTTGCAAAAGCGATCACTCCGAAAACGCGTTTGTTGATGTTCAGTTCGCCCTGCAATCCGACCGGGACAGTTTATTCGAAAGAGGAATTGCGTTCGATTGCAGAAGTAATTGCCAAGCAGCCCGAATGTTATATCATGGCGGATGAAATTTACGAGCATATTAATTTCGTCGGCGGTCATCAAAGCATGGCGCAGTTCGATTTTATTTATGATCGTGTTGCCACCATCAACGGCGTATCAAAAGGTTTTGCGATGACGGGCTGGCGCGGAGGAATTCTTGCCGCACCGTTATGGCTCGCGAAAGCATGCGATAAAATGCAGGGACAATTTACTTCTGCTACCAGCTCCATCACACAAAAAGCCATGTATGCCGCAATGCTGATGGATCCGACAACAACTTATGAATTGCGCGATGCATTCAAACGCCGACGCGATCTTATGCTTGCCGCGATGAAAGAAATTCCGGGAATGAAATTAAATCTTCCTGAAGGTGCATTCTATTTATTTCCCGATGTGCGCGCATTTTTCGGAAAACGTTTTGGTGAAACGGTTATCAATAATGCAACCGACCTGAGTTTGTACCTGCTCGACCAGGCGCATGTTGCTATTGTTCCGGGAGCTGCGTTTGGTGATGATAATTACATTCGCATTTCTTATGCAACTGCTGATGAAAAATTGGTTGAAGCTGCCAGGAGGATGAAAGAGGCGTTGGGGAAATTGAGCTGATGTGCGAATGATATGTTCTAATGAACACTATAATATCATTCGCACATTAACTCATTCGCAAATTCTTTTTTTACTCCGGCAACTTTTCCTTCTTACTGAAAAGTCCCGAAAGATTTCCAAGACCATCTATGATCTTTCTCAGCACGTCAAAATAAAGCGTGAGCGCCATGAGCAGCGACATTCCCCAGAGCACACAAAGATTCACCCAGAATGTATCAAAGTAACGACCGAGGATCTTTTTGCGTGGCGCAAAGAAATGTGAATTCGCACGGTTCGATTGATACGGCTCAAGGAAAACGGGATCAGCACGCTGAATGAGATTTCCGTCCTGCTCGATGATCTTGTTGAATTCATTGCTGTTCTTCACCAGGTCTGCAAGACTTTCATTCAGGTAATCATCTTTCAGCTTGTTGAATGCTGCTTTTTTCTCTTCGGCTTTTTTCGGATCCTTATCTTCTGTGCGGTCGCGGATTGCTTTGTCTCTTGCATCATTATTCGCATTAAATATCTTCATGTAGATCGTGTTTACAAGATTGAGATATTCACGCATGCTGTTTGCTTCGTCGGTGCCGAATTTTGTTGGCTGGATGGCCGCCACTTTTTCATTCAGGCTTTCCATTTGGCTCATCAGGGGTTTAGAGATGGCATTGATCTTTTTACGCTTCTCCAGTTCTTTAAAGCGATTCAGATCTGCATCGATCTCCGATTTGATCAGCGTAATATCCTGCGATAATTCAGCGCTGTTTCCGCCTGCCGTTTTTGCATTGGTTTCGCTCTTGTCAATTTTTCCGCGAAGATGTGGAATCCAGTAATTTCTTCTGAAATCTGAAAGGCTTACCATTTCATCGTACCTGTAAAATTGCTTTTCGTATTCGTTCTTGGCAAACTGATTAATTGCAAGCGCTTCAAATGCCCAGCGGGAAGCCATCATTTCACCTGCAATAGGAACTGTACGTTGTGAAGTAATGGCAGGATTCAGCTTTTCAAATTTCACGATCACACCGCTTAACAATAATTGCGGGATAATAAGAAATGGAATCAGGATGTAAATTGTAACAGCAGAATTGAAGGCAGATGAAATATTCAATCCAAGCATATTCGCAAAGCAGGAAGTTGTGAAAAGCACGAGCCAATAATCCATCCACATGCCTTTTATTTCCAGTACATAATTTCCGACCAGCACGAATGTGAAGGTCTGAATAGCGGAAAGGATAAACATGATGCTGATCTTCGACATTAAATAGGAAGAGCGGCTGAGATTCAAAAACGATTCACGCTTGAGAATTTTCCTGTCGCGGATAATTTCTTCGGCAGAAACGGTAAGGCCGATGAACAGCGCAACAACAACCGACATAAATAAATACGCAGGCATATTTTCATTCTCACGGAAAATATAACCGACTTTATTTGAAACGTCTGTGTTGTAAAACTTGATCAGGTACGCGAGGATAAACGCCAGTACGGGCGCTTCCAGCATATTGATGAGCATGTATTGTGTATTCGTCAGCTTGGAACGCACGTCACGTGTTGTGAATACCAAAAACTGCTTGATCTTATTCGGAATATTGAAGGTACTTTCAGGATTGTCTGCTGTCGGAATAACAGGATCCTGTTTTGCTTCAATATATTCTTTGTAAAAATTATTCCATTCAGCAGGAGAAACTTTCCTGTTGCGTGTTAAATTTCCATATTCATCCACCACCTTTGATTCGATGATGTTGAAGATCTGTTCCGGATTTACGTTACCGCAGGTCGGACATTCGCTTTCATCGCTATTCGCCTGGCTCACCATCTTCTTGAAATAGACGACGGCGTCAACAGGATTTCCATTATAGATCGGAAAACCTCCGCGATCTAAAATGAGCAGCTTGTCGAACATTTTGAAAATATCGGAAGAAGGCTGGTGAATAACGACAAAAACCAATTTGCCTTTCAACGCGAGCTCCTTCAATAAATCCATGATGTTTTCCGAATCGCGGGATGACAAGCCGGAAGTCGGTTCATCCACGAAAAGCACGGAAGGCTCACGGATCAATTCAAGCGCGATGTTCAAACGTTTACGCTGTCCACCGGAAATTTTCTTGTCGAGCGGACTTCCGACTTTTAAGTTTCTCGGCTCATACAAACCAAGATCGGAAAGCAACTCATCAACAATTTTGGAGATCTCTGCATCGCTTAAATTTCCGAAGCAGAGTTTTGCGTTATAGAAAAGGTTTTGAAAAACAGTCAGTTCTTCGATTAGAAGATCATCCTGCGAAACCATTCCGATAACACCTTCAATTTTATCTTTCTGGCGGTGAATGTCAATGCCATTGATAAGCACTTCACCTTTTGTCGGAATTTCATTGCTGTTTAATACATTCAGCAACGTAGATTTTCCTGCGCCCGATCCACCCATGATCCCGATCATTTTGCCGGATTCTTCCTGGATGTTGACGCCACGCAACCCTAATTTTCCGCCTTTGAAGGAGAATTCGAGGTTGTTGGCGTTAAAAGTAATGCGCGATCCTGTTTTGCTGGAAAGAAATGCGCTGATAATATCGCTGTAATAAACAGGCTGCACTTTTGAACTGCGCAGCGATGAGCCCGGTGTGAGAATATACACCTTGTTCAGGATCATGGCCTGTCCGTTCAGGTTCAATTCAGCACCACCGAAATAGCGGCAAGCATACATTCCAACGCTGGAAAGGTAATTGACAACTACGCGGCCATTTCCAAGCGTTTCATTGTAAATATGATGTGCGTTTTCATATTTCTGAGAAGCATCGCCATCAATAACGAGGAACTCAGAAATATCCGGCATGTCCTTAATGTCTTTCTCAACAAAATCGCGGACAAGCTGAAACTCGCTTTGTTCAATATTAAATGTTTCAGAAACGGTTTGAACAAATTCCAATTCCTGCTCTGAAATTTCATAGCTGGAATGGATGAATTCCACCAGGCGGATCAATACAACCACTTTCTGTTTCTGAGTCAGCTCTTCATTGATCTGTGTGCAGATGCGAAGAACTTTTACAGAATTGAGGGAAGTACGTTTTGCTGAACCGTCTTTACGTTTCGCGACCTGGTGATGGGCTTCGAGGAATTCGTCAAACAAGGTGAGGTATTGATCAACGAGTTCGAGACTAAGCTGTTGCTTGAGAAATGACTCCACGATTCCCCTGCTTGCTGATGTAACGCCATCTACCTTCGCAATAATCGCGAAGAGCTGCATGAGGGCTTTTAAAATTCTTTCACTCATATAGGTTAATCAGGAATAGGGATTATCGGTAAAAATATAAAAATCTACCGTAGAAAGGCAATTCTATAATTTAATTGCGGAAAAATGGAATGAATGCTGATTTACGGGTTTATAAAAAACGAAAGACCGCCCTGCAGGGTAGCAGAGCGGCCGATCAGAAAAATAATGTTTATTGCTTGAAACCGACTGCAATCACTGCAAATCCGGAAGCTTTTCCGGAAGCGGGATTTAAAGAAGCTTCAATAACAACCTCAACTGTTGAGTTCACTTTAAAATCCCAATAAGGTGCGTTATTATGTTGCGCGCTGCTGAAGATAAGATCACGCTGACCTGTAGCAGGATCATACGCATAAATCGAAAAGTTGAGGTTGCCTTCCGAGCTTCCGCTTGCTGCTGCAACACGGTATGTAGTGCCGGAGAAAAAGGTCGTCTGGAATTCAGCATTCTGACCTGTAAGGATCATTGCGCGGTAGCTCTGTCCGTTAGAAACAAAAGGCGAAGCAATATATTTGGTTGCAAGCCTTGTTGTTGAATCCAATTGAGCAAAAGCGCTGGTATTAAACGCCATCAGTCCGGAAAAGAGGAAAAGGAAAAGGAGAAATTGCTTTTTCATAATAGGAGTCAGAGCTGTGTTATTTCGTAATGTAATCGCGTACCGCAGTCACTTTTGTGGTGAGCTCGGCAAGCTCTTGTGGTGTGATCTTCACTTCTGTTGTGCCGTTGATTGCAGTCATCTTCTTCGTCTCGTCGTGCATCGGCTCAGTGAATGTGTATTTGATCTCTACTTTCTGGTAAGTATCGCTCAGGTCGGCAAACAATTTGATCAGGTCAGCATATTCCGGCTTGTTAAGATCGGTAAGTACTTTCACGATTCCGGCAGCAGTACCTTTTTGTTCGCCGATACGGACTGCAACATTTTCACCTGGCTTTTGTTTGTAAACATTCAGGGCGAAATAAATACTTTCGATCCAGCCACCGGCAAGAATAAGAGCAGCCGCATCATCCTGTTCGCTTTCACGAAGGAATTTATCTGAACGCTGATAAGCTTCACCAACAAGGGAAAGAATAGAATCTTTTTTTCCTACATTATCGCTGAAACGTTTCATCAGGTTTGCATCAAAACTTCCTGTGATCTTGAGAGCAGTTCCGAGCTGAACAACGGTTTTATAATATTCCATTGCATCGCCTGTGTTCTCATACATGGTTACATATCCAAGATCAGCTCCGTAAATTCCAAGGTTGAGCGATTGCTTCATACCGTCAGAATATTTTGAGAGATTGGCAACCGGGTTCATCATGCCTTTATCGTAGAGTGCGCCGCTTTTTTTTATCATATCGGCAACGATCATCGGAGAAGGCATCATGAAACTCTGACCTTTTACATTCAGGCCGGTAACAGTGAGTGAATCTTTTGGTAAAGAATCAACGCCATTTTCGGTAGTTTCGCCTGTGCATGAAGCCATTAAAGCAGCCGCACTCAGGATGATCAGGGTAGTAGGGAAATTCAACTTCATCTATAGATGCGTTTCAGGAGTTTAAAAGTGGCCGCAAGTACGAAAAAAAACGTGAGTTTTCAAAAGGGTATTTTGATTTAATCTCCACAAAATAGGGGTTTATCAGAAGAAACCATGTACTTGTGAGACAGAAAGTTAGGAGTTAGGAGTGGTTAGTTCGGAGAAAAAGAGAAAGATTAAACTACCGACACCCGCTGATTTCAGGGTCTCCGAACTAAAAACACCGAACTAAGCACTAATTCTTAGCTTTAGCCAAAATTCTGACTGCCTGTGAAAAACCGACCATTAGCGATACTGATCTCCGTTTTCTTTTTCTGGGGATTTGTTGCGGCTTCCAACGATATTCTGATTCCGGTCTTTAAAGAAAAGCTGAACCTTTCGCAATTCCAGGCGCAATTGATCTCTTTTGCTTTTTATGCGGCTTATACCGTTGGTTCGCTGTTGTATTTCTTCATTTCAATTATTCTGAAGAAAGATATCCTGAACAAAATCGGCTATAAAAACGGTATTGCACTAGGACTTCTTATTTCTGCAATCGGCACATTATTATTTTATCCGGCTGCAGAAAGCGCTTCATTTCCATTGATGATCTCGGGGTTATTTATTGTAGGACTTGGCTTTTCTCTTCAACAAACGGCTGCAAATCCACTGGCAATTGTAATGGGCGATCCGAAAAAAGGCTCGCAGCGGTTAAGTCTTGCCGGTGGAATTAATAATATCGGAACAACGATCGGGCCTCTGATCGTCAGCTATGCAATTTTCGGATCTGTCCATTCAGATTCCTCCGCGCTGGATATTTCCTCTGTGAAAATTCCATATTTAATACTCGGACTTGCATTTTTGATCGCAGCGATCGTTTTCAAATTTTCCTCTATTCCCGACATTAAACATGAAGAAGATGAAATAATGAAGGGAAATGAAATAAACATCAAGAAATCTGCGCTTGCTTATCCGCAATTAGTATTGGGAATGCTTGCTATTTTCCTGTATGTGGGTGTTGAAGTAAGTACGGCAGGAAATCTTTCAGAGTTTATGAAACAGAAAGCAGGCATTGCAACAAACATGGCTGCACCATACGTATCACTTTTCTGGGCAAGTCTGATGGTCGGCAGATGGACTTCATCTGTGGGCACATTTAACCTGGGCGCTTCAATGAAATTAGCATTGAAATTTATTGTTCCTTATCTCGTTTTCGGATTTTTTCTTCTCATCAATTACATCGCAGGAAATGATCTTGGACCATTTTATATTTATGCTTTAGTAATAATTGTGCTGATTCTGGCTGACCTCGTTACAAAAGGAAATCCTGCGCGACAATTAATGATATTTTCATTTCTTGGAATAGCAGCCCTTCTAATTGGAATATTCACAACAGGAATGACGAGTGTTTATGCACTTATAAGTGTTGGATTATTCTGTAGCACATTATGGCCGTGTATTTTCACTCTTGCAATTGCAGGTCTTGGAAAACATACTTCCTCAGGAGCCAGCTTTTTGATCATGATGATATTCGGAGGTGGCGTAATCAGTGCCTTACAAGGGATGCTTGCGAGTGACAACTACCTCGGCATTCAAATGAGCTATATTGTTGGTGTGGCCTGCTTTGCTTATCTCGCATTTTACGCATGGAGAAGCAAAATCATCCTGTCAAAACAAGGAATCGATTACGATAAAGCAGCAGATATATCACATTAGAAAAGCTGAAATAAGAAAATGAAATTGGGGAATATGAAAGAAGCTACTGCCCGATTCTTATTCCCCGATTTTTTTATTACCAGTTTCCCAATTTCCTCTATTTTCCTATTTCTTCCAGCACCTTATTGATCGCATCAAAATCGGGGATCTCTGAAGCATTTTCCAGCACTTCCGCATAACGGATAATTCCTTTCTTGTCAATGAGGAAAGCAGCTCGTTTAGCAACACCTTTCATCAGGATAAATTCATCATACGCTACATCATAAGCGTGAATGGCTTCCTTATTAAAATCGGAAAGCAGGGGAAAGGGAAGCGCTTGTTCTTCCTGGTATTTTTTCAATGTAAAATGCGTGTCGATGGAAATTCCAAGCACTTCTGCATTCGCATTGGAATAACGTGAAATATCGTCACGGATTCCGCATAATTCTTTGGTGCATGTTCCGGTAAACGCAAATGGAAAAAATAACAAAAGGACGTTTTTGCCTTTGTATTGTTCAAGTGTATGAATTTGTTTTGCGGTATCCGGCAATTTAAATGCTGGTGCAGTTTGTCCGACAGAAATGCTCATAGTAGAATTCAGAATTAAAACGGGTTTAGTAAAATAACATGGCAGCAAAGATCAGGTTTTATCAGCATCCTACCTATTGTCATTCTCTATAACAACATTGGGATTACTGATGAGAAATTTCATTTTTAAGAAGGAATTCGTCGTAAATTTGCGCAAGTCTAAGGCTAAAATCATTTAAAAAATTCATAACCATGCAAGTATTAGTAGGTAAAAAAGCTCCTGTATTTAAAGCGAAAGCTGTCGTAAACGGAAATGACATTGTTGCTGATTATTCTCTCGATCAGTTTCTAGGGAAAAAATACGTGGTCTTCTTTTTCTACCCGAAAGATTTCACCTTCGTTTGCCCAAGCGAACTGCATGCTTTCCAGGATTTACTTTCTGAATTTGAATCGCGCAACACTGCTGTTGTAGCTTGTTCTACCGATACAGAACAGTCGCACTGGGGCTGGCTGCAGGTGTCTAAAAAGGATGGCGGCATTAAAGGAATCACTTACCCGATTGTTGCTGATACTAACAAAACGATTTCACATAATTACGGCGTTCTCAATGGAGAATTTGATGTAACAGAAGAAGGAAGCCTCATCGCTTCTGCTGAAATGGTGGCTTACCGCGGCCTTTTCCTTATCGATAAAAACGGTGTTGTTCGTCACCAGCTCATCAATGATCTTCCGCTCGGACGTAACGTGGAAGAAGCAATTCGCATGGTTGATGCTTTGCAATTCAACGAAGAAAGCGGTGAAGTTTGTCCGGCTAACTGGTCAAAAGGCAAAACAGGTATGAAAGCAACGCATGAAGGTGTTGCAAATTACCTCGCTACAGCAAAAGGCTGATTTGCGGCTTAAATTCATTTGTGCAATAAAAGAAACTGCTTGTCGTTTGATAAGCAGTTTTTTTATTTCTCAAGGAATGCTTTTCTAACTTTACCGCGATGAACAGAATAAAAACCCTGCTGGTAAAGCTGACAATCCCTTTGATTGTACTCCTTTGCACTTGGCATTCTGCAAATATTCATTGGGGAAAACAATGGAATTGCATCATTACATCAGATGGAAAAGGATATTATTCCTATCTGCCCGCCGTATTTATTTACCATGATCTCAATTTCGGATTTTATGATACCATTGAAAATAAATATTACGACGAGCACCTGAAATCAGATTACCGTGCAGGCAATGGTGAAAAAACAACTATCGATAAATATTTTTGCGGTGTTTCAATTTTGCAGCTTCCATTTTTTCTTGGCGGTCATGCAGCTGCAAAAATTTCCGGTGTGGAAATGGATGGTTATTCCAAACCTTACGCAATTGCACTGAATATCGGAACCATCTTCTGGCTAATGATCGGTTTGATCTACCTGCGGAAGCTTTTGATTTCTTTCGGTGCAGGCAGGGTAAAAGCTTCCCTTGTGCTGCTCACTTTTGTATTTGGCACGAACTTGTTCTTTTATACAATCGGAGAACCCGCAATGTCGCATGTCTATTCATTTGCACTGGTAAGCATCTTTCTTGTATACAGTAAAAAATGGATTGATACTTTTAAAAACAAATACCTGCTGCTCACTTTTTTATTGCTTGGGCTTATCACAGTTGTCCGACCGGTAAACCTGCTTATTGTTTTATGGATTCCATTTGCAGCAGGTTCTTTACAGGCCTCGCTTTCAGCCTTAAAAGCACTTTTTTCAAAGCCAACATTTCTCCTTCTCGCTATTTTTCTTTTCCTGCTTCCGGTTTCATTTCAACTTATCATTTATAAATTATCTATAGGAAGTTTTTTCGTTGATGCTTACGGAGCAGAACGGTTTTATTTTAACAAACCGGAAGTAATAAATTTTCTTTTCAGCTATAAAAAAGGACTCTTCGTTTATACTCCGCTCATTTTCCTTTCCCTTTTCGGACTCATTCCCCTCTGGAAACAAAATCGCTTCCGCGCCATTTGGATTTTTTGTTCGTTATTCTTCATCGTTTATGTGCTTTCCTGCTGGTGGATGTGGTATTATGGCGGAAGCTTCGGCATGCGCGCGATGATCGAATTTTTCCCGGTCTTCGCATTGCTGTATTATTTTCTCATCGATGGAATTAAAATAAAATCAATTCGCATTGGCATCATCAGCCTCTCTTTCATTTTTGTGCTCTTGTGCCAGTTTCAAACCATGCAATACCGCTATGAAATCATTCACTGGTCGGAGATGACAAAAGATTCCTACTGGCACGCTTTCCTGAACGCAGATTTCCTTGCTAAAAAAATTCACAAGTACTGATCCTTCTCCTGCTATTCTGCTTAACTTGGTAGAGTAATCCGGCTATGTTTAAGCACTCCCTCCTGTTTATTTTTTGCTTCTCCAGCACTTTCCTTTTTTCACAGCAATATAATTTTCATAATTATTCTGTGGGTGAAGGACTCGCGCAATCGCAGGTATACGCTATGGTGGAAGATCCGCGCGGATATTTATGGCTCGGAACCCGCGGCGGCGGATTAAGCCGGTTTGATGGATTACAATTCCGAACATTTACCGAAGACGATGGCTTGCCCAATAATTTTGTGAATTGCCTTTCCATTGATCCAGGTGGAAATCTCTGGGTGGGAACCGATGAAGGTGCAGCATGGTATGACGGACAATCATTTCATTCATTGAAATTTCCAGGAAACAATGGCCTGATCAATGATTTTTATTTTGGAAAAGACAGCATCGTTTATATTGCGACCAATGACAGCGGACTCGTTGAATTGCAAAATGAAAAAGTCATACATCATTACTATTTGGGTTCCGGACTTCTCACAAACCGTGTATGGTGTATAACTGCCGGCCTTGACGATGATACCTGGATTGGAACAGAACAAGGTGCGATCCTGATCAGAAATAACCGTGCGAAATCGTATGGCAAAAAACAGGGATTTCCTGTGGTTGGCGTCCGGGAAATAGTTTTGGGAAATGATAAAACGCTTTTGTTTGCGACATACGGAAGTGGCCTTATCAGATTAAAAGATTCGCTTGTTACGAGATTTACGGTAAACGATGGTCTTTCAAATAATTCTATACAAAGCATGATACAGGATCGTGCAGGAAGAATCTGGCTCGGAACACCATCAGGCGTAACACGGATTTCAGGAAATGAAGTAAAGCAATTTTCGGAACGGGAAGGCTTATGCAGCAATGTGGTGATGTGTGTTTTACAAGATTCGTGGGGCAATACGTGGTTCGGAACATCTGGTGGCGGTGCATGCAAACTGGATGGCGAACGATTCATTCACTTCAATGAAAAAAGCGGCGACATGGGCACATGGGTGTATGCGCTGCATTGCGACCGGAAAGGAAAAATGTGGTTCGGAACTTCTCGCGGCGGCGTGACGGAATATGACGGAATGTATTACACGAATTATTACGAAGGAGCAGGATTTACATCTGCTAAAGTAAAAGCATTCGGAGAAGATACTTCCGGAACAATGTGGTTTGGAACGCAAGGCGACGGTGCGTATAAACTGGAGAACGGGTCATTCACGCACTTCAATACTAAAAACGGGTTAAGCCAGAATTATATCAACGCGTTTCTTACAGATGATTTTAACCGGCAATGGATGGCAACTTCCGGCGGCGGAATTTCCATTTATGATCCGGCAACAAGTTCAATTGTAAAAATAGGAGAGAAACAAGGATTACATGAAACCCGCATTACTTCATTGGCGAGTGAACGTGATCAGTACGGAGGTATCTGGGCAGGAAGTATGCGCGGGGGAATATTTTACATTCAGTATGATAGTGCAGGCGTTACATTTATCCGTCAATACACTGCTGAGAAAGATAATTTGCCCGGAAATTTTGTCCGTTGTATTGCGCGTGACCGTTATGGAAATATGTGGTTCGGTTTTGCAGGCGGAGGAATCAGCAGACATGCAACACCGGTTCCGGAAGACTTTACACCACATTTCAAAACGTATACTAAAAAAGACGGCCTTGCATCCGACAACGTATATTTATTGCAATTCGACAAAGAAGGAAATCTATGGGTGGGAACGGAAAAGGGATTGGATAAAATTCTTTGTGATGAAAAAGGAAAAATTCTTTCCATCAAACATTATGGCAAAGGTGAAGGATTAAATGGAATTGAAACTTCGTTGAATGCCTCTTGTCTTGATACAGCAGGAAGAATTTGGTTCGGCACCATCAGCGGCGCGAGCATGTACACTTCTCAAAATGATTTTATCACCAGGGAAGCACCTAAAATTCACCTGACAGGAATCCGTTTATTCTTTGATCCGATAGAAAAAACGGCTTACTGGAATCAGGATACAAAAACAAAATGGTTTCCAATTCCTGCAACGATTGAATTGCCATACACACAAAATCATTTACGGTTTGAATTCAATGCAATTGATCTGCGCAATCCTGAAGGCGTTCGCTTTCGCTGGAAACTCTTCGGCTTTGATAAAGACTGGTCGCCTGAAAATACAGACAGGCAGGCGATTTATTCTTACCTGCCGCCGGGAGAATACACTTTTAAATTACAGGCAAGAAATTCAGATGGATTCTGGAGCAAAGCCGAAGAATTTTCATTTTGCATTACGCCACCACTTTGGGAAACATGGCCATTCCGCATCATTGCAGGCTTAATCGTTTTGTTTGCAATCGGTATGATCTTCTCGTGGCGTGTGCGTCTCATTAAACGAAAAACAAAACGACAGCTTGAGAAAGTTACACTTGAAAAACATGTTCTTGAATTAGAACAAAAAGCATTACGCCTGCAAATGAATCCGCATTTTATTTTTAATGCGCTGCAATCTATCCAGGGCTTTATTGCAAGAAACGACTCTGCAGAAGCAAGAAAATACCTTGCGAAATTCGGAAAGCTGATGCGATCTACATTAGAAAATTCGCGCCAGACGTATACCAGCATTTTGCTCGAAACTGAATCGCTCACGCACTATCTCGGCCTCGAAGCATTGTGTCATGGAAATCGTTTTACTTATTCCATTGAGACAGATCCGGGAATTGATCCGGAGGCAACTTTTATTCCGGTCATGTTGATCCAGCCTTTTGTTGAGAATGCCGTTATTCATGGCGTGCTGCATCAATTGCAAAAGCCAGGCAAAATTTATATTCGTTTTATTCTCGAAGATAAAACGGTTATCTGTGAGATCGGTGATAATGGTGTAGGTCGTGCGAAGGCAAAGGAATATGAAGCTGAAATTAAAAAAGATCATAAATCTGCTGCGCTTGAAATTACTCGTGAACGTTTGATGCAGGCGAATGAAAAAGGAAAGCCGGTAAGTAGTCTCGAAATCCTCGATCTTTTTGATGAAGAAGGAAATGCATCGGGAACCAAAGTGGTTATAAGAATCGGCAATGTTGTTTTTGAGTGATATCGAACGACCGCAAAAAAATGATATTTAATGACAAAAGCATTTTACCGGAAAAATAGTTCTCCGTTTTATGGAATAGTGTGGAGTAGAGCATCTTTATGAAAACGCAACAAAAATGAATCCCAATTACAGCATCCCAAAGCCCTGCAACGAAGACTGGGGCAAAATGAGCACGGAACAACAAGGACGGCATTGCCAGGTTTGTTGCAAAACTGTTGTCGACTTTTCAAAAAAGAGCAGCACAGAGATTGTCGATTTTCTTCAGATAAATACTGATAAAAAAATTTGCGGGCGATTCCGTTCTGAGCAATTAGTTCCGTCTGCAGGCTCACGGGAACCGAAAAGTGGTTCGCGATACCGCATATTTTTTGCTGCATTATTTTTTGTTTTTGGTGGAATGCTTTTTACTTCCTGTCGCACAAAAGAGCATGGACATAAAATGGGGAAAGTGAAAATAGAAAATTCATTCACCGCGCAGCATAATTATAATACACTTGATACGCCATCTTCCCGAACAAAATTTAAAACGGATCATCAGAAGACAGTTCCGGTATGTAAAAAACCTGTTATTGCAGCAGCAGACACTATAGAACCGGAAATTAGGATAATGGGTGAAGTCATGTATATTCCGGCAGACACCACAAAAAAATAAAATTATGAATCTCCGCATTGAGGCACCTTGCCATGAAGACTGGAATGCCATGACACAGCACGAAAAAGGGCGACACTGTGATAGCTGTTGTAAAACAGTTTTTGATTTTACAAATATGCCTGTTGAAGACGTGATTCAATTTATTTCTTCAAATAAAAAAGGATCCATTTGCGGAAGATTTACTGATGAACAGGTTGCTGTTCCGGCTGCTGTGAAAAATAAATTTACTGTTTCATGGAACTTCAAGAAATTTCTTGCTGCTGTTCTGCTTGTTTTCGGTGGTGCGCTTTTTACAGGATGCGCTAACAATGAAACGGCAGGGAAATTAATAATGATAGATTCCCAACCTGTGGATAAGGACTTAGTTGCATTTACTGATACCACTATTCCAGTCAGCAGGAAAGATACCATTCCACAAAAAACGGACAAGGTTAAACATGAAATAAAAGGAATGATAAAGTGCGAACCGAAGCCTAAAGAACAAACATATTATAAAGGTGATGTAATGGTGGAAAGTCCGACTATTGTGGGAATTACTGTTCTTGAAAATCCATTGGGAGATACGCTTAAATAGCTGGAGAGCGTTAGATGAGCGTTTGCGTTTTTTTGGAATCATTTCTTTTAGTAATTTTCCAATATGCAAAACAAATTCAAAAATCAATGTCGTTTTTTTGCCGTTTTATTCGTGGCTTCCGGATTCGTTGTGTTTTCTTCCTGTGAAAATGAAAAAAAATCGGTTGATGACGATACAATCGCAAACGATAGTGTGTCTCAGGAACTTGATTCTGTTTTAAAAGAAGATAGCACGGTTACTGCCATTTATCAATTGACAAAAGAAGACAGCACTAAATTTGCAGATAGTATTGTCCGGACAAAAAACCGGATCAGGGATTTTAATTAAATATTTTTCCCCTTTCCCATCCGTTATTCATTTTCCCAAAAATCTTTCCCCCGACTTTACATTTCTGAGTAATTTAGTGCCAATGAAAAACTATTTTGTTTTTTTACTTTTCTCTTTTATAATTTCCTGCACACCTGAAGGAAAATTTGATGAGCAATATGCCGGCGATACCAATCTGGTTATGGAACCTCCGGTAGATACATTTTCTGTCAAACGTGAAAAGCCATTAACACCGGAAGAAAAAATTCAGGTTGTGCGCGATCAAAAAGAAACAGATTCCATCATTAATGAAGCAAGTGCAATTATCAATCCGGGGAACGTAAGTACGCAGGATGTAAGCACAGATGATATAGGAGGAGTAGTGCTGAATCCGGACACCGGCCCGTTTTTTCCCGGTGGCTCAGACGCGATGGATGCATATATCTCGAAAAAGAAAATTTACCCGCTTGTTGCTTTTCAGAATGAGATCAAAGGAACTGTGATGGTGAAATTTGTGGTCGAAAGAGATGGAAAGATCGGTGGCATTAAAGTAGTGCGCGGACTTGGTTATGGATGTGATGAAGCTGCAATTGATCTCGTGCGTGGAATGCCGAAATGGATTCCGGGGCAAAAGGGCGGGGCAGGAGTTCGTTGCGCCGTAACTCTGCCGATTACTTTTGGAATGTAAATCGCTTTTTTAGGTAAATTCATAGTCAGACAATAGTTGTAATCATAATACCGCTTGATGAAACGACTCTACGCACTGCTTATTCTCTTTTTATTTCTTAATCCTCTTTCCGCACAAATCCTGATCAATGAAGTTTGTGCTGCAGGCTATTCAGCGATGCTTGATGAAGATCAATCTGTGGAAGACTGGATTGAATTTTATAACGCTGGTTCAACTTCGGTTGATATGGCAGGATATAAAATAAAATCCATTCAGGCTTCTGCTACAAAAAGCTGGACGTTTCCTTCTGTTATTATTTTACCCGGCCAGCATTTCACCGTTTTCTTTTCCGGAAAAAACAGGCGCGATTATTTTGATCATTGGGAAGTTCCGGTTTATCCGCAATTGCCGGTGCGCTATTTTCCCGGAACAATGGAGCCACCCACGACATGGAAAGATCCGAATTTTAATGATGCTTCCTGGGCGCTGAGCAATGGAACAGTGGGTTACGGAGACGGAGATGACTCCACGATTATTGCTCCGGCGCTTTCGGTTTATCAACGGATTTCTTTCAATGTCGCTGATACAGGAAATATCGCCATCGTTGCATTGCTGATCGATTACGATGATGCGTATGTTGCGTATCTCAACGGAAAAGAAATTTCAAGAGCAAATATCGGGGCACAGGGATTTCCTCCTGCTTACAATACACTTGCTTTTGAAGAGCATGAAGCAGTGCAGTATCAAACCGGTGACTGGTCAGCATTTTCTCTCGTTGCAGGTTCAATGCTGGATACAATTATTCGTCCGGGCATCAACACACTTGCAATTCAAACGCACAATTACATCGGCGGCATGAATGATCTTTCCATGATACCTGCATTATTGCTCGGTGTCATTGATACCTCTGTCACCTACTTTCCTTTTCCCGCCCAGGTATTTTTGCATACCGATTATCAATTGAATGCGGGTGGATGCGCCCTTACTTTACTCGATGCACAAGGAAACATTTCCGATCAGCAAACCATCGGGCCGATGATGCAAAATCATTCGCGCGGTCGCCAACCCGATGGTGCTGCAAACTGGTGCCTGTTCGATGTGCCGACTCCAGACACCACTAATTTTTCAACCAGCTGTTTTTCCGGTTACGGCGAAGCTCCTGTGATTGATCTTACTTCCGGATTTTATACAGGAACACAGCTTACAGGAATTTCTTCTGCTATGCCCGGAATTATCCGCTGGACAAATGACGGAACTGATCCGGGTTTTTCTTCTCCAGTTTATACAAATACAATTTCCATTGCTGCAACGCAATCCATTCGTGCACGTTTGTTTCCTGCAAATACTAATTTACTTCCCGGACCTTCTGCAACGGCGTCTTATTTTATCAATGAAAATGTAACATTGCCCGTTGTTTCTCTTACTACCGACCCGTC
Source organism: Bacteroidia bacterium (assembly GCA_039918435.1). Classification (GTDB taxonomy): domain Bacteria; phylum Bacteroidota; class Bacteroidia; order Palsa-965; family Palsa-965. The sequence goes on along the minus strand of JBDSHN010000043.1, from coordinate 37,742 downwards.
AAATTTATTCGACCCTGCTTATGGAATTTATATGCTCGGGAATAATGTAGCCGATACAACACTTACAGGCATACCATTTACAGATGCGAATTTCTGGCAAGGTTGGGAACGCCCTGCCGATGTTTCTTTTTTTGATAAAGATAAAGTGCTTCGTTTTCAGCAGCCGGCTTCAATAAAAATACAAGGCAATTGGTCAAAGATTTTTCCACAGCGCGGATTTACATTCGACTTCGATGAAAATTATGGCGGACAGGTTGTCAATTATCGTTTGTTTCCTGGTAAACCCGCTACGACGTATCATAATTTTAATTTGAGAAATTCCGGAAGTGATTTTTACAACACAAGAATGCGGGATCGGTTAATTCAGAAAACAGTGCAGGGTGTTACAGATGTGGATATGATGGATGGCTATCCGTGTGTTCTTTTTATCAATGGAATGTATTGGGGCGTTTATGAATTGAGAGAAAAACAAGACAAGCATTATCTCGCGAATAATTCTGCCTGCGATGATGATAATGTAGATTTCCTTGAGTTTGATGGTTCTGTTATAAAAGGTGATAATACATCGTTCTTCAAAATGGTGAATTACATTGCCACTACGGACATGACTTTGCCATCTTCCTATGATTCGGCTTGTGCAATGCTGGATGTGGGAAATTTCTGTGATTATTTTATTACAGAAACTTTTATGGGAAATCTCGACTGGCTTGGTTCTTATACTAACAATATAAAATTCTGGAAGCCACATAGCGGTCCCGGTAAATGGAGATACATTTTGTGGGATACCGATATTTCATTGCAATCAGATACGCTGAATCAATTGAGCATGGTGATGAATCCGCCGACAATAAATCCGCATTCATTAATGCTGAGTGCAATGCTGACGAACGATTCTTTCCGTGTTTATTTTATCAATCGTTATGCGGATCTGATGAACACGGCATTTTACAATCTCAACATGATTCAGCGCACGGAAAGTTTCTATACTGAAATGCTTCCTGAAATGCCGCGTCATTTTAATTTGTGGGGAACAGGAAACTCGCCGTTTGCACCTGTATGCGTACAAGCTCCGATGGATGTTCCGGCATGGCGCTTTAATGTCGATGTCCTGGAATACATCGAATATGTGCGTGGCTATTACGTGCGCAATCAAGTACAGTCGCAATTTGCAATGACATCTCAGGTGAATGTTACGTTACAAACACGACCTGCCGGTGCAGGAACAATTCATCTGAATACCATCACACCCGATTCGCTTCCATGGACAGGTGTTTATTTCAATGGAAATCCAATAACGATGACTGCCACCGCTGCTCCTGGATTTAAATTCAGTCACTGGGAATCGAATCATGTATTAAATGGAAACTATCCGAATGCAGGTTTGCGAACGAATGTTGATTCCTCAGATGTCTTTACTGCCGTTTTTGAGCAGTTGGAAAGTGCATTTGCAGCCTACCCGAATCCATTTTATGATGATTTAACACTTTATTATGAAGTGCCCGATGCCGGAGTTGTGACCTTAAAGGTCTTCGATATGACAGGCCGGTTGGTGAAAGAAATTCTTCCATCTTCTAACTTTCAGGAGGCAGGAGCTTATCAATTAAACATTTCTGCGTCTGCACTTGCACTTTCGCAAGGCATGTACCTGTTCCAGCTTAATTCGCCCGGCTATAGCAAAACGCTGAAGCTGATCGGTGGAAGGCCGAAACAATGATTTCTATTTACATCCTATTCTTTATATTTGCCGAAGCAAAGAAATAAGCTGTGAAAAATAACCTGTCTGCCATTATTAATGTTGTGCTCCTCCTCCTGGTGGGCATATTGTTTTACCTGCATTTTACCTCAAAAAGAGAAATTGCTGCAGTAAAAGACAAAGCCGACAGCACTCCTAAATTATCCTTTTCAATTCCAAAAAATCTTGCAGGCGCACGTGTATTGTATGTGAATATTGATTCCATCGATTCTAAATACGAGGCCTTCGCAGATCTGAGCAAAGAAGCTGGCGGCAATTACGCTTACATGCAGAAGCAATACCAGAAAAAAGCATTAGACCTTCAGCAGCGTTACGATACTTACCAGCAGAAGATCCAGATGCAAACTATTTCCGGCGATGAAGCAATCAAGGAAGAAGCTGCAATCAATGCAGGAATGGAAGACCTGAAGAAGATGGAAACAAATATTTCTTCACTCGAAGGAGCTGCAATGGAAAAGAATGCGCGTATTACCGGCGATATTACCACTTATTTCAAATCTTACAGCAAAGACAAAGGCATTGATTTTATTCTTGCTTACGGTGGAAGCAGCGGTGTGCTGTATGCAAATGATAGTCTAGACATTACAGCAGATGTGCTCAATGCGCTCAATGAAAATTACCGCAAAACAAAAGGCACAGGCAAAAAATAGTTAATAACGATTCATAAGACGACCGCCACTCATAGCTGAGATGTGCGGTCGTTTTTGTTTTTTTACATTCTAAAGAAAAAACAAATGAACCACGCAATTTCAACCGATCCGGCATTGATCAATAAGATTAAAAGCGTTGAAGAATTTCATGATATTTTCAAAATCGGAAATCGTTATGAACCTACAGGAACAGTTCCTGAAGAAGAAGCGATGCTGCGGTTTAACCTGCTGAAAGAAGAGAATGAAGAATACCTGGAAGCCTGCAGGAATGGTGATGTGGTAGAAATTGCTGATGCATTAGGCGATCTGCTTTACATTACATTCGGCACCATTCTCCGTCACGGTTTGCAGCATAAAATAGAAGAAGTGTTCGACGAAATTCACCGCAGCAATATGTCGAAGCTCGATGAAAATGGTCAGCCGATTTTCCGTGAAGATGGCAAAGTGCTGAAAAGCGCAAAATATTTCAGACCGGATATTAAATCCATACTTGAAAAGTAGGAGCAGGTAATCCGCCGCGGCGGCGGCGGCAGGCGGCAGGAAAAATTCTGACGATAACTTATTCTGCTTTGGTGGCATTGCCTGCTCCTTCCCTCTAAGAAATAGCCGGGTATTAAGATACAGGAGAAGCAGGCTCCACAAAAACTCTTACGATCAAAACAATACCGGAAATAATAAGAATGATTCCTGCTATGGAATTGACTTTGTGAATAGTCGTTTCGTTCAGGTAATTTTTAATCTTTCCCGCTGCGAGAGATTTTAAAATATCTGTTCCCAGAACTGTCGCAAGTGTCGCCACGAAATATAAAATGATGAGCGCTTTATCATTATTAAACTTGTTTGAAGCAAGTCCGATAGCTGCCACCCAGAGCAGAATGACGATCGGATTGAACATATTCATCAAAAATCCTTTCAGCACACTTGCACTGCGCGTTGGTCGTTTAATTTCGATCAGCTCACCGTCTTCGCGTTGTACAACAGTTTTTTTCATGATCTGGACTACGCCATAACCGATGAGCAATAAACCGCCGACAATGCCAACAGGAATTGCATATTTTTGATCCATCAGCCAGCCTGATAATCCGAAGAAAGCAAGCAGCAGGTAAATTAAATCACTTGCAAAAATGCCGAGTGCCATTGCAATGCCTGAACCATAACCGTGCTTGAGACTCGTCTGGATAAGGCCAAAGAACGCCGGCCCTATTGAAAAACAAAGGGCAATTCCAAACAGCACGCCTTGACCAATAGCTGTGAACATATTAAGGGGTTACTTTTTGTTTTTTAAATTCTTCCACATGCTTTTTCCAGCTTTCATACCGTTCATTCTTCAGCACACGCGGAAATTTATGCTGACCACCTTCTTTTCCTATCGTACGCATCCAGTCCGTGAACACATGATTCGGAATTACTTCAACAAAAATTTCTTTTAAAGCGGCCGAACGCTCTACGCGATAATCATCGTTGAGCGTTTTTAAATGTTCGTCAAGCGAACGGCGGAATTGTTCAACGTCTACAGCATCATTTGTGCCAACATACCATTGATGCGCAAAAAGATTTTCATAATTCAATCCGGCAACCGTGTATTCATTTACCGAAACATTCAGCTCTTCCGCCACAAGATCAATTGCGCGGTTCATATTATCCTGCGATAAATGTTCACCGCAAAGACTGAGAAATAATTTTGTGCGGCCGGTAATTTTGATCTCTGCTTTTTCCACATCAGTAAAACGAACCGTATCTCCGATGAGGTAACGCCACGCGCCGGAACATGTGCTTATCAGCAATGCGTATTCTGTATGCTCATCCACATCTGCAAGCGTATATGTTTTCGGATTTGTTTTTATTGTTCCGTCGTTGTCGAAATTTTCTTCTGTGAATGGAACGAATTCATAAAATATTCCATTGTCAAGCAACAACTGAATGCCTTCTGAATCCGGGCGGTTTTGAAAAGCGATAAAACCTTCTGATGCAAGATAAGTTTCGAGGTATTTTATCGGGCGGCCCAATAATTTTTCGAAACTTTTTTTGTAGGGCTTGAAAGCAACACCGCCCCAGGCATAAATTTCAAGATTCGGCCACACTTCATGAATATGCTTCACCTTATGAAATGCGATGATCTTTTCAAACAGGATCTGGATCCATGCAGGAACGCCGCATACAATGCCGATATCCCATTGTTTTGCATTGCGCACCATTTCATCCAGCTTATTATTCCATTCCCGTTCACGTGCAATGCGGCGGCCGGGTTTATAAAAATGCTGGAACCAGAAGGGAATATTTCCTGTGGTAATTCCGCTCAGATCGCCGGAATAATAAGTTCCGTTGTAATTCAAATGTGTGCTTCCACCGAGCATCAGGATTCCTTTCTGAAAAAATTCAGGAGAAAGATCATAATGTGCGATGGCGAGAATCTGCTTCATGCTTCCGCGACGAATAGCACGCAACGTATCTTTTGTAACAGGAATATGTTTGCTTGATTGTTCGGAGGTGCCTGAGCTGAGCGCGAAATATTTCACACGTTCCGGCCAGCATACGTATGCTTCACCATTCAGCGTGCGGTACCACCATTTGCGGAACATGGAATTATAATCGTGCACATTTACACTTGCCCTGAAAGCACTTACAGGATCGTGGTCGGCGAGAATTTTTGTGAAATTGTAATGCTCTCCGAATGCAGTAAACTCTGCTTTACCCAAGAGCTTGCGAAGTGTTTTCACCTGCTTCTGGTAAGCATCTTTGCGACGGAACTTCGGTAGTTTTTGATTGAAGTCAAGCGTCCTCTTTAAAATTTTTCCCAGGAGTGCCATATAAATAGAGTTACATTACCGGGTTTATCTTTTATTAAATGTTCACGTATTTATTGCGGATAACAGCAATGTTTTCACGGAGCAGTTTTAATTCAGCGAAAAATTCTTTGCCAGGAACATCAGGACCTTTTGGAAAATCATCTTTCATCTTTTCAAAATCAGCATGAAGGTTTTTACAAAGGCCGTCATTCGGAAATGAACCAAGCAGCTCCGTGATATTTTGCAGGTAAGGTTGCTGCACCGCGATCATGTCAAACAATACTTTGTTTTTCTCGTTCTGCGGTTCATCACCAATGTGCTGCGTCGTCAGATAAATGCTTTCGAGCCATCCGCCGGTCAGCACCAGCGCCGCCAGTGCCAGGCGATCATTTCCCTGCAGCGAGCTGTCAATTTGTTTATAAGAAGTGCGTACAAGCGCCTGCATCGAATCTTTAGAATTCTGATTCGATTCGTATCGCTTCAACATGTTTACATCGAAAGCAGATGGAACAACAACAGCATCAGATAAACGACGAATCGCTTTGAGGTACGGAGCAGCATCTGCCAGTTTATCCTGTGAGATCATGTACGCAAGATCAGCGCCGTAAATACCGAGCACAAATGATTGTTTGCTTACACCATTATAATCAGTTGCATTTTTCGGATCATTCGGCAATGCTGCATTAAACGGAAGATGCGCACCGGAAAATTGCTTGAGCATATCAAACGGAACCGGCGTGGTGGAAACGAGATTCCTGAAACGCATTTTAAGAGAATCACTTATGTCTGCACCGATGATCGTATCGTGTAATGTATCGTAAGGAACTGGCTCCTGTTTCTCTCCGCCACAGGAAAAAAGTCCGGCAGCAAACACGAATAAAAATGCGGGAAAAAGGAGGATTCTTTTCATGAACTATTTTATATAACGGAAATCGTGATTGACTTTAATTACACGAAGCGTTTCGTAGATCAGTTTGATAACACTGTCCACATCATCACGGTGCACACTTTCTACCGTTGTGTGCATGTAACGCAATGGAAGTGAAATGAGCGCTGATGTAATTCCGCCGGATGAATAAGCGAAAGCATCTGTATCCGTTCCTGTTGATCGTGAAGCAACCTCACGCTGGAATGGAATTTTATTTTTGTCGGCTGTATCAATGATCAGTTTGAGCAGATTATTGTGAACTGCCGGGCCATAAGTAAGCGAAGGACCTTTTCCCGCAGCAATATCACCCTGCGCGACTTTATTCATCATCGGCGTTTGTGTATCGTGCGTTACGTCGGTGATGATCGCCACATCGGGTTTAATTCTTGCCGAGATCATTTCTGCGCCGCGCAATCCTACTTCTTCCTGCACAGAATTCACAAGATAAAGTGCAAAAGGAAGTTTCACTTTATTCTTCTTCAGCAAACGTGCAACCTGCGCGATCATAAATCCACCCACACGATTGTCGAGTGCGCGACCCACATAATATTTATTATTGAGGATCATGAATTCATCTTCATACGTCACCACGCAGCCTACATGAATGCCCATTTGTTCCACTTCTTTATCGGAAGCAGCCCCGCAATCGAGGAAAATATTTTTCAGTGAAGGCGCTTCTTCTTTTCCGGCTTCACGCACATGAATGGCAGGCCAGCCGAAAAAAGCTTTTACTGTACCTTTATCGGTATGGATATTCACCCGTTTCGAAGGTGCAATCTGGTGATCTGAACCTCCGTTACGACGTAAATAAATAAATCCTTCTTTCGTGATGTAATGCACAAACCAGGAAATCTCATCCGCATGCGCTTCTATGACTACTTTATACGGCGCTTTCGGATTGATAATACCTACTGCAGTTCCGTAAGCATCCACAAAATGTTCGTCGATATAAGGTTGGAGATAATCCAGCCAAAGCTGTTGTCCGGGAGACTCAAAACCGGTCGGAGATGGATTATTAATATAACGTTCCAGGAATGCAAGTTCATCTTGTCCTACGATTGAGCTCTTTTTGCTGCCGTTTTTCGACTTAGCCATACTTAAAATTTGGGATTAAAGGTACACAATATGCGGTTTTTTCAGGTGTTTTGGATATGGAAGACTAACAGTACATGAAATAATCGTGAATTTTTGTGACTTATGGCGATTCAGTGGTTTATTCACTCTGATCGAACTAAAAACAAATGCTATGAGAATATTCAGGATTTTGCCCATTATTATTCTATTGTTTATTGGAAAACTACAGGCACAAAAAATGCAGATGGTTGTCAACGGCAAAGACACTTTTTACATCATGGAGCCGCTCGAAGGTGATAAATTGTATGCAAAGGGCGATATAAAAGGTGCGATCAAAGCCTACCAGAAACTGATGAAAAAAGATCCGCAGAATAATTCAATGTATCACAATATTGCCTGCTGTTTTACAAAAGACGGACAATATGATTCCGCCTTCAAATATCTGAACCTCGATCTTCAGCTTGATACATTTCCGAATGTGTATTCAGATCCGGATCTTTTACCGCTTCGTTATGACGGGCATTGGGCTGCTTATTCGAAAAAGTTAATGGAGGGAATCAAGATAAAATATTCGTCAAAGCTTAAGAATTTTGAGCTTGCAAAAATGCTTTGGGAAATGCAGGCAAAAGACCAGGCGTATTATTATGAAATTGATCTTGCAGATAAAAAAATGGGAATGAACTCGCCTGTTTCAAATGCACTTTGGACAGCCAAGGAAAATTTTAACCGGCAGAATGTAGAAACGCTTGACTCTATCATCAACGCAAGTGGTTGGCCGAAAATTTCTGAAGTGGGGCAATTGGGTTCGGTGACAGCTTTTCTGATCATTCAGCATTCAACACTGCAGCTTCAATTGAAATATCTTCCTGTAATCAAATCGCTCTGTGAAGCGGAAGAAGCTTCCTGGCAAAGTTATGCGTATATGTATGACAGGGTGCAGACGGGATTGGAAAGACCACAGCTATATGGTTCACAGCTTAAGTTTAATCCGGAAACAAAAAAGTATGAGCTGTTTCCGATCGAAGATGAAAAAAATGTCAACAAGAGGAGGGCAGAGTTAGGTATGCAACCACTTGAAGACTATTTGGAACATAATGGAATTAAATACGTTCCTGTTAAATAGCGCATCTTTATTTTCATTTAGGCGTATACTTACCTGTAAATTGTTATTTTAGGGGAGTAAACCACACGCACTTATGAAAATCAAACATCTCTTTTTGCTGGCTTTTTTGCTGGCCTGTTCCGGATTTGTCTCCGCGCAGGACACTGTCAGAGCCACTACACTCGCGCCTTCGCAGGATGCCGAAATGTTTTTTAATAACGGCATTTCCAAATTCAATGCGAAACAATTTGCCGATGCGCTTCCCGATTTCAATAAAGCCATTGAGATGAAACCGGATTTTGAAAAAGCAATCTACAGCCGCGGCCTTGCTAAAGTTGAATTGCTCATGACTAAATCGGCGATCGAAGATTTTAATAAAGTGATTGAACTGAATCCTTCTGCTGATTATGCTTATTTCTCCCGTGGACTTGCACGCGAAAATGAAGGCAATAAAAAAGGTGCTGAAGAAGATTTTGCCGAAGCTGTCCGCTTGAATCCAAACCAGGATAAAGCGTGGTACCATAGCGGCGTGCTGAAATTCCAGGCAAATAATTATGCCGGTGCTTGCCAGGATTTTGACAAAGCCATCCAGGTAAATGCGAAAGAAGCGTATTACTGGAATGATCGCGGAAGTGCAAAACGCCAGGCAGGAAATCTTGATGGCGCAATTACGGATTATCAAATGGCAATCAAAGTAAATCCGGGTTTGGCATTTGTTTATAATAACCTGGGTTCTGCACGCAGAGAAAAAGGTGATCTGAAAGGTGCGATCGAATCTTATACAACTGCGCTTAATATGAAAACAGATTATTATATCGCTTACAACAATCGTGGTTATGCAAAATTCCTCAATGGAGATTTGGAAGGCGCAATGTCTGATTTCAATAAAGCGATTCAGCTGAAAAATGATTATGCGTTTGCTTACGTGAATCGTGCCGCAGTGCGTTACAAACAACGGGATTACAAAGGAGCAGTGGAAGATTGCGATAAAGCGATCCAGCTGAATACAAGTTATGCTGAAGCTTATCTCAACCGCGGCATTGCAAAAGAAATGATGCGCGATAATTCAGCCTGCGATGATTTCAAAAGAGCATCGGAGCTCGGCAGCCAGGCAGCCAAACAATATGTGAACGATTGTCACTAACCCATTTTTATTTCTGCTGATTATGAAGATCAAAAATATACTATTTGCTGCATTCGTATTTATTCTTGCAGGCTCAAAACTTCTTGCGCAAAGCAATGTTGAATTTGATGACAAGAATTTTCCTGACCGTAAATTGTTTAAAGAAGCGAACAAACATTACGAAGAAGGAAACAATGTTTTCGAAAAGGCAAGCGATTACCAGGCGGATGAATTGAAAATCTTCGTGAACAAAAATCATTATTTGCCTAATGGGATTAACGAACTCGGCGGAGCGGGCGGTGATGGTTTTCGCATAGCGCTTTCCGAATACCTGATTGCAAATGCTTTTAATCCAAACAGCGCGGCTTTAAATTACAGGATGGCGGTTTGTTATTACAATATTTCCGCGCAACGTTTGATGGGTTTGAAATACATTGAGAAAGCAATTGCCCTGAATCCGAACGTAGATCCCATGGCGCAATTTTATCTTGGGCGTATGTATCACCTGCAGGCGCAATGGGACAAAGCAATTTCTGCGTATCGTGCTTATCTCGCTCCGTTAAATTCAAACCCAACAGAGAACCGCGATAAGATTGCAGATATGAACCGTAAAATTCAGGAATGTGTTACCGGTAAAGAGCTGCAGAAAAACCCGCAACGCGTTTTTATTGACAATCTCGGTAGCACAGTAAACAGCGCATATCCGGAATACACACCGCTCATTACTGCCGATGAATCTGAAATGTATTTTACATCAAGAAGAAATTTGTCGACAGGAGGAAAACTCGATCAGGATAACCAGTATTATGAGGATATTTACCGCACAACCTATGTTGATGGAAAATGGACGACACCATTCAATATGGGGAAACCAATTAACAGCGATGATCATGATGCAACCGCAGGACTTTCTCCTGACGGGCAAAAATTGTATGTCTACCGCAAAGGAGATTTGTATGAATGTGAATTAAAAGGTGCAGTATGGACAGAGCCGGAGCGAATGAATAAGAATATTAATTCAGACGATCATGAATCTTCTGTTTCTGTTTCGTTTGATGGTAAGAAGTTGTATTATATTTCTGATAAAAATGGCGGGATTGGAAACCGTGATATATGGGTTTCCAATATGGATGCAAAAGGTAAATGGGGCGCTTCGTCGAATATTGGTTTGCCTATCAATACAATTTATGGCGAAGAAGGTGTGTTCATTCACCCGGATGGAAAAACAATGTATTTTTCTTCACAGGGTCATAATACAATGGGCGGCTACGATATTTTCAAAAGCGAATTCAAAGATGGGAAATGGGGCGAGCCTGAAAATTTAGGCTGGCCGATCAATGGCCCTGATGATGATGTGTTTTTCGTAATTTCTGCGAATGGCAAGCACGGCTATTACGCTTCCACCAAAGCAGATGGCGTGGGAGAAAAAGATATTTACAAGATCACTTTCCTTGGTCCGGAGAAGCCGCTTGCATTAAGCTCGGAAGATAATTTGCTTGCCGGATTAGCGCAGCCGGTAAAAAATGTAGAAGCTTTACAGCCTGTTGCAGTTAAAACAGCGAACGTAACCATTCTCAAAGGAACAATTACGGATAAGCTTACCCATGCTCCATTGGGTGCGCGTATTGAAATTGTTGACAACACAATCAATCAAACCATCGCTACATTCAATGCGAATTCATCTACCGGAAAATATCTTGTATCACTTCCGTCCGGAAAAAATTATGGAATTTATGTAAAGATGGATGCTTATCTTTTTCACTCGGAGAATTTCGATATTCCGGTCATTGCCACGTACCAGGAAGTGACGAAAGATATTGAAATGGAAAAGATCGCAGTAGGAAGCACGATCGTTTTGCGAAATGTATTCTTTGATTATGCAAAATCAACATTGAAGCCGGAATCGTCGCAGGAATTGGATCTGCTGGTGAAAATTCTCACGGATAATCCAACCATTCGCATTGAGCTTTCCGGGCACACCGATAGTCGTGGTGCGGAAGATGGTAACCAGCGTTTATCCGAAGCGCGTGCAAAATCCTGCGTCGATTATTTAGTCGCACATGGAATTAAGATGGATCGTTTGGAATTCAAAGGCTACGGAGAAACACAACCAATTGACACCAACGAAACAGAAGCCGGCATGGCGAATAACCGTCGCACGGAGTTTAAAATTCTTTCCAAATAATTCAAGATTCAATATCACTACTGTCCGGAATAAACTAAATTGGATTCACGATACATTTAATGAAAGTGCCGGCCTCAGCGGGTTTGCCGTTAAGAATTCAGCAGAAAAAATCAGCGTAGGGTTAATGGAAATGACAATTCTCTTTCAGCAAAAAATATTCCGGACAGTAATGATTCAATATTCAAAATTGGTTTTTATTTAGATTTTAAATTTTTGAATTTTGAATTTCCTCCTATGGAAAGAAAAGTTACTCTTACAGAGGATGGTTCTTCAACGGTATTCAATTCTTCTTTGAAACAGCATTATCATTCTATACACGGCGCGGTGCAGGAATCGCAGCATGTGTTTATGAGAATGGGATGGGAGTTCTCGGCTTGGCCCGAACTCCCCGGGGAAATTTCTATTCTTGAAATTGGTTTTGGAACGGGATTGAATGCGTTTCTTGTGTTACTGAAATGTACGGAAGAACTTAACCGCCATGTTTCTTATACATCACTGGAAGCATTTCCGCTGGAAGAAGAAGAGTTCACTGCATTGAATTATTCCACAGCACTAAATTTTCCGGATCGGCATGATAAATTTCTTGCACTTCATCGTGCTGAATGGGAAGTGCCGACTGCTATTGCAAATGGATTTACATTGCTGAAAAAGAAAATAAAACTGGAAGATTTTATTCCGGAACAAACTTCATTCGATCTTATTTTCTTCGACGCATTTTCACCTGAAGCACAACCGGAATTGTGGACGGAAGAAATTTTCAAAAAACTCTATGATGGAATGAAGCCTGGTGGAATTCTCGTGACGTATTGCGCGAAAGGACAGGTGAGGAGGAATTTAATTGCTACAGGGTTTAGTGTGGAGCGGTTGGAAGGTCCGCCGGGGAAGAGGGAGATGTTGCGTGGGAGAAAATGATTACAGATTACAAATTACTGGTACAAGTGAATTTGTTTTCTGATGAAGAAATTCGTTCTTTGTGTTATTCTGTAACTAACCTCCTTCTACGTTTATCTCATCTTCTTATGAAAGTCATTTTCCTGCGAATGTTTAAGTTCTCCGCCGTGATCATTTTTTTTAGCCTGATTAATATTTCAGCTATTGATCAATCTCCCAGCACAAAGGTTACCTTATTAGAGGGAGAGGAAACGACACATCAAAATCCAAAGTAATTGATATTGTCGGTCATGGCCGCTGTGATATTAGCGGAAGTCGATAGCGACGGGAAAGTGTCAAAGGAATTGCTGATGAATGCGGAACGATTTGAACTTATGATTTGTCCGAAATTATCTGAACAAACAGGAAAAAAAGAAGTGCTCCTGCTTAGTGAAAAACCGAGAAACCATGCTTTTATTAAAGCCACTTTTCATTAAGGTGGGTTTTTGAAATTTCATTTAATTGACGGCCGTTGATATTGTCCTCCGGATGATCAACAACTATTTCGCCCTGTTCAATTGATCTTCCGCCGATTTCCTTTTCTGATCACATTCATATTGCGATTTGCCAAGCTTATAAGAGAAGCTGATTCCAACCCTGCGGCTATCGGCCCTTCCATTCACTTCAAAATTATATGCAGGATAGACTGCTTTCGAATTTTGATAGCTGCTCCAAAGGATATCTGAAACATTCAAAGAGATGCTGCCTTTTCCATTTGGGAATTTTTTCCGTACGCCGAAATCGAGATTGTAAACAGGAGCTTCCTGCCATACAGCATTTTGATTTAATGAACGGTAAAAGAAAGATGCTTCGATGCTCCATCCTTTTTTCAGCTGGATCATATTAAGACTGCTGAGTATCCATGTGTACCGCACCACGCTGAAATTATTATCATTTACCAGTCCGAAATAATGATCACGGAAAGCAATAAAAGAAGTTACTGTTGTAAACCAATTTGTAACAGGATACGTTATGGCAGCGGAAATGCTGAAAACATTATAGGTGCTCAGGTTCTCATTACGGTTATAAAAAATATGTGTGGACGTATCTGCATACGTTACAAGAGAATACACGTCTGTCATGTGCATATAGCCAAACGTTGTGTTGAGCATATCGTGAAATATATGCGTGATCTCATAATTGTCGCTCATCTGTGGACGCAGGTATGGATTTCCACTATTGTAGGTATAAGGATTCTGAAAAAAGAGGAATGGATTGAGTTGGCTGTAATCAGGACGTTCAATGCGCCGGCTATAAGATAGATTAAGATTATTTGTTGAATCAATTTTCCAGGATAGAAAAGCGCTTGGAAAAAGATTGAAATATTGCCGTGTAAAAACAGAATCATTTACGAGTTGCGTTCCCTTTGTCTGTGTCTCTTCACCACGGAAACCAAGCTGGAAGCTCATCTTTTTACTTAATTCATGTGCGTAATTGACATAAGCAGAAAAAATGTTTTCATCATATAAGAAATGATTGGTCAGATTAGTGTCATTTATTTCTGCTCCGTTGATAATATTAAAGTACTTCGCATTATTATCCGTTGAAACAATGCTGCCTTTTAATCCGGTTTCCATTCTTACCTTTTTACCTATAGGTTGCACATAATCCAGCTGGCCGGCGAGAATGTTAACGTGAACCGGGAAGGATGCTTTTTGTGTGGAGGAATAATAAAACTGGTGTGCACTATTATAATAGTCGGTGATGTTTTCACGAGTAGCTGCGGTACTAAACGGCGCATAATTCAAATCGGCGGTCAGTTCTTTCCCTGTGGTATCAATATTGAATTTATAATTCAGGTCAAAGGTGTAAAAGACAAGTTTATCATTTTGCAGACCATTTGTCACCTGGCTGGAATCAAGGGCATTATTTCCGTCTACCATCGACGCATTGTAATGCCTGGTCTGTACGCCAGTTCCGCTTGAACGTTCCGCCGAAAACCCAATGACCTGCTTATCATTTGGTGAAAAATCGAGACCCGCCTGCATATAATCCCAATTGCCATGATGTTTTACATACGCCTGCCCTAAAATATATTCATTTGAATTAAATGTAGTCAAACGCGTTGCATCTTCATAAAATTCTCCGGTGTAATGATTGGCTGTTGTGAAGAAATTCCACTTCTTTGTTCTGTAATTCAATTCTGCCCCACCATACTCTGCACCGTAAAATCCCTGGTTCCAGCCCGCATTGACCTGTCCGTTAAAGCCAAGATTTTTATTTTTCTTGAGCACGATATTAATAATTGCATTTCCTGAAGCATCATATTTGGCTGATGGATTTGTGATGACTTCAATTTTTTCAATCTGGCTCGCATCAATGCTTCTGAGATAAGATGCCATATCTGCTCCCGACAAATGTGATGTACGCCCATTGATCATAAAAAGTACGCCTGCTTTTCCGCGCACTTGTATATTATCATTGTTGTCGACGGTAACTCCCGGTAATTTTTTCAGCACATCAAGTCCGTTATTGCCTGCTGAAATAATGCTGTTCTCAATATTAAACACTACCCGGTCAAGCTTTTGTTCCATGAATGGTTTTTGAGCGACAATCTGCACGGCAGCAAGTGATGAAGAATCAGGGAGAAGTATTATTTTGCCAGCATCGTATTTTATTTGTGTTTCAGAAAGTGCAAACGGTGCAGAGTAAAAATCAATATATCCGGAATATAAAATGAGCAGCCGAAAACTACCGGTGTCTTTTTTCTCCAGCATAAAATTTCCTGATTCATTCGTGGATGTTCCTGTGATGACGCTGCTGTCTGAAGTATGCAGTAACATTACATTGCAGAATAAAAGAGGATTGCCGGTGCTGTCTGCAACGCTTCCTGTCACTTGCGAATGGCAGAAGGTTGAACTGTATAAAAACAAAATCAAAAAACAGAAAGTAGCGCGTAACGTTTTTCTCATTGGCCAAAGAAACAGCAATCGTTGGAATTAATTTGTTAATACGCTGTTAATGAAATATAATTTCAAAACGGAAAAGCTTGTCCGGTTGTTATTTTTCCAGATTTGGATAAAAAAATGCCGGACAGTTTCCCATCCGGCATCTTCATTAACACATTAACTAATCAGCACATTCTAATACTGTCCTTTGTAACGGATCGCTTTATCCAAACGCTTCAACGCAGTGATGTAAGCGCCGATACGCATGCTGGTATTGTATTGTTTTGCATTGAACCAGCAATTTTCAAACGCTTGTGCCATTGACGCATCATGTTTTGCGTTCACTTCATCTTCTGTCCAGTAGTGACCGTATTTGTTCTGTACCCACTCGAAGTAAGAAACAGTAACGCCGCCGCCATTCGCAAGAACATCAGGAACTACGATGATGCCTTTTTTGTTGAGGATGCTATCTGCTTCAGCTTCTGTCGGACCATTTGCACCTTCAACGATCAGTTTTGCTTTGATGTCTTTTGCATTTTCGACAGTGATCACACCCTGGATAGCTGCGGGAACGAGCAGGTCAACATTAAGTGTGAGGATGGAATTTTTTTCGATCTCTTCTCCGCCGGTAAAGCCTTTCAGCATGTTTTCGTTGGATGCAACATATTTAATCGCAGCTTCCACATCTATACCTTCTTCGTTGTAATACGCTGCGGTATGATCAGAGATGGCGAGGATCTTAATGTTTTTAGAAGCAAGAAGTCGTGCTGCATTTGAACCGACATTACCAAAACCCTGCACAGCTGCAGTAGCGGTTTTGTGATTGATGCCGATCTTTTTCATTGCAGCAAGTGAAGAAACCATTACACCACGACCAGTCGCAGCTTCACGTCCTTTTGATCCACCAAGCGTAACAGGTTTTCCAGTCACAACACCAGGACAGTCTTCTCCTTTGATACGATTATATTCATCAAGCAACCATGCCATTTCGCGTTTGCCTGTTCCCATATCAGGAGCAGGAACGTCTTTATTTTCACCAAATACATCAGCCATTGAACGGGTGTATGCACGTGTCATACGCTCTAATTCGCCTTCCGACATTTTGCGCGGATCACATTTAACGCCACCTTTTCCGCCACCGTAAGGAATATTTGCAATGGCACATTTGATGGTCATCCATGCAGCAAGTGCGCGGACTTCATCCTCATTTACATCCATAGCATAACGGATTCCACCTTTCGATGGTCCGAGGTGTGTGGAGTGAATGGTGCGGAATCCTTCAAATACTTTCGTAGAGCCGTCGTCCATTTTAACCGGTAGACTGACTTTAACTTCTCTTTTGGGGTGACGCAGAATTTCCGCGATATCCGGTTTTAAACCGAACAGTTCAGCGGCTTTATCCAGACGGGCGAGCACTGCCATAAACATTGAAGGGTTTTCGATTTGCGCTTTGATCTGCGCGTTGTTGGTTGCAGCTTCTTCCGTCTTTTTTGCTGTAGATGCCATAGTGTATTTTGGTTTTTCTTGTTAGGAGAATTCGGGCACAAAATTAGGGATTATTTTTCATTCGGACCGCTGAAAATCAGCCTTTGTGAGTGCTGGTTGGTCGTTTTAAATGGGGAGTTTATCTTAAATGTAAAATGCCACGGAGGCACGGGGACAAGGAGAAAAGAGTAGGGCTTTCCCCCGTGCCTTTGTGCAAAAATTAATAGCGGAGGAATGTCTCTTATTAAAAGTAATGGTGCATCAGCAACTCATCGCAGATATAATAAGTAGTAAGCGCGAAAGGTGTGGCGAGCAATAAAGCGTCAAAACGATCAAGAATTCCGCCGTGACCGGGAAGAATGGTGCCGGAATCTTTTACGTTGATGCTTCTTTTGAAAAGCGATTCGACTAAATCGCCGAGCATTCCTGTAACTGAAATTACTGCGGCAACACAAATCCATTTTATTTCCTGGCTGTAATTGTGTGAATTATAAAGTATCCAGTTCGCGATCATTCCGCCTGCAACGACTGTGAAAATAAAGCCGCCGATAAATCCTTCCCATGTTTTTTTCGGTGAAATGCGTTCCCACAATTTATGCTTGCCGAAAAGTCTTCCGCAAACGTAAGCCATCGTATCGCTGATCCAGATTAAAATGAAAATGGTGAGGAGTGGAGCGTACCTATAATCAGGTTGCCATTTCGAAAGTAAAAGACCTTCTGAAGGAACGAGGAAACCGGTTGGAACAAATTGGAAAACTAAAAGAGCAAAAGGAACTGCAACATATAAGACACCAACCAAGGTCCATCCTATATTTGAAAATGGATTTTCCTTTTTGCGATAAAGCTCAATGAAAAACGGAAGAAATAAAAGCGGAAGAATTACAAAAATCAGTAATGGAATAGGATACGCTTTTTGAATGAAAGCTAAAAAAATTAAAACAATTCCAAAAAACAAACCGTAAATTTTTTGTGGCTGTACACCCGCTTTTTCTGAAAGCTTATAAAACTCACGTAATCCGAGAATGGTGATCAGCAAAAATAATCCCGCCATACTCCAGGCATTCCACATAATACAACCAACAAGAACAATTATAAAGACCGTTCCGGTAATGATGCGTTGAACGAGGTTTTTATCCATTATAGAACTCAGTTCGCAGTCCGCGGCGGCGGATTGATTCAGAGATTAAGCGAAATTACAAGATTAATCGCACTCCAAAACAATCTACGAACTAATCCACCGCGGCGGACTCCGAACTAACAAGAATGTAAAATTTTTCATCGTTGTGTTTTTATACAGACGATGCGTTTTTAAAAAGGTGCCTTTGAGGTTTTTTGGCTGATGTTGCAGCACGTAACTACATTCCCATCGGAATATCATCGATCAGGAAAACATAAATTTCCTTTGGACCATGTGCGCCCTGTACAAGCGTTTTTTCAATATCGGCAGTTCTGCTCGGGCCGGTAATAACGCTTACCATGGAAGGCATGGCTTCATTGTATTTTGCTTTGACAGCTTTGAGCGCATCTTTCATGTGCAGAATAAGCTGCGAAGTTTTTGCAACTACAATATGCTGCGCAGGATAAACCGCCGCTTTCCGCCCGGATAATTGCCTGGAGGAAATTAAAACGCTTCCAGTTCTTGCAATCAGAAATTCACATCCGGTGATGCTTGTTCCCGCCTGCTCCATTTCTTCGGCTGAGCTAAGAAAAGGAATATTCGCTTGCGTTAAAAGATTTTGAATTTGCGGTTCAGCGCACCAAAGCTTTCCGAAATTTTCATCAGCAGTTAATGCGCCGATATTGTAAATGAAATCATCGTCATTTTCACAGAAAACAAAATTACCGCCTGCATCTGAAAATTGTTGTGCAAAAACTAATTCTAATGGTTCATCTGACTCAGCATAGATATTAGATTCAAAATCTATTGCACCCGGCTCCAACCTTGATTTGTTTATCAATGCTGCCCTGACCTTCTTGAGAATTTTCTCTCTTGATGTGGTGTCGTCCATTCCCATTTGGTATCGGGTTTTTAGCAATGAGTATTGGGACTGAGCGTAGATTACTCAATACCCGATACGCATTACTCAATACTACTTCACATCAGGTTTAATATCCGAAGTGTTTGCGTTTTCTACAACAGTAGCCGGTTTGATCAGCGGATCGCCGCTTTCATTCAATCCCAATTCAACTGCGAGATCTTTGTCCCATTGACGTTTTCCGAAAATATGTTCGAGATCTTCTTTGAAAATAACTTCTTTCTCGATGAGCTTTGCAGCGAGCAGATCTAATTTATCACGGTTGTCGCGCAGGATCTTTTTCGTTTGCTCATAAGCAAGGTCGATCATCTTCTTCACTTCTTCATCAATCGTTTCAGCTGTTTTTTCGCTGTACGGCTTAGTCATCATAAACTCCTGGCCGCTGGTATCGTAATAAGAAATGTTACCAATCTTCGCATTCAATCCGTAATACGTAACCATTGCATACGCTTGCTTTGTAATTCTCTCCAGGTCGCTCAGTGCACCGGTGGAAATTCTTCCGAACACCACTTCTTCAGCAGCACGTCCGCCTAATGTTGCGCAGATCTCATCCATGAATTGCTCCGTGGTTGTTAATTGACGCTCATCTGGTAAATACCATGCAGCCCCTAATGATCTTCCACGGGGAACAATGGTCACTTTTACGAGCGGTGCAGCGTGTTCGAGCATCCAACTTACTGTAGCATGACCTGCTTCATGGAAGGCAATTACTTTTTTCTCGTCTTTTGAAATGATCTTATTTTTCTTTTCCAAGCCGCCGATGATACGATCAACTGCGTCAAGGAAATCCTGGCGTTCTACGAATTTTTTATCGTGACGGGCTGCGATCAACGCTGCTTCATTACAAATGTTCGCAATATCCGCTCCTGAAAATCCAGGTGTTTGTTTCGCGAGGAAATCAAGATCAACGGATTTTTCAAGCTTCAACGGTTTCAAATGCACCTGGAAAATTGCACGACGCTCATTCAGATCAGGAAGGTCAACATAGATCTGTCTGTCGAAACGTCCGGCGCGCAATAACGCACGGTCAAGAATATCAGCGCGGTTTGTTGCTGCGAGAATGATAACGCCGGAGTTGGTTCCGAATCCATCCATCTCGGTGAGCAATTGATTCAGCGTATTTTCACGTTCATCATTTGAACCCTGTGCAGCGCTTCTTCCGCGCGCACGGCCAATGGCATCGATCTCATCAATAAAGATGATGCAAGGTGATTTTTCTTTTGCCTGTTTGAACAAATCGCGAACACGTGATGCGCCGACACCGACAAACATTTCTACGAAATCTGAACCGGAAAGTGAGAAGAAGGGAACTTTTGCTTCCCCTGCAACGGCTTTCGCAAGCAACGTTTTTCCGGTACCCGGAGGACCAACGAGCAAAGCACCTTTCGGAATTTTTGCACCGAGGTCTGTATACTTTTTCGGATGTTTAAGGAAGTCCACAATCTCTTTGATTTCCACTTTTGCTTCTTCCAATCCGGCAACATCATTAAATGTAGTGCTGACCGTTGTGTCTTTATCAAAAAGAGTAGCGCGCGATTTTCCGATATTGAAGATCTGGCTTCCGCCGCCGCCGCCCATTCTGCGCATGAAGAAAATCCATAGGATGATCATTAATGCAAGCGGAACGATCCAGCTTAAGTGATCAGAAAGAGAAGAACGTTTGATCTCCTGGATCTCGATGAGATTATCGGTGTAACCATTATCGAGTTGTGTTTGTGTGATGCGTTTGCCCAGCTCTTCTGTCCATGTGCTGGAAAGTTTGAGGTGCGGAGCATCTGCAGGAGTTGCGCCATGCCAGTTGTGATATTTAGCTTTGAGGGCTTTTATCGATGGAGCCGTTGCTTTGGTGTCATCAAGAACTATTTCCAGCGCATTGTTTTCATTGCTGACTTTATAAATTTTCTTGATGGCATGATCTTTCACCAACGAAGTAAACTCGGTGTAATTCACTTCAGGAAGTTCGGTAAGCATATTCGGCACAAAAAAGCCGATTAAACCTACTACCAGTATAATATATACCCAAAAGAAACCCGATGGAGATCGTGGCATCTGTGGCTTTCGCGGAATTCTGTCTTTACGGCGGTCCTGCTCGTTATTATCTTGATTTTGTTCGCTCATTTTATTCTTTTATAGAATGTCGTTTTCACGACTGAAAAATTTTGTTCAATTAGCAAATTTTGTGTTTTCCTTGGGGGGTGTTGTTGGATTGATCTCAATTATTTTTTTTTAATCCGAAACCCGAAACCTCTTTAAAATGTGATTCGTTCTCCGTCGGCCCAAAGGCTTTCTAAATTGTAAAAATGCCGTGTTTCTTTATCAAAAACGTGCACAATTACATTTACGTAATCGATCAGGATCCAGGTTGCATTTTCGTAACCTTCAGAACGGTAAGGACGTTCGCCAAGTTCTTTTTTTACAAGGTATTCGACTGAACCTGCAATCGCTTCAATTTGTGTGGTGGAATTTCCTTCGCAAATGATAAAATAGTCACAAACACGGTTTTCAATATCGCGAAGATCGAGGCATACGACATTTTCGCCTTTCTTTTCTTCGATAGCGTTTACAATTGCTTTAGCGAGCTTGAACGCTTCGTGGTCAACCGGTTTGGTATTTCTTGGAACCGCAGGGTTGCGTGTGTATGTATCCTTTAGAAGAGAATCTCTTTCCGAAGCGCTTTTCTTCGCGGAAGATTTTTTCAGCTGATTTCTTGAAAGTGGTTTAGCTGCCTCTTTCATTTTTTTTGCTTTCTCTCTTTCTTCGCCGATTTGAGCAACTTTCTCTGCGATATTATGCACAGCAGTTTTTATTGAAGCAATCGTTTTTTCAACGAACCCCGGTTCAGCCTTTTTCGCGGCAGCTTTTTTCGCGGCAACTTTTTTCACCACAACTTTTTTGACTGCTGCTTTTTTCGGTGCAGCAACTTTTTTCACAGTTGTCTTTTCAGGAGCCACCTTTTTAGCTGCTTTTTTTGAAGCTGCTTTTTTAGCCACTTTTTTGACCGCTGTTTTCTTCGGTGCGGCTTTTTTTACTGCTTTTTTAGGAGCCGCTTTTTTCTTCTGTTTACCATCGAGCGCAGTCGAGATGTTTTTCTTTGGAGCTGCTTTTTTCGGGGCTGCTTTTTTTCCTGCCGTTGCTGTCTTTTTTCCTGCCGCCTTCTTCTTAGGAGAAGTTGATTTCTTTGGAGTTGCTGCTTTTTTAGCGGTCTTCTGAGGTGCTGCTTTTTTCTTTGCCATTTAATGAATTTGCTTCTGCCTGGCCCGTTGTAGCGGATTGAAGGTTAAAAGCCTAATTTAGCTGATAAATAAAACTAACCCTGCTTTTTGCAGGGGATTACAAAGTTAAGGAAAAATGGCCTCGGGAAGCCCACAAACACTCTTCATCGGTAATCATATCGTCAGACTGGGCGAAGTAGATTCTACCAATACATTCACGATGGGCCTCCTTCGCGGGGCTGATATTGCTGAAGGTGCTGTGGTAATCGCGAAAGTCCAGACTTCCGGCAGAGGTCAGCGGGGCAATTCCTGGTTCAGCGAGCCGGGAAGAAATATCACCTGCAGCATTCTTTTAAAGCCCGTTTTCCTTGCTGTAAATCACCAGTTCGATCTTACCCGCGCCATTGCCCTGGGAATTACCGACCTGCTTACCGACCTGCTTCCTACCACACAGGTACATATTAAATGGCCGAATGATATTATTGCTGACGGTAAAAAAGTGGCGGGTATCCTGATAGAAAATGTACTTAATGGCGACCAGGTTTCTGCTTCGGTGGTGGGCATTGGAATGAATGTAAATCAAACCAATTTCGGAAGCGATGCACCGCATGCGGTTTCTGTTTACCAGCTTACCGGTAAAGAATTTGCTCTTGAAGAAGCGATGCAGCATTTATTCTCCCACATTGAAGCACGTTACCTGCAGCTGCGTGCCGGCCATAAAGAAAAGCTACGGCAGGATTATCACAGCAGATTATTCCGGTTAGGCGTAATGTCGCGATACACCGATTTCAAAACAATTTTCGATGCAAGCCTGGAAAATATCACAGAAGAAGGATTATTGTGCCTGAAAGATGGAGATGGTTTGGAGCGTAAATATAATTTTAAAGAAGTCGGGCTGCTTTATTAATGATGGGCAAATGATTATGCAAATGAGATTTATTTTATATTTTATATAATGCTGATAAACAAATTATTATAATTTATTTAATGGAATAATTGGGAATCAGATTCCCAATTATTCCATATATTTGTCTATGATTATTCGAAATGCCCAAAAGCGCCTTGCTTATCTTGCTTCAAAATTCAAGGCTGTTGCAGTTACGGGACCGCGGCAATCGGGTAAAACCACATTGGTAAAGACTCTTTTTTCATCAAAACCTTATATCTCACTTGAAAATCCGGATACAAGGCGTTTTGCTATGGCCGATCCCAGGAGTTTTCTTGCATCATATCCGAATGGAGCTATATTGGATGAAGTACAACGTGTACCTGAACTCTTTTCTTACCTGCAGGAAATCCTGGATAATTCTAAAAAGAAAGGATTATTCATTCTTACAGGTTCAAATAATTTTCTCCTGCAAGAATCCATTACGCAAACCCTTGCCGGAAGAATTGCATTTATGACATTGCTTCCATTTTCTGTTTCTGAACTAAAATCAGCGAAAAAACTCCCTAAAACTGATATTGAATTAATGTTGAAAGGATTTTATCCGCCTATTTATAATCAACGGTTAAAAGCGCGCGATTGGTGCCCGGATTATATTCACACCTATATAGAAAAAGATGTACGACAGGTTAAGAATATTTCTGATTTGAATACATTTCAAAAATTCCTTGCCTTACTTGCGGGTAGATGCGGGCAGGAATTAAATCTTTCATCGCTGGGAATTGAAGCCGGTGTGGATCATAAAACTGTGCAATCATGGATTGGTATTCTGGAAAGCAGTTATATCATCTATCTTTTGAAACCACATTTCAGAAATTTCAATAAGACCATTACCAAACGACCCAAATTATATTTTTATGATACAGCATTGGTTTGTTCCCTTCTTGGCATAACTGAAATCAAACAGCTGAATACACATCCATTGCGTGGAGCGGTTTTTGAAACGATGGTCATAAGTGAATTGGTAAAACAACGCACGAATGCAGGTGAAGCCATAAACCTTTATTACTGGCGCGATAAGACCGGGCATGAGATTGATGTTATTGTTGATACAGCAGGAAAACTTTTGCCAATAGAAATTAAATCCGGGCAAACTGTGAATGATGATTTTTTCCGGAACTTAGATTATTGGAATAAATTAAGCGGCGGAAAAAAATCAGTTCTGTTATACGGTGGAATTTTAAAGCAAATGCGGGGTAATGGAACTACCGTCATGAATTGGAGAGAAATGATTTAAAATTTTAAAGTTTGCAATTTTTTCCTATGGCCACAGATAACTTTTTCCGCATGATGCAGATTATTGATGATGTCTTTTCGACAAGAGAAGATCCTGATCAGTTACAGGTAGATGAAAAAGTGATTGCGCGACTCAATGATTTGCATCCTTCTGCTTTATCTGAATTTGATGATGGAAATGGTCCGGCGATATGGATTTTGATTATTCCAACAATTTCAGCGCTGATGGAAAAATTTGTTCGTGCTGAAATTTCCGAACAGGAATTATTTGATCAGACAAAACCGGGAATGAAATTCGATTGCATTTATTTATGTTCCGCTACCGTGCTACCGGAATACAGGCGAAAAGGGTTGGCAGCAAAAATGACGGTAGATGCAGTGAAAAAAATAATGGAAGTTTTTCCGGTAAAGAAATTATTTGTGTGGCCGTTTTCGGAAGGCGGGAAAAAACTGGCGGTTAAGGTAGGGGAGGAATGTGGGTTGGATGTTGGATTTCGGGATTCGGAGATGTAAGATTCAATATGCAATGAAATTCCGATAAGGCAGCGTTGCAGGTTTTTCCAGTAAACAACTTCCTTAAAATACAGCTCAGCATCTTTATTCATGAGAATAGAAATCTGCTCTTCGGTCAGATTGTTGGCGGCTAATCTTTCCCGAATGCCCTGTGGAGTTTTTCCGTTTTCCTGGCTTACAATTACAAATGCTGACCATTTTTCGATTATTTCAAGGTGTGAATTAAATAAATGGGTTGGTTTTCATAGTAAGCTTTTTATTGCCTGAAAAGCAATAAAAAGTTTACCATCAGCTTTTGCAAAAAAAGTTTACAAACGTGCTGGCAGAAGAGCCGGTCAGCTATTTGTTTCGGGAAGATTATAAATGAAAAGCAGGGACTTCTTTTAGCGGAATATTCTCAAATATGTTTTCTCCCACGCACGCTCCCACGCGCAAAATCCTCAAAGATCTCAGCGCCTGCTGCCGATGTGCTGGTGGAAGCAGGCAGGTAGTTGCTTACTGAGATTTTTGAGGATAATCCTTGCGCTCATCCCACAGAAAAAATTACATCAAAGTATAAGGGGCTATTCCTTTACAAACCTTCCCACACTTCTCTTCCCATCCATCATCAATTCTATCAAATAAACTCCCGCCTTTAAACCGGAAATATCAATACCCGGCGACGACGTTTTAACTGCCATCACCTGCTCGCCAAGTACATTCCGGAATACTACTTCCGCATTCATCAACTGTTGTCCGCCAATCGAAATTGTAATCTCGTCATTCGAAGGATTCGGATAAGTGCTCAGCTGCGCAAATTCCGGAATTATATGCTCTATGCCGACAGTACCGCAAATTGTAGTTGCAGAAACAGTGAAGGTTGTGCTTGCATTTGTAACAGCGACCATTTGAATAGTTGGTCCTGAAATTATCGGAGTAGCCGTAACAGATGTGTAAGCGTCCGGGATGCTGCTGATGATTGTAGAAGGAATTGCATTGCAATATCCATTTCCGAGACTGTCGATGATAGCGATTGTACGTCCATCACCGTAGCAGGCGCCGAAGTTGGTGAATGTGCCGTTTGCGTTTCTTGCAATTCCGACATTCGAACCGGAGAGCGTTGGTCCGTTAAGGCCGGTTGATTTATTCTGCCAGAGAATTGTTCCCGTCGCGCTTAATTCCATGTATAAATATTTTGATGGCGAGTCATTCAGTGTTCCGGTTACAATGGTTTTTCCGTTGGAGACTTCTGCTATGTCTTCGAACGTAGTCTGGTTTTGTGTCGGATGACTGAATTTTGCACCGCCAATAATATTTGTAGAGGAATTGAAATAATAAATGAGCTGCGCGCCATTGGAATTATTATTATAGCCACAGATCATTGCATAATTTCCGGTTGATAATTTTATGGTGCGCGATGGCACTTGATGTAAATTAGGTTCATTCACTACAGTGCTCATGAGCCAGTTTCCTGCTGAATCGACCTTCATGAAAAACGCATCGAGTGAGTTGGATGGTGTTGAACCGATGTAACCACCGAGATAATAAGAATCATTTTCAGCATTGATCGTGAGAATCGTTTCAACACCAGTAGATGGATTGATGTAATATTGATGCTGCCACAAAATATTTCCATTGGCATCGCAACGCACTACAAAATTAGAAGCAGCACATGCACCGCCACCGAATATAAATCCGGGATCATTACCAGCGGCTTTGCTGATGCAGAATGCCGTAAGAAAAGTATTGGCGAGGAAATATTCTTTTTGCCAGAGTATCACACCCGCCGGACTTATCTTAATGGCTATGTTGCAGGCTCCGTTATGATTTTGATTGGCGCCGAATGCAATAAAATTTCCGTCATTGGTTTCAATCACATCATGCCAGATACCGACAGCGGCTGATGGAAGATTTTGTGTCCAAACTGCCTGGTAATTCGCATTCCATAAAATGATTTCATGGTTCACGCCCGCGCTTCCTGACTGACCGAGCGTGATATAACCTGACGATGTTTTTCTTGAAATGCCAAAGCTGGCAGTGTGTGTCGGATCGGGAATGCTGACGAATCCTGTTGCCTGTGCATAAGCGGTTGTCAGGTCTGTAAAAAGGAAAAGACACAGTATTGCCTGTAGAAATTTTTTCATGAGTTTCGTTTTAAGAATTAAGAAATTTTGTTTGCCGATGAAAAGATAAGGAAATTCGAGATTCAAAAAATATTCAAAATTCCAAGTTAAGATTTTGGGTTTTGAATTTTGAATTTCCTATTTCTTTGTTTTCAGGTTGATTGTAAAAATTGCTTTCCCGATTTCCGGCATTGTATCGCCGATGAGGAATCCATACGCTTCAAGTCCCTGGATCTTGTCGAAAATTACTTTGATGATCGCAGTTAATGGTATCGCCAGAAACATTCCGGACACGCCCCATAATGCACCGCCGATCAGCACGACGATGACGGAGACGAGCGCATTCACTTTTACTTTGGATGCAACAATTTTTGGTACGAGAAAATTATTGTCGATGAGCTGGATGAGCAGGTAAGCCAAGAGCACAAATATTGCGGAGTGCGGATCGCCGGTAATGAGGGCCATGGTCATCGGAAGCGCAATAGCTATGACGCCGCCGATGTAAGGAATGAGGTTGAGAATGGCGCCGATGACACCGAGCAGGATGGCGTATTTTACTCCGATGATGAGCAGTGCCACGGAATTCATGGTAGCCACGATTGCCATTTCGATCAGCAGCCCTACGAGGTAATTCTGGATCAGTGTGCGGGTTTGGTGTAACACTTCGCTTACTACTTTATGTTGCTCGCTTTCAAAAAGTTTTGCGATGAACTGCAGCAGCAACGGCTTGTAAAATAAATAGAGAAAAATATAAACCGGGATAAGCAGCACCACTACCAGCGCTGAGCTGACCGATGTGATGGTGTTCCCGATCATGCCGCTTGCACCTGTCATACCGGCATCTTTCTGAGTGGTCATCCACGCATCTATTTTTACTTTTCCTACATGAAAAGTTTCTGAAAACCAGCTAAGCGCCTGTGTGAGTAATTCATTGAATTTAAGCTTGAGCTCCGGCCATGAATCGCTGAACATGGATGCCTGTGCGCCGATGAAATAGAAAATTCCGCCAACCACGCATAGCAGCAGCACAATCGCGATCATGATTGAAAGCACACGGTTGAATTTTCTTTTGGTGAAAAAATTAACCACCGGGTTAAGCAGGATGGCCAGGATCAATGAAAAAATAAGTGGCACAATAATTTCCTGCCCGATATACAGGATATAGAAAAAACCAAGTAAACCGAGTGTGACTTGTGATAGCTTGAGATAGAGTGGAAGTCTGACCATGGATAAAAAAGTTAGAAATTAGCAATGACAACTTGAAATAGAAAATAGAAGGAAATACAAGAACGCAGGCCCGGAATGAAAAATATGCTTTGAATATGTAAGTAAATGTACCATTTTAGGTTGAAGTTAATGGTACGGCCATGTTAATAACGGAATACACAATATAAATTTTAAACAGCCTCTAACTATCCGCATTTTCCAATGTCCATGCTTCTGCTTTTTCTGCAAACAAAATTTTTGTCTTTGTCCAAACACCTTTGAATAATTCACTCTTCCTGTAATTTTCCAGATCGTCTACTGAACGCCAAACGGAAATCGTAAAGAAGATTGCCGGTTGATTTACATCACGCTTTAATTCTACAGAATGACATCCTTCGAAACCGGCAATGAAACTTTTATTTGCCGAGAAAATACGGATAAATTCATCGGCGCTTTCTTCTTTAAAGTTCATTTTTACTAATCGTGTCAGCATTTCCCCAAAAATTATCGCCATCAAAACAAGCACACTTACCATTTACACATTTGCCATTTACACATTTACCATTTGCACATTTAAATATTTGCCATTTACACATTTACCCTTCAAAAGTAATTCTCACCACCGAATTCTGTCTGAGGTTCAATAGCTCTGCAGCCGGACCATTATTAATTGCAATCTCCAGCATTCCGGTTGAATTAAAGAAGGCCACAATCGCACCGATCGGTACATCTCCATACGTGCGGTGCAATTCAGTTATCGTTTCTTTTCCACGCAAACGGATTAACTCAATTGAAAATAGTCTTCCTTTTCCAATAGTATCGAAATCATCACCGGAAATATTGGTAATCAGGTTGCGGAACGAATCGACATAGACCACAGTTCCTTTGAGCACATCCGGCTCTGGTGGTGAAACCGGGAACATCAGCTTTGTCAATCGTGTCTGTGGAAGTCCCAGACTTTCTATCGGTATTCCGTTCGCAAGCTTGATAGCAGCAGGCAAATAAAGATCGCGCGCTAAAAAGGTAGAAGGCTCTTTTCCTGATAATGCGAGTTGTACAATATGATCGGGCTCACTCGCGGGATCGAGCAGTGAAAAGGTTCCGTTATCACATCCGACAAAATAATGTCCTTTTAACTTTAACGCAACGTGATTATAAGGTCCGCTGCCACCGCTTCCTACTGCTACAAGATGCACTGTCCCGGCTGGAAATTCGTGAAATGCTGCACCGAGCACATAACCGGCTTCGGCATAATTCATCAGCGCCACCTGGTGAGTAATATCCACCACCACAGCCGAAGGCATCTGACGCAGCAACGCTCCTTTGAGGGAAGCGCCGTAGTGATCTTTCAGGCCAAAGTCTGTCGTAAGTGTAATGATCGCCATTCTGGTGCGAAATTACAGAAATAGGGAGAATGTACGATATACATGTACGAAGGAGGATGTACGATATATGATTTATTTGGGAACTCTGATTTTTAATTAAGAGTTACAGGACGTTTGAATGTCAGATTATGTTTAAAATTGAGCCGGTTTATTGCAAAAGCTGACAGATTTGTATCTTCGTGGAATAGAATGAGACGAACGCTGATCGATGTAGGTTTTACTCATCCTTCCATCAAAACGAACGGAAATAAACAGCATTAAGCATAATAAACAAGATTTTAAATTGGCAGAAAAAAATATCGAATTAATAAACGTTGAACCAATTGTAATCTTTGGTGTTAACGATGCAAAGCTGGATTATATACGGACCTTTTTTCCAAAGCTGAAAATTATTGCGCGCGGAAATATGATCAAGACGGTTGGCGACAAAGAACAGATTCAGCGCTTTGAAGAATCTGTAAATGCATTCCAGCAATATTTCAGAAGATACGGGACACTTACCGAAGCGAATATTGAAACCATCATGAATGGCGCTTCGGGCGGAAGCGTTTCGAATAACGGACAAGTTGAAAATGCAAATGGTATTCTAGTTCATGGCAACCAGGGATTGCTTGTGAAAGCGCGCACGCCCGGACAGGTTCGCATGGTGGAAAGTTCTGAAAAGAATGATATGATGTTTGCCATCGGACCCGCGGGAACGGGAAAAACATATACAGCTGTTGCCCTCGCGGTGCGTGCGTTGCGTAACCGTGAAGTGCGTAAGATCGTGCTCACTCGTCCGGCAGTGGAAGCAGGAGAGAATCTTGGATTTTTGCCCGGTGACCTCAAAGAAAAACTTGATCCTTACCTGCAGCCGTTGTATGATGCGCTGTTAGATATGATCCCTGCCGACAAATTAAAAAGTTATATCGAAAGCAATGTCATCCAGATCGCGCCGCTTGCATTTATGCGTGGACGTACGCTGGACAATGCTTTTGTAATCCTGGATGAAGCGCAGAATGCAACAGAAAGTCAATTGAAAATGTTTCTCACGCGTATGGGACCTTCTGCTAAATTTGTGATCACCGGAGATGTGACACAGATCGATCTTCCGCGCGGTCAGCCAAGCGGGTTGCTGCAGGCAATGAAAATTCTGCCGGGCAATGATGGAATTGATTTTGTTACGCTCGACAAACATGATGTTATCCGCCATAAAATTGTAAAACGTATAATTGAAATTTATGACAACAATAAACAAAACGATGAACGCGCTCATTAAAACCAATTACACTTTTCCGGGACAGGTTGCTTATTACAAAGGCAAAGTCCGCGATGTTTATTCCATAGGCGAAGACCTGCTGGTGATGATCGTGAGCGATCGCATTTCGGCTTTCGATGTGGTTTTACCAAGAGGAATTCCTTACAAAGGACAAGTGCTCAACCAGGTTGCTGCTTATTTTCTTGAAGCAACAAAAGACATTGTTCCGAATTGGGTGCAGGCCGTTCCTGATCCGATGGTGACAGCAGGAATCCGTTGCGAACCTTTCAAAGTTGAAATGGTGATCCGCGGTTATTTAAGCGGTCATGCATGGCGCGAATATGCTGCAGGAAAAAGAACGATCTGCGGCGTTGCAATGCCCGACGGATTAAAGGAAAGCGATAAATTTCCTGAGCCACTTATCACTCCGACAACCAAAGCGTCAGTAGGGCATGATGAAGATATTACGCGTGAAGAAATTATCAAATCAGGTTTGGTTCCTGAGGCGGAATATGTGCAGCTTGAAAATTACACGCGTGCACTTTACAAACGTGGCAATGAAATGGCAGCTAAACAAGGTTTGATCCTTGTTGATACGAAGTATGAATTCGGAATGCATGATGGGAAAATTTACCTCATGGATGAAATTCATACACCTGATTCTTCCCGTTATTTTTATTCGGAAGGATTTGAAGAGCGTCAGAAAAATGACGAACCACAAAAACAATTGTCCAAAGAATTCGTTCGTCAATGGTTGATTGAAAATGGATTTATGGGAAAAGAAGGTCAGCAGATTCCTGAAATGACGGATGAATATGTGAATAGTGTCTCCGAACGTTACATTGAACTATACGAAAAAGTTGTAGGCAAAAAGTTCGAACGTGCTGATATAAATTCAGTAGAAAATCGGGTGGAAGCAAATATTAATTCATTTTTATCAACTAATAGTTGATGCTTTGAGGCGTTTTGATTAGTTTTAGCAAGAATAAACTTCAAAATTTCTTCTTTACTTCTACCTAAAAACAAATAAAATGGCAGACAAGAAAAAAATCAAGAACATTAAGGATGGCACAGGCTCTGGTGATGGTGCACAGATCACCGTTGGAGATTTGACTGCGACACATGGCAACGCAGCACCAGATCAGACATTCGAGCAGATTGGATATAAAGCACTTTGTTTTAATATCGATGATATTATTAATACAGAATCGATCACTGTCCCTGGTTCTTCAACTGCGGTAATCATCAATGCCCGTAGAATTCAGCGTGGCACTGTTCTTACTTTGAATGATGACAATACGGGTACTATTGAAGAAAACAAATCGCTCAAAAAGATCAATTTCAAGCATCCACATGCGAAAGATCTTGGGATCAGTGTAGATGCAGAAGTGAAATATGACCTTGTGAGAACTTCTTCGGGGGGTGAAATCGCTGTCAATGTTCAGTTATTGGCATAATTCGGCTTTCAATTCTTAGTTTATAAAAACAATCCCGCCCTGTGCGGGATTGTTTTTTATCTTCGTTTTCAAGCCCTTTATTTTTATGTCCCCACATCAAGGAAAAAATACCATTTTTCTTTTGAGCTTGCTGATCTTGATTGCCTTTCCGGCTTTCTCGCAGCAGAGTGTGGCCGACAGTATTAAAAGAGAACTTGGATTTATTAATGACTCGAATAAGGTCAACCAACTTCTTAAACTGACGGAAGTATATTTAAAATATTCTCCTCATAAAGCAGTTGAAACTGCTGAAGAAGCACGCGTATTATCCAGGCAAATAGGGAATGAACGCCTTGAAGCTAAATCAACTCAATTACTGGGCAGAGTAAATTTTAAGATCGGTAAAGCAGATATTGCCGTGCAGTATTATGAAACTGCCCGTAAGATCTATTTGAAAACCAACAATCCGAAAGCTGCAGCGGGGTGTTTGAATATGATAGCTGATGCATTATTGAACACGGGAAAATATGATGAAGCTTTAATGAAGAGTTATGATGCCTACAAGGAATTTGAACAGACAGGAGATAAGAATGGCATGGCTGGCGCTTTGATCGGCTCAGGAAGAGTTTATGAAGCGATGGAGAATTATGATAAAGCAATTATCGATTATGAAAAAGCATTGACGGTAGCAAAAGAAGCAAAGGATTTAATGGATGAAGCTTCTTGTCTGAATAATCTTGCCAATGTTTATGGACGACTTGGTAAAAACGATACGGCCATAACTTATTTAAAAGAAGCCGGGGCGATTTATCACAAGTTGAATGACCAGTTTAATTACGGCAAAGTGCTTAATAATATCGGCACTGTTTACCAGGATCTCAGTAAGATCGGTACTGAGAAAGAAGACCTGGGTATGCAGGACAAAGCTGAAAATTATTTTTTGAAAGCGCTTGAAGTAAGAAAGTCCATTAGTGATAGCCGTGGATTGGCAGTGACGCTTGCCAACCTTGGAGGATTAATGATCGATAAAAAATTGCCGGATAAAGCAATTGATTATCTCAGCAGAGCATTAGGTTATGCTAAAAGATCAGGCGCGGCAGATATCGAGCTGGCGATTTATGATTACATCTCGAACGCTTATCTTCAAAAAAAAGATTTTGAAAAAGCGCTCGAGTTTACCACCATGAGCATTAATTTGAAAGATTCTTTATTCGACGAAAATCTTTCAAAGGGAATTTCAGAAGCGCAGGCGAAATTCGGCGTTGAAAAAGCTGAAGCAAATTCACGTGCCATTGAAAAAGAAAAAAAACTGATCGCTTGGGCGTCCACAATTGTCGGAGTTTTGCTTTTTGTTTTTGTTTTCTTCCTGTGGAATCGTGCGGTTACAAGGAAACGTGTCAATACAATGCTCAATGCACAGAATGAAGAAATTGAAATAAAAAATTCCGCGCTTAAAGCAGCTAATGTTGAAATTGAATCCAAGAACAAAGACATTACTGATTCCATTCAGTATGCCCGAAGGATCCAGGAAGCGATATTGCCTGAAGTAGAATTCAATGCAACATTCCGCGATTCCGCTTTTGTAATGTACCAGCCTAAAGATATTGTCAGCGGAGATTTTTACTGGATGGCACAAACGGAAGAACATCTTCTTTTTGCTGCGGTTGATTGTACAGGTCATGGTGTGCCGGGTGCATTTGTAAGCATTGTTTGCAGTAACCTGCTGAGTCAGTCTGTAAAAGAATACGGTCTTATCCGGCCTGATGCAATTCTCAACGATGTCAATGTACGTTTAAGCGAAACATTACGTCAGCGCCAGGATGAATCGCGGGTGCGTGACGGAATGGATATCGCTTTGTGCTGCATTAATAAAAAAACGTTACACATGACTTTCGCAGGAGCTTATAATCCTGCATGGATCATCCGCGGTGAAGAGTTGAAAGAATTATTGCCTGATAAATTTCCGATCGGGTTGTTTGAAGAAGAGGAGCTGCGCAAATTTACTTTCAAAGAAATGCAGCTTCAAAAAGGCGATCGTATTTACGTATTCACCGATGGCTATTCCGATCAGTTCGGTGGTGAAACAGGTAAGAAATATAAACGCAGCACATTCCAGTCTTTTGTGAAAGAAATTCAGAATAAGCCAATAAAAGAGCACGGTAAGCTGCTGCAGGAAGAGCATTATCGCTGGAGAGGAGAAAACGATCAGATCGATGATATCCTTGTTCTTGGCGTTGAGATCTGATCATTCGATTATCTTATAATTTTATTTTGTCAATACGAAATGCTAATTACGTTTTCGTGCAATTTTTGTATCTGCATAAAAATCCTGGATGTGTTCAAGAAAAAACCTGCCGTAAGATTTGCAGTTTTTAAATTTATCCCATAGATCTTTTGGGAAATCAGCATATTGCCAAATAGCGCCGGTATTAAATTCAATTTCCAGCGTTTTTGTTGATGCCTCGTAGCCAATGCTGCTAATCATACTTGATTCAACGGATATTCTTTTCATTCCTGCGTTAATTTATGAAGCACAATTTAGTTAATGTTATTAGGATTTTTACCGTATTTTATCTGATCAATTTTCTGTTTCAACCTTGGATGATTGAATCCTCTAATTAGTGTATCTTTAAGTTCCCCCATACACAATGAGTATAACCCGACTTATTGCTTTCTCTTTTATGTTCCTGTTTTTTTGTCTGCGGACAGAAGGGCAGGTTGCTGACGCGGAAAATTCTTACAACATTACCATCAATCTTCAGAATGTTACGCCGGATAAAGACCGTGTAAAGATCACTATTCTTACTCCCGCCATACAAGCGCAGACGATCAATTATGTGCTGCCTGCATATCTGCCGGGCGTAGCAGGAAAAGTGGATGCAGGGCGTTTCATTCACCAGTTTTATGCGCTGGATGATACTGGTAATCCGTTGAAAGTTTCAAAACGCGGAGAGAACCTGATTGTAATGAAAATGCGTAAAGGCGCGACGTTGAAAAAAATTGAATATTGGGTAGATGATACCTGGGATGCAGAAAAAGAAAAGACATCCCAGGCGGATGAAAAATATAATTATGTGCCACAAGTTGCGGGAACGAATATCGATGCAGGAAATAATTATGTGCTGAATCATGCTTTTCTTTTTGGCTACATCAAGGGGTTTTCTGAATTGCCTTATCACATTACCATTCTGAAACCGGAAGATTTATCTGCGAGCAGCGCGTTAACGATTACGAATGAAACACAAACGCGTGATGGTTACCAGGCAGGTTCATACAAGGAATTGATAGATAATCCTGTAATGTATTCGCGCCCGGATACTGTTGGTTTCATGGCAGGAAATATTTACGTTACCATTTCTGTTTTTTCTGAGAATGGAAGAATTTCAGCCAGGCTTGTCCGCCGTCTTATTGCGACAAGCATAATTTCATCTGCCAATTTTATTCCTGAAATCGGTGCACATAATTATAAGCTGATATTTTATTTCACAACGCCATTTAAAACCATGCTCAATACAAACGGCTCATACGGAGGGCTGGCGCATAATCATTCCGCTTTTTATTTTTTACCTGAGCTGGCTGATGAAGATATGCTTGCCAATGAATTGCAGCGTGAAACAGCAGGTGATATTCTGCATTTGCTCGAGCCGCTCGATTACCAGAGCATTTGTTCGAACAACGATTTTCTGAAACCACAACTTTCAAAGTCTTGGTGGTTTTCGGAAGGCGTGAATTTATATTTTAGCTGGCTTGCAGCAATCCGTGATTCAACAGTAAGTGAAAATGAATTCATGGGTTTTGTTTCATCAAAGATCAGGCTCGCACAGCTTACACCGAAAAAACCAATATCGGATATTAATTTGCTTTCCGGTTGGTTGAAAATTCCACTACGTCGTGAGGCAATGCGCGCACGTGCTATGCTCATCGCATTTATGCTTGATATTAAAATGACCGAACTCTCCAATGGGAAAACAGGATTGCGAGAGGTAGTGCTGCAAATGAATGGAAAATACACCATGCATCCCGACTCGCTTGAAAACTGGCTCAAACGTGAAAGCGGCGCAGACCTTTCGCAATTTTTCACTGATTATGTTGACGGAATAAAAGCCCTGCCACTTATTGAAAGTCTCGGAAAGATCGGTTGGGCTTATGCACCTGCTGCAGTCGATTCCATTCTCACTTTCGGAAGATTCGGATTATTGTACAATGATAATCTTGATGCATTTTTTGTGTATAATGTTGAAGAAATTAATCTTTTTGGATTAGGTGACGGAGACAGAATTGTAAGCGTGGACGGAACAATTGTAGGGTCTTCTAATTTTGATGAAGCATTACACGCCATTTATACACCTGAAAATGACACGGAGGTAGAACTCCACTTTATTCGCAACGATCAGAATTTCTCTGCCATAGCAACTCCTACCGTGCAGGCAGTGATAGTTGAATACCTCATCCGTTCAGATCCCGCCGCATCGGT
This sequence comes from Bacteroidia bacterium, assembly GCA_039918435.1. Classification (GTDB taxonomy): domain Bacteria; phylum Bacteroidota; class Bacteroidia; order Palsa-965; family Palsa-965. The sequence continues at coordinate 1,055 of JBDSHN010000043.1, read as the reverse complement.
TCAGGCCATCCGCCTGCACAACCGCATTTTTTGGCCGGTCTACAACTGGTAAAAACCCGTTTCTCCTTATTTTTTCCCCTAACTTTGTTCGTATAATAATTCAATTCCTATGTCTACGAGCAAAAAGCAAGAGAGCAAAAAAGTTACCACGCGCACTTTGCAGGGAATGAAAACTTCCGGCGAAAAAATTGCGATGCTGACTGCTTACGATTATACTACAGCAAAAATTATTGACGCAGCAGGCATTGATGTTATTCTGATTGGCGATTCTGCTTCGAACGTAATGGCAGGACATGAAACCACGTTGCCCATCACGCTCGACCAGATGATCTATCATGCATCAAGTGTAGTGCGTGCTGTTGATCGTGCGTTGTGTGTGGTCGATCTTCCTTTCGGTTCTTACCAGGGAAATTCCAAAGAAGCGCTTAATTCTTCCATTCGCATTATGAAGGAATCGGGAGCACATGCAGTGAAGCTTGAAGGCGGACGTGAAGTAAAAGAATCTGTGGAACGGATTCTCACCGCAGGAATTCCTGTGATGGGCCATCTCGGACTTACTCCGCAATCGATTTATAAATTCGGAACCTACAACGTTCGTGCGAAGGAAGAAGAAGAAGCACACCGTTTAATCGCCGATGCGCATGTTTTGGAAACAGCAGGCTGCTTTGCGATCGTGCTCGAAAAAGTTCCTGCAACGCTTGCAACAAAAGTAGCAGCTGAACTTTCAATACCGGTAATAGGAATCGGTGCAGGTGGAGGAGTAGACGGACAGGTGTTGGTTTACCACGATTTAGTTGGATTGACAAAAGAATTTCATCCACGGTTTCTTAGGCGCTATTTAAATCTTGCAGAGCAGATCGAAGAGGCCGTTGGGAAATATGTTGCGGATATTAAGAGTAAGGATTTTCCGAATGAGAGTGAGCAGTATTGAACCCGGAATGTTTTTAAGTTGAAATAATTTTAAAGCCGTACTTATCCATGAATTCCTGCTCTTCTGCCCGGAATGTTTTTTTCGAATGATGTGCTTCTTGATTTTTAATGTAATTGAAGACTCT
>JBDSHN010000042.1:0-15190 GCA_039918435.1 Bacteroidia bacterium | reverse complement strand
CAGGCTGAATGGTTGCTTGCGCGGACTGTAATAATTCAGGCTGAGACTTAATGGGCCGAGCGGTGTGTGCCAGACGAATGCAGTCATCGCCATTGACTGAAGTGTTTTAATGTATTGGAAATTGAACGCCGGCGGAGAGGCGTAAGATGCAGTGAGATTTACATTCTGAACAATTTTCTGGTAAGGCGCGAAAATATAGCCTTCAATTCTCCAGTCAATGTTTTTCGCGAGTACAAAAATGCTTTTCAGTCCCATTCCTAAAAACTGGTGTGCTCTGAAATCAGGAATAAAATACGTTTTGCTTTCCGGTGTCGGCTCAAAAGCAGGAGCGCTTAACATGGTTGAGGTATAATTATGGAAGAAAGGCTGATTGGAAAAAGGTTGCGTGCTGTAAACGACTTCTGCCAAAAATCCCAGTCGCCATTTTCCGCGTTCTTTAAAATAAGTATCATACGTAAGGCGGAACTGCAGCCAGTTGTGAACGGTCCTGAATTTACTGTCGACAATGGCAGTAGATCCCGGTTCATAAAATTCTTCACCCTGAACAAAACGCGCACGTATTGCTAAATAAGTTCCTGATGTGGCAAATTGTTTTCGGTTCAACGTATTTCGCTCATAGAGAAAATGCGTCGTGATCATGTTGAAATCCGTTTTATCAGCGGTATCTGAAGAACTGAAAATATCGGTCTGGTAATATAAATTACGGTTGAAAGCAAAACCTGTTCCGATAACAAATCGACCTTTATTGCGCACCGGGAATCCCGCATCAATTTCTCCGAAACGATCTATATTGATCAGGAAAGGTGGCTTCGTATCTTCAAAAAATGCAGGACTGCTGCGGTAATAGTCCCAGCGGTTCCATGTTACAATGGGTTCAATATAAAATGGAAGCCGGAAAGGGAAATCAATACGCGTGCGGATCTGAGCGGAGCTGTACAGCTTTCCGAAATAACCATTTCCGCTTATAGCAATGGAAGGATTGCTCAAGATATTATAACGGAATCCCACAAAGCCCATATTGATCGGACGGTTGGAGAAATTGCCTCCGAAAGAAGTGGAAACATTTTTTTCTTTTTTAATGATCAGCTTCAGATCATAATAACCTGTCGTCCTGTTATAATGCGCTTTCGGAAAAATTGTTTTGATCTTATCATCTGCTGCAAGCCGGAAATAACCAGGCTTCAGATCTTCAATGCGTACATATTCCTCGCGATGACGCAACAGCCGCGACACATAAGCCACCTGTCTTTTTTTCAGCCCAGTTCCTTCGATCGTGATATTATCAAAAATAATTTTGGGCTCTTTTGCAATGAACGCCGCACGCGCAGCCGCAAGCTGAACAGGATCGCTCCTGCGCACGACAGACATTTTGATCGTGTCCATTTTCCGCATCGTCGCAACGTATCCGCTGTCAATGATCCGTTGTGCATTTGCAAAATCAAAAAGCCCCAGCCAGTCTGCATCCGGTTCAACAATAATTCCGTTTTCACACTGCGCATTAAAGTCCGTTTTACTCGTAAGCATCGCGCGGATCTGTGAAATGAGATTGTCCTCATCCGGATTCTGAAATTCAGAAGCGACATTACTTCCGATAATAAAATCAGGAAAGAAATCCTGGTACATAATGTTTGATGGAAAATTATTGTACAATCCGCCATCGTACAAAAGTTTTCCATTCACATTTATCGGCTTAAGGTAAAACGGGTACGACATGGAAGCACGCAAAGCCTCGCCAAGATCTCCTTCTCTGAAAACGACAGATTGTTTTGCTGCAACATCAGATGCTACGCAGCGAAAAGGAATGAAAAGGCTATCAAAATTATAATTTGCTGCTGCTGCTGCTGCTGCCGTTCGTTCCATCAGCGCAAAATCAAGTTGCACAGGAGAAATAAGATTGGTAGGAAGATTGGATGAAAGCGCCGTATCAAGGTTTAACTTAAATGTTACCCACGACGCATCATCTTCCTTTTTCTTGAAATAATAAATATTATCCGGACGCACATTACCGGTGGCCCAGCTTAAAAATTCGTCCGACCGAACGAGAACTTCAATTTCTGTTGGTGTAAGACCTTCTGCATACAAACAACCGATCAAAGCACCCATGGAAGTACCGCAGATATAATCGATCGGAATATTATTTTCTTCGAGTGCTTTTAATACGCCAATATGCGCGAGTCCGGAAGCACCACCGCCACTAAGCACCACGCCCACTTTTTCTCCTTGCATTTGTATCGGATCCACCTGTACAGGAGCGCGGTCGGGAACCTGTGCTGTGGCTGACAAGAAAATCAGCAATGAAAAAAGCGAAACCAGGATCCTGATCATGGGGTCATTTGAAAAGTTTTATAAAGGTAAACAATCCGCTGTTATAGCGTTATTACGCTAAAGACGAAAGCAGTTCATAAAAGTAGCCGGGCGATTTCAATAATTTTGTTCCGTACCAGGAAAATAATTCACCGTCAACAAGCCGGATCTTTGCACCAGGAAGCGCTGCCTGCAATTCTTTGATGTGTTTCTCGCGGAACGGATAAGGTTCAGAAGAAAGAAAAACAACTTCCGGATTTTGTTTTGCCAGTTCTTCCATCGTTACTTCGGGATACCTGCCCATTTCAGCAAAAATATTTTCCAGTCCGCAAATGTTAAGTAGATGATCAATAAAAGTTTCGCTCCCGGCCACCATATAAGGGCTTTTCCAGATAAAATAAGCCACGCGCCTTTTTGGAAAATTACTGATCTCTTTCCGGAAGGTGGAAAATCGTTTTTCTATCTCAAGTGCAAACTCTTCCGCTTTTCCCTTTTTTTTCGTCAGCTCACCAATCCGGCGAACCATCTCGCATGCGTCACCGAGCGTTTTAATATCACTCATCCAGACCTTTTCTGTCGCCATTAAAGTTTCTACCTGCGATTTGTCATTTTCTTCTTTGTTGCCTAATATCAAATCGGGCTTCAGTGATTTTATTTTTTCAATGGAAAGTGTTTTTGTGCCGCCAACTCTTTCTTTGGTACGAAACCAATTCTCCGGGTGAATGCAGAATTTAGTAATCCCGATTACTTCTTTTTCAAGCCCGAGATCGGCAAGCAATTCGGTCTGCGAAGGAACAATAGAAACAATTCTTTGAGGAGAATGCTCTAACGTGATTTCTCTCTGCATTTGGTCAGTAAACTTCATTATACAAAGATGAACGATTCCAATAAACAACAAGTGAATAAATATGTTTTGATGAACGAAAAAAGGCAGAAAAATTTCCCTACCTTTTTTCGTTTCTATTCCAGCTATCTGTTTTTTTAATCACCAGTCACCTTTCGAGCGCAGCCAAGAGAACCAATCACCTCCGCCGCGGCGGACACCAACCACCTCTTAGCAAAGCGCTCTTATAATATCATGTCTCGTAATAATAAAATTCGAATCAGTTTTGAAATCCCGCACCAGCACTGCCGGATTTTCCGGTGTGATCATCTGCGCGAGTGATTCTACCGGCGTAGAAATATCCACATACGGAAAGGCCGCCTGCATAATCGTTTCAACAGCTTCCGATTTTTTATCCGGATTTTTCACCAGGCAATTAAATAATTGCATTTCATTTATTGATCCCACAATTCTTCCGCCATTCGTTACCGGCATTTGCGAAAAATCATTCTCACGCATAATTTTTACAGCACGTTCAATCGGCTCAGTACATTCAATTGCTTTTAATGTTCCGCCTTTAATAGTAGAAACCACATCTTTTGCAGTCTGCCCCTTTGGCTCAAAAAATCCTTTCTCACGCATCCAGTCATCATTGAACATTTTTCCAAGATAACGTGTGCCATGATCGTGGAAAATCACAACTGCTAAATCACCTTCTTTCAGTTTCGATGCCAACTGCACAACACCTGCCATTGCAGAGCCTGCAGAATTGCCCGCAAAAATTCCTTCTTCTTTACTGATGCGCCGCGTCATTACAGCAGCATCTTTATCTGTTACTTTTTCAAACAAATCAATAATGCTGAAGTCAACATTCTGTGGTAAAAAATCTTCGCCAATACCTTCCGTGATGTACGGGTAAATCTCATTCTTGTCAAAAATGCCGGTCTCTTTATATTTTTTGAAAATAGAACCGTACGTATCAATTCCCCAACACTGTATGTTCGGATTTTTCTCTTTCAAATATTTTCCCGTTCCGCAAATTGTTCCGCCTGTTCCCACGCCAACAATCAAATGCGTAATTTTTCCTTCCGTCTGTTCCCATATCTCCGGGCCCGTTTGTTCGTAATGTGCCTGCGAGTTCGAAAGATTATCATATTGATTCGGCTTCCACGAATTCGGAACCTCTTTAATCAACCGCGACGAAACAGAATAATACGAACGCGGATCTTCCGGGTCAACATTGGTCGGACAAACAATTACTTCCGCGCCAAAAGCCTTCAGCGCATCCACTTTTTCTTTCGACTGTTTATCCGTCGTAGTAAAAATGCATTTATATCCTTTTATGATCGCCGCAATCGCCAGCCCCATTCCCGTATTGCCCGAGGTTCCTTCAATAATTGTTCCGCCTGGTTTCAGGCTTCCGTCCTTCTCCGCATCCTCAATCATCTTGAGCGCCATTCTGTCTTTTATAGAATTGCCCGGGTTAAAAGTTTCAATTTTTGCATACACTTTCGCTTTGGTCAGCCCTTTGGTAATGCTGTTTATGCGAACGAGTGGCGTGTGGCCAATAGTGCCAAGAATGTTATCGTAAACTTGTTTGGAAGAATTCACTTTTTTTCAGTTTTAGGAGAGTGCAAAGGTAAGGTTTTAAGTGGGGAGTTCGGAGTGGTTAGTTCGGGGAATTTTAGGTTTTTCAGGAGCTTTTCCTGCTCTCGGCAGTCGCTTTTTTAATTTAAGAATTTTACCCCTCAAAGCGTTTCAAACGCTTTGAGGGGTAAAATTCTTAAATTAAAAAGAGCTTCAACAAAGGTGCCTCCATCAGGGCTAGATAGAACGTTTATTCGCTTAAGGAAATATCAATAGACCCGATCTTTCCATCATCAATTCTTTTTAATAAATATGGAATTAAAAGTTTGAGAGAATCCAGCCTGCTATCTTTTGTATTCAGAATAAAAACAGGAATTGGGTAGGAAGAAAAGTTCTGCTGAAAATTTGAGTTTGGTACATTTCATCAAGTAGCAGTTTCATATAGCTTGTCAAGATTTTTTGAAGAAAGAATTTTACCCGCAATTTCAAGAACAGCAATTGCCTGCTCTTTTTTTACTGATGGAAAATCATCAAGAAAAGCGTCTAACGAAACTCCAGCTTCAAGGTGGTCAAATAAAATTTCAACAGGAACGCGCGTCTCTTTAAAAACAGTTTGACCGTTTTGGATTTCAGGGTCAATAGTGATTATATTCCGGAAGTTTTTCATTAATACTAAGCTACGAAATAATCAGCTAAACCGTATCGCCTTCACAGGAGAAATCCGCGTCACGATCAGCGCCGGCAGCAGCAAAGCCAATTGACAAACCACCAGCGTCGCCACATTCAGCAGCAGCACATTCACCCAGTCAATTGCTATCGGAACAGTTTTTACATAATACGATGCTTCATCCAGATGCACAAAGCCAAAATAATCCTGCAGGAAGCATATTCCCAATCCTAAAATATTTCCGATCAGCAACCCGAAAAGAATCAGCCTCGATGCATGAATTAAAAATATCCTGATCACACTTTTATCCGCGGCTCCCAATGCTTTTAAAGTTCCGATCATGTTTGTGCGGTCGAGAATCAAAATTATAAGCGCACTTATCATATTGATCATGCTCACAAACAACATCAGTACAATTATGATTACCGCATTCACATCCAGCACATCGAGCCATGAAAAAATCTGTGGCGTCAGCTCTTTTATGCTTTGCGCATTCATGTTGATCTTGATCGTATTGTTAATATCAAGCGTCGCCTGGTCCAGCGATTCGTAATCATCCACAAGCACTTCAAATCCGGCAACCATATTGGTATCCCAGTCATTTAATTTCTGCACCTGGCGTATGTCGCACAATAAAAAACGATCGTCAAATCCGTCTATCAGACCCGTGTCATAAATTCCTGAAACATTAAACGCACGCTGTTTTGTTTCATTCCCGCGCAGGAAAAACATCCTGAATTTTTTTCCCACTTTCAGGCCCATCTTATCCGCAATGTATCTCGAAACCATCACCTCGTTGGAAACCGTATCCGGCAGATTGAATATTTTTCCTTCTTTTAAATTCTGCCTGAAAAAGCTCCAGTCAAAATCTTTAGCCACACCTTTCAGCACCACACCAAGCAATTGATCGCCCGATTTTATAATGCCTGGCTTCAATCCAAAAACCTGCACATGCCGCACGCCGGGAAGCTTTTTCACCTCTTCCATCGTCGGCTGATTCCGGTTCATGGAATCCGTTTCAAAAGATTCATTCGTGTCAAAACCCGTCACCTGGATGTGCGATCCGAAACCAATTACTTTCTGGCGTATCGATTTCTGAAATCCGTTCATCACCGAAAGTGTCAGGATCATCACCGCAAGGCCTACAGCAATTCCGCCCACCGCCACCCGCACGATCGGCCGCGACATACGGCCATCCGCATCCGCCTGGTTAAGCATGCGTCCGGAAACCAATCGTTCAAAATAAAATCGTGGCATGCGGTAAAATTACCAATTACCGGATTACCAATTACCAATGGCAAAGGTTAAGACGGTCTGCAATTTGCTTCGGTTATGAAATAAGTATTTGTAATTGGTAATCCTGTAATGGGTTATCATATTTTTAGTTAATTTCACTTTCTCAAATGAAATTTATCTCCCTTTGCCTTCTTTTCGTCTTTTTATTTTCCCTCGCAGGAAATTCGCAGATCATTATCCGCACGCGAGTGAATGAAGAAAAAACGGACGCAGATATTAATACCGGCGCAGAAAGAACAGCAGTTTATCTTCCCTGGCTGAGTGGCAAAACTGTTGCAGTAGTTGCGAACCAGACTTCCATGATCAACAAGGTGTCGCTTATCGATACGTTGATTTCACTAAAAATAAATGTCAAAAAAATATTTTCTCCTGAGCATGGCTTTCGCGGGGAAGCAGCGAATGGTGAAGAGATTGGCAATAGTATTGATGCAAAAACAAAGCTGCCAGTCATTTCATTATACGGCGATCATGTAAAACCATTGCCGCAGGATCTGAAAGGAATTGATGTGGTGATCTACGATATTCAGGATGTTGGAGTGCGCTGTTATACTTACGTTACAACGATGACGAATGTAATGGAGGCTTGCGCAGAACAGAAAAAAACATTCATTATCTTAGATCGCCCCAACCCGAATGGTTATTATGTGGATGGACCTGTGTTGGATCCTGCAAATAAATCTTTTGTTGGAATTCATCCTGTTCCATTGGTGTATGGAATGACGATAGGTGAATACGCGAAAATGGTGAACGGTGAAAAATGGCTGACCAACAATATTCAATGCGAATTAAAAGTCGTTACCTGCGAAAATTACAGCCATAACGATTGGTACCAATTGCCCGTTGCACCATCACCGAATTTGCCAAACATGTCGTCCGTTTATTTGTATCCATCACTTTGTCTTTTTGAAGGAACAGTAATGAGTGTCGGACGCGGAACAGACCTTCCGTTTCAGCTGGTAGGTCATCCGAAGCTTAAAAATGCGGCTTATCAATTCACGCCGACCTCCCGCACCGGCGCGAAAAAACCGCCTTATGAAAAGCAGCTGTGTTACGGTCACGACCTGCATGATTTTGCATTGCTTTATGTGCGCGATTACAAAGGAATTTATTTGTACTGGTTGTTATCCAGCTATAAGGATATGCCGGATCAATCCACATTTTTCAATTCATTCTTTGTGCGTCTTGCAGGAACAAAAAAATTGCAGGAGCAGATCGTAGCCGGACAAACTGAAGAACAGATTAAAACTTCCTGGCTCCCGGAAATTCAAAAGTTCAAAGTGATTCGCAAAAAATATCTTTGTTACGAAGATTTTGAATAAAAAATTATCAACGCGCGAAATCTACGCATCCCTGCCTGACTCCGAAAGCTCCCCGTGTAATCTGTGGCAACTTTCCTGTGCAGTCAAGACCTCTTTTTAGTACATTTGCAACTCCTTAAAAACCAGCCTTACATGAAAAAAATTTTACTTGCAATTTCATTTTTTACAGCATTCGGTGCCTTTTCGGAATTAAGCGGACAGATAATTTATTCAGAAGATTTTGACGGAATTCCCGGACCAACAGCCGGCGGTGCAGGAACCTATACCATGGCTCCCGGAATGCTGCTCCGCAATGTGGACAATAGGACGCCAAATACTGCGGTTGCCTATGTAAATGAAGCCTGGGAACGCCGCGAAGATTTCACCTTCAATATAGCCGATTCCTGTGCATTCAGCACTTCCTGGTACACACCGGCAGGCGCTGCAAACGATTTTATGTGGACACCCGTAATCGGTCCATTGCCAGCTAATAGTGTGCTGAGCTGGAACGGTGTTGCGTATGATCCAGCGTACCCAGACGGATATGAAGTACGTATCATGACCGTTGCACCTACAGGAGGAACTGGAGTAATCGGAAATCAGCTCACCAACTCAACCGTAATTTTCACTACAGCAGCCGAAGCTTCTGCATGGACTACTCATACAGTAAATCTTTCTGCATACAGCGGACAATCTGTTTACGTCGGTTTCCGCAATACTTCAAATGATAAATTTTTGTTGGCAATCGATGATATCATAGTTCAGGTACAGGTAAATTTTGATGCACAATTATTGAGCGTCGATACCATGCAATATACGATCGAGCCACAATCACAGCGCACGCCGAATACAATTAATGGCGTTGTCCGCAACAACGGTTCTAGTGCAATGTCAAATGTGCAATTAACATTAACTGTATTTGACGGAACAATGGCACAGATTTATACCAATGCCAGCCCTGTACTTGCTTCACTTGCCGCGAGCACTACTGCAACATTAACGGTTGGTTCTTATACACCGCCATCAACACCTGATCTGTATACATACATTTACGCGGTTTCCAGCAGCAGCACCGATCAGTTTCCGGGAAATAATTCGTTTACAAGAACAGTGCTTGTTGATGATAGCATTTACGCACGCGACGACGGAAATGTAGTTGGTTCACTCGGAATTGGTGCCGGGAATGGTGGCTATCTTGGACAACAATTTGAAGTGGTAAGCAGTGCAAACCCAATGACTTCAATTTCTTATTACATGGCACGAGGTTATACCGGCCAACGTACTGCTGCGGTAGTGTGGGACATGAACGCAGGTGAGCCAAACGTGATTGTAGCATACAGTGATACTATCCTTTACCCGGATGATTCAGCACGTCTTTACACAGTCATGATTGATGGTGGTCCGATGTCATTAGCTCCTGGTCAATATGCGGTTACTGCAATCGAATTTGATTCAACACTTGCATTGGCTCAAACGAATACTATTTTCCTTCCCGGAAAGACATGGGTAGACTGGCCAACAAGCCCGATCACAGGTTGGGCAAACAATGAAGATTTCGGCCCAAGCTTCTCTAAGCCATACGTGATTCGTCCGAATTTCGGTGATGCATGTGTAGGCGTTTCTTCTGCCGCTACAAGTACTGATGCTACATGCGGTGCATGTACAGATGGTTCTGCAACAGTCACAGTAACTGGCGGCGGAATATTTACTTATTCCTGGGCACCTTCCGGCGGAACAAACGCAACGGCAACAAATCTTGGAATGGGAACATACACCGTAACCGCAACAAACTCATTTGGCTGCATCACAATAGCTACCGTAACTGTCGGAAATAATTGCACCAGCTTCGGCTCCTCTGCATCAACAGTTTCGGCTTCCTGCGGAATCTGTAATGATGGTAGTGCAACTGTAAATACAACGAACGGAAGCGGACCTTTCACCTACCTGTGGTCGAATGGCGATATAACAATGACTGCTGACAGCCTCCTTCCTGGCGTGTACACTGTTATCGTAACTGATGCTGCGGGTTGTAGCTCGAGCAACTCGGTAACCGTAACATTCGCGACTGCGACGCTTACTTTAGGTCAGTCAGGATCAGTTGGACTTTTCCCGAATCCTTCAGAAGGAAATGTTACTGTTTTTGTAACGCTTCCGGTTGCAACTGATGTAACGATCGAAGTGATTAATTCACTTGGCCAGCTTGTTTTTGCAAGCACACAATTGAATTATTCCGGCGGACAACTCCCGTTGGTTATTGAAACTGCGGGGTTGTACACAGTAAAGATCAGCACTGCTGATGCGTTACGTACGATTCCGGTTTTGATTAACAACTAATTCAGTAATTATCATAAACGAAAGAGGCTGATCAATTCGATCAGCCTCTTTCGTTTCTAAGTTTTGATTAACTTGCATTAAAATTATTCCATTATGCTGAAAAAATTACTTTTCGTTTTTGCACTTTTTATTTTCAAAAGCAGTTTCGCACAACCAACATGGGCTACCGATGTTGCGCCGATCCTATACCAGCATTGCACCAGCTGTCATAATCCAAGCGGAATCGCACCTTTTGCATTAATGACGTATGCTGATGCGTTTCCAAATGCAGGTGACATGGCCAATGATGTGTCTTCGCATATCATGCCACCGTGGCCTCCTGATACTTCTTACACACGTTTCTGCAAAGAGCGGATATTGTCGCAGGCAGAAATTCAAACTATCGTAGATTGGGCAGGCAGTGGTGCGCTGCCGGGAAATTTATCCGCCGCACCAACTCCTCCGACTTATACCGGCGTTGCCGAACTCACCAATCCTGACCTCATTGCACAGATCCCATTGTACACCGTAAACACTTCAACCGATTTGTACCGTTGTTTTGTTGTCCCAAGCAGTAATACCACCACAGAGTACATTACAAAGATTGAAGTGATTCCGGGAAACCGTTCTATTGTTCACCATGTATTGATTTACCAGGATCAGGCAAACACGTGTATCAATCTTGACAATGCAGATCCGGGTCCGGGTTACACAAATTTTGGCGGCGTAGGATCGAACACTGCAACGCTTGTTTTAGGCTGGGTTCCGGGGCAGGGAATGTATTCGCTTCCTGCCAATATGGGAATTCAATTAATGGCAAATACCAACCTCATCTTCCAGGTGCATTATCCGGGAGGAACATTTGGAGAAGTAGACAGCACACAGGTCCGGATGACGTTCTCCAGCGGTAACGTAAGGGATGTTGCATTGAATCCGATCATTAACCATTACAGTTCATTGACAAACGGGCCGCTTTATATTCCTGCAAATACGGTAAGGACTTTCAATGCGCAGGAAACCGTAACGTTAGATGCAACTGTTATCAGTGTCGCGCCGCACATGCATTTGATTGGCCAGGATATTACAAACTATGCCGTTACACCATTAGGTGATACGATTCCATTGATCCGTATCAACGATTGGGATTTTCACTGGCAGGGTTTTTATAATTATCGCCAGCCTGTTCATGTGCCTTACGGAAGTGTATTGTACGCGCATGCTTCATACGACAATACAGCGAATAATCCGCAGAATCCAAATAATCCTCCGCAAGCGGTGTCACTCGGTGAAGCAACAACTGATGAAATGTTCATTGTTTATTATGCCTACCTGCCCTACCAATTAGGCGATGAAGATATTGTAATCGATTCAACGGTATCTGTGCAGGAACATTCATTCGCAGATCTTATCATCACACCACAGCTTTACGAACCATATCCGGTTCCTTCTGCGAACGGCGAAAATGTAACCGTTTCCTTTTTCCTGCCAAATAAGACCGCCATTAAAATGGAACTTTTCGATGTAACAGGAAAAGTGATCGCTGTTCCGGTAAATGGCATTGAAACATCCGCGGGATTCGGAAAAGCACAGGTAAATACTTCAGGCCTCGCAAAAGGAACTTACATCGTTAAGCTGACAGCGGATGGAATTGTAAAAACAAAATCTCTGATCATTCAATAAAAAAAATAACAGCAAATGCAAAAAAGCGATTCTGAAAAGGATCGCTTTTTTGTTAATGTAAAACGTTAATCACATTTACTATTTGCACATTAGCAAATTATCTTTCCCGCAACAAATACCTGTTCAATTCCCATCCTCCCCACGCACAGGCCGTTCCTATCAGTGCGCCGATTATAACGTCTGTCGGATAATGTACACCCAAATGCATTCGTGAATAACCAACAGTAATCGCCCATAAATAAGAAGGTACAATTACATACCATTTCGGGTAGCATAAGCTCATTGAAGTTGCCAGCGCAAATGCAGAAGAGGTATGTCCCGAAGGAAATGATTTCGGTCCGACATGAAAATCATGCTGGTAAATATCAGGGTAAGTAACAAAAGGCCGCGCACGGTTCACGGTGTATTTTAAGCCTAATGTAATTCCAACAGTTGCCACGAGTGAAATGCAAACAACGCCAGGCTTTCTTATATCACCTTCTTTTCTGAAATATTCATAAGCAAATAAGCCTGCCGGAATTGCCACCATCATCGGTGCCACTGAATTTGAAATGAACCGCATTGTACGGTCAGCATTCAGATTATCGGGATGATTGATGCAACGTAAAATACGGATGTCAGCATTCTGCGCGTTGGTGGCCGCGAAAAAAAACGTGAACAAGAAAATCAGGATGCTTCTCAATGGATTGCCGCAATGGTCTTTTTCACTGTTCTTCCAGGATAAACTTTCAGCGCTTCGTCGAGGCAGATCATGGCATGTTTCAAATCAGTAAGATTCAAAACGTATGCAATACGCACTTCATCGGTGCCGGCGCCGGGAGTAGAATAAAATCCTGTTGCCGGTGCGAGCATCAAAGTCTCCCCATTATGATTAAAGTTTTCCAAAAGCCATTGACAAAAAACATCTGCATTGTCAATGGGCAAACGCGCAATGCAATAAAATGCGCCGCTTGGCTTCGGACAAAAAACATCGTTCATTTTATTCAGGGCATCAATCACAAAATCCCTTCGCGCTGTGTACTCTGTCAATACGCCGTCAAAATAAGATTGTGGTGTTTCCAGAGCAGCTTCCGCCCCGATTTGTCCGAATGTAGGCGGACTCAATCGCGCCTGTGCAAATTTCAATGCGCCTGCCATCACTTCTTTGTTTTTTGAGATCAACGCACCGATCCGCGCACCGCATGCACTGTAACGTTTCGAAATGGAATCCAGCAGCACAACATTATTTTCAATTCCGCTGAGGTGCATCACAGAAACATACGATTTTCCATCGTAGCAGAATTCACGATACACTTCATCAGATAAAAGGAACAGATCATACTTCAACACAAGCTGTTTCAATCCTTCAAGCTCTTCGCGTGTGTAGAGATAGCCTGTAGGATTTCCCGGATTGCAGATCATGATGCCTTTTGTTTTCGGCGTGATCATTTTTTCGAATGCTTCAATCGGCGGAAGTGCAAAGCCGGATTCAATAGAAGAACGAATTGGTTTTACAACAAGATCTGCCGCGCACGAAAACCCGTTATAGTTTGCGTAAAAAGGTTCAGGAATAATAATTTCATCACCCGCATTAAAACAGGTCATCATCGCAATTTCAATCGCTTCCGATCCGCCGGTTGTGATCATGATGTCTTCCGTTTCAACCGGCATATTGAACTTACGGTAATAAGCAGCAAGTTTTTTGCGGTACGATTCAATCCCGGCAGAGTGTGAATATTCGATAATTTTTATGTCCGAATTTTTGATCGCGTTCAGCATCACCTCCGGCGTTTCAATATCCGGCTGACCAATATTCAGGTGATAAATTTTACGGCCTTCCTTTTTTGCTTTTTCAGCGAATGGAACAAGCTTCCGGATAGGGGAGGCAGGCATGTGATCGGCCTTGAGAGAGACTTTTGGCATGGGATTTTTCTAAGCCGTAAAGGTCGGAAATATGCCACAGATTCCGCAAATTACTCAGATTAAAACAACAAATCTTTTGTTATTCGTGTATGCTATCAGCAAATTTAAAGTCTGCTTAATCTGCGGCTACCCTTTCGGTTTCAGCACAACTGCTTTAAACGTAAGCGTCACCGGCGCATTCGATGCATTCGATTTTACGATCACTGTTCTTTCCTGCCTGTCCATTGCACTTTTACTATCGTAAGTAACTTTTATAATTCCTTTTTGACCTTTTGCAAGCGGCTGTTTCGGGAAATCGACAGTGGTGCAATGGCAAGTAACTTCTGCATCCGTAATTATCAATGGTTCATCGCCGGTATTTGTGAATGTAAATTCATGCACAACAATATCGCCCTGGTGAATCATCCCGAAATTATGCTTGAGTGAATCAAAAGTCATTGCAGCCGGACTTGATACCCGGAATGAAAATGCAGTGACAAGGAGGAATAAAAAAAGAATGCGTTTCATCAGATGAAGTTACATTGAAAAATTCAAGATCAAAGGTCCGGGATCAGGACCTTTGATCTTGTACTGTTTTTATTTCGCTTCTGTTGTGGCTGCTGGCGGAACTGTAACGGTGCCTTTTAAATGCAGCACAATATTTCCGTCGCGGTTGTTGGAGCTTATGGTTGCGGTTTTATCCTGAACACCCATTTTTCCATTGGAATCAAAAGTTACATGGATCACTCCTTTTTTTCCGGGCGCGATCGGCTCTTTCGTGTATTCCGGTACCGTGCAATGACAAGATCCTACTGCGCCTGTAATGATCAGTGGTGTCTTTCCGGTATTTGTAAAAACAAAATCTTTTTCAACGATCGTTCCTTGTTTGATCGTTCCGAAATTCATTGTGTCCGTTTCAAATTTCATCACCGGCGCTGACGGATCAATTCCCGTTGTTGCTTGTGGCTGAGCATGCATAGCGGTTATGAATCCCGCAGCAAATACTGTTAAGAGGAGGAGTTTTTTCATTTTTAGAATTTTAGTTTAAGAGATTGATTGCAAATCGCAAATACTACGCCATGAAATGTTAATGCGGGGAATCGTCAAAAATATTTTTCGTGGAAAGGGTTGGTAATTCAACCTTACAAATGAAAATGAATACTATTAAAGGGGAAGGATTTTTATGGAGGTGTGGCGACAATTCGCGCCGCTGATAAGAGTCAATAAAAAAACGTTCCGTCTGTTGACGGAACGTTTCCATTTTAGTTTTAACCAAAATTAATTCCCGCCTGTGGCCGGTGCGCCGGCAGGAACCACTGTTCCTTTAATCTTTACTTCTAC
>JBDSHN010000041.1:0-5423 GCA_039918435.1 Bacteroidia bacterium | reverse complement strand
GGTGGAACGATAGAAAGCGCAAAGAGGAAAGATAAAGAGGAGGGTTCAAGACTTGAATTTTACCACCATCAAATCAAACGCAGGCTTCACGCAGGGCTATTTGGTAATCCTTCTGCAAAAAATGCGATCATAGCATGGGAATATATGCAAAGCGAAATGATCGATACAGAACGTCAGGCTTATGCACTTTCTTATCCAAAAACATTTGCCAAAGTAACCGAGAATCTTCCCGCATCTTATCTTGATAAAGATTCAAGCGGCTTTCAGCCCGGAGTATTAAATCATGGACCAGAGCATGACGCTCTTTTGGTTTTGTTGCGTGATAAAGCAACATGGAACGACCCGGGTTTGGCAAAGCTTGTACTCAGTATGGTATTCCAGGCATTCGATAAACAGGGAGGGTTTACGACAAATACACCAATGCCGGAAACGCGAATAGCTACGGCAGATGAAAAATTAGCTTTAGAAGTTTTATCTCCGCAATTGCTTCTCGATAATATTAAGTCTGGCGAATACGATGAAAGCAATGAGCTCCTTTATACAGCAGCGCAAAAAATACTAGGCTTAATTGGCGGGCAAAAGTTTATTGCTGAACCTGCAGATGAACAAATGCTTTTACTCCTCTCCAGTATTTGTTCACCTCAAAATCCTGTGAAAGAATCGATTAATGATCTGTTGGCAATTAAGTACGCTGAAAACCAGGAAAACGCTGCTATAAGACCCGTGCTTGATGAAATGCATGTAACGATTAATGGCTATCAACCCCCGGAATCAAAAGGCCCTTATAAAGAATACAACCTGGGAAAATTGATTGTTGGGTCAATAAAAACTTTAAGGAAATCCACAGAACACAAAGGAGTTAAGCTGGCCTATTTGGGTCTGAAAAATACGGCGAGTGTGAAAGGATTTTCGCTGGATGCATTACAGGAATCGGCAGGTGGAACATTGGCCGGTGTGCAATTTGGCAGGGAGGGAGAAAAAAATGCGGCACTGCTCGATTTCGATGCGAACTTTAAAAATGGAACTGCAAATGTTGATGCAGCAAGTCTCCCGTTCCAAAGCATTAATTACCTGTCTGATTCATTCACTTTTAAGACTGATTCAGGTTATTTCAATGTTGTAAAGGCGCATTTTGAATGGCCGGAGGATACGAAAGAAGAAGAGCGGCAGGGACTTGGAAAAGTTAAGTTCGAAATCGGCGATTTGTTGATGAATAATCTCCGGGTCATTTTTGAAGATGAAACCTACGGACTTTCCAAATTATCCATGACTGGGCTGAAGGCAACAATTTATCAGCCATTGGGTAAGCTTAATAGTTTATCACAACTACAGGAAAAGTTCATTGACGTATTCTATGAAATAAGCCAGTTTATTACGTATGCGATCCAGCTTTCCATCAATCGTTTTTCACCGGAAACAGGACCTGATGCGAAAAAAAGCCTTTCGGAAGTGCTTGCAAGGACTTTGTATGAAGAGCTTGCTTTTGATATGACATTCGATAGTCTTGACATTGAGAATCTTTTGATTATTGATAATGACTTCCCTGCGGGCAAAACAGCTTACCCTGATGTTGATGCCAGCCAGGAATCAATGAAGAAAATTAGCCTTGGACAAACGGCACTTTCCATTAATTCAAAAACGCCCGATCCTGAAATAGAAAATTATAAAATAAAGCAAATCGCATTTGGGGAAAAACGTGAGCTGACAGATGCTGAAAGAGAGACAATCAGGATAAATAAGGAAAAAGCAGCGGAGCTTCATGTAAAACAGGCAGAGCTGAGGAAGAAGAAAGCGAGATTAAAACGTCTTCTATTAAAGAATGAGGAAAAAGGAGAAACGGGGAAACGAAATGCTGAAATTAAAAAGCTACAGGAGGAAATTGCTCAAGTTTCCAAACCTGAATTCCACCTGACTTTTGAAACTTCCGGATTATCGCTCGATAATCCGGATATGATGAATAAAATTATCGCACGACAAACATCTTCGCTTGCAGAAAATACAAGCATCAATACACTTCCAGAGGAGAAGGGCGTTTCTATTGGTAAAACACGATTTGAAACGGACTTCACACAAGAAGGACTCACTAATTCTTCTCTTTTCATCACAGATCTTGTGATTCCGGATGTGACAACTTCTGCAATTCATTATATAAGCGAAGACAAACTTACAAAACTTTACGGCGATGATACGCACCTGACTGGTATCAAAGCAAGCTTTAATGTCTACTTCAAAGATCCTGTTCCGGAAAATCCTGACGTGCTGATTGACTATATCGAAGTGCTGGATGTTTTTATTGGGGAAGCAGCTATTACAAGATTGCAGTTTAGGAAAGATTCTCCTGGCAAGGAAGCGGAGGATCCGCATACTTTACAAAATCTTACTGTACCAAAAGGAGAGCGCATTATAATAAATGATCTTTCCATGTCGGGTTGGAAAATTGCATGGGATGATCAGAACAAAATGATCAGCTCTGTGATGGATGAAAAGAGCATGCAAGCCGGGGGAATTACCAGTTCAAAAATCGGAGCCGGCAACCTTTTATTGCCAAAGGGAACTGAATTTAAAAATCAGGATATGGCGAAGGATGGATCAACCATCATTGCCAGTACACTGGATAATGTTTCCTTTAAGAATATAAAATTTGCTGCCACAAGAAGCCAGGATTCAAAAGCGATTGATAAAACTGATTACAGTTACAGCTATGCTGCTGCTGAAGGAGTAATCAGGCTGCAACAAGCCGGTATTGATAAAAAGGGAAAAACAACAGACCTAGGAGCAGACCTGAATGTTGGCGGAACCAAATTATCAAATGGACTTTATTACAAAGAAAGCGATGAAGCTGATGTGATTGGTTTCTCGCTTAACAAAATTAATCTTGAAAATTTCCATTATATAAGCGACAAGTTCAATATCCATGCAAACAAGCCTACTGTCTTTAATGATGTTGGCCTGAGTACGATCGTGACCTATAAGCTTGACAAAGACAATAAACGCACAGGTGTAAAATCTGTAATGCTGAGAGGCTTCACAATTGATAATATAAGAAGCAATGATCTCGAAGTTTATTCTTTTACCAAGAAGAATGAGTGGATGAAAGTTGTTTTGCCTGGACTTATGGAATCGGGACTGAATGAAATTTCAGTTTCAGGTTTGGGTTATGATTTTGAAACGAAAAAACCGCTTTATTCTTCTTCAACCGATATTAGTGTTGGAATAGAGGATACTATTCCTGCACTTTTTGTTCCGAAGCTGCAGACGATTTTTGGCAATAAATTCGCTGCTGATTACAGCACATTAAAAGTTGGTACGATCCATCTTCACCAGAGTGGGGATTCGGAGATGGCGGCTTTGGATGTGGAGGGTATTGTAATTAATGATATTGAAATGTCAAAATTCAATGTCGGCGATTCGAAGATGAAAATAACTTCCTCCGGTAAAAATGCCCATCTCAAAACAATTAATGCGGACATTTCATTTGAGTTTGATCCCGGGTTCAGCTCGAAGAAAAAATCGATGATAGTTAGATCTTTAACCGCAAAGCAGCTTGTAGTATACGGATTGAAAATAACTAATGGACCAGCCGGTAAAGAAAAAATGGTGGTTGATTTAAAGCCAGAGGAGAAATCAACAATTGACGACATATCAATCGAAAATTTTGTAGTTAAGTGGGATGAAGCAGGAGCAACGAAAGTTGATTATTCTACAACAGTTGCTTCTACCGGTAAAGTTAATGCAGCCGATCTTTCTGTCCAGATAGGAAAAGCATTTTCGCTGGAATCGGGTGTGGAAGCAAGTGGTATTAGTTTCAAAGGATTAGGCGGCGAAAATTTCGACTTGAATATCTTCAATCCTTCTCTTACAAATATTAAGGATAAATCGGCTATTACAGGTAGTGGCGGAAACGGTGCCGTTACCTTTGGCAATGAAGGCAAAGGACCCATAATTAAAGGTTCTGCCCTAGTGCTGAAAAAAGGACAAGATGGCAAAATGTCCTATGCATTGAAAGATCCTGAAATCAAGCGACTCAAAGTCGACCTGCCTAAAAAAGGTTTGCACTTCCTGATGGATGGAAATATGATCGGGGGCGAATTTGATGTAACAGAAGGAATGATGATACCCGGAAGTGAGCTATCTGATGCGTGGGTAATGAAAGCAACACAAGATTTTAATGTGACAAATCTGGAGCTTACATGGACCCAGGTTGTGCCGGATCCAAATGCTGTGAAGGTGACGCATCCATATAAGGCATTTGATACTTTCGATGGTAGTGTGACGCTCACCATTTCAGGTGAAGAAAGTGGCAGTATTGCAATTTTAAATGGTGCAGTTGATGCTGCAACAGTTGGCTCGAATCTGGGTGGATTAATGGATACGCTCGCAGCCACTCAGTTAACTTGGGGACCAAATGCATTCTTAGTATTTAATTGGCTGGATACATATGCATATTTTGGACCTGACCCATGGTTGAATCCATTAATGGAAGGATTAAATGATGATCAAGCGGCTTCACAAGCTTTTTTTGCGACTTGGGTGAATGGACAATTATCTAGAACTACATTCGAGCAAAGAACTGATGGTGTTTATGTTTTGGTTGGTGATATTGTTACTGGTACTGACGCCATAAAAGTTTCTGAGGATGTGTTGACTAATCACAATTTACTTATTTCCAGAATTATTGAATATCAATTAACGAAGCCTGCGCCTCCTGTAACAGCCAATCAGCATTTGCCTGCAAGTTGGAATCCTGCAAATTTTGCAACCCTCGAGGATTTGTTTAATGAGATATATACAAACACTGCGGTATTTGAAGATGCCGGATATTTTAAAGATACTCCTCGTGGAGCTGCTATCTCAGAAGCATTCGGATTATGGATTAAATCAAGGTTGTTCCAATGGATAAACAGAGATATGGGCTTCAGGCTCAAAACAGATGCGCTAGACCTTGAAGGACTGACCGGAATAGAATTCGATAAGAATAATTTGAGTAACGATGTCAGCCTTGATCTTTCCGGAACAATGACAGAATCCACTACGAAAATAGAAGCTAATCTTAGTAAAATTCCGGCATTTAGTTATACTTCGGAAGATAAAAGCGCTATTTTTAGTACATCAGGAATTACACTTGATAAAACAATTTTGAACGATCTGGATAGAAGTACGGCCGGTGGAGAAAAGATTACCGATAAAAAGATAATAATTTCGGGGATGCAACTCAAAATTAAAAAATAGAAAAGCACGTGCATGGAACTTGACATGACGAGGATAATTGTATTATGGGGCGGTGCTGCATTAGCACTGCTATTATCTTATTTTTTGCTCAGGAAAAGCAAATCCGGAAAATGGGTTTTTATTTTGCTCGCGCTTTGCTACGTCCTTCTCAATATTTTCCATTGGAAAAACCGAGTTGAATATTATAAAACCGC
>JBDSHN010000040.1:0-2183 GCA_039918435.1 Bacteroidia bacterium | reverse complement strand
TGCTTCGGTAAAGCAACTTATAATTCGATGCAGGCCCCGTAGATCCGGTAAAACCACCGTCGGAAAGATCGAAGGTTACGTTAGTATTCAGCACTGTACCCGTATTAGTAACGTCAATGTACCAGGTACGTTGCCAGCGCGCTACAAGCGGCCCGCCGGAAACCACAGCGATGTCGGTGTAAAGATTTGTATTTACCGGTAAATTATGTCCGGCAAGAATATAATCGCCATCATCAAAACCCGAAATATAGGTGATTCCCATTCCGGCACACACTGATGAACTGAAAGCATTGTTGGTATTAGCTGCGGCTGATTGCCCGATACCCGCAACTTCAAGGTCGAAATCACCATTTGCGGGTGTGTCGCCGAGATAATAATCATTGGAGGAAAGAGCAATGTTATATTTCGACGACAAATAATTATTGACAATAAAACGCTGCGCGGGATTCAGCAAAATATTATAGATGATGACTTCCGGAATGTAACCATTGAACTGTTTATTTGTTCCGGTGTGTCCATACAAAACTCCGACATGAAAATCGGAAGCATAATTAGGAACATTCGCTGATGGATTATTGGATTGTGCATCCAGCGTATTTCCTGTATACATTTTTTGCTCGTTGGTTGCCAATGCAGCTTCAAAGGAATAACTGATGAGATAATCCACGTCATTATTATATACAGTCGCGGTATTCATCCTGTTCGTAGTTCCATTCACATCGAGATAAAAATAATTGCTGGTATAATTAAACCATCCGAAATCGTTTTGGGAAGATGGATCAAGACGTTTGCTGAATATTGCACGTGGTGTTCCTGCCGGCGTTCCCGTTTTAAAACGAAAGGCTGAAAATGCAGTCATGCTTACATAATTATCCAGCGTGCTGTTGTCAGCGCAATTCATGTAATCATTGTTTGTGGGATTGTTGTCAAATTCAATTGCAGGCATGCCGTTCAATTGCCCGGCAATTCCTGTTCTGAATAAGGGCTGCAGCGTTGAAGTTGGCTGGCTCATATTATTGGCATTCCCCGACTGATCATTCCATTGTGTCACAGGATTCAGATCAACAGTAGTAGAACTGCCCACGTCTGCTTTCAACCAAACTATATTGGACGCGGTTGTGCCTACACCGGCAGGCCCCGTTTGAGCGGAAGTAGAAATGGAAAGGAAAAACAGCACGATCACCAGCACGGGGGATAACTTCATCGGTGCAAAGATAGAGTGCTTCAGATGGTTTTAAGGGCTTATTCTCCTATTGGATGCTTATAATCGATGAAGTGCGCGATTTCAGCGGTGAAGTTTTTGTGGAAAATCAGAATACAGTAAATGTCAATGAAAAGCAGAAGAGAAATGTAATATGGGCATAAAAAAACGCTCCCGTTTGTAGGAGAGTTTTTAAGTTTTAATACTGCGAAAACGAATTCCTGTTTTAGTAAGTCATTCCTAAATTATAAAAAACAAATGCCCATATATCAGCAAACTCTTCAATCTGCTTGTCGGTTGGTTTGCCTGAACCATGTCCTGCATTTTTGTCAATTCGGATGAGCACAGGATTTTCACCTTGCTGTTTTGCCTGCATTGTTGCTGCGAATTTAAAAGAGTGCGCAGGAACAACACGGTCGTCATGATCGCCGGTTGTGATGAGCGTTGCAGGATATGCAGTTTCTTTAATATTATGCAAAGGCGAATATTTATAAAGACATTTGAATTCTTCTTCGTTTTCGCTCAAACCATAATCGCTCGACCATGCACGGCCGATGGTAAATTTATCGTAGCGCAACATATCCATTACTCCCACCATCGGTATACAAACTTTGAAAAGATCAGGACGTTGTGTTTCGACAGCGCCGATAAGCAACCCGCCATTTGAACGGCCTTGCACCGCCAGCTTTTCTTTGCTGGTGTATTTTTCCGCGATCATATATTCTCCCGCAGCGATAAAATCATCAAATACATTTTGTTTGTTGCATTTTATTCCGCCCTGGTGCCATGTTTCACCGTATTCATCACCGCCACGGATATTCGCCACACAATAAACACCGCCTGATTCTAAAAATACAGCACGGTCCGTTCTGAATTCAGGCGAATAATGTGACGTAAATCCGCCATAGCCAAAAATGAAGCATGGATTATTTCCATCGAGCTTGATTCCTTTTTTATGCGTGATGAACATCGGAACTTTTGT
>JBDSHN010000039.1:0-61271 GCA_039918435.1 Bacteroidia bacterium | reverse complement strand
AAATATTCTCAATATGTTTCCTTACAGTATTCGGACTGATAAATAATTTCTCAGCGATCTGGTTATAATTATCGCCTTTCGAAATTAATTCCATGATCTCGATTTCTCTTTTCGATAAATTAAAATCATTTTTCTCGGGAACAATTTCTGCTTTTTGTCCGCGGATCATTAGCAATGCTTTTGTTGCAATGGTGGAAGACATCGGTGCGCCGCCGTCCATAGCATCCTGGATCGCTTCCATGATCTTGCCGGGCTTTTCATCTTTCAGCATATAACCGCTTGCCCCGGCCATGATGGATTGGAAAATTTTTTCTTCTTCATCAAAAACAGTAAGCATGATAATTTTGATCGCAGGAAAATGATGCTTCACTTTTTGTGTCGCTTCAATTCCATCCATCACCGGCATGTTGATGTCCATCAAAATAAGATCAGGAACATTGCCGGTTATCTTCTGAAGCAGCTCTTTTCCATTGGGCGCTATAAAAAGCAATTCGATATTATCAAAAGAAGCCATATTTTCTTTCACCGACTTGGCAAGGGCAGGATTATCTTCGGCAATAGCGATTTTAATTTTCATAGATCCAAATTTAAAGGTGAAAGACGAGTTTTAAAATAGGGCGTTTGCAGTATTTCATACGGGCACTTCGAATTTAATTTCTGTTCCGGCAGCTGCTTTGGAGGAAATCAGCAGCTTCCCTCCCATTTCATTTACCCTGCTCTTCATATTTTCAAGTCCGTAATGACCATCAAACGTTTCATTCGTATCAAATCCTTTTCCATCATCGCGGATCGTCACAAAGAGATATTTTTCCTCGCTGATGGAAAGCGTTACCTCAATGGATTTTGCTCCCGAATGTTTAATGGCATTATTAAGCGATTCCTGCACAAGACGGAAAATGTGAATGGCCTGCGAAGGTTTTAATACAATATTCGTTTGCTCAGAAAGATGAACTGAAAAATGAATAGTTCCAACCGCAGCAGAAAGCTTTGACAAATGTTCCTGGATTTTATCTTTTAAAGCGGAAACAGAAATTTCTTCCTTGTTGATTGCCCAGATTGTTTCACGGAGCTGTTGCATAGTATCACGGGCAAATTCTCCTAATGAATCGATTCTTTCCACCGGTTTATCTTCCGGGTTCTTTATAATCTTGAAAGAAATATTATCAAGCGATTGAATGATGTACGTCAGATGTGCGCCAACATTGTCATGTAAATCGCGGGAAATACGTTCTCTTTCAAACTGCACTTTCCGCTGCACTTCACTTTCGCGTAAAGCCATTCTTAATTTCCGTTGCGAATAATAACGGATAATAAAAATGAGCAGCACCAGCACAATGATAATTTCTCCGACAATGAACCACCACGAAAACCAGAAAGGAGGAATTACATTCACCGCTATGTTCAGGTAATCCTGCGACCATTGTCCACCATTTTTTTTAATGCGGACTTTGAACGTATAATTTCCGAATGGCAAACTTGTATATGCTGCAATCCGCTGACCGGGATTTGTAATTACCCAATCATTATCAAAACCTTCAAGCTTGTAGGAATAACTTATTTTTTCTGCAGCAGTATAATCCAATGCAGAAAATTCAAATGAAACTGTTTTTTCATTCCACCGGAGATCGAGCGATTTTGCAAGTGAAACAGGATAAGCATTTTGTTTCGCGTAATTGACTGCATACGAGGAAAGAATTACTGGCGGATCACCGGGAGTTTCATGAATGGCAGCAGGATTAAAAAGCAAAAGTCCTTCCGGCGATGCAAAATAAATTTCACCGCTTTTATTTTTAAAAAAACCATTCTGTGAATATTCATTCGAAATAATTCCATCGTTTGGAAAATAATTTATAAAAACTTCCTCCGTGATATGAAAACAGGAAATGCCTGCATTGCTGCTCATCCATAAATTTCCACTTTCATCTTCACTGATTCCGTAAACAACATTATTGGAAAGCCCTTCGTCCTGTGTATAGGATTTAAAATTATTTGCTTTCGGATCGAACAGGCTTATTCCTCCGCCCAACGTTGTTACCCACAATTGTCCTGTTGAATTTTCCATACAGGAAGTGACAATATTATAGCTGAGACTTTTTTTATCGCTGTAGGAAGAAACGTAATTCCGGAATAGTTTTGCCTGCGGATCATAACAGGATAATCCTCCCGCTGTCGCCATCCAGATCTTCCCTGCTTTATCTTCGAAACTGCTGATAACGTAGGTAGATAAAATTGAATTCTGATTCAGAGGTTCGGGCTGGAATGATTCAACTGCTTTTGTTGCCCTGTTGTAATGCGTAACGCCATCGATCGTGGAAATCCAGATGCTGCCGTCCTTTGAATTCAGTAAATGAAAAACAGTATTGCTTTTCAAAATACCCGGTGCATTAAGCTGGCCTGTTATCTTTCCGTTACCATTCATGATCAGCACACCACTTCCTCTTGTTCCTACCCAATAACAATCAGCGTCAACTTTAATAATTGAAGTAACATTGCTCAGCGCTTTACCCGACATATCATGATCTACAAAAATGCGCGATGTTACATTGTCTTCAAATGTCCTTACATTTTTAAAGCTGGATTCCTTCAGTGAAAATATATTCAGTCCGGAGGAAGTGCCGACAAATAATTTTTTCTCATCCTGGAAAACGGCCCATGTCACATTATCGCTGATGCTTTTTTCGTCGTCCTGCTCCTTACGGCAAGTCATAAAAACGTCCTGGAAAGGATTATAAATATTTACTCCGCTCTCCGAAGTTCCGATCCACATCGCACCTGTTTTGTCACAATAAATGCTTAGCACATTATTGCTGTTCAACGTTGTTATTGCTCCCGGTTTATTAACGGCATTCGCAACTAAATTTCCTTTTTTATCCAGCACAATAAGTCCATGTTCTCCTCCTATCCACATATTCCCTTTCGTGTCTTCGCTGATGCAGTGATAATTTGCTGAAGGGATTTTTTTTGTAATTCTGATACCAGAAGTCTCCTCATAAATAAAAACCTGGTCTCTCTTGATCATCCAGCGCAACCCTGCTTTATCTGCATAAACAAGAGCAGAATTTTCCAGACCGGAAAAGCACGTATCAGTTACAATCTGTTTTCCTCCTGAATAAATTCCATTTACAGGAACAAATTCAAGGAAGCCGGAACTATCTGCGGCCAATAAATTTCCATTCTCCTCTGCAAAAAACAAGGATGTTGTGGGATATCCCTTTCCAAGTTTTGTAATTCTATACGCACCCGTTTGAACATTTATATCCGCGCTATAAAAGCTGCCATGAGAGCTGAAAAAAATATTTCCTTTATTATTCCTGAAGAGGTTTATCACCGAATTATGGAAATAGTTCTTATCCATTCCTTCCGGAAAAATGCGGTCAAATTTCTCAGTCTTCCTGTCAAAGCGATTCATTCCATTACGTGTCGCGATCCAAAGATTATGTGCATCATCTTCAGTAATGCCTATGACAAAATTATCGGAGATGCTGATGGTATCGCTTTTATTATGGCGGAAAGTGCGAAAGGAATAAGCATCATAGCGGTTCAATCCGTCCTGTGTTCCAAGCCAGATGTACCCTTCTGAATCCTGGAAAATGCAATGCACGGAATTCTGTGAAAGCCCGTTAGATATTCCCAGGTGAGAAAAACGAAACTGCCCCATCGCCATAATGGAAATGAGCAGCAGTACTATATAAAATGATGTTTTTTTCAAGGGGGATGAACCAGCTACGCGTTTTACTTTCGGACAAATTTCAGCATTTCAGACCAGTAAATTCGTTAAGGAAACCCGGGGAAAAGAATTTTGAATAACGAAAACCAGGAAAGTTCAGAAGGAGTACGTTTTTTCATGGGTCAATTGTATCATGCAATTTACCAAATAGAATTCTATTTTTCGATAATCTCATCATATTAGATTGTATTTTTACAATATGTCATTGCCCGAACTCCTTTCTGAAGTTGATCTGCTCAAAAGTGATATAGAAGCGTTGCGTCCAATTAACAAAGAATTGGAACAACGTATTATGCAAAAGTTCCGCCTGGACTGGAATTTTCATTCGAATAATATCGAAGGAAATAGTCTTACGTATGGAGAGACCAAAACATTTCTTTTGCATGGACTGACTGCACAAGGAAAGCCATTAAAAGATCATCTGGATATTAAAGGCCATAATGAAGGCATCTATGCGCTGGAAGATATTATTAAAAACAGAAGGCCATTAACAGAAACTTTTATTCGCGGGCTGCATGAAGTTATTTTGCCCGAAACTTATGAAACTCCTGCTATAACAGCGGAAGGTTTGCCGACAAGAAAAAAGATCACTCCCGGAAAATACAAAACTCAGCCTAATCATGTAAAAACGGCTACGGATGAAACTTTCTTTTTTGCCTCGCCAGAAGAGACACCGGCGGAAATGGAAAACCTGCTGAAATGGTATAACACGGTTATTGAAGATCCTAATACACATCCTTTAATTATTGCCTCTGAATTTCATTATCGTTTCGTTCGCATCCATTCGTTTGATGATGGAAATGGGCGGATGGCAAGACTGCTAATGAATCTTGTGTTTATGATGAA
The DNA here is from genome assembly GCA_039918435.1 of Bacteroidia bacterium. Lineage (GTDB taxonomy): Bacteria > Bacteroidota > Bacteroidia > Palsa-965 > Palsa-965. The sequence continues at coordinate 56,698 of JBDSHN010000039.1, read as the reverse complement.
AGGATTTCCGCCTGCCGTTATTAAAACAGAAAAAAAAGAGGAATATCATCGTGCTCTGCGGCAGGCTGATGGAGACAATGTTGATTTTTTTGTCGAATATATTGGAGAACAATTAACGCGGTCACTCAATTTATTTTTGAAGGGTGCGAATGGTGAAAATATTGAAGAACCAGGTGATTTTGAGAAAAGATTTACGCTTCTGAAAAAAGAGCTTGAACCTAAAATTCTCAAAAAGTCGAAAGAAAACGAAACTATCAAAAATATTGTAGCTTTTGTTCTATCTCCATTTTTGGAACAACTAGATAAAAAACTTTTGCAACTACAAGAGCTTTTCGTTTCATCGGAATCTGGTCTACTAACAATAATGAGAAATACTTTTACGGCCGATCAATTAATATGTATGCCAACTAATAATATGAGTGAAACTATTCAAGGATTGAAATCTCGTGATGGTGAAGATGAATTCGATTACTGCACATATATTCGGTTTTCTAAATTCAAAGCTGATGGACACCATTTTACCTTTTCAATTTTATTACCTATTCATTTTTATGATTTTAAATGGAATATTGATATGTTACTTTACAATGACTTAACTTTTAAAGAATCTGGCCAAGCTATTATTAATTCACGCAACTTTGAACCTTTCGCTCCACCATTAGCAAAACTTAGTCTAACAAAAGTAAAGTATGATATTATTGATGAATATACGACTGGTGCTTTAATAGAACATTGGGTTAATCAGGTGTCCAATAAAGTTCTTGAGTTTGTTGAACAAAAAATTCATCCCTAACCGCTATGGGCTTAGCAAAATTTCGTGAAGACGCAGCTTCGGCAAAAAAATCGAATGAGAAATTATTTGATAAGCTTGCGCGTACAAAACCGAAGGACCTTGATGATACAATTCATCACCTGCACGAAGAAGTCTTTGAGCGCACGGATTGCATGAACTGCGCAAATTGCTGCAAAACCATTTCACCGATCTTCAAGCAAAAAGATATTGAGCGTGTTGCAAAAGCGATGCGGATGAGTGTGGGGCCTTTCATTGAGAAATATTTATTCATGGATGAGGATGGCGATTTTGTTTTGAATACCGCGCCTTGCCCATTCCTTGACTCGCAGAATTATTGCATCGTGTATAACGATCGTCCGCAAGCGTGTCGTGGATATCCGCATACCGATCGCAAACGTGTGCACCAGATTTTGGATATTACCATGAGAAATACGATGGTTTGTCCGGCAGTTTTAGAAATTGCTAACAGGTTGAAGGAAATCTATTAACAATTCAAAATAATTCAATATTCAAAATCTGCAATATTGAATTTTGAATTTTAATAAATCACTTTCTTCGCAGCCAACAAAGTATTCTGCAACAATCCTGTAATTGTCATTGGTCCTACTCCACCGGGAACGGGAGTGATCCAGCTGCACTTCGGCGCGACTTCATCAAATTTTACATCACCCGATAATTTCCAACCTGATTTTGTTCCGGGTGCATCTAAACGTGTTGTGCCAACGTCAATCACTACCACCCCTTCTTTCACCATATCTGCAGTGAGAAATTGCGGCTTACCGATTGCGACAACTATAATATCGGCTTCGCGTGTAAATTTTGAAATATCTTTTGTGCGCGAATGAACTAATGTCACTGTGCAATTTCCGGGATTTGCATTGCGTGCTAATAAAATGCTCATTGGCGAACCTACAATATTACTTCTGCCAATGACCACGCAATTTTTTCCGGAGGTTTCGATCTTGCAACGATCCAGCAACTGAATGATTCCATAAGGTGTTGCAGGAAGATAGCAAGGTAAATTCAATACCATTCGGCCAACGTTAGACGGATGAAAACCATCCACATCCTTTTTCGGATCAACAGCCTCAATCACTTTTGCCTCGTTGATATGTTTTGGCAAAGGAAGCTGCACGATGAATCCGTCTATCGTAACATCTGCATTTAATCTTACTACAGTAGCAAGCAATTCAGCTTCGGTTGTTTTTTCACCGAGGTGAATTAATGTGGAATGAAAACCGGCTTTCTCACATGCTTTTACTTTCGCATTCACATAAGTGAGACTCCCGCCATCATTTCCAACCAGCACAGCAGCCAAATGCGGTGGACGATTTCCTGCGGCAACAAACTGTTTTACTTCTTCAGCCATTTCTGACTGTATCGTTGATGCAATTAATTTTCCGTCGATTAAATTCACAAGAAAGATTTTGGATAAATGCTGCCGCAAAATTAACAGAAAATGCGGGCGGAAATTACTTCTGTCGCACCAAACACCTTGTCACCCGGAATACCATCAGAATTTCTCAACGATCTTTTCCAGGCTGATCCCTTTACCGATAACCGGTTTAAATAAATCGCCTTCTGAACGAATGCGTTCTATAGCATTGAAGATGGTAAAATCAGTCATCTTCAATCCTTTTTTTACTTCCTCCCAATGCAAGGGCATCGATACAGTTGCTCCTGGTTTTGGACGGAGCGAATAAGGTGCAGCAATCGTGGCTTGCGGACGATTCTGTAAAAAATCAATATACATTTTGCCGCCACGTTTGGCTACTGCGCGTTCGATCGAAGTAAATTCTGGTAATTCTGTGTTCACCATTCTTGCAATGACCCGCGCAAATTCCTTCGATTGCTCATAAGTATATTTTGCGCCTAACGGAATATAAATATGCAAACCGGTAGAACCGCTTGTTTTGCAATAAGAAGGTACACCAAGACTATCAAGAATTTGTTTTGTAACCTGTGCTGCTTCAATCACCTGGTCAAATGTATTTTTATCCGGATCAAGATCGATGATGCACCAATCCGGATAATCGGTTGATTGTACTTTGCTGCTCCATGGATTCATCTCGATGCAACCCAAAGAAGCCATGTAAATCAGGCTTGCTTCATCGGTACAAACAAGATAATTTCGCTCACGGTCATCTGCTTCGCTGTGATAGCGATAGGTTTTAAGCCAATCAGGTGCTTTACCCGTAATATCTTTCTGGTAAAAGCTTGGCCCGGCAATTCCATTTGGAAAACGGTTCATGGATTGCGGCCTGTCTTTGAGATAAGGTAACATCACTGGTGCAACCTGGTAATAATAATTGATCAGATCACGCTTGGTGACTTTTTCCTTCGGCCAGAAAATTTTACTGAGGTTCGGGATTTTTAATTCATGTCCATTTATTTTTCGCACCTGCACTTCATCCGTTGGATTGAGCAAAGTCTTTCTGCCTTTTGTGCTTAACGGCGCAAGAATTTTCTTTTTCCTCAGCTGCTTGTCTTCTTTAGTAACCGCGGTTACATTTTCCGCAGTTTCACGGATAACATCTTTTGCTTTTTTGTCGATACGCATTCCTTCAAAAGACGGATGCCGCATAACACCATCACTTGTCATTTCAGCAAAGCTCACTTCACAAACCAATTCCGGTTTCAACCATGTTGCAGTTGCATGCGGCGGATCAGGGCGGAACCGTGAAGGTTTATTGATGTCGGGCAATTCAGTAAATGGTGTTTTTTTTATGATCAGCGGCTTGAACTGTTTGAGCATTCCGAGCTGTGTTTTATTGCTGAATCCCGTACCTATTTTTCCGGTGTAAATCAACTCCCCTTTATCAAAAACGCCAACAAGCAATGCGCTGAATGGTTTGCCCGAATCTTCATTATTAGTATAACCACCAATTACCATTTCCTGGCGTTTGTTGGATTTAATCTTCAGCCATTCTTTTGTGCGCGAGCCAGGATAATACCTGCTGTCTGCTTTTTTTGCGATAATTCCTTCAAGACCCATTTTTTTTGCAAGATCAAAAAATGTGGTGCCCGATTCATCAAAATTTTCACTCAGCCGTATTATTCCTTCAGCTGGAATACTATCACGCAGAATGATACGCCGTTCGGAAAGCGGAAGATCAATTAGTAATTTCCCTTCGTACCAGAGCAAATCAAACACATAAAAAATAAGCTCACCATCAGCTTCACTGCGCCAGTTTTGTAAAGCGCCAAAATCAGAAATGCCTTTTTCGTTTATGACTACAATTTCACCATCAAGTATCGCTTCAAAAGGTAATTGTTTCACTGCTTCGGAAACCGGGTAGAATTTTTTGTTAAATGATTTATCATTCCTTGATTTTAATTCTAACGTCTTTTTATTCTTCATCGCTAATGCACGGTAGCCGTCCCATTTCACTTCGTAGAGCCAACCTTCTTTGTCGAAAGGTTTATCTACAAGTGTAGCCAGCATTGGAAGCAATCCTGCAGGAAATTTTGATTTTGGTGCAGTCGCCAGAAGTGCAGCAGCATCGCCGCTTCCAACATTCAGAGTGCTGACTTTACTTATGGACTTTCTTTTTGTAGCGACTTTCTTTTTCGCGACCGGCTTAGTTGATTTTGCCTGTTTTGTAGTTTTCTTTTTCGCTGCTGCTTTTGTTTGTTTCGCTGGTTTCTTCTTCGCGGCTTTTTGTTTTTCTTCCAGCTCTAATCTTTCTTTACCAGTTGGCTTGCCATAAAAATTTGTGCTTGTCGCCTTTACCTGCTCCAGTGTTTTTTTAGAAACAACAGATTTATCTTTTTCAGTTATATCTGCTGAAGAAGCATATTTATCATCCATTTTCATCAGCAGCCAGCTATTCTCACCGCGACCGTAAGCTTTAACAAGCGCATAAGCACCTTTCAGCTTTTTACCGTGCATAATAAATTTCAATTTCCCGGAATGCAGCTGGCGCAACAAATCTTTCTCCTGTGCTTTTTTATCTTTCGCATCCCCTTCCGCAGCTTCATACGTTCCTTCATCCCAAACGATAACTGTTCCTGCACCATAACCTTTCGGAATAATTCCTTCGAACGTACGATAATCATAAGGATGATCTTCTACCATCATCGCAAGACGCTTCACAGACGGATCAGTGGAAGGGCCTTTCGGAACTGCCCAGCTTTTGAGCACGCCTTCCATTTCAAGGCGAAAATCATAATGTAAATGTGATGCCGCATGTTTCTGGATAACAAACCGCAACTTCGCGCCTGCAGCTTTTCCTCCCTGCGGTTCAGGTGTTTCTTTGAAGTCGCGCTTTTGCTTATAAAGTGATAAGCCCATAAATGCTGTAGTTGTGTTTAAAATAAAATCTACAGAAAGTCAACAATTAAAATGCCATTGTGCTTATTGCGGCTTTAACCACTCTGCTACTTCGGAAGGCACAATAAAAATTTACCAGGAAAAATGCAGTAATTGTGGTTTAAATTACCCAATTACTTTACATCTTCTTTTGCCACAGCGACACAGTTAAAGCAAAAAACGCCGAACTCAAAACCCGGAACGCCGAACTTATTTTCTCATCTGCGGCATATTCCGCATCATCTTCGCCATCTGCCCTTTATCCTGCATCACACGCATCATCTTTCTGGTGTCTTCGAATTGTTTGATGAGGCGGTTTACTTCCTGGATATTTCTTCCGGCACCTTTTGCAATGCGTACTTTACGGTTTCCATTCAACACTTCAGGATGTTCTCGCTCTTCCGGTGTCATGGACTGAATGATGGCTTCGATATGTTTGAAAGCATCATCATTGATATCAATATCCTTGATCGCTTTTCCAACCCCGGGAATCATTCCCATGAGGTCTTTTACATTTCCCATTTTTTTGATCTGCTGCAGCTGACCAAGAAAATCGTTGAAGCTGAATTTATTTTTCGCGATCCGTTCCTGGATACGACGGTTTTCTTTTTCGTCAAATTGTTCCTGCGCACGCTCAACAAGTGTAACAACGTCACCCATGCCGAGAATACGATCGGCCATACGTTCCGGGTAGAACACATCGAGCGCATCCATTTTTTCGCCGGTTCCGACAAATTTGATCGGCTTGTTGACGATGGATTTAATAGAAAGCGCAGCACCACCGCGTGTATCGCCGTCGAGCTTGGTAAGAATTACGCCGTCGAAATCGAGCTTTTCATTAAAGGCTTTTGCAGTGTTCACCGCATCCTGCCCGGTCATGGAATCGACAACGAACAAAATTTCATCGGGGCTGACTGCTTTTTTAACCGCTGCAATTTCATTCATCATCAGCTCATCAATTGCAAGACGGCCTGCGGTATCGATGATGACCACTGAATTTCCATTCGTCTTAGCATGCGCAACGGCGCGTTTTGCGATAGAAACAGCATCTTTATTTTCCGGCTCCGCAAAAACCTCCACACCGATCTGCTCACCTAAAACCTTGAGCTGATCGATAGCGGCGGGGCGGTAAATATCACAGGCAACAAGCAGCGGATTTTTTCCTTTTTTTGTCTTGAGATAATGGGCAAGCTTCCCGGAAAAAGTTGTTTTACCTGAACCCTGCAAGCCTGACATGAGAATGACTGTCGGATTTCCGCCCAGCTTGATCTCGCTTGCAGCACCACCCATGAGATCTTTTAATTCATCATGTGTGATCTTGATGAGCAATTGCCCCGGTGAAACGGCAGACAATACATTTTGTCCGAGTGCTTTTGTTCTGATATCGTCTGTAAATTTTTTCGCTACAGCATAAGAAACGTCAGCATCCAATAACGCTTTACGGATCTCTTTGATCGTTTCTGCAACGTTAAGCTCGGTGATTTTGCCTTCACCTTTGAGTACTTTAAACGCTCTTTCGAGCTTATCACTTAAATTATCGAACATTGAATCAAAAATTAGCTTTAAATAATACTTTTTCGAGGGCTACGAAGATAAGAAAAACCGGTGGTGAAAAATACATGGGAACTTGCACAGTTTGGATCAGTTTTAATTACAATCATCATTTACGCCTGAACCGCCCATCAATTTCAAAATTGCAGCATTTAAAAGTAAATTAATATCTTAGCGCGATCTATTTTAGCCCCGTTAAACCTAATCCATCTTCAAATGTTTTTAACAACCAAGAAATTTATTCTGGCCCTTGTTCCGGTATTTATTTTTTCGCTGCTTGCACATGATGCAATGGCACAAACCAAAACCAAAAAGGTTACTGTACAGCAAGGAGAAGAGGTTGACACGAAACGCTCTTCTATAAGGGAAATTGCGGGGTATGATGAAACAGGTTATTATACTGTAAGAGCGGAAAAAACGCATTTGTTCATTGAGCACCTGAACAAACAGATGAACGTTGACAAATCCACACAAATCTCTGAAGGCGATGAGGAGTATTACAATTATTCAGCATTGATGGAAGGCAACTTTTACCTGTTCAGCATTGAAACAGATAAAAAAGCGCTTACTACAACACTTTTCTATCAAAAAGTCGATAAAAAAACACTCGTAGCTGAAGTTGATCCGCATCCGTTGATCGTCACTAAAATGGCATCCAAACGCGATGTATATGGCCATTTCACTCATAATATATCACCGGATGAATCGAAGTTGCTTTATTACAGCAAAGACAGCGATAAAGATGAAAATGGCGATATGCGCGATGATAGTCGTTTTCACCTTACCGTTTTTGATTCTAAAATGGCAAAAGTGTGGACAAAGGATATTAAAATTCCGATTCCTCCTGCCCAGTTCACAGTACAACAAGTGAAAGTGGATAATAGCGGAACGGTATATATTATCGGGATTGAGTACGAGGAAAAATCCGATGCCCGTGTATCACGCAGGGAAGGAAATCCGACGTATAAATACCGCATTTACCGTTATTCAAACAATGGAACAGAAATGGTGAGTATGCCGATTGAATTGAAAGACAAATTTATTACAGATGTACAAATCGATGGCGCCCCGAACGGTGATCTTGTTGCGGCAGGTTTTTATTCTGATAAAGGAACATACAGCGTGAAAGGCGCATTTTACATTCGCCTTGATGGAAAAACACAACAAGTGGTCGTCTCGAACTTCAAACCATTTGAAAGCGATTTCATCACTGAATATTTTACCGAAAAAGAAAAAAAGAAGAGTGAGAAAAAAGAAGCAAAAGGCCAGGAGCAGGAACTTTTCTCCTTTGAAATGGATGAATTGCTGATTCGTACTGACGGCGGCGCTACTTTGATCGCAGAGCAATATCGCACTTACACGGTTTGTACAACATCAACCAATGCTAATGGTGGCACAACAACTACCTGCCGTACCTATTATGTCTACAACGACATTATGGTGATTACCTTTAATGCTGATGGTTCCATTGCATGGAAGTGCAAGATTCCAAAGCGGCAGACTACACAGGAAGATGGTGGTTATTATTCTTCCTACACCTACGCTGCTGTGGATGATAAACTCTATTTCATTTACAACGACAATCCGAAAAATCTTTATCTCACATCAGGAGAAAAAATCTACAATTATATTCCTTCCAAAGAGGCAGCAGTAATCCTTGCGGAAGTTGATGCGAATGGTAAAGTGACACGCGAATTGCTTTTGACCACAGAAAAAGGTGAGTTGAATATTCGACCGAAAATGTGCACACAAACCGGGGCAAAGGAAATGATCATTCTTGCGCAGGAATCGAAAACATACCAGTTCAGCAAAGTCACTTTTAAATAAATTAATTCACCGGAATTTAATAATATGGCTGGTTATTTTTTTCATTTCAAAATTAAACCGGTACGCTCTTCTTAAACGATACAGGAAGAGCGCACCGGTTTTATTAGCGGCTATCTTTACATTACATTAACCCCAATTATGAACAAAGTAATTTTTACCGGACTTTCCTGCCTGCTGTTCGTTGCATATACAGCTGCGCAGTCGATTGGAATATCAGCCTTTGCGTTGGCATTCTCGGCCAGGTATCCTGATCAAATTGACCAAACGGGTTACACCGAAAGGACAATGGGACACTTGTCATCATTTTCTCCGGGCATCCGTATCGAAGGAAATTGGATATTGCCCGGCTACAGTTTTCCGGTTTCAGGATTTAATGGAATTGGTTTTTCCTGTTTTTTCCCGCATACTGATTCCGCCTTTTTCACTGCGAACACAAAGAACAATACGTATAATACTGTTGATATTGCAGGAACAGCGGTGTGTAAGAGATTCACAATCAACCTGCGAGCCGCTTATGAGATTCCACAGAATTTCAGTAAATTCCTGTTGCTTCATGCTGGCTGGGGAATGGGTTTTACACATTACTCCTCGCGGTATATACTACCTGAGAAAACTGCAACCTTTAATTATGTCCTTGACGATTTTGACCCGGAAGTTTTTTTACCGGAGAAAAATGGAAATCCTTTTATTGAACTCCTATTTGGTGGAGCATACGAATTGGAAAAATTTTCCTTCATTGCTCAATATTCCGTCAACCTGGAATTGGGAGCTGATCGTACCACACATCCGAAAGATTTTATAAGGCATGGTTTGACTGCCGGAGTTTATCTTCCGTTAAAGAAATTATAACACAGAAAAGTAGCTGCATTTTGCAGCCTCTTTTTTATTCAATTACAAATAGTTGAAAATGAAAAAAAACACTTTCCTCCTTCTGCTGATCCTGGTTTCTGTACGCATGTTTGCGCAGCAGCCCGATTTCAACAATTACCAGCCGCTCAAATGCTCCGGCGCTATCCCTGACGATTTCCTTCGTCTTTCACAGGACAAATACAAAAGCGATGTGAAAGCCGAAGCGCAAAATTCGAAGAATCATAATGTCAGTTCGGATAAGGAAGATTTTCTTCTTGCCACCAATTATATCATCGACCAGCTTTTGCTTAGCGGAAAAGTTTTGTTTGGCGACACAGTTACGAATTACGTCAACCTTGTTGCTGACCGCGTTTTGGTTGAACAACCTGAATTACGGTCAAAGCTTCGTTTCTATTGTTTGAAATCATCAGAGGCAAATGCATTTTCTACTAACCAGGGAATTATATTTATCACGCTCGGACTTATTGCGCAGCTTGAAAATGAAGCACAGCTGGCTTTTGTTATTTCACATGAAGTTGCGCATTACGAGCGTCGTCACACCATGGAAGGTTATCTTAAGCAGCAGGAAATTTTCGCTGATAAAAACAGCTACAAATACAATACGTACGATGATCAGATCCGCACAGCGAGCACGTACAGCAAAGAAATGGAGTTGGAAGCTGATTCGCTGGGGCTTCTCCGTCTTTCAAAAACCGGTTATGCCTGCGATGAATCTGTAGCATCACTTTTTGTGCTGCAGTTTTCGGAATTACCTTTTAATGAAATTGTTTATCATCCATATAGCCTTCAGAATCCTGTAATGCAATTGCCAAAGGATCTTTTCCTTGATACGGTGAAGCAGATCAATTTCGAAAATGATAATGATGATGACAGCTATGCAACGCATCCGAATATTGCAAAACGGCGAAAGAGACTGGAAGCTATTTTAGGTGGATTGGCCGAATGCGGCACAGAGAAATTTGTGCTCAATGAACCTGCTTTTTATATGATCCGCAAGATTTCAAGATTTGAAACAGTTCGCATCATGCTGAATGCACGGAATTATTGCGCGGCCTATTATAATTCATACGTGCTGCTGGATGAGGATTCTACCAGTGATTATTTGAAAATATGCACAGCTAAAGCGCTCTATGGAATGGCGAAATATAAAAACCACTATTCGTTCGGCGATGTTTCGGAATATTACAACAAGAAAGAAGGTCAGCAGCAGCAGGTTTACTTTCTCTTCAGCAAGCTGACTGCGCCGCAGCTGAATATGATCGCGCTGCGTTATCTCTATAACCTGTCGCTTGTAAATGCCTCGCCGGTTATTGCCGCAATGCGTGATGATCTTGCAGAAGAAGCGGTTCGTCTGAATGAAATTACTTTTCCAGATATGCAAAAAACGTATGCGCTTTATCTTGAAGCGAAAAACACTCCGGATACTGCGGCGCCTGAACTGGTAAAAGCGGAGCCCAAAGTGGCTGATCCGAATGAAAACGGGAAAGCATTTGTTTCTAAATACGATAAGCTGCGGCAGGAAAAGAAAAAGCTGGAGCAGCAACAAGTCATTGAAACAAAAAAATCGGATGGAAGTAAATTTTATCTTCTTGCTTTCGGTGATGTAATGGATAAAGCTGACGTTAAAGAACTGTTTGCAAAAGCGGAGTCAAAATCGGCCACACGTCTGGCGCAGGAAAAAACGGAAAAGGAAAGCGAAGATTCAGATAAAGCGATACGCAGAGAAGAAAAAGAAATGCGCAAGCACGGAAAAAGCCTGGGAATTGACACCGTTATTTATGTTGATCCATTCTATTACCTTGCTGACGACCGCAAAGGTTTAAAGCTTGTGAAATCGGAAACAGAGCAGCTGGAATTTTCAGCACAGATCAATGAGAATGCATATTATGCCAACCTGTCGATCAAAGTGCTGAATCCAAAAACATTCACCGCATCAGACGTGGAACAATACAACGACCTTGCTGTTGTAAATGACTGGATGGGTGAACGACTGGACCATGATGATGAATTGGAGATGCTTCCGATAGAAACGGATCGTATGCAACCATTAACAGAAAAGTATAACACGAATTATTTTTGCTACACGGGCATTTATTCCTACAAGGAAAAAAGAAGTAACCGCGGTGGAATTATTTTCTTTTCTGTGTTTGTCTACCCCCTGTTGCCCGTCGCTCTTGTGTATGCCTTTACACCAGAACATCATACTTATTTCTACACGTTAATGTACAATGTTCAAACCGGTAAACCGGAATTGATACAAACCGTTTACCTGAAATCAAAAGCAAAAAAAGGCTTCATTAATTCCATCATGTACGACACCATGCTGCAGATCAAACGTGAGAAAAAAGATAAAAAAAGCGCAAAATGAAAAAGATAATACTCCTTCAATTATTACTGTTCTGTTTTGCAGCAGAGCATCTTTCCGCACAAGTTCCCGGTTATCGTGGAAAAAGATTTTCGGCTGGATATAATGCGTCTTCGTTTTTTTACTTTCCCAACTTCAATTTAGAGCAAGGAGTTGGTGATTTGATTTTTTCCACACGCCTTTCTTACAAAACGGAGCTTTATGCAAATTATGCTTTGTCGCGAAAGGTCAATATCGGCTTCAGCTATTATAATGGAAAACAGAAAACTTACTTTAAACCTCAATATGTTGACTTTTACGAAGTAATTCCAAAGAAAGAATTTGTCTTATGCAAGATTGATGCATTTGAATTACACTTCAAATTTTTCAGAAATGATTTTGTTGCTCCTGTTGGATTATACTACCAATTCAGCTTTGGGATGGTAAAATATTCTGCGATCCTCCCCGGAGATACACTGGCTTTGTATTCGAATGACCAGGGAAATACTTTACAGCAATTCACTGTGCATAAGCCATTTGAACGTTACACCTGCTTCAAGATTGGATACCATGTTGGAAAAACGAATCCGATAGGAAATAATTTTTTCATCAATACGGCAATTGGCATTAATATATTTACCGGAGGTGATTACCAGGGGGTATTGTCTCAAAGCGACAGATCAAGCGTAAACAATTACCTACTTAAGAATTTTAACAAAGGGTTGCTAAGTCATAATTTACTGGAGATAAAGCTTGGTCTGGGATGGCTGGCATTTTGATCAGGATCTCTTAACAAAAACAGCTCAATTCAATGAAGAATCTATTTTTCCTGCTCACATTTTTTCCAGTTATACTTTTTGCGCAAGCGCCAATTGACTTCCATCATTATGAAGGAATAAAATGTGTTGGATTAATTCCACAGGATTTTATCCGGCCAACGCAGGAAAAATATAATGAAGCGCTGGCCCAGGAAGTTAAGGTAACTGACAACAAGAAGATCGTAAGTGCAAAAGATGATTTTCTGCTGGAGTCAAATTACCTTATTGACGGATTGCTGCAAAGCGGAAAAGTTTTGTTCGGCGATACGGTTACCGAATACGTAAACCGGATTGCAGATCACGTATTAGTAAATGAGCCGGAACTCCGCACAAAACTTCGCTTTTATTGTTTGCGTTCAACGGAAGCAAATGCATTCTCAACTAACTAGGGAATTATTTTTGTTACGCTTGGCCTGCTTGCACAATTAGAAAATGAAGCGCAGCTTGCGTTTATTCTTTCTCATGAAATTGCGCATTACGAACTGCGTCACAGTATAAATGGTTACCTGCAGAATGATGTGATCTTTAATAAGAAATCACGTTACGATTCTTACAACGACCGGATCCGTGTTGCAAGCACGTACAGCAAAGACCGCGAAATACAGGCGGATTCAATGTCGGTTGTGCGGATTTCCAAAACAATTTATAGCTGCAGCGAAGGAATTGAGGCGCTGTTCGTGACACAATATTCTGCGTTTCCTTTTGAAGATTATAAATTCAATGCAAATATGATGCGTCCGTCGATGATGGAATATCCGGCAGATTTATTCCTTGATTCGCTCAACCCGGTAAATTTTGACAGGGATGAAGATGACGATGCTTATAGTTCGCATCCGAATATGGCAACAAGACGCGGAGCGCTCGAAAAAGTATTAAATGCACAAAAATGTTCTGGCTCCAATAAGTTTATTGAAAGTTCTGCGGCATTTATTACGATAAGGAAGATTGCACGTTTTGAAACCATTCGCTTGCAGCTGCAGGAGCGCTCGTATTGTTTTGCTTATTACAATGCATTTGTTCTCTTACAGGAAGATTCAACCAACAGTTACCTGAAAACCTGTGTAGGGAAAGCATTATATGGTCTTGCGAAATATAAAAATAACGGCGATTATAATTCTATCACCAAAAGCTATTATAAAGTAGAAGGAAACCAGCAGCAGTGCTATTATTTCTTTACGAAAATGAAGGCGCCGCAGCTCAATCTTCTTGCGCTGCGGTATCTCTACGATCTATCACAAACGGATTCTTCTTATCTCATTATAGCGATGCGCAATGATCTTGCAGATGAAGCAATACGTTTAAATGATATTCATTACGAAGATTTGAAAAATGCTACCGCAATCTATAAGCGGGCGCTTGATAAAAAAGATACTATAAAAACAACGGATACTGCTAACGTTGTTAATCAGAATCCGAACAAAGCAGTTGGTACGTCTTCAAATCCGAATGCTTTTGTTTCAAAATATGACAAGCTTCGGATAGATAAGCAAAAGCAGGAAGAAGCGAGGCTCAAAGGAAAAGAGGCTGACAACAGTAAATTTTACCTGCTTGCATTCAGTGATATAATCGAGTCTGCAGAGGTGCAGGCATTTTTCAGCAATGCGGAACGTACATCCGCCGATCGTATTGTAACAGAAGAAAGACGGAAACAGAAAAAGCAGGAGGAAAACGCCTTGAGCGACGAAGCATACGCCCGGCGTGAGGCAAAGGAGACAACGGAAATTCGTACAAAAAAACTGGGAATTGATACTGTGGTTTTTGTCGATCCCTATTTTATGGAACTTGATGATTACAATTATCCTGTTTTTGTTACTTCAGAAAATACAGAACGTGAGCTTCCTGCATTACTTATAAAAGATGCTGCTCCATTCAAAATGCAAACGAATGTAATTTGTCCGAAAACATTCGGGGCAAATGATGTAGAGCTTTACAATGAACTGGCCTGTATGAATGAATGGACAACAGAGCGCGTGGCACATGAAGATCTTAATTTTCTGTGCCTGTCTACGGATAAAGTCCTCCCGCTGACCATGAAATATCATACACATCACTTCTGTTACATACGGATCTATGGCTACGACCATTTAACTTATTATTACACGCTGATGTATGATATTACAACCGGTTATGAAGAAATTAATTTAGAACAGAAAAAAGTCCAGAAGGCACGTACACCGTTGATTGAATCGTTATTTAATACAACGCTGAAAACAATAAAGGGCACAAGGAATAAGCGGGTGGATTGATAATGGAAAAAAGAAGCAGTTTATTGGTAAACTCTTTTCAATCCATCTACCGCTATACGTTTAAATTTATTTTTTTCTCTGAACGTTGTGTCTTCATTTACATACAATGCATGTCTGTATTCCGGCGAACAGTCGAATGCTATTCTTCTGCACTATGCGATAAGTGATCTTTACTCAAGTTACGGTAACCCTTCCGGACAACCACTAATACATCTTACTATGAAACGCACCGGCTTCTTTGCGGGAATTTTTCTTGCAACCTTTACATTTCATTCTTGTTCACATTCAGGCAAAGACCAGAAACCAACAGGTTTACCCGGTGACAATCTCGATTTATATGCAGTGCTCAATCTTTTTGAAACTTCTAAAAGTGTTGAAGGATTTGAAAAATCATTGAATGATAAATCGACCGGTGTAAATAATCTTGATCTGAATGGCGACGGAAAAGTGGATTACATCCGCGTTATAGATTTGCGCGATGGTGATGCACATGCTATCACGTTGCGAGTGCCTGTGAGCGGAGAAGAATCGCAGGATGCCGCAGTTATTGAAATTGAAAAAACAGGCGATAACCAGGCAAGCATTCAGATTGTCGGAGATGAAACTATGTATGGCGAGAATATGATTATTGAGCCAAAAGATGGGGAAGAAAAAGCAGGGTTTGTTTATGCAAGTTCCGTAGGAGTAAATGTGTATGCATGGCCGGCGGTGAGCTATGTTTATTCGCCCGCTTATGTTGTTTATGAATCACCTTATTATTATGATTATTACCCTGTTTACTGGAGTCCATGGGAACCGGTTGTGTATGAAGTGTATTCACCAATGCATTTTAAAAATCATGGGCAATATGTTTCTTACAACAAACATCGTTTCAAGCATGCGAATGAAATTTATTATTCCAATCGTATGCATTCAGATTTTGTGGTAACACGTCACAAAAACGGAGAATTCAAAGGTGGAAAACAACCGAAATATAAAGGAAATGATTTTCCAAAAGGCAATGGTGGAAATGACAAGCACGATGGAAATGGAAACAACCACGGCGGAAATGACGGAAAAGATTTCAAAGGCGGAAAAGACGGTAATACTGATCATAGCCCTAAAGGCGGAAATGATCACAGAGAAGGTTCTAAAGGCGATAATAAAAGTCACGATAATTCTAAAAAAAGCTCTTCACCTAAGGGCGGTAATGATCACTCAAAAGGTGGCGGAAATCACCCTAAAGGTGGCGGAGGCAAACACAAATAGTGAAGTAAAAAAAGAACCGGCTCGCACCGGTTCTTTTTCGTTTTAATACGTTTTTAACTATTACGCTTTCACTTTCGCACGGATAATATTCAATGCTCCACCGGCTTTAAACCATTCTACCTGCTGTTCATTGTACGTGTGATTCACAGAGATTAAATGTTCTGTTCCGTCAGCGTGATGCAACACAAGCGTTAAAGGGCGATTTGGCGCAAAAGTGGTCAGGCCGATAATATCAATCGTGTCATCTTCCTGGATCTTTAAGTAATCATCTTTATCCACGAATGTCAAAGCGAGCATTCCCTGCTTTTTCAAATTCGTTTCGTGAATTCGTGCAAATGATTTTACAAGAACAGCACGAACACCAAGATGACGCGGCTCCATTGCAGCATGCTCACGCGAAGATCCTTCACCATAATTTTCATCACCCACGACAATCGAGCCGAGACCATTGGCTTTGTATTCACGCTGCACTTTCGGAACAGCATCGTATGCATTTGTAAGCTGATTTTTCACGTTGTCGGTTTTCTCATTGAAGAAATTCACCGCACCGATCAGCATATTATTTGAAATATTATCAAGATGTCCGCGGAATTTCAGCCATGGACCTGCCATTGAAATATGATCAGTTGTACATTTTCCTTTTGCTTTGATCAGCAGTTTCAGTCCTTTCAGATCAACACCTTCCCATGCAGCAAATGGTTCAAGCAATTGCAAACGATCTGATGTTGGTGAAACATTTACAGATACATTGCTTCCGTCTTCTGCCGGCGCCTGGAACCCCGCATCTTCTACAGCAAAACCTCTTTTTGGCAATTCGTCTCCGCTTGGTTCATCCAGCTTCACTTTTTCCCCTTTATCATTGGTAAGAAAATCAGTGATCGGGTTGAAAGTAAGATCGCCAGCAATCGCAAGCGCTGTTACAAGCTCCGGTGAAGCAACAAATGCAAATGTATTTGGATTTCCGTCAGCACGTTTTGCAAAATTCCTGTTGAACGAATGCACGATTGTATTTTTTTCCTGCTTTTCCGCACCCATACGATCCCACATTCCGATACATGGTCCGCAGGCATTCGTAAAAATTTTCGCACCGATCGATTCGAACACATCAAGGAATCCATCACGCTTCGTGGTATAACGGATCTGCTCCGAACCGGGGTTGATCAGGTATTCCGATTTTGGAATCAATCCTTTTTCACCGGCCTGTTTTGCAACAGAAACCGCACGGGAAAGATCTTCATAAGAAGAATTGGTGCAGGAGCCGATCAATCCAACCTGGATATTTATCGGCCAGCCATTTTCTTTCGCTACTTCTTTCATCTTGCTGACTGGTGTTGCGAGATCGGGAGTGAAAGGTCCGTTCAGATGCGGCTCAAGCTCAGAAAGATTAAGTTCAATTACCTGGTCAAAATAAGTTTCCGGATTGGCATACACTTCCGGATCAGCAGTAAGATGTTCTTTCACGGTATTTGCAAGCGCTGCAACATCTGCACGACCGGTTGCATTCAAATAACGCTCCATCGATTCGTCATAACCGAATGTTGAAGTTGTTGCACCAATTTCTGCACCCATATTGCAGATCGTTCCTTTTCCTGTGCAGGACATCGAGGTTGCGCCTTCACCAAAATATTCTACGATCGCGCCGGTTCCGCCTTTTACAGTGAGAATTCCGGCAACTTTTAAAATCACATCTTTCGGCGCTGTCCATCCGCTCAGCTTTCCAACCAGTTTAATTCCGATAAGCCTGGGAAATTTCAATTCCCATGGAAGACCTGCCATCACATCACATGCATCCGCTCCTCCCACTCCAATAGCAACCATTCCTAACCCGCCTGCATTTACAGTATGCGAATCAGTTCCGATCATCATTCCGCCGGGGAATGCATAATTTTCCAAAACGACTTGGTGAATAATTCCTGCGCCTGGTTTCCAGAAACCAATTCCGTATTTATTTGAAACAGAAGCAAGAAAATCAAATACTTCTTTGCTTTCTTTTGTAGCTATGGCTAAATCATCTTTCGCTCCCATTTTAGCAGTGATGAGGTGATCGCAATGAACGGTAGAGGGAACGGCAACTTGTTTACGTCCCGCCTGCATGAATTGCAGCAAAGCCATCTGAGCAGTTGCATCCTGCATGGCTACACGGTCAGGGTTAAAGTCCACGTAATCCTTTCCACGGCCATACGGCATTTTTGGCAATGCTTCAGTTAAGTGGGTATAAAGTATTTTTTCTGTAAGCGTAAGCGGACGACCGACCAGTTTTCGGGCAGCGTCAACTTTACCGGGAAGGGCCGAATAAACCCGTTTGATCATTTCTAAATCAAAAACCATAGAGGAGGATTTTATATTTTATTGGTGCCATTGTATTCACTTGCAAATTTACAAATTCATAAGTTGACAAAGCCGAAATTTCAAGGAATTTCTTGATTAAGGGTGAAACTGCCGCATATACAGGTTAATTTGCCTTGCATTCCATCATTTGACGCTATTGTTCAGGCAATGAATTCAAAAGTTCCGGCTCAATAAATTAAGTAATTTTACCTTATGAATTCCGCTTTTCGTGAGAACCTGCTTGTTTCCGTCTCTGCTATCCGCGGGCAGGCTTTGCGTGCTTTTCTTACTATTCTCATCATTGCGCTAGGTATTCTGGCACTTGTCGGGATTCTTACCTCTATTGATGTGCTTAAAGGTTCGCTCACAAAGAATTTCACCAGCATGGGCGCCAATACATTTACCATTAGAAATAAAGAAACACGCATTCATATTGGACGGGGTGGGAAAAAGCCAAAAAAATTCCGCACAATAACTTACAATGAGGCGATGGAATTTGCTGAACGTTTTGATTTTCCTTCCACCGTTTCGGTTTCTACCATGGCTTCCTATTCAAGCACGCTGAAGTACAAATCAAAAAAAACGGATCCGAATATCCAGGTGCTTGGTGTGGATCAGAATTACCTTGCTACTTCCGGGTATGAAATTGAATCGGGGCGGAATTTTTCGCGTGCCGAAGCTACCACGGGAGCACATGTTGCTTTAGTAGGTCATGACATTGTGCTGAATCTTTTTAAGAATGAAGATCCGATCGGTAAGCAGATCAGTGTGGGTGCCGGCAAATATATCATCATCGGAACTTTAAAACCGAAAGGCAGCTCGATGGGTTTCAGCGGCGATAAATCAACGATGCTTCCGATTGAAAATGTCCGTCAGTATTTTTCACGGCCTGATATGACATTTACAATTAACGTGCTTGTTATCGATAGCCGATTAATGGAAACCACGATCAGCGAAGCCACTGGTTTGTTTTGCATTATCAGGAAAGTGGAAATTGGTGAGGACAAAAATTTTGACATGATCAAAAGTGACAGCGTTGGCAATGCGCTGATCGAAAACCTGCAATATGTGAGCATGGGCGCAATGCTGATCGGGTTCATCACTTTATTTGGCGCAGCGATCGGATTGATGAATATTATGTTTGTTTCTGTTACGGAAAGGACAAGAGAAATCGGAATTCGTAAAGCGCTGGGAGCGACGCGGGCAATTATCAGGAATCAATTTTTGACGGAAGCAATTCTCATCTGTCTTATCGGCGGAATTTTCGGAATCATCTTCGCTGTGATTATCGGGTTTGCTATTTCCTTTATGATGAGTGCTCCGTTTGCAATGCCCTGGACGTGGATCGGAATGGGATTAGTAATTTGTTTTGTTGTCGGATTAGTTTCCGGATTGTATCCAGCGATAAAAGCATCGCGGCTTGATCCGATTGAGGCATTGCGCTATGAGTGAGTACGAATTACGAATGCTGGCGAATAGTTACGAATAGGCTTTACGGTTATAAGTGAGTACGAATTACAAATGTGGCGAATAGTTACGAATTAATCTGACTATGCTACTGGCCAATATTGACGACTCTTTTGAACAGACGGCGTCTGGTGTAAAGCGGATAATAATTCCCAATTTCTTATTGCTCATTTTCAGGTATTCATTCACCTGTTCCATATCAGAAGCGAGATAGAATCTGCCACGCTTAAGCTCAACGACTATTTTTTCTTCGACGAGAAAATCAAAATAACCACTACCCACTTTTTCGCCATTAAATCTTAATACATGCGGAACCTGTTCGTTAAACAATAACTTTTTTTCACGCAACGCTGCTGCCATTGCTTTTTGGTAAACCTTTTCCAGGTGCCCCGGTCCTATTTGATTAAACACGTCAAATGCACATCCCATAATTGTATAACTAATCTCCGGAAATAATAAATCCCGTCTTTTTAATTTTGCTTCCATCTTATTCTTTTTATAAATAATACACTAAACCTATTCGTAACTATTCGCCAGCATTCGTAATTCGTACTCAATCCCCACTAAATAAAAAAATCCCCTCATTGCTGAAGGGATTCTTACTACTGATGTGTTATTTCTGAAATTATTCGCTTACCACTTCGAATTTGAAAGTTGCGACAACCTCTTTATGCAAACGAACTTTTGCATTGTAAGTTCCGGTTGTTTTGATATTCGCTTCATCTTCAATAGTAATGTTACGACGATCGATTTCGAATCCGAGTTTACGTAAAGCATCTGTGAGCTGTACGCTGGTAATTGATCCAAAGATTTTTCCATTGTCGCCGGTTTTAGCACCAACGTTGATGGTCATTTCATTAAGTTTTGCAGCGTTCTTTTCAGCTTCTGCTTTGATCTTAACTTCTTTGTGTGCGCGCTGTTTTACGTTTTCAGCGTGAATTTTCTTCGCGGTAACATCAGCAAGGATTGCAATACCTTTTGGAATAAGATAGTTGCGTCCGAATCCCGGGCGAACAATTACAACATCGTCTTTATAGCCGAGGTTTTTTACGTCTTGTTTAAGAATGATTTCCATTTCGTATTTCCTCCCGGATTATTTAAGTTGATCAGCTACATAAGGCAACAAAGCGATGTTACGCGCGCGTTTGATAGCCCGACCCACTTTGCGTTGAAATTTTACAGAAGTACCTGTAAGTCGGCGTGGAAGAAGTTTTCCCTGCTCGTTGACGAATTTGATTAAAAAATCGCCGTCTTTATAATCGATGTATTTAATACCGGCTTTCTTGAAGCGGCAGTATTTTTTCTTTTTTACCTCAACGGATGGTGGGTTGAGATAGCGGATTTCAGAGCTGTTTTCGGCCATGATGGTTTCTTGTTGAGCTGTTAAACTGTTTCTTTTTCTTTCTTGGCATTCTTAGCCTTGTTGCGACGCTTTTCAGCATAAGCAACGCCATGTTTGTCAAGAGCGACTGTCATGAAACGCAGAACACGCTCATCACGTTTGAAAGCAACTTCGAGTTCAGGCACAACTTTTCCGTTAGGTGCTTTGAATTCGAACAGATGATAATGGCCGGTGGACTTCTTTTGGATCTGGTAGGCTAGCTTTCTTAAGCCCCATGATTCCTCGTGAATGATGTTCGCGTCGAGATCTTTAAGAATCTTACGGAACTTGCCCACCGCCTCCTTTGCCTGATCCTCAGACAAAACGGGAGTTAAAATGAAGACGGTTTCGTACTGGTACATTTTGATGGTTTTAGTTGTTACCCCATTATTGGGGAGGGCAAAGGTAGTATTTTTTGGGAATATAGGAAGGGAAATAGAGAAATTGTTATTGAAAGAAGTAACTAGTAATTATATATGAAATTGAAAATCAGTTGCTTACAAAGCAGCATTTTAAAACTCTGGAGATCAAGAACTAATTTTTACCCGCTTTCCGGGACAAGGACATCATAAAACTTCCGCGCAAAAAAGGCTGCGTAATTATCTTTCCGTCATTTTTTGTACACAGAATAACCCCTGTCACTATAGGGTGTCCGCAAATCGCCCGTACTTTGGAATTCCGACCCGCCTTATCGTTAGCGTATTTTGCTAAAGGTATATCTTGTAGTAAATTTATTTCTTACCACGGCCAAATCATACAACCGGCGATTTGAAATAATGCCAGCATTAATTCATACACACTGATGAAAACATTTCCTGAATTAAATACTGAGAGGCTGACCTTAAGAAAGATCCGGATTGATGATATTCCTTCCTTGCTCAGGTATGTAAACAATAGAGCGATCTCTGACCAGATTTTTAATATCCCTTATCCTTACCATGAGGAAGATGCTATTTTCAGAATGAATTTTGTGTACCAGGGATTTAAAAATAAAGAACGCTATGTCTTTGCAATCACATTAAAAGACAATGATGAACTTATTGGGGAAATCGGGTTGCATTTAGATAAAGAGAATAACTGTGCACAATTCGGATATTGGATTGGTGAACCATTCTGGAATAAAGGAATTGCGACAGAGGCCGCCGCTGCAATTCTAAAATTTGGATTTGAAAAACTGGAACTTAACAAGATCTACGCTACTCACTATCCCGATAATGAAGCATCCGGAAAAGTGATGATAAATAACAAAATGATAATGGAGGCCGAGCTAAAAGATCAGTATAGAATTGATAATGTTTATAAGAGTGTGAATCAGTACCGGCTGACAAAAAAGGAATACGAAGAAAAAAAATAAAGGCAGTAGCAGCAGCATTTATTCGACTGGAATATTAAAAATCAAAGCTTGCATCATTGCTCATTTCTTGATTAATCATTGAATCATTCAGCACATCTCTGACCAGCATTTCAGTGCTGTTGATCATGACATTGAAAACTTACGTGCAGGCGCAAATACGATTAAAGGATTGGTCCAAAAAACACTCGGCATTGAATTAAATGCTGCATTTTATGACCTGGCTAAACTGAAAGAAAAATTTCGTGCAGCTCCTCAAAACGGCCAACGCATAAAACCTTCCTTCCGATGGAATAAGAAAAGCGATGGCAATGGACGGGAATGGAGCATTAATCCATAAGTATATCGCGGAAAAGGTATTCCCGCTTACCAGTGATAAATTCATATCGGCACTTTCAAATCAGTGGATTTTATTTTTTTGCAAAATTCAATAATGCTTAAATTAAAGTTTGCTGATATCGCGGTTTGCACTATATCTCATTTCAGAATTCCCCAATAATCCCGATTCCAGCCAAATTACCATTACCTTATTGCAATAATGCAGTAAATCGTTGTGCGTAATTTGAAAATTCAATTTGATTGAACTTGTGCGCAAGAGTATTTTTGTCCTGCTTATTACTTCAATAATTTAATTTACTCTTCAATAAAGAATAATATAACCCAATGGGATCATCAAACACAAGAGCATCACGGGCGATTAAAATCCTGGATGAGCAGACCAATATTAAAGCGTTAATCAAAAAAATAAATGAGAAATCATCTGTGGTAATAGAACGCGATCATTTTCCGATCGAAGCAATGGCGTCGGCAGAAGGACAATCGCTACGGCTTGATTACCTGGAAAAAGAAACCGGAAAAAGACCTGAGTTTCTTCCAGGGAAAAAAACATTCACCGATACTTCTTTGCTGGAAGGAAATATTGAAAACTTTATCGGCCTTACACAAGTTCCGACCGGCATCATCGGGCCATTGAAAGTGTTGGGCACCGCTGCTGACGGAGATTTTTTTGTACCACTTGCTACAAGTGAAGGTGCGCTTGTTGCCTCGTATCATCGCGGTGCAAAAGCAACACGGCTTGCAGGCGGAATAACTTCTATTTGCCTGGTTGAAGCCGTGCAGCGCAGCCCCGTTTTCAAATTCAATAATATTGCAGAGCTCGGCACATTTTTAATCTGGATGCTTCCGCAGATAGAAGAATTTAAAAAGATCACAGAACAAACAAGCCGTTATGCAAAGCTGATGGAAGTTATTCCCAATATTGAAGGCAATAATCTTTTTATAACTTTCGAATATCAGACTGGTGATGCTTCCGGACAAAACATGGTGACACTCTGCACAGATGAGATTTGCAAATTCATTGTTGCAAATACGCCAGTTCAACCCATGTTTTGGTTTATAGAAGGAAATTATTCCGGTGACAAAA
This sequence comes from Bacteroidia bacterium, assembly GCA_039918435.1. Taxonomy (GTDB): domain Bacteria; phylum Bacteroidota; class Bacteroidia; order Palsa-965; family Palsa-965. The sequence continues at coordinate 32,739 of JBDSHN010000039.1, read as the reverse complement.
AAGCAACTGCACTTTCTTTTACTACTGTACGCGGAAAAAAAGTTACAGCTGAAGTGGAGCTGTCGAAAGAAATTGTAGCGGAAGTTTTAAAAACCACTCCGAAAAAGATGGCTGATTATTGGCAGACTTCAACAATAGGAATTATACAAAGCGGAGCTATTGGTGCACAGGGACATTTTGCAAATGGAATCGCAGCGCTTTTTCTTGCAACAGGCCAGGATGTTGCATGCGTTTCAGAAGCAGCAGTAGGAATAACAAGGATGGAAGTGACATCGACAGGGAATTTATATGCAAGCGTGACACTTCCGAATTTAATTCTCGGCACTGTTGGCGGCGGAACATCGTTACCAACACAAAGAGAATGTTTAGAGCTGATGGATTGTTACGGCGCCGGCAAAGCGAGAAAGCTGGCGGAAATCTGCGGCGCACTTATTTTGTCGGGCGAACTTTCTATTGCAGCAGCACTTTCAGCAGGGCATTTTTCTTCTGCACATAAAAAATTCGGAAGAAAAAAATGAACGCTGCACAAAAAAACGAATTTTCGAAAGCAGGGGAAAATAATGCATCGCTTCTGAAAAGATTTTATATCTATCAGAAGGAACGTTTTCCTCTGGCAGGCTATGTATTCCTTGTCGCATCATTCAGTTTTTCCGCAATATCCTATTCAAGAATTTGCAGGGGAGCGGAAGGTTTTGTTGATCTGAAAACCTATTTCGTTGGCATCTTTACTACCATTTCGCTTTTTCTTCTCGTTCGCATTTTTGATGAGTTTAAAGATGCAGAAGACGATGCACAATTCCGGAAAGAGCTCCCAGTACCCAGAGGATTAGTTAGTCTCCGCGAATTGGGAATACTCGGAAGTATACTGGTGATCCTGCAGATTATTGTCAACCTGCTTTTCTTTCCCAAAATACTGATCATCTATTTCGCCATCATCGTCTATTTGCTGTTGATGGGAAAAGAATTTTTTATTACTGAATGGCTGAAGAAACACCAGTTCTGGTATGTTACTTCACACATGTTCATTATTCCCTTCATTGATATGTATGCCAGTGGACTCGATTGGCTGCTTGCTGGCGTAAACGCTCCGTTAGGATTGCTTTTCTTTTTTGCAGTCAGTTATATGAATGGAATTGTACTGGAGATCGGGAGAAAAATAAGAACGCCGGAAAAAGAAAAACACGGTGTACTTTCCTATACATCCATGCTTGGTGCAAATCGTGCAGTTGTGCTGTGGCTAATAATTTTATTCATCACACTTGCCTTAAGCATTGCAGCAAGCATTTTTGCAGGTTATGGAATGACGGTATTCCTTGTTCTTGGAGTAAGCTTTGTTCTCTGTGCATTACCGGGAATCTTTTTTATCGCGCGTAAAAAACATATTTATTCTAAAATGATCGAATACGCATCAGCATTATGGACCATTGCGATGTACCTGACTTTAGGTGGCGGACCCATGATCACTAAATTGTTTTTTAACTGATGAATTACATTTCATATAAGCATCCGGAAGAAAATGCCGTAGTGGGCGGGAAAGCAAAAAATCTTTTCCGGCTGGTGAAAATGGGTTTGAATGTTCCGGCGTTTGTAGTTATTCCACAGGAAGTGCTTGCTGAACTTGTTCCTGTGCCAATACAAAATTCGGATTATGAAAAAATAACCGCATTCATTCAGCAGATCAGCATTCCTGAATCATTTATACCAAAACTGACGGATGAATTTTTCGAAACAACTTACTTCGCCATACGTTCTTCCGCGATTGATGAAGACGGAAGTGAATTTTCTTTTGCCGGACAATTTGAAAGTCATTTATTTATTACAAAAGAAAACATTGCGGAAAAAATAAAAAGTGTCTGGTGTTCTGCATTTTCCAGGCGTGTGCAGGAATACAGAAAAAATAACCAGCTTCCGACTTCTTTCGGAATTGCAGTCATCATTCAGGAAATGGTAGCGGCTGATGCAGCAGGTGTTGCGTTTGGCATGAACCCTGTCAATGGAAATAAAAACGAAAAGCTCATCAGCGCTGTTTATGGTTTGGGCGAAGGGCTGGTTTCCGGAGAATTGAATTCCGATAATTTTATTCTTGCTGGTGGAATTATTACTTCACAGCTTACTAAAAAAACGCACAAAGTTATTCTTGACAGAGAAAATAAGGGTGGAACACAAATTGCAGAAGTCGAAATATCAAAACAAAATCTTCCGTCATTAAATAACGAACAGGTTCAGGAAGTTGGAAATGTGCTGGATAAACTTTTATCTGAATTCGGGCAGCCGCAGGACATAGAATTTGCTGTAAGAAACGGAGAATTGTTTTTATTGCAGACAAGACCGGTAACAACACATTCAAAAGTTCAGGATCAAAACGGAGAATATATTTTATGGGACAATAGCAATATCATTGAATCTTACCCGGGAGTAACAACGCCGCTTACGTTTTCGTTCATCAGCAAATCGTATGAAGTTGCTTACAAACTTTTTGGACAGTACATGGGCATGAGCGAAGCAACACAAAAACAAAATGAACGTGTCTTCGCAAATACATTGGGCTTAATAAACGGCAGAGTTTATTATAATCTGAAAACGTGGTACCACATGCTTGCCATGCTTCCCGGCTATAGCATCAATGCGCGTTTCATGGAAAAGATGATGGGCGTAAAAGAGCGTTTTGATATTCCGGAAACGTACATGCTTTCGAAAGGGAAGGCATGGATCAGTATACTGAAAATGGCGGTGAAGATGTACGCCAGGTTTCTCGCACTGCCGCGTAAACGAAAAGAATTCATGAAGCTGCTCGATAAAACCATTACGCATTACAAACAAATAAATTACGAAGAGAAGAACAGCAATGAACTGATGCAGCTTTATCTCGGCTTTGAAAAAACGCTGCTCAACGAATGGAAAGCGCCTTTGCTGAATGATTTTTTTGCTATGATTTGGTTTGGCCTGCTGCAGAAACGCTCCGCGAAATACGGGATAAATAAAAACAACCCGAATATTCATAATGATCTTCTTTGTGGAAGCAGTGATATTATTTCTATTCAGCCCGTTCATCGAAGCATTGCACTTGCAGGCCTCATTTCAGCGGATGAAGAATTGAAAGCTGTTTTCACACAACAAAATGAGCAGGAAATCTGGAAGAATGTTTCAGAAAATAAGAGCGGGAAGTTTGCCAACCTCAAAAAAGAAATTGACCGCTACATCAATGATTTCGGCGAACGGTGCGTGGGCGAGCTCAAGCTGGAAACCGTTTCATATACGCAAGATCCGGTAAAATTTATCAAAGTGCTGAAATCTTATGTCGAATCGGGAATCACACAACAAAGCACATCTGGAAAAATTGAAGAGGAACTGCGCACAAAAGCGGAAGCAAGCGTGAATGAAACCCTCAGGTATAATTTTTATAAAAAGTGGAAACTGAAACACACATTGAACAAAGCACGAACGCTTGTAAGCTCACGCGAGAATCTTCGTTATGAGCGTACACGTGCATTCGGAATTGTGCGGGAGATCTTTTCGCATCTCGGAAAGAAATTTCATTCGGATGGCATTCTTGAAACCAACCGCGATATTTTTTACCTGACTAAAGATGAAATATTTTCCTACATCGAAGGAACTTCAGTCACGCAAAATATTAAGTCATTGGTTCAATTGAGGAAAACAGAATTTGAAGCGTATAAAAATCAGGATGCGCCATCAGAGCGATTTGCTACTTATGGAACAGTTTACCATGCAAATGATTTTTTCAGCTTAAACAGGGTAGAAAAACTGGAAGGCGATTTGAAGGGAATAGGATGCTGCCCTGGAAGAGTGAAAGCAAAAGTCAGGGTAATATTAAATCCTGATGAGATCTCAACACTTGATGGTGATATACTCGTTACATCCAGCACAGATCCTGGTTGGGTTACACTTTTTCCGTCTGCGTCAGGAATAATTGTAGAGCGCGGGAGTTTGCTCAGTCACTCGGCAATTGTTTCGCGTGAAATGGGAATACCCTGCATTGTTGCTGTTACTGGTTTATTAAAGACATTAAAAACAGGTGATGAGATTGAAATGGACGGCAGCACGGGTGAAATTAAAATAATTAAAAAAGAATGAGTGATAATTTAACGACGCGTGTAAATTTTGAGCTCATCCGTTATGCAAATTGCTGGGAAGATGCTGACATTCTACTTGAAGGATTGGAACCCAAAGAAGGAAGCAAAATTCTTTCCATTGCATCGGCTGGTGATAATAGTTTTTCACTGCTCGCTGCAAATCCGGAAATGGTTGTGGCGGTAGATATAAATAAGATACAGCTTTATCTTGTAGCGCTTAAAAAAGTCTGCATTAAAAATCTTGATCGCGAAGATGTTTTAAATTTTCTTGGATTTTCAGCTTCAACTGAAAGAGAACGATTATTTCATCTGCTTAAAAGTGAATTAAGCGCGGATGCAAAAAACTATTGGGAGAAAAACATTCAGCTGATCAATGCTGGTCTGATTAATCAGGGGAAATTCGAAAAATATTTCCAGATGTTTTGTAACCGTATTCTGCCGTGGATACATTCAAAAAAAACAATTGATGAATTATTCCGTAACAAAACGAATGACCAGCAAACAAGTTTTTACAATGAAAAATGGGATACTTGGCGCTGGCGGATGCTTTTCAGAATATTTTTCAGCAAATACATCATGGGGAAATATGGCCGTGATCCTGAGTTTTTGAAAGAGGTCGAAGTTTCCGTTTCAGATTATATCTATAAAAAAGCAGGTGAACATCTGCAATCTCAAGCAGCGCAGGAAAATCTCTTTCTGCATTATAATCTAAAAGGAAACTTTGGTGCACTGCTCCCCCACTATCTTCAACCGCATAATTTCAAAATCATTAAATCTAATATTAACCGCTTGAATATAAAAGAAGGTTATGCACAGGACGCAATCGGTGAATCAGGAAAATTTCATTGCATGAATCTTTCAAACATTTTTGAATACATGAACAAGGAACTTTTTTCTGAAACTGCACAAGCGCTTACAGACGGAATGGAAAAAAATGGCCGTTTTGCTTATTGGAATTTAATGGTTCCAAGAAAAATTTCCGACATACTTCCGGGTAAAGTAAAGCATGAACAAGAGCTTTCACTCGTCCTCATGAAAAAAGACAAAGGTTTTTTTTACAGCCGGTTTATCATTGACCAAATAAAATGAACAAAGACATTATAAATACAGTAATTCTCGGCGCTTCCTTCCTGCTTCTTTTCGGATTGGCAGAATTCCTGTATCATAAACTGAAAGTCAAGGCAGAACTTACAAGAAAAATCGTGCATTTCGGTACAGGCATGCTTACACTTTTGTTCCCGGTGATGCTGGACAATCAATGGCTTGTTCTTCTGCTGTGTGGAAGTTTTGCGTTAATACTTTTATACAGTCTGAAATTCAATCAGCTGAAATCGATTAATGCAATTGACCGGAAATCGCATGGCAGCATTTTGTTCCCTCTTGCTGTTTATTGTTGTTACCTGGTTTATAATTATTATAATATAAAAACCGGTCAACGCATTGAAGCGTATATTTATTTTTATTTACCTGTCCTGACGCTTGCCATTTGTGATCCGGTTGCCGCACTTTTCGGAAAACAATTTCCTTACGGTAAATTTAAAACCGGGAACGACATAAAAACGCTTTCAGGTTCTGGTGCTTTTTTTATCACCAGCATCGCACTAACGATCCTGGTCTTTTTATGCTTCGGAAAATACAATGACGAAATACCAAAATTGATTTTAATTTCAGCCGTCATTGCTTTCTGCAGTTCCACTGTTGAAGCAATAAGCGGGTCGGGAACAGATAACTTAACTATTCCTGCCACAGTACTGGCGACGCTCATTTTATTATTATGACCCATACGATACTTCAGACAAAACCCGGTGAAGAAGATTTTCATTTATTTGAAAATTTTCCAAAGGAAATATATCCAGCAGGCAGCATTCGTTTCAAACTACCTGAATCGCTCAACACAGAATATCTGGAATCGTGTTATCTCCTTCTGGCAGATGGAAAGCCGAAAGCAAGAGCTGGTCTTTACGTTAATCCATATTTAAAATTCGAAAACAAAAAATCTTTCTGCATCGGGAACTTTGAATCCATAAACGATCCGGAAATTTCTGAAGCGCTGATAAATCGCATTTCTTCACAGGCAAAACAGGCAGGTGCAGAATTTCTAATTGGTCCGATGAATGGCAGCACGTGGGACAATTACCGTTTCAGCACACAGCATGATCATCCCAATTTCTTTTTAGAACCTTATCATCATTTATATTACAATGCGCTTTTTACATTAGCCGGTTTTAAACCCATCGCAAACTATTTTTCAAGCTTAGACACACAGTTGCATTTTGGTCTTCCAAATGTAATCGAACGCGGCAAACAATTACACGAATCAGGCGTGACCTTGCGGAACATTAACCTGGATGATTTTGAAAATGAATTAAAGCGCTTATTCGAATTCAATGAATTGGCATTTCATACAAATTTCCTTTATACCACTATATCATGGGAAACATTTAACAGGAAATATGCTGAAACAAAAAAAGTAATCGATCCTGAATTCGTCATCATTGCTGAAGATGAGAATAAAAATATTATCGGGTTCTTCTTCTGTGTGAATGATCTTTTTAACACCGCAGAAAAATCGCTGATCATAAAATCAATTGCACGTCACCCTGATGAAAAATGGAGCGGACTTGGTCATGTTATCGGAGATGAGATCATCAAACGTGCGTCAGAGAAAGGTTACAAATCAGTAATCCATGCTTTTGTCAGTGCGCACGGAACATCAGTAAAAATTTCCAAAAATTATCTTGGAGAAATTTATAAAAACTATACGCTGTATGGAAAAGAAATCTAACCACTTGAAAAAATGGTCGATTCGTATTGGACTTACACTACTACTTCTTATCACTGGAATGATCGTGTTTAGTCCGTATGGCGCGCAAAAAGGTTTTTCATATAAGCTGGTTAAATGCACGGTAGAAATAAATGCTCCGGCCGACAGCGTGTTTCGTTTTCTCGGTAATTCAGCAAACGCCTCCAAATGGTCAGTGTATGTTGATCATATTATTCCACTCAACACAGATAGTTTTCCTGACGGAACCATTGGCAGCAGGAGAAGATGTTTTTGTGAAAAAGATGAAACAGGAATTAAATGGGATGAATTGATCACAGAAAAAATTCCCGATAAAAAAAGACAGCTTGTGCTTTACAACTTGCAGGGATTTCCAATTACGGCAGAACATCTTGCAACAGAACAGCTGTATGAAAAGCTTGGCGACAATAAATGTTCGTTAACCTTTTCATTATTCTTCAAAAATGCAAAGCCAGGTTTATGGGAAAGTCTTAAAACCTATTTTGCAGGATATAAAATCAAAGATGTCTATTCAGCGAACATGGATAATATCAAACGAATAGTTGAAACTGGTAAATAATGGAAGCTTTCAATATCGTCGACCTGTTTTTTGAATCTGCTGAACGCACTCCGGGCAAGACTGCGATCGTTTATAAAGGTGAGAAAATTTCTTTTGGCGAATTCCGCGGCCAGGTAACTGCTACTGCTACTTATTTTCTGAGCAAAGGAATCCGCAAAGGTGATCGTGTGATGTTATTTGTTCCGATGAGTTTTGATTTGTACAGAATTGTACTTGCTCTTTTTAAGATCGGTGCAACTGCTGTTTTCCTTGACGAATGGGTTGGCAAAAAACGAATGGAAGAATGCTGTAAAATCGCGCAATGCAAAGCGTTCATTGGAATATTCAAAGCGCGTGTACTATCTGTTTTCTTTGCTGAATTAAGAAAAATACCAATTCATCTTGGCGTGAACTATAAAATAGTTCCGTTAACTGAAGCATTTCCATTAACAACAAAAGATGACACTGCGTTGATCACGTTCACTACGGGCAGCACCGGAAAGCCAAAAGCAGCAAAGCGCACGCATGGATTTTTAAGTGCGCAATTCAAAGCGCTCATCAATAAAATTGAGCCGAAGGAAGATGATATTGATATGCCGGTGCTTCCGATTGTACTGCTGATAAATCTTGGTGCAGGAACAACATCGGTGATCGCAGATTTCAAAGCAAGCAAACCAACCTCGCTTCAACCGGAAAAAATAATTGAGCAGCTGAAATTGAATAACGTGAACAGGATGATTGCTTCGCCGTTTTTCATAAAAGAAATTTCGAAGCATGTGATAAAGCATAAAATTGCGCTGCCGCAGCTGCAAAAAATATTTACCGGCGGCGCTCCAGTTTTTCCCGGTGAAGCAAAAATTTATCATACCGCTTTTCCGGATGCGCAGGTGCAGATCGTTTATGGCTCGACTGAAGCTGAACCAATAAGCGCGATTGATGTAAATGAACTGGTAAAAAATACAAACAACATTCTGGAAGAAGGATTGAATGTTGGTCAACCAGACCAAAGCGCAACAGTAAAGATCATAAAGATTACAGAAGAAATTCTAACGCTTAATAACGAAGAAGAGTTGAAAGCGCTAGAACTTGACGGAACTGCCATTGGAGAAATAATTGTAAGCGGAGATCATGTGCTGCGCGAATATTTCAATAATGAAGAAGCATTAAAAAGAAATAAAATATTTATCGGTGAGAAATGCTGGCATCGCACCGGCGACAGCGGCTACCTGGGCGCAAATGGAAATTTATTTTTAACCGGCCGATGCGCAACATTGATCCATCGCGATGGAAAAATTATTGCACCATTTATTTATGAAAATTTCTTTCAGACGATTACAGGAGTTGAAATGGGAACGGTGATGTTGCCAGATAATAAATTACTTGTGATTGTGGAGCTTACTGATGCAGCAGAGAAAAAGATCGTGACTGAAAAAATAAATTCCTGTGAATTAATTTTTGACAAAATTATTTTTCTTGAAAAGATTCCGCGGGATCAGCGACATAATTCCAAGATTGATTATGGCTTGCTGAAGGATGAAGTTAAAAAACAGTTGTAAAATATCAATACTATTTTGACAGGATTTTATCACTTTCACACTGTGAAATTACTTTTTAAATCGTCAATTTTAAATGTGCTTGCGCGTCCACCCTTAAGCGTGCAATGCATGCGTTCTTTAAAATAATTTGCGATTATTTTTTCATCTTCCAATTTTGATTCTAGCATTTGCTTCATCGGGCGCCGGTCATTTTTTAAAACGCCGTATTTCTCCTTCTGCCGTATCAATATTTCTCTTCCCGCAATTGGATCGCCCGCGGCAGACATTCCTGAAAAAACGCCTTGCAGCACATCTGGTTTTGTAGCAGACCCAAACTTAAATACCAGGTGAAGGTTTTTATCTTCTTTGCTTTCCAGCAGGCAATACACGCAAGTCCCTTCCAATTTCAATCTTCCGGTAAACATCCGTCTTGGTCCTTTTAATTGAAGAAATATTTCCCGCCCCTCTTTAAAGATCAGCACTGGAGAAATAAGAATTTGTTCCTCTCCTGAATTACACCTCACATAACTGTACCATGCACCAAGGCAGTTTTCCAGCGCCGAATAAAAGGGCTGGGATTGCATCTTTTTAAATTGATCATAATTGGTGTAAGTCAAATATTTCGCAATATGTTCGATGTAATTCGAATTAAGGCTGATCTCAGAATATTCGTCCTTCATTTTTTTCACTTCCTGGTATACCCGTTTATAAAGATAATCCTCCTTGAATGGCAGCGCTTCCAGCTCCTCCTCCATCTTGGAATAAATTTCTTTGAAAGACGCATATTCCAGCGTCATATCCGCTTTCACTGCAACTTCCTGCAGTAGTTTCATTATATCACTAGCCAGGTATTTCATGTGAAGAATTTTTACCAATAAAAAAGGTTTGCTTATCCCGCACAATTAAAGTTTCCGAATACCCGCTTTTTCTTTCTCAATCTCCCTTATTTCTCACTTTTTCCCCGCAAAATAATAACCGGAAAATTTCCGGAAAACATTTCCGATTTCCGGAAATCCACGGAAACCGTTTCCAGTCTTAACCGCTTCATAGTTTTCACCTTTGCTACCATCAGATCTGATAAACAAAGTGTCAAATGAAAGGAAGTAACGAATGCAAAACACGCTTAGCTCACGGATGATAGTCCGATCCTCACCAGGAAAAAAAGAAAGCGTTACGGCAAACAATACTAAGACTCATTAGCACTTCATTGTCCAGAACCATTGCAAAGGTCGTTGTCCCGGGACAACCGCAGCAAAGCTAGCTGCATGATCTAAGCAATGGGAACGGAAAAAAAACACCAAAAAAAACCGGAACGAAGCCATGGTGCTTTCTCTGCTGCAATGCAGGATGGGAAAAGTATGTCCAAACGCGGGAAGTCCGAACAAGTACAGATTTAAACTTATTCAAAATGAAAAAAATAATTTCAACGTTCATCGCGATTGCAATTACAATCGTTGGTGTGCAAACAAATATGCAGACTGTTTATAGCATTGGTAAAGGCGGCGGCTTCGTAAAGCAACTTGGCGAAGATGATCCGATCATCATGCATACCCATGTAAAGGATAGTGATGGGTACCCGGTTTCAGGGGCGACGGTTTCACTCAAACCCGTTGGCGCATCGGTTCCATTGTATTCCGGCACGACTGATTCAAATGGTGATTTTACGTTTGATGAAGTTATCCAGGGAAGCTATCAGTACAAAACAACAGCGACTGGCTATATTACCAAAAATGTCGGTCTGAACCTGACTGTTAATACTTCAAGGACGGATACATTGATTGCGCAATAGCAGTTTGTGAAAGCCCCTGGATTTCCCGGGGGCTTTCTTTGCTTTATGTTTACATTTATCAATAATTTTATTTAAACATAAATTTCTAAAGTATGATTAAATAATATGCAAGAGCATCATAACCCTGGAGAAACGAGCAAGCTATTTTACATTTCCCTGATGAAAAAACTACTTAGTACACTGCTGATTATTTGTCACACATCTTTTTGCCTTGCTCAAATAGATTCGCTTAAGCAATGCCTTTTAAATGCAAATGGGAAAGAGAAACTTAAAATATTAAATAAGCTTACCGCACTTGATACTACCGAAAACTTTCGCAATTATCACAGGCAAGCTACAGCGCTTGCGAAGGAAATAAACGATGATACAAGTGAAGTTCGTGCGTTACGCGCCATGGGCAATCATTATCTGAATAGTGGGCAAACAGATTCAGCATATCTCTACTTTACTAAGGCATTGATTGTCGCAAGAAAATACAAACTTCCTTCTGAAATAATCGTATGCTTAAATAAATCTGCAGATGCGCAGGAAGAAGCCGGTCATTTTGACAAAGCATTGCAACTTTATACTGAAGCATTATATGAAAGTAAAAAAATAAACAAGAAAAAAGAGATTGCTGTCGCCTACGAGAATCTTGGGATCTTTCATCTTTACCAGCGAAATGATAGCACGGCGTTGAAGTGTTTCAACGAGCAACTGAAGCTACTGGAACAATTAAACGATTCTTCGACAATGTATATTTGCCTTAACAATATAGGCTCGATTTATTTAATCCGGGGAGAATATTCAAATTGCATTCAATATTACCTACAATCAATTGGCATTGAGAAAAGACTAAAAAAAGATGATGCGGTAGCGCAATCACACGTAAATATTGGAATTGTATATAAAACCCAGGGAAATTTAGATATGGCGCTCGAAAGTTTGCTGGAAGCTGTAAGGTACTTTGACAAACAAAAGCCATCAACGGATCGTGCCAAATGTTATACCGCGATAGGAAATATTCTGATAGCACTTGACAGCACAAAACGAGCTTTACTTTACCATTATAAATCCTTGGAGATAAACGAAAAAATAAATTACAAAAAAGGAATTGCAAAATCATATACCAATATAGCCGAAACATATATGAAGCTTGCGCAATATGATTCAGCACTAATCTATATTACTTACTCCATAAAATTAAAAGAAACACTTAAAGATAAAGCTTCGCTTGCTTACAGTTTTGACATTTTAGGGGAAAATTATTTTCACCAAAAAGATTATGCACAGGCTCAAAATTATTACTTACAATCGATGAAGCTTCAGCAGGAAGTTGAAGACCCAAACGGGAAAGCAACAACATTAAACAAGCTTGGGGCGCTTTACTTCGAATGGGGAAAATATGATCTTGCCCTGAAAAATCTGGAAGAAGCACGGGAAATTGAACTTCAGATTGGCGCAAAACAATTGCTGTTGAATAACTATAGAATAACAAGAAATGCATTGAAAGAGAATAAAGACTTTCTCAATGCACTCTACTTCTCTGATAAATATATCGAGTTAAATGAAGATATGTTAAACGAGCAAAAAAATAATATGATTACCAACTTACAACTAAAATATGATACAGAAAAAAAAGAACAAGAGATCAAGCTTCTTACTGAAAAAGATAAATCTCACGCCGCTATTGTATCTCAACAATATACTTTAATCACTTCGCTTATTGCAGGCGCTTTTCTGCTTATTATAATTTTATTGATCTCTCTCAAAGCTTATCGCACAAGTGAAAAATCCAATAAGCAAAAACAAGTCATGATGAAAGAATTACATCATCGTGTAACAAACAACCTGCAGGTCTTATCCTCGTTACTCAATCTTCAACAAAATCGATTGGAAGATGTGGCCACAAAAGACGCCATTAAGGAAGTGCAGCACCGTTTAAAAGCCATGCTGCTCATACATCGCGATCTCTATAGCGGGAGTGCAGATGCCTATGTTGATATGAAAATTTATATAGAAAAGCTGGTTGATAATCTTCTTTCTTCTTTCGGCTATTCAAAAAGTAAAATGAAAATAAATCTTGTCACGGATCATATTCTGCTTGAAGCGGATAAAGCGCTTAACGTGGGATTTATCTGCAATGAAGTAGTAAACAATTCTTTCAAACATGCCTTCAGCAAAACAGATCAGCCTGAATTAACGATTACACTGCAAAAACAGGGAACAGAGTATTTGTTATTTGCAATTGCAGACAACGGTAAAGGAATGCAGATCGAAAAGGATATTGAAAAAACAAATTCGTTCGGACTCCGGCTTATTAATATGTTTATTAAAGATTTGAAAGGAAGTCTTAATATTGCATCAAATGAAAATGGTTCACGTTTTGAATTTATTATTCCAACAAACAATCTAAACACATGAAACCAGCCAACATTCTTATTGTCGAAGACCGGTCTGTAATTGCGGAAAGTCTTGCCGCTACATTGGAAGATGCCGGCTACTCCATTGCAGGTAAAGCGACTACAGGCGAAGAAGCGTTAGCGTTCATTGAAAACGAAATCCCTGATCTTATTCTCATGGATATTCATCTCAGCGGAAAGCTGGATGGAATTCAAACTGTTGAAAAGCTGAATAAAAAAAACACGATTCCGGTTATTTATCTTACCGACTTTCATGACGAAGAAACAATCAAACGCGCCAAACATACCCATCCTGCGGCTTACCTTTTAAAACCTTACCAGGATAAAGACCTGCTAATAGCAATTGAGATTGCTTTTTTTAATGCCAGCAACGGCAAAGAAGCTTCAACGGGCACGCTTGAAAAAATCAGCGAAACTCTTTTTCCTTTTACAGACAGGTTCTTTATAAAAGATAAAGATGTGCTGCACCGTATAAACATTTCCGACATTCTTTGGATAGAAGCTGACGGAGCATATTGTAATATTAAAACACTGCAGAAAAGTCATACACTTTCAATAAGCCTTCGGGTATTTAATGAAAAATTCAATCATGCCATGCTGATCCGTGTACACCGGTCCTATATCGTTAACACGGATAAAGTTATTGCCATCAGGGGAAATATGTTAGTCATCGCCGAAGCGCCTGCAAAGGAGATTCCTATCAGCGAAAGTTACCGTGATGAGGTAAATAAACGCTTCCTGAGAATTTAATCACACCCTTATTCAGAAAAAATAGAAGGTCATTCGGAAAGAAAAACGGGTGATCCGGAAATCTTATTTCCTTCCCTCTTCCGCGCCTTGTTATTTCGTAACCTACTCCCTGTATCAGAAATTCATACGGTCAGCGAAATAATAAAATGATTCCTGGCTGCAATATTATCAGCAATGACAGAAATTTCTTATGATGTTTTTATTTCACACGCGTTTGAAGATAAAAATGCGTTTGCGAATGAACTTGCACTGGCCCTAAAAAAGCAAGGACTTAAAGTGTGGTATTCCGGTTCTGAACTGAAGCTGGGAGACAGCATTATGGAAAGTGTAAATAATGCGCTTAAAGCTGCAACGTATGGAATTGTAATCATTAGTCCCATTTACCTGGAAAAACAATGGGCAATGAGTGAACTGAAAGCATTGTTTGCGCAGGAGGCCGATCGCAACCGGATACTTCCTATCCTGCATAATATTACTATCGACGAAATAAAAAACGATTTGCCCATACTTGCCGATCGTTATGCCATTTCATCCGGCAAAGGTTTGCAGATCATTGTCAATAAAGTAATGCAGGTAGTAAAAGGTAAAAGAAAATATACGGTCAAAAAAGCAAAGGCCGGAACAGCAAAGTCAGGCACAGCAAAGAAGAAAAATAAAAAGACTTCAGAAACAAAAAATACGAATACTGGTTTTATAGCGCTCGGGGGAACGATGAATATAAAGGCCACTAATATTGCGGCCCGCGATATAAATATTCAAAATAAAAAGAACAAATAATTCCATGGACAGCACTACCGAAAATAATTCAGGCTTCGTAGCGGACACGATGACTCTGGAAGGTGAAAATATTGCAGGCAGGGATCAATATATAGAGAATAACTACGAAGCTGCTTCCGGATTTTCTGAAATCGACACAGACGCTTATGATGAAACGTGTTTCCACAGTCCCGTATTTACAGGAACGCTTGCCGAACAGGTAAAGGACAGGAGACTTATTGTTATTGCGGGTGGGGCAGGATTTGATAAAACCACCTTTGTACGTCACCTTGCTGCTGTCATTTCAAAAGATTTACAGGATACGAAAGTCAAAGAATGGAGAAATACGGAAAGTAACAATGATATTCTCAAAGAAATTTTAGCAGAAACGGAACCCACTGTTTTTATTCTGAATTCCGCAGTACCGTTAGATGTCAATTATGACCTGGCGAAATTTGCTTCTCTAGTGAAAGACCGGAACCACTATCTTTTGCTGACTACAGAAATGACTGCAGAAGCTTGGCAGCAGCATGAACAGGTAAAAAAATTGTATTGGTTTGATATTCCGTCGGCAGGTTTATATACACGTGCGCAATTGACCGGCATATTTTTACAAAAGCTGGAACTGAATAAAAAGCTCTTGGACTTGCAGGATGAAATGCTACTGAACCCTTCGACTCCGATTGCAGGAAAGCATTCGCCGGAAAGTATCGTATCCCGTTTCGAGACGCCGGATCAAATCGACTTTTTTTTCGTCCTGCTGAAAGCTGATGTGTCTGATGAAGAAAATGATAAAAAAATCAGCGCTGTCATTTCCTCCATTACAGATACCAGTGAAACACTTGTAACCAAATGGTACAAGACGCTTACTCCAATTGAAAAACTGATTGCGCTCGGCGGAGCTATGCTTGAAGGATTATTTGATGACCAGTATTTCGGTGTCATGCAAAAAATTGTGGAAGAATTCTGGCATCACCGCGATAAGCACCTGCAATCGCTTGATTACTGCGACATGAATTTTATGCTGGGCTTTTTCAAATTTGAAGAATATGACGATGGACGACTTATTCTTGCATGCAAATTTCCTGACCAGCGCGCAGAAATCATTCGCGCTGCATGGAAAGATCACAAACGTCATATCTTATCAGCGTTCGCAGTTCTCACCAACCTGGCAGGAACATCTTCCGCAGCTTCTGCAAAGCGTATTGAAAACAAAGACATCAGTGGCACAATAGAACGCGGAATGCGATTACGAACTGTTGCAGCCGAAACAATAAGCGATATTGGGATTGTATCGTTCCAAACTGCGGAGCCAAAATTATTAGACCTTGCTGCTGCCGGTGATGAAACGACGAGAAGAGTGACAGCAAAAGCAATGGCACGATGGAGAGCGTATCAAAAGGAAGAACAGATGCTTTCTACGCTGAGTCGATGGAAAAAAAGTAAAAACACCAGTATAAAATTAACGGTTGTGCTTACGCTGCGTTATGCCGCAGAATATGACAGTCCCGGGTATTTGAATGAAGGAATAATAGAAATACTGTCAGGCATGGCTGCCGACGGTTCGGTCGCTGTTTCAATAAACGCTATTCTTCCTAAGCTTATCGGGCTTCATGCAGTGCAATTGAAAGATCATCTTGTCAATCATTTTGCAATACGCGAGCAATATTCCGACACGATAGCCGGTGCCTTCGTAAAGATGTATGAAGAAAATGGCCTTGTGGTAAAACAAGTGCTGGAAGAATGGCTTATCGTTTGCAATTCAGAAAACTCAAAAGATAACCGTCGCAACAAAACCACATACAGGGATAATGTGCTTTTAGTAATTCTGAAAGTATACCAGGCAATTCCTTACCAGGGAGACAATGATGCCATTCCGCTTGGATATGTATGGAATATTCTTCACCAGTTGCACAATACCGAGCAGCGTAAAATAATGCGTTCGTTCGTCTTGCAAACAGCAGCATTTTTAATTGCATCTCAACCCGAACAGGCAATAAAATACATTGAACCCATATTCCGAAAAATCGGGTTGGAAGAACGCCTCGCTCTTATTGGTGCAATAGGGAGACTTTATTTACAACAGCGAATGCATCTGCCGGATGGTGAATATAGTATTACCGTAGGTGAAGTTCAGTATCCCGTGTGGTGGAGAATCCATCGCCCGCTTACAGGAATTGAAAAAATCCTGTACGGATGGTTACAGGGTAATAATTCTTTTGCAAGAGAAATTGCCACGCTTGCTTTTTTAGAGTTCGCTCGCATTATCGATTTTGAGGAAGTACAACTCATTCCAAAAGCTGTAGCGGATGCCTTGCAAAGAGAGCAGGAACAACTCCGCCAACAACGTAACCAGCAATACCAGCAGGCCTTGGAAGCAGTCGTTCGTTTTCCTGTTATGCCCGACCTTTCCTTATGGACACGCATAAAAATTTTCTTCTGGCTCATTTTCAAAACCAGCGAAGAAAAGCAGGTGATGAGAGAAATGATGCGAACATTGCTGATGTACAAACAAACACATCCCGCTTATCTTGGAATTATTATTTACAGGTGGAGCAGGTATCCGCAAGACCGCATAAAAAAATTCGCATGGTGGATTGAGAAAATGAAGAAAATGTAACGCTGATCTATTTCTATGAAATTTTTCAAAAGCCATGATGCATTTATTTCCTACGCGATAGAAGATAAACCTATAGCCGAAACGATTGCTTCCTATCTCAAGGAAAAAAAAATAAAAGTCTGGTACCTTGGACATGAACTACAGGTAGGAGATTCTATTTCCTCCGTAATAAATACTGGACTTCGGAATTCTAAATGCATTATTCCTATTCTGAGTCCATCGTATTTAAGACATTGGCCCATTGTAGAACTTTACACTTTTATTATTGACGACCGGAAAAGGAAACAAAACAGGATCCTACCCGTATTGCATAACCTGGATATTGAAACTGTTAATAGAGATCATCCACTGCTGGTCGATTTATACTCAATACTTACCAAAGATGGATTAGACATTGTTTGTAAAAAACTGCATACTGCAATCCTAAAAAACAAAGAGCGTGAGCGCTTACGAAAAATAAAAATAGCTTCTATAATATCCGTAATTGCTATTATATGCATTACATCGTTTTCTTTTCTTTCCCTGGATATTTCGGAAAATCCTTCTGTCAATAGTCTTCCATTACCATCAAAACAATTTCTGCAACAGGCAATCCAGGATCGGGCAGATGAATTGCAGGCAAAACTCGACAATAAATTTCAGAAAAAAATCGCTCTGGAAAAAGGGCAAGTTGCGCCGTTTGATTCAATTACGTGTGCTTATAATAAGTTCCTGTCCACAAGTAACAAAGTGCAAAACTGTTATGAATTTTCAAGTGGGTCAACCATTATTACAGGAGCAAAAAACATTATTGACCTCGGCATTTTTATTAGTGATTCGCCTTATAACAAGTATGGCATTTCATCTTCCGAGTGCTATTCATTCGGATATAAACCCCATTCACCTTCCGACACCATCTTCTATTATTCCTTTTGTCTTCTTAACAAAGATCAATTGACATTTACGATAGATACATTTTATAAATCGGGAGAAAGGTTGAATGTATATGTTACCAACAAACAATACATCCGCAGTATAGAAGGCTTTTTTACATTTCCCGTTAAGATAGGACGGGTATTAAAGCGCAAGTATGAAATTCATTTTAATGGTCATAAGCCTTCTGAAAAGTATGTTTTTGAAATGAGAGACGGTTCGTGGAAAATTTACGGGGTCAATTAAAACCCTTTCGGAAAGAAATCAGGGCAATTCAGAAAAATACTTTTTTTTTCTTCTTTAACAGAGCGACGTTTGAATACCTGTTCAATGAGACTCAAGTATGGTGCACCCGATTTTTGAAAACTGGCAAGACTATGAAGGTCTTAAAGATCCGGAAGAGCACATGTTTATTTCTTACACAGAAAAATGGGAAATAAAATATCTTCTAAAAAAAATCAAACGACACTATCACAATCTTCCGGCCAGGGAAATACTAGATGCCATTGAATATTGTGGACGAACAATTCCGCTTCCGCATACGCGCAAGGAATTTATGATTGCTGTTATGAATGAATTGGGATTTAAAATAAGATAAAAAAAATGATACGTTATGTGTTTATACTGGCATCCATTATCCTGCTTAGCAGCGCGAAATGCAGCAATGCAAAAACAACTGAAACAGCCACAACGGTTTATATTACTGCTACAGGGAAAAAATATCACATGGAAAATTGCAGATCACTGAATGAATCCAAAAGCGCGGTTACGTTATCCGACGCAATCGCGCAAGGATATGGGCCATGTAAAGTATGTCATCCGCCAACTCTGAATACAGCAAAATGAAATCTGTGAGATTTTTAACCGATAAAATAATATTCAAATGAACATTTTCTTCAGGCAACCCCACGGGATTAGCGGATTATTGATTTTTCTTTTTTTCAGTGCTTGTACTTCTCACACCACGCCCAATAATAATAATACCGCGGCTGGTTATGAAGAACAAAAGATGACGCTGGAAGAACAGGAAAAACAAAATCCGCTTTCCTTTCTTTCATCTGACGGCACTTACAGAAAAAATTTACTGGGCCGGTTTGTACTCGACGGCACCATTTCAAATAAAGCGACAGTTGCAACTTATAAGGACGTCGTTCTTCAAATAAAATTTTTCTCCCAAACTGAAACCTTACTCGGAACCAAAGACTTCTCTATTTACGAATATTATCCTCCGGGCTCAACCAAAACGTTCCAGCTGAAAGTGGATGCTGTTAACGGCACAGAAAAAATAGGTTGGTCAATTATTAAAGCTTCTAACAATTAAAATCACAAACAAAATAAAAATTCAACAAATGCGGTCTATAACAATGCTTCGGTCAGAATAAATTCCACCTTAGATCCGAATGCTGTCTTAGCAGAATTGATTCCTTTCAACAGGGACAAAGCAAAATTGGATCTATTGACAGCAAATTATACCACACAATATCCGGGGCATACAATTGATGCTGACATCAGGGCAAAAATTCCGGATCCGAACAAGCAGTCGTATGCCATTTATCTATTGTCTGCCCATCCTTCCAGAACAAAGGATTGCATTTATGATGAGTGTTTACCCCAATTAGATTTGGCTTCACTATTTATAAACAGGCGCCTGCTATTTATTTTATCTGCAACTCTTTTAGGCAGTATATGGCAGGAAGCCTGAATAATAAATGAGTCACATAACTGCAGCTCATTTATCTAAATGAAATCTTGATTAACCACCATCAAAAACGGTTGTCAGTAACGGCTTCCAATGGTTATTTCAGGCATAGCAGCTTCAATAACATCAAAATCGGCTTGAGTTAGCTCCACGCATAATGCACCCAAATTCTCTTCAAGCCGGTGAATTTTTCTTGTCCCCGGAATAGCTGTAATTTCATTGTTCTGACTCAATATCCATGATAAAGCAACCTGTGCTTTAGTTACTCCTTTGTCTTTTGCTAATTGGTCTACTACTTCTACGAACCTGGTATTTTCTTTAATAGCTTCCTCCGTAAATCGCGGATTGCTTAACCTGAAATCACCCACCTCCAAATCAGCACGACTTTTAATTGCTCCTGTCAAAAATCCACGTCCTAAAGGGCTGTACGATACAAACGTAATTCCGAGTTCCTTACAAACAGCAAAAAGTTCCTGTTCCGGTTCACGGCTCCATAAAGAATATTCAGTCTGCAAAGCAGTGATCGGATGAATTTTGTGTGCCCGTCGTATCGTATCAGGATCAACTTCAGACAGACCAATATATTTTACTTTTCCCTGCTTCACCAAATCAGCCATTGCACCAACGATTTCTTCAATCGCTACTTTAGGATCCTGCCGATGCATATAATATAAATCAATAGACTCCGTTCCCAAATTTAAAAGACTCTGGTCACATGCCTTTTTAATATAATCTGATTGTCCATTAAGTCCAAGCCATTCTCCGTTTGGTCCTCTCATTACACCAAATTTCGTTGCGAGAACAACATCGTTCCATCGGCCTTTAAATGCTTTTCCAATTAACTTTTCATTTGCACCGCTACCATACATATCGGCGGTGTCGAAAAAATTGACACCGAGATCAATGGCTTTATGCAAAGTAGAAATCGATTCCGCTTCATTAAAAGAACCATAAAACTCCGACATACCCATACAGCCAAGACCAATCCGGTTCACATGAAGTGTGCTGTTTCCTAACGTTGTTGATTTCTTCATTTTATTTTCCATTTAAGTTGAAAATCAAAGGTCAGTCATAAATAAAATAAACTACTTGCATATAGCAATCCACTATTTGCAATATTCAATCAATTAGTTTTCCCGAACGTAAAATAACCGACAACAAACGTTTATTACCGACTCTTGCTGTTCAATATCATATTTTTATTGTAATCTAGCTTAATCAAACTGAAGAATCTCAAGATGAAAAACGTATTGATTAGTGTGTTTTTTTTATGCAGCCTTTACGTTTGTGGACAGAAAGCCAAAACTACTTATTCTTCTGTTCACAAAATTGTATTAAAGCCCGATTCATTAAAGTTTCAGTCTTCATTTAATAATTATCTCGTCTGGGAGCGGGAAAATGCATTGAAGCAGCATAACGATTCCGCAGCCCTTGTTTATAGCCTTACGATGCTGGATAACCTTCTTAAAAAAACGGTCATTCAGTCGAAGACCGATGTAGCAATGCTACATGCAATCGATAATATCTGCCCCGAAATCACATTAACCATAGATTCATTGCGAAGCAAAGACACACTGCAATTTTTTGAAGTGTTTATAAGCTTTAACGCCGAAAAGATTTGCGATGTCCTTATGTCCAGGCAAAATTCGGGGCTCGCCTTTCCCTCCCGCAATGTTAGTGTCACCATGTACCATGGATTGGCTAGCCAGATAGATATCCTGCCAAGACGATCAGATAATATTGCGATGGATACGGCAGCTTACCTGAACCGCATTAAGAATCTGATCAAGACCCATGAAGATAAATTGAAACCGGATAATATTACACTACGTTCCTACCAGGTCATGGAAATGCAATCGCAGCTTTTAACTGCAACAGACTTTCTAAGCTTCCGGTCTTCCTTCATTTTCTTTCTTTTTCAACAATATAACATTTACGAACGATGAGATCACTACCCTTCCACTTAACCATATTCATATTCTTTCTTTGCGCATTTTCTGCATTCGCACAAGCCGATTCCTCCAGCAAGGGCCTCGAAGCATTCCAGAAATTCAGAAATTCTTCTCAGCCTTTTTCAGATTCACTCTCGAAATACCAATACGAATGTCTCAAACAACACCTCCTTACCAGCCTTGCGCAGGAACGCTATTTCCAAAAACAGTATGACTTTTATTATGCAGAAAGCCTGAAGCACAGGTTCGATACATTTCAATGGCAACAGCAATCCGGTAAGATTATTTTTTGGGTTGTTATTCTTATTGTTTTTATTGCCCTTCTTTTTGCAGCAATACAGTTTCGCATCAGCATGACGCAATCAAAAATTGCGCAACTAAAGGAAGGCATTAACAAGCCAGGAGCAGGAACCGGAGAAGAGGTACATACAGTGGAACTCAGCTTAAAAGGAGTGAAGGTGAACTCTTCAGTACTTGGCGTGGTAATACTTGTCATTTCATTGGCCTTCCTGTATCTATATCTTGTGTTTGTGTACCCTATCAACACCTTGAAAGTGGATGAATTTACTGCTCCTTCAAATGAAGTGACAAAATAATTGTTTGCCGGAAGAGTTATCCAAACACTTCCATTGTAAAAACCTGCAAAATTAATTTCATAACTGAAATAGAATCTGTTTCGATTTCGATTTTGTTGCAAATTATTTTTTCACTTCAAAGTTCTTCTTGATTTTTTCAAATGAATGGGGACGAATAATATTATTTGCATATTGATTAAGTGATTCAGCAAGTTTTGCAGCTTCCCTACTGGATAAATTTTAAAGTTTTGCACCTTCCCCACCAGGTAAATTTTCAAGCCCTTTATATTGTTTTAGTTTCTAATAGTCAAACCTTTGGGTTTTCTTAAACTTTCTTCTGACATAGACATAATTTTATAAATGAACCCGATTGGAATCGAACTCCTTGCTTATTGTGTTACAAGTAAAGTTAGAAAGCATAGTTGTGGAATAGACAAGATCGAACGACTTGCCTTACTTATAAAACGTTGGCAAACCTCTATATCACAAAAAAAGACGCATATAGCGTCTTTTTTTGTGTAGCCCTAAGTGGCTCAATATCGAACTTTTTGGTGGGTGATTTGTTAAAAATATGACGCCGAAATGAGCATTTCTCATCTTATAATCCCAACTTACACAAGGTATGTTGATGATTTGACCTTTTCATCTCAGCAAGATTTCAGGCCATTACTCAACGATATTTTAGCCATCATTACATCTGGCGATTTTAAGTTGAGTTACAGAAAAACTCAATACAAGGGAAATCAAACAATAACAGGAATTGATGTCTTCTTAAACAAAATTGACGGACCTGAAAAAATCATTCGGAAATCAAAAATTGAATTGGAAGCTAATGCAGACTTAAAACCAGTGACAAATTATTTAAACTACATCAGAAGAACTAACCGGTCTAAGAAGACCAACCGTTAAAGTACAATCAAACATTGAAGTATGGAATTAGAGGTACTTCTTATTTTATAAGATTGGTTTCAACCACCTATTAAAGAAAATTATTATTCTATTAGGTTGTGTCTACAAAAGCCCTTCATCCGCAAACGAATAATACCCGCTCCCCTCTGTAATTATAAGATGATCCAAAATATCAATACCAAGTAACCTTCCTCCCTCCCGTAGCTTCTTTGTATGCCTTATATCCTGCTCACTAGGCTTTTTATTTCTGCCTGTGTGATTATGTACCAGAATAAGATTTTTACACTTCCTCCGTACTGCGATACAAAATACCTCCACCGGATCACTGGCAACTTTATTCAGCACTCCAATTGCGATAAGTTCAATAAATAAAATATCGCGGGAAACATCTAAACCAATTACCCAATAGTATTCCGATTTCCGCCGAATCTTTGCCTGCCTCATTAATACAGGATGTATTGCGTTAAACGCATCCTGTGAGTTTGTGACCTTCTTGCTTATTCCTTTGGGGAGGGCAACTTTCATAAGTTACTTACCGCGCTTCATTATTCTTTTTCCGATTTCCAAAGCCTCTTTGACATTCTTGAAATCAGATACAGTTATTCTGCAAATCCGGCTTTGTCCTTTTTTGGTAATTACTTCAACTTCCAATTCTCCTTCGCTATTGCGAAACTTCTTACCTAAAATCCAGTGTTTATTTTTTGATTTCATATAATGAGAATTAGCATATATGCAAACATAATCAAAATTCCATTTGTTAGCATATATGCTAAACACCCTTTGCCACAAATCGTCGAACATTGTGGTATGCCATTAACCAAATCCGAAACCGATTTCCTGAAACGGGTTGGCCGCAACATCAAAGCCCTCAGAGAAAGGAAAGGAGTCAGCCAAACCGAATTAGCTGACTTGTGCGGATTTGAACGTTCTACTACCAACCGGATCGAATCGGGTGGAACTAACGTAACCGCGAAAACGCTTTTGAAAATCGCAAAGGCGTTAGATGTGGCAGTTGCAGAGCTGGTGAAATAGTCCCTATTCGCCTGTTAGCGTATATGCTAAACACCTTTTGTTGCAATTCGCCGAACATTGTGGTATGCCATTAACCAAATCCGAAGCAGATTTCCTGAAACGCGTTGGTCGCAATATCAAAGCTATCAGAGACAAGAAAGGTGTTAGCCAGACTGAATTAGCTGACTTGTGCGGATTTGAACGCTCTACCACAAACCGTATCGAATCCGGTGGAAGCAATGTAACAGCGAAAACACTTTTGAAAATTGCGAAGGCGTTGGATGTGCCAGTTACAGAATTAGTCAAATGATTTAAAGATTAACCCCTAACAATTAATAAGCATGACGTTAAAAGAACTAATACACGAGGAAGACATCTTTCAAACATTTTTGAATACCTCGAACGATTATACATTGATTGCGCCTGTTGATATGGAGCAGTTTAAGAAGTTTATGGTACTTGCAGATAATCACATTGACGGTTATACTATGCACCAAGTATTCAAAAACAAAGCGGCTATTAGAATATTATTACAAAGCCTGAATCCGAATATAGAACTTGCTGTCTATGTTATTGATGATCGTATAGAAGACAATATACTTCGCACCACATGTGACGATTATATAAATCGCTTTAATAGCGGTTTTCTCAAATTGTAACGGCTGCCTATTCGTTTGCGTCCCCTATTGCGCCCCCTGTTTACTTTTCCCTCTACCTCCACCAAAAAGAAAATCCCTGAAAAGCAACGCTTTACAGGGATTAACAATTTAGTACTAGGTAGCCCGTACGAGAATCGAACTCGTGTTTACAGAATGAAAATCTGCTGTCCTAACCCCTAGACGAACGGGCCATCTTTTTGAGTTCCCAATTGGGAGTGCAAATTTACTCTGAATTATGAATCCTGCAATAATTTCTTAAAGATTCTTCTGCCTAAAAAAAGTCCCGTACAGTGATTTACCGAACGGGACCGTAATTAATTGCTAATGACCATTTTAATTCACCATAATCTGCTGATCCGAAAACTTTCCGTCTGAGTTAATTACTTTCACAAGATAAATTCCTGCCGGAACATGCAACGCTATTTGCTGCATCCCGGGCTGAATTTGCTGTTTAGCAACCAATTGACCAAGCGCATCATAGATCAGGATTTGGGCTGCACTTACTGACCTCAGGTTGATCGAAAACAGCCCGTTATTCGGATTCGGGAACACCTCGAAACTGCTTCCTGCTGCATCCGGGTTTTCTATACCGGTACAAGCGTCAACCACAATATTATCTGTCGCCATATTCGTGCAGCCGTTTCCATCGGTAAAAGTATACGTGACCGTATAAGATCCGTTTCCGACATTTGACGTAAAAGTATTTCCGCTTACACCCGAACCGCTCCAGGTTCCGAAGTTCGGAGAAGCGCCTGTCAGCGTTGTCAGCCCATCATGGAAACAAACAGTATCAAATGGAAGGGAAACAGTAACGACAGGAAGCTGATCGACAATAATTGTTACAGTGGCAGTTGCTGAACAGCCATTTGCATTGGTTCCGCTCACCGTATAGGTGGTTGTGAAGGAAGGAATAAATGAGGCATTATTCGTAATCGACGGCGACCAGATGTAGCTGGATGCGCCCGTTCCTGCAAGAAGGATGCTTCCACCCTGGCAGACTTCTGTTGCACTCGCTACGAAACCTACATTCGGCAACGGATTTACGGTGATGGTGACCGATGCTGTATTCGAACATCCATTTACATCCGTTCCTGTCACCGTATACGAAGCAGTAGAAGTAGCGTTGAAAGGAATGTTATCCGAAATTCCTCCTGTCCAGCTGTAGCTGCTTGCACCCGTTCCGTTCAGTGTAACAGGTGAATTCTGACAAACTGATGTCGACGATGCAGTATAACTTACTGCCGGTAATGGATAAACTGTAATAGTTGCAGAAGCAGTATTCGTACATCCGTTACTGTCGACACCGGTTACTGTATACGTGCTTGTATTTGCCGGTGTGAAGGCAAGATTATCTGTAATGCCACCCGACCATGTGTAATTCACCGCGCCTGTTCCATTGAGCGTTACTGAACTTCCCGGACAAACCGAATCTGTTGACGCAGTATATCCTACTGTCGGCAATTGATTCACCGGAACATAAACAAGTGCGCTGTCTGCACAACCATTACTTCCGAGTCCGTAAACGGTGTAAGTTGTAGTAGTGAATGGCATTACAATTTCTGTATTGGTATTTCCTCCACTGCTCCAACTGTAAAATGCTGCGCCGGAAACAGAGAGTGTTTCACTTGCCCCGGTACAAATTGCAGGAGAACTCATTGTTATGCTCAGAACAGGAAGAGGATTTACAGTAAGCTGAATGGTGTCTGAAGAAATACATTGGCCATCATTTACGCTTACGAAATAAGACCCTGTAGCAGGTGCAGTCGTTGTTTGTGTTGTATCGCCGGTCGACCAGACAAAACTGTTTCCTGCATTTCCCGCATCAAGCAGGTACGCGCCGCAAATTGTCGTGTCAGCTCCGAGTGAAACAGTTGGCGGTGTAAGTACAGTAACATTCACCGGCGTGCGTACAGGATTCGGACAAGCTTCTTTGGTGTAATAAAGTTCACCGTTCCAAATGCGTCCTGCATTTACAGTTGCGAACGGAGCACAAAGCCCGGCTCCTGTATTTATAGTTACGTCTGTATTGGTGAAGCTCTGCGATCCATTGGTATAATCCATATTAGCGCTCACAAGCGTCATATAAATTCCGTACGTCTGTCCTGCGTTCATTTGAATTCCACCCAATGGAATGAGCGTAGGATTTCCAGCACCTGCTCCGGTTACGTTAACCGATCCGAGCAATGTCCATGCTGCATTATTGGTTTCATTTCCAACATACGTTCCGGTGCGATAAAAAACAGCAACGCTTTCCGAAACAGTGCTGCCGATATTACACGCAAATGAGTCGATGCGCATATTTACAGTTGGAACAACATCGAACATTGCTCCATCACATCCATTTCCACCGGCGTATGAAGTAACAAGACTTGCATTCGACCGTGTGAGCGATTCCACATAATAAACTGTATTGGAAGTTACAGGCGCAGTAGTAAATGTATCACCGGCTGCAAGAAGATTTCCCCCGCTTGACGCATCATACCAATTATGCGCATAACCATCTGCATTTACATTCAATACCGCAGCTGAACCCGCACACGTTGTATCATTTGATGCTGTGGCTAAAGGAGCAATCGGAAGAATAGTAATCGTTTGTGTAATTGTATCGTTGCTTGTATTCTGATCGCCGGCTAATACGGAGTAGGCAATAATTGTCAGCGAGCCGCCCGGGTAAGAATTAAAAGTTCCGATTATAATTGTATCCGATTGACCGAATGCAAGTGAACCATTGTAAGTCGTATTCAGAGTTCCTGAAGTGTAACCGGAATAATTTACAGTCAATGGCATCGTGGTAATTGTATTCGCACCAAAATTGGTAACGATAACAGAAACAACCATCGAACTATCGGCACAGCTATTCATGGAAGGAGAATAAACAGCAACAAGATCAATGTCATTTAATACAACGCCATATTCATCTGCACCAATGTCGAAACCGGTTGAAGGTGCAAGCGGACGAGGATCGCCATCGATGTCTGTCATTACCCCTAAGTTGGTTCCGGCATCATAAAGCTGTGCGGCAAATGCATGAAGATTGGTCGCATTATTAAGATAGAACGGATCACCATCACGGGAGTTGTTATTAAATCCGCCGCCACCAATATATGTTGCAGGAGAATAAGCAGTGCCGATATAAATAAAATTGGAAGATCCCGGCGCGTAATAATTATTATAATCAAGATTTGAAATGTATGTTGCATTGGTGATGTAAGCAGCATAACCGGTCGTTGAACCAAATACGGCAAACGAATTATTCTCTACATCAATTCCTGATCCGCTTGAAATATATAATGCGCGTGGATTACCATTATCCATGCTCACCGAATTATGCCAGATGTCAATGTTTCTTGAATTCGTAGCAATATAAATTCCGTATGGAGTTGTACCGCGCCATCCGCCGCCAACCATATTATTTACAATACGTGCACGTGTTGAAACTGTATTTCCCTGGTAATTTCCGTAATAGGTGTAAATGCCATAAGCACCAAGATTTTTCAGGAAATTATTCTCTACAACAAAACGATCATTGTAATACAGGTATAATCCGTATGACGTTGTGGAAGAAGTTGGTCTTGCTGTTACGGTATTTCCAATTACTTGTGTGAGGTTTTGGTAATAAGAATAAATGCCGTAATAATAAAAGTCGCGCACTGTATTACCGATAATTTTATTTCCCTGGTTATATACTGTTGAGCTTGTTCCATGAATGGTGATTCCATAATAACCACCGGTAACAATATTATTTTGAATAAGATTATCATCACCGAAATCGCCGGAAGTAGAAACCGTTGCTCCCGAAAGCGTGATACCTGCAAAATTGCTGGAAGTGGAAGTGGCGCTTACATTCACAATACAATTTTGCACGGCGTTACTATCCGCGCTGTTCGTCAGCTGAACACCATAACCATACGTTGCACCGGTATTGGTAATGGTGAGGCTGTCGAGGATAATATGCCGTGCCGCATCGATCTTGATCACGGCGCGTTCACCGGTTAAAGTCGCATTATAAGTTACTGTTTCATGATTTGCACCACCTGTCAGACGAATAGTTCGTGTAGCAGAAGCTCCGTTAATGTTCGGAATGATAACCTGTTCATTGAACGGACCCGCACCTTGTGTCAGCCTGAATGTTACCGGACCAGCAGCGCCGCCACAAACAAGTGCAGCTACAGCAGTATTGATCGTCGGATAATCGGCACCTGCTCCACCGATTGTATATACACCATTTAATCCAACACACAGATTAAGCACCAATGTATCATTCAGCATATTCTGATCTGTTACACTGTTCGGATTACTTGTCCAGATCCGGACAGCGTAAGTATTTCCTGAAACAAAATTATACGTGCCGATCGTAAACGGCGAAGAAGAAGTATAAGTCGGAAGATTTCCTGTCCATGCAGAAGGCGACTGTAACACATTATTAACATCCCAGTTAACAGTTGCATTTGTAAGTGTATTGGATCCATAATTATAGAGCAGCACACTTATTGTCTGATTTCCCGCAGCAAAGGGCACAACAGGGCTTGTCAGAACAGTTATACCTGCATCATTCAGTGAAGGTGTAAATTCATCAGCGCCTATATCATACAGCGCAGTCGGTGCAAGCGGTCGTACATCACCATCAATATCTGTGTTTACACCAACATTCGTTCCTGCATCATACAGCTGCAATCCTGTTGTGTGAAGATTGGTTGCAAGATTTTGATAGAGCGGATCTCCATTGATGGAATTCAGATTAAATCCGCCGCCACCAATAAAAGTTGTAGTAGTATATGCAGAGCCGAGATAAATAAAATTACTTGAGCCGGGTGCATAATAATTATTGTAGTTAACAGCACTCACATAAGTAGCACTGCTGATGTAAATAGCATAACCTGTGGTGGAACCATATACCGCGAATGAATTATTCCGGATATCATTTCCTAATCCACTCGTCAGGTAAAGACCGCGTGAATTTCCATTATTCATGCTGATAGAATTATGCCATACATCAATGTAACGTGAATTCGTTGATAGATAAATTCCATACGGCGTTGTATCCAGCCATCCGCCGCCGATCATATTATTTACAATACGTGCACGAAATGTTCCTGTACCACCCTGGTAATTTCCATTCGTAGTATAAATTGCTGTTGCTCCAAGATTATGGTAATGGTTTTTCTCAATAATGAATCGATCTACATAGCCAAGGTAAGTTCCATAACCTGTAGCAGATCCGGTTGATCGCGCTGTAATGGTATTTCCTGTTACCTCCGTAAGATTTTGGTAATAACAATAAACACCATAATAATAAAAATCCCTGATCACATTATTGATCACTTTATTGCGCTGATTGAAAGTAGTTGTTCCCGTTCCGCGCATGGTAATACCGTAATATCCGCCCGTAACAGTATTATTCTGGATCAGGTTATCATCACCGAAATCTCCATTCGCCGTAACCGTTGCACCAGAAATTGTAATGCCTGCAAAATTGGAGGATGTTGATGCAACGTTTGTAATGACGTTACAATTCGATATAATATTACTGTCGGCGCTGTTTGTGATCTGAACACCGTAGCCATAGGTCGCATCCGTATTTGAGATCGTGAGGCTGTCAAGAATAATATGTCGTGCGCCATCGAGCTTGATCACATGGCGGTTTGCGGTGGTGGTTCCGGAGAAAGTGATCATCTCCATGGAAGTTCCACCGGTAAGACGAATGGTATTTGTTGCAGATGCGCCGGTAATTGTTGGAATGGTTATTTGTTCTATATAAGGCCCGGAAGACGTTTCCATGCGGAGAACAACTGCTGTTGAAACTCCGGGGCCATTTACAGGACCGCCATCAGGACGTGTGCCGCTGGAAAGATCTGTAATTGCTGCTGTAACAGATTGATAATTTGAAGCCGAAGCCGGACTTGCCGCGTCAATCGAATAGGTGCCGTTGAGCTGGGCAAATACCGGTAAAGTAAATAACGACGCAAGAATGAAAAGTAAAGGTTTACGTATCATAGCTGATTTTTTTAAGGAAAATAAAAATAGCCCTTTTGATTTGGAAACCTATAAATAGAACTTAAAAATCGATGAATTGCACTTAGCGTTCGATAATCAGCAAAGCATTTACTCCGGCACATCTGTATCTGCCTGGAATCTGAAGCCCAAACGTTTACCGGTTTTGACCGACATCATGGAACTTTCTTCCATCACCTGTCCGATGGAAACTACTTTCATTTCTTCAAACGGCGGAGTAAACAGATCGAAGTTGAGGCAATATACAATGGAGGATTCAACAATATTGCGTAAACCTTGCCTATCAAGAATAGCATTTGAAAAATCGTTGTAAAGAAATCCAAGCTGCCGTTTTCCTTCCACGAAATAATGATCGTCTTTATTTAAAAACACACGTGCTACGAGATAACCAAGATCATTCGCGCGATTGTATTTAAATGAATCAGCAAGGAAATTGTAGATATTAATCATTCCGCAAAATGAATTAGAAGTATCTTCTTTTACATAAGAAGTGCGCCACATCTGGTGCGAGGTATCGAATTCAAAAACGTTTGTATGCATGTGAAAAAGCAATACATCGCCGGCCACCCGCAATTCAATTTCAAACTCGCCTTTATCACGCTGTTCAACAATCAATCGTTTGTCAATTGCATAAGCAAGCGGGCGCAATTCATCCACCACTTCTCTCACCACATGCTTGAGCTCATGAAATATGTCAACCGTATTTTTATAAACATCCTGCTTTAAAGATGCTTTCTCTTTCAAAAGCTCAAGAATAATTTCTTTAGATGTTTTCATTTAATTCGGTTTTTATGTTTCGGGCGCTGTGTTCAGGGTTGTGGGTTTTGGGCTTTAAATTTTCACCTTTTTATCCTTGATCATTGCTCATTGTTAGTTTGGCATTGAACGTTCCATGCAAGGAAAATTCCCATGCCCGAAAAAGCAAACAATGTCAACTGTTCAATATACAATGAACAAGTAGTAATTTTTTCAAACCAAAACTCTCCCCGGGAGTCCTACGGCTCGAACCCGAAACTTTTTTAGTATGCTCTCGCAAAAACAACCCGCTGCGACGATGCTTTCCCCGAAAGAATACATTTTCCTTCCTCCTTCACATTATCCAGCGGAATACAACGAATAGTTGCTTTTGTTTTATTCTTGATTTCGGTTTCAGTTTCCGGCGTTCCATCCCAATGCGCATAGACAAAACCACCTTTTTCCAACGCAGCTTCAAATTCTGCCCATGTATTTACTTTATGCGAACTTGTTTCCTGGCGATTTAAAGCCGCATTGTACATAGCCGACTGAATTTCTTCCATGAGCTGAACAACAGTTTCAACAACAGCTGAACGTTCCACACTGGTTTTGGTAAGCACATCGCGGCGTGCAAGTTCGACTTTTCCATTTTCTAAATCTTTCGGACCAATGCCCAAACGCACA
This sequence comes from Bacteroidia bacterium, assembly GCA_039918435.1. Taxonomy (GTDB): domain Bacteria; phylum Bacteroidota; class Bacteroidia; order Palsa-965; family Palsa-965. The sequence continues at coordinate 304 of JBDSHN010000039.1, read as the reverse complement.
GGAACTCCGCGCAATTCATGCTCCGCAAATTTAAATCCCGGGCGCTGTGTATCACGGTCATCAAACTTAACACGGATACCTTTTGCTTCAAGTTCTTTTTTCATCACTGAAACATGCTCCACAATTTTCGCATGCTCTTCGTCCGATTTATAAATAGGAACGATCACGACCTGTATCGGTGCAAGTTTTGGCGGCAATACCAAACCATTATCATCGCTGTGCGCCATGATCAATGCGCCCATCAAACGCGTAGAAACACCCCAGGAAGTTGCCCATACATACTCAAGCTTTCCTTCTTTAGTGG
>JBDSHN010000038.1:0-14617 GCA_039918435.1 Bacteroidia bacterium | reverse complement strand
GCCGATCGTGATTCGCATCTTGCAGATTCAATGAATATTACATCGCTGCCAACTTTATTTCTTTATAAAGACGGACAAGTTGTATGGAGAAATGAAGGTTTGGTGGAGAAAAGCGTTGTTGCTGATCAGATCAAAAGTGCAAGTGGAAAATAATTGCTAATATGCCAATTTTTTAACTGGTTAACTGGTTAATAAAAGCAGGATAAATAAAACAAGAAAGGCTGATCGATTGATCAGCCTTTCTTGTTTTATTTTATTTATTACCGCATTGGCAAATTACCACATTAGCAAATTATTTCTGTTTTTTGGTTTTCTCCATCCCCACAAAATCCCAATGCTTTTTTACTTTTCCTTTTTTGGAAATTTCAACAAAGCCTTCGATTCCGTAACCATCTATTGTTCCCGAAACTTTTACATCTTCCTCCAGCTTGTTGGTCATTGAGCCTTCAAACTCTACGTATAATAATTCTTCATCGCCACTTTCAGATGTATAGGTAGAATCTTTTCCTAATTCAACCGGAATACCATCTGCGCCGGCATTCTTCTTAAAAAAACTACAGCGGAATTTGCTTCCTTTTATTGTTGCTTCATCCTCCTCTGCAGCACCCGACTTCCCTCCTTTTTTGGCTTCGGTGATAGTCAGTTTGTATTTTTTGTTCTCGATATTCGAAGTATCATCTCCATCAAGAACAAACGACGCCGTTAAAAGGAAAATAAGTCCGCTGACAATCAGTGTTGTTGTACGCTTCATAGTGTTTGGATTTTAGGGAAAGCGAAGTTAATGTTTCGCACGCTAAAGAACATGAAAATTCCGTGCCAAAACAAGCTATTCAAAATTCCGGCCTCAAACGCTGCATTTTATCTTATGGTATCCTCTTGAAAAACAGCTTTCTTACCCTAACTTTGCCTTCCATTGGCCTTGGTTTTGAATTTTGATTTTTGATTTTTTTTTATGATTCCGTTAGCAGAAAGACTTCGCCCGAATTCCCTCGACAATTACATTGGCCAGCGTCATCTTGTGGGTGAAAATGCCGTTTTAAGAAAGGCAATTGAATCGGGGAATTTACATTCCATGATTTTGTGGGGACCTCCCGGCGTTGGAAAAACCACGCTTGCAAATATTATCGCGGCGCAGTTGAAACGTCCGTTTTATTCTTTGAGCGCTATTAATTCCGGCGTAAAAGATATTCGTGATGTAATTGAAAAAGCAAAAAGTCAGGCATTCTTCGGAACCAATCTGCCCGTACTTTTTATTGATGAGATTCATCGTTTCAGCAAATCGCAGCAGGATTCTCTTTTAGGCGCGGTTGAAAAAGGAACGGTTACGCTCATTGGCGCCACAACAGAAAATCCGTCATTCGAAGTCATCTCGGCTTTGCTTTCACGCTGCCAGGTGTATATTCTCAAGCCGCTTGAAAAAGAAGACCTGCTACATCTTCTTGATATTGCCATGCAGAAAGATGAAGTGCTGAAAAAGAAAAAGATCGAGATACGCGAACATGAAGCTTTGCTGCGTCTTTCCGGCGGCGATGCACGGAAATTATTGAATGTTTTTGATCTTGTTATAACAGCAGCCGGAACAGATGAAGTTGTGCTTACCAATGAATTTGTGCTTGAAAATGTGCAGCAGAATCTCGCATTGTATGATAAAGACGGCGAACAGCATTACGATATCATTTCCGTTTTTATCAAATCAATTCGCGGAAGTGATCCGAATGCAGCTGTATACTGGCTCGCGCGTATGATCGAAGGTGGTGAAGATCCGTCATTCATCGCTCGGCGATTGCTTATTCTTGCGTCCGAAGATATCGGGAATGCAAATCCGAATGCATTGCTCATGGCGAATAATTGTTTCCAGGCCGTGAACGTGATCGGCTTTCCTGAATCAAGAATTATTCTTTCGCAATGCGTTACATATTTAGCTTCCTCGCCGAAAAGTAATGCCGCCTACATGGCCATCAACGAAGCGCAGGCATTGGTTTCTGAAACGGGCGACCTTCCTGTTCCGCTTCATTTACGAAACGCACCCACAAAGCTGATGAAGGAATTAGGCTATGGAAAAGAATATCAATACAGTCATTCCTTCGAAGGCAATTTCGGCGAGCAGGAATATTTGCCGACGGAGATTGCAGGAAAAAAATTATATGAACCTGGAAATAATCCGCGGGAAAATGAATTGCGGGCGTATTTGAAAAGATGCTGGAAAGAAAAGTATGGGTATTGATTACCCATTACAAATAATTACCGATTACCAGTTTCCCAGGGTTGTAGTTTCCACTTGAAAGAGCATAATAATAGCAGAAGGCTGATCTAATTTATGACCAGCCTTCTGCTATTATTTTGGTAATTAGCAATCCGGTAATTGGTAATTTTTTGGGCTTATCAATGTTCCTCTTCAGCATGAAAAGGATGCGGCTCATAAACAAACATGTAAACAAGTCCGATTATAAATCCGCCGAACGCCTGTTCAATTCCCTGCCAGGTGATATCCAGCACGAAATATTTCAGGTCCATGTCTTTGTTGAACGTTACATGCACCACAGTAGCGATGATGTATACCAAAACGCCGCAGGCAAAACCTATGAATGGTCCGCGGATAAGCGGATGACGGGAAATTTTGTCGAAAAACGGGATTAAAAAAGCGCGATTGACGAGGAATCCGATAAAAAGATAAGCGATTGCTGAGGCAGTAAGATAAATTCCAAGCGGGTAAGTGATCTGGGCATAATCGTAAAGGATTACCCCATGCCATAAATAAGAAACGGCGAACATCAGCAGTGAAGAGATGATCCAGCCGATGATAAATCTTTTTCCGTACGTCCTCATACCGTCCATAATACGGTGCAAATTTACGAAAATCGCGCCAAAAAGTTACAGTATTCGATTGATAGCGAGAAAAATGTGACTTTTTTCGATTGATGGACGTTTTCTTCGGATGAGTTAATTGAATTGCAATCTTTTCCTGCGGATTCCAGTAAAGGTGTAGGCCAGTTCAATGCCGAAATAATTCCCTTTCAGGTCGTAGGTTCCGGTAGATTGTTCTGAAGTGCCGGGAAGCATAGTATAATTTCCGTTTGCAAATGTACCGGGACTGTAGCTGGCAATAAACCGAAGAGAAACAATATGCTGCCATGGAAGTATTTTCGCCATTTCTAAGCCAGCATGAACCCGAAAACGTATTCGGGAAGTTTCTAAATTATTTTGTTCAATATGAAGAATCAGTCTCGAATTGCCTAAGCTGTCACTATGAGAACCTTCACTTGTCCCAATTAAAAGCCTTACACGTTCAATTCCTGTTCCGAGGAAAGGTGAAATAAAAAATCTATGGGTTAAGTTGAACCGGTAACCAGTTTCAACAAACAAATAATAGGATTCGAGAATATAGAAGTTTTCCCTGTCTTGAATGTCATAAAACAGGTTGTTTCCCGGGTCTTTTTTTAAATCATAATTGTAATTTTCAAACCAATCAATTACATCCAGTCCAACCTTATAATGGTAGCGTCTACCTGGCTTATAAAAAGAAAAAGCAAACCCATAATTAACGTGCATGGATAATGTAGTTCCGGGTTTATGAGGTCCCGAAATTGTCTTAACGATTGCTGGTTGCGCATAACCAAATAAGCCATGGAGAGAAAAATGCATTCCGGTGAAAAGCAAACTATCAGGAATTCGGATTTTAATGCTTTGGGCTGTTAAATAATTGGAAGTAACAGTAATGAAAATCAGTAACAGCGATTTTAAAAAATTCATACTAAAAGGGATTGCACATAATTAAATCATTCGTTTTCTTTTCTTTCGTATTCCGGTAAATGTGTAGGACAGATCAAGGCCGAAATAATTGCCTTTCAGGTCGTAGGTTCCGGTTGATTCTTCGGTGGTTCCGGGAACGAGCATATAATAACCTTTAGCAATCATTCCGGTAGACCAGCTTCCTGTAAATTTCAAAGAAACTAAATGCCCGTAAGGCAACAGATAAGCAAAACTAATTCCGGTGTGAACCCGTACCTCTAACCTTTTAATTTCTTCATTTGAATTTTCACTGTAAAGCAAAACTCTTCTGTTTTGTGCGCTGTCTACTTCTGATTCTGTGAATGTAGATTCCATTGCATGAATATATTCTATTCCGGCTCCACAAAATGGAATAGCATAAAACCGTTTTCCTAAATTATATCTATAGCCAGTTTCTAAGTAATAGAAATCGGAACTGGTAAAATAATCGCTATCCCATTCCTTCATATCAAAAAACAAATTATTTGAAGCGGTTTTTTTTATATCGAGTGCATATGCAAAAAACCATAAATCCACTTTTATACCGAAGGAAATATAAATTGGATTGCTTTTTTTCCAGAATGCTAAAGCGATACCAAAATTATAATGTGGATGCAATGGCGAACCAAGTGAATGGATTCCTGTATTAGTCCGGTTTGTAATAGCCAAAGCTTTGCCATATAATTCTGAAAACGAAACATGTGTTCCGGTGAAAATAAGGCTGTCGGGAATGCGGGTTTTATTGTTTTGTGCTGGTAAATAAATTGAATGAAATAAAATAAAAATCAGTAAACGGATTCCTTTAAATTTCATTTGTGAAAATTTACTTCTATTTTAAATCCAGTTATTTGCTTGCGTATTAAAGCGAATTAAGAAAGAAACTTCTCTTTACAGGTTTATTGAATGGAAAAGTCTTTCAATTTAGCAATTTCTCCTGAACAGGTAAGAAACTAACTATTTACAATACAAAAAACCTGTATTTTCGGCTATCTTCGTATAAATCGAAACTCCGTGAAGAAATTAGTGATTTTCCTATTGGCCGGAATTGCATTTTTCCAAATTCAATCCTGCCGCAAAGACAGCACTTCCTGGGATACCGGAATTGTGCTGCCACTCGCCCACGCTTCTCTTTCCATCGACAATTTATTAATAGACAGCCTGAGCACGACCAATGCGGATGGTTCAGTGAAAATCGTGTATTCCACAAAATTTTTAGGACTGGATCTCGACACGCTTTTTAATATTCCGGATACAACAGTTTCGAATGTTTACACTTCTCCGTTTACAATAACAAATGCTACTCCTCCATTTAACGTCGCTCCCGGAACACCAAATCAAACAACTTTTGGTGCCGGTGACGCAGCATTGGTTTTTGGATTGTTAAGTGAAGGTCAAATGGTTGTTCGTCTTCAGAATGATATTCGTCGCAGAATACGTGTTCGTTACCAGATTCCAGGCGCTACATTAAACTTTATTCCATTTGATACAACCTTTATCGTCCCAGCTGCACCTGATTCCCTTCATGGTTATTTCACGACAATTACTCTCAATTTAAGCGGCTATTCAATTGATTTTACCGGAGCAAATCATGACCGTGTAAATACATTAACTACAACTTTTTCAGCTGAAATTGATCCTACCGAAACTGTTGGAACAAATATATATCCTGCCGATACTGTCGCTGCTGTAAATACAATCTCCGGCATCAAACCCTTCTACATCCGGGGTTATTTCGGAAACGAAACCGTACACGTTGGACCGGAAGAAACAGGATTTTCACTCTTTCAAAAAATACAAAGCGGCTCCATCGGTTTAGATTCGCTTACCATGTCGCTTGACATTGATAATTATATCGGAATGGATTCGCGCCTTACCATTAATAATATCTGGTCGCGAAGGTCTGCTACCGGGCAAACGGTTTATCTCAACAATTCAATCATCGGTACACCGATCAATATTAACCGTGGCATTTATTCCAGTACCTGGGGCGATGTGATTCCAAGCTCTTACAATTTTACATTCGACAACAGCAATTCAAATGCGAAAGCGCTTGTAGAAAACCTGCCGGATAAATTGGGTTATGATGTTACCCTGATCACAAATCCGCTTGGAAATGTTTCGGGCAATAACGATTTCCTCTATGCTGCGCATACGATTGATGCAACGCTGAATGTGGAAATGCCGTTAAATCTTTTTGCTGATCAGCTTGTCATTGCTGATACGATCACGCCTGATTTTTCTTCTTTCAAAAACAGCGAAGATATTCTCAAAGGCACATTAACATTGACAGCCGCAAATAGTTTTCCGTTCGATGCGGTGATTGATATTTATTTTATTGATGCAAATGCTGTGGTGACTGCAAATGTAGTTGCACCAATCAATCTTATTTCTTCGGGACCTGTTTCACTCGTCAATGGTTATTACGTTTCGCAGGGATTTTCAAATTCGCAATTGAATATTCCGTTGAACGAAACACAAACCCAGGCACTTTTCCACAGCACAAAAATTGTTTTCGTTTCCAGGTTCGACACGAATTCAAATCCTTCCTACGCAAAAATTTACGGATCCAATAGACTTGACCTCAACCTGAGCGCCGATTTCGATTATCGTATCGGTAATTAATTATGAAGCATTTCCTCCCTTTAGTTTTCGCATTTGTCCTCGTATGCTCTTCCTTAAAAGCACAGGATCCGATGCTTTATATTTATCGCCCGCACTGGCCGCTACAATCCACCGGACTGCATCATTCGCTTGCATTTTCCGGTGAATACACAGCAGGTTCAGATGGATTGACGAATTCATTTATCAATGGATTTTACAAAGGCGGATTTATTGATGCGGATAAAAAAGCTGCGCAGGAATCAAAATTACATCCGTCAAATCGTTTTGGTGGATATGCTTCTTACGCAATGGCCTACACTTGGCGAATGGATCCTGATTCCGGCAACTGGGAATTTACAATTGCTTACCGCGATCGACAATCCTTGTATGGCAAATTTTCTAAGGATGCATTTCGCATGGCATTTGAAGGTAACCGTGCATTCAAAGGGCAAACCGCAAACCTTGATGATACCAAGTTGACTTACCTGCATTGGCAGCAATTACAATTTGAAGCAAAATTTTATTCACCCGACAAAAAATCAGATGCGACGTTTGGATTTTCTGTTTTAAACGGTCAGCAATTGCAGGAAATAAATATCCGCACGGGTTCTGTTTATACTGCCAGCGATGGATCGGCCGTTGACGTTGGCGCAAATGCAGCATGGTTTCAAAGCGACACGGCTCACACAAAAACCGGCAGCAAGAATGGATCAGGCTCTTGTTTTAATTTTCGCTTCAATGCCTATTTAGGTGATTCAGCCGCGCGTTATAAATCGCAATTTTCATTCATGGTGCAGGATATTGGTTTTATCCGCTGGAATGCAAATTCACTGGTTTACGCTGTCGACACCAATGTGCATTATACCGGCGTTGATGCATCCAGTGTGCTTATCAACGATGGAAATTTCACCGGCATTCCTGATTCGGATTCATTGATCGGAGAACCATCGCGCGGGCAGATCATCACGTTCCTGCCATTGGGCATTCGCATGCGCTACACTCTTATTTCCCCGGCCTCGTGGTGGGGTGGAATCGATGCACGTGCGTGGAGTTATGGCGATGCAATTCCGCAGATCACCCTCTTCGGCGGCTGGCACAACAAAACGCTTTCGTTCAATGTGAGCGGTGGCGCAGCCTGGGGTGGCTATTCCCGTTTCCAGTTTCCTGTGCAGATCGGCTGGGAAGTCTGCAAGAATTTCGCATTGATAGCAGGAACAACAAACATTGTCGGCTACATCGCATCTAAAAAATCACACGGGCAAGGTTTGTACCTGAACCTGTCACTCGCATTTTAAAAACCGTGATCATGAAAAAAATTCTTCTCCTCATTTTGATTTTTGTCGGGCATTTTGTTTCTGCGCAGACAGCTGCAAAATGGGAAAATCTGTACGGACAGAATGGAAATGAATACGGCTATCGCGTTCGTACTTGTGTTGACCAGGGATATATTGTTGCAGGAAGCACAAGCAGCACAGGAATTAGTGATGGATATGTTGTGCGCGTGGACAGCCTGGGCTTAGTGATGTGGTACAAATATCTTATTGGAAACAATGTAGATATTCTTCGCAGCATCAGCCAACTTCCAGATTCAGGTTATGTACTTGCAGGTTATTCCAATTCAACAGGAACACATGGCGGTTATGACGGATGGGTGGTGCGTATGAATCAATACGGTGATACACTCTGGACAAGATATATCGGCACACCGGATTGGGATTTTTTTTATGATGTAGCGCCAACTTATGATGGTGGTTTTATTCTTTGTGGCGGAACTTATGGAATTGGCGCAGGAGAGGAAGATATGTGGTTTGTTAAGATCGATGCGAATGGAGATACGCTATGGACAAAAACGTATGGTGGAATAAAAACAGATGAAGCAAGATCAATCATTGAAACAGGCGATTCGCTTCTTGCTGTTGCCGGATTTTCATATAGCCTTGGAGATAGTCTTGGAGACAGCTGGATTTTGAGAATGGATGAAGTTTGTGATACAATCTGGACCAGGACGCTTCAATTAAGGGCTGCTTCAGCAGATAAAGCTTTTGGAATAGCTGATATTAGTGTTTATGGAAGGCTGATGGTAGTGGGCGAAACATCAAGCAGATATGGAGATCCTGATGGTTATTACCGTTGTTTTAATTATGCAGGAGATACGCTTTTTACCGACATACACGGAGGTGCAGGAAGCATTGATAATTTTAGCGGTGTTGTTACACGCCCAAACGCAAGCTTCGCAGTAGTTGGCACTACTGAAAATGTTTCGGGAGGTGGTCATGGTGATTTTTATTTTTATAATGATCATAATGGCGGGTTCATTACATCATTCGGTACTTTCCAGCCAGAAGCCGGTTATAGTATCGACATAACGCATGATGATGGCTATATTCTTTGCGGGTATTCACAAGGCTTTAATAGTTTTGTTCCGCAGGTCATGCTCATAAAATGCGACACCACCGGCTTTTCAACAGGACTCATCGGAATCAGGGAAGAACCAACTCTACTTTCAAATGCTGCTACAACTGTATTTCCGAATCCGGCAAATGAAAAAGCTACAATTACTTATGATGCTTTTAAGTCTGTACAAGGAAAACTGACTCTTGAGCTTTTTGATCTGAGCGGAAGAAATGTAATGCAAATACCTTTTTCACAATGGCAAATGCTGTCAGCAAAAAACTTCAGTTGTACATTGGAAACGGCTTCACTTAATGAAGGCATGTATCAATATGTTATCGCGGATGATGCCGGAACAAAATGCGCCGGAAAGATTGTAGTATCACACGAATAAGTAATGAACTCAAAAATTAATCTGTCTTCATTCAGTCTCATTTCTTTTCAGCGCTTAACAGGAAATCTGCTGTTTGTTGTATTGTTCATTTACTCCATCGTTTACGCCGTTGAACGTGTGACTTATATTGACTCTGCCTGGCTTTTTTTTCAACGTGTAAATACGGAAGCTTTTTCCTCCAGCCCGGAACGCTTTTCTGCTTTTATATCTGAAATTCCCCTTTACATCGCCATTAAACTTCACTTGCCTTTCAAGGTGCTGGTCTACATTTTCTCTGCTGGATATATTCTTTTATTTTATTTCGTTTGGCGTATTTGCACTTACAAATTAAATAATCCAGTTGCGAGCCTTGTAATATTACTTGGATTAACGCTTGGAATCAGGGAGCTGTTTTTATTTACTGTTACTGAAACACATCAATGCGTAGTTTATAGCGCATTGTTTTTTGCACTCATTGAATTTGATTTCAAAAAACGAAACGGGCTAAAGTATCTCCTTATTTGCATTATGGCCATTATCGTAATGTTTACACATCCATTGGGTATTTTCACCCTTGGCTTTATTTTACTTTATTATTTCGCTCAAAGGAGAAACCTGAAAGATCCAATTATCTGGATGGTTGCTTTCATCATCATCCTGGTCAGCCTGGTAAACATGTTGTACACGGTAAGCCATATTACTTCATCGCCTTATTCAGCATTACAAGATCACGGATTTGCATTGTCTTCCATTATTCACAGCAGTGTTCTTGATTTTTTGAGAATACATTTTATACATTTTTATTGGCTGCCGGAGCTGGCAGGATTAATTGCAATAGCCTGGCTCATCAACAGGCGGGAATGGTTAAAACTTTTAATCCTTGTTCTTTCTGTAATTGTTTATTTGGTAATTGCATCTAAAACATACAGCACCGGTGATTCCAGCATAATGATAGAACGCCTTTTTCTGCCGGCCATTTTTATGATCAACCTTGTTCTTGCCGCATTAATAATGCAACAGCAAAATCTGAATAAATGGATTCCAATGGCGTTAATTATTTTCCTGCTCGTGAATGGCATTCATTATATAAATGGAGGGTGCCTGATGTATAAAAAACGTACTGCCTACCTGGATAAAATTGTAATGGAAGGAATGGCACAGGGGAACGATAAATATTTTCTTACTGATGAAAAAGCAGATAAAGAACGAATCCTTGTTCCCTGGGCTTTCGGAGCAGAAACAATCATTTATTCAAAATTCAAATACGACCGGTGCATTGCTTTTTGGATCAACGAGCCTGCGTGTGAAATTAATAGTTGTATCATTACACCACAGGTATGTCTTCCTGTAGAGGAATTAAATCAATCCTATTTTCATCTAAATGCCGGAGCATATATTGAACTGAAATAAATAATTTTTAATTCAACGCACCGTGAAAACAAAAGACATCAAACAAAAAGTGATCATTCCCGCAACACCACTTGATGTTTATACTGCTTTGATGGATTCCAAAAAGCACAGCGCATTTACTTTCAGCGTTTGTAAAATCGGGAAAAAGGAAGGTTCCTCCTACTCTGCTTATGATGGCTATATCATTGGCAAAAATGTAACATTAATTCCTGGAAAGAAGATCGTCCAAACCTGGCAACCTGTTGATGGTGCCTGGCCGGAAGATCATTTTTCAGAAATAACGTTTGATTTAAAAGCAACTGCAGCCGGAACAGAAATAAATTTCATTCACAAAAATGTTCCCGTAAACCAGGTAGAAGAATTTAAAAAAGGCTGGCCGGAAAATTATTGGGAGCCCTTGAAAATTTATTTCACTCAATAATTCCGAAAACAGACAACTGACTATTTCATTTGCAATTTACAATTCATACGAGGCTTTCTGCCATTGGTCGTATTTATTCGATTTCAGGAAATCATTTGCGTAATTTCGATGCGATTAACTGACCCAAATTACCTCAAACATGAAAACTCTGATCACACTCCTTGCGGGTGCAGCTTTTGTATTGCCAATGGCTTTGCAGGCTCAAAACATCAAGGACAATGAAATTTCTTTCGTCTACATTCAGCTTCCGAAAGAGCCGCTCGACCAATCGCTGGTAAATTACCAGAGCAATATTATACTGACGTATGCGGAAGACAATGCAGCAAAAAAAGCAGATTATGATGCGAAAATGAAGATCGCAAATACGCAATATGAGCAGGACATGGCACAATGGAAAACGGAAGATGCTGCTGCCCAGGCGAGGTATAATAAGGAAATGGAAGAGTATAATAAAAAATCCATGGCCGAAAAAGTGGCTGATCAGAAGTTGCTGAACGAAGGGAAACCTGTTCGTCAGCATCCCCAGCAACCTTACAGGAACAATCCTCCTGCGCCGATCCTGAAAAAAGAATATGACACGCATTTACTCGCATCTTCTTATTTGCGTCTTGACGGATTTAATAATGCGCCGGAAAATGCGGTTATCATCACTGCAACATTGTATGGCTTCGATTGCATTCAGCCGCATCTTGTAACAGAACAGAAAAATATGACAAGGTATGTTGAAGGTAAATCACAACCTTATACTTCCATGTTTTATCATTATGAAACTTCCTACAAACATCCGATGGCCATTAAAGTGGAAATCCCGGGGAAAGGCGTCATCTTCAACCAGGTGATCGATGCATTCAATCAATATAAAGTGGTCAATACAGGATCTTCTGAAAATCAGCCACCGCTTAATTTTGATGGTGCTGCCTATGTGCAGAACCTGGAAGAAAAAACATTGGTGGAAAATCTCAATTACATCAATGCACTTATCAACGATAAATACGGTTACGCACGCATCACACGCAAAACTGTACTGAACAACGTGGAGTCGAAAAAAATGAATTACGATGACTACCAGTCAGCATACGATAATGCTGATGCCGGTTACAAATTACTCGCTTCAGATAAAACAGGCGCAACTATAAAGCTGAAACTCGCAATTGATACCTGGGAAAAAGCATTGCTCGAATCAAATCCTTCTGATAAAAAAGCAAGGATCGACGCTGGTGTTACAATGGCAACACGTTTCAATCTTGCTGAAGCTTACATCATGATCGGTGATTATACCAATGCAGAAGCACAAATCACAAAAATCAATGCTTCTGATCCTGGTAAAAAAGAGAAAGCACGCGCACTGGAGCTGAATGCTTTATTGATCGATACACGCGCAAGGATAAACGCAGGAAAAAATTAAATAAGCACGCAAAAAAAGTCCCGTCCCGGTTTAACCAGGGACGGGACTTTTTTGATGTGATAATTTACCGGGCTACAACGTAACTTTTGCAGGCACCAACTCAAGTCCGCGTGCTGCGATAAAATAAAGCGTTGTTTCGTTTGCTTTTGTTCCTGATGCAGGCAAAAAAGAATACTCAGCATCTCTTCCGGCAAGACGTTTATCCATGTTCACACTTTCGCTAAGCTTAACACCTTCGGGCCCGATCTTCGCAATGATATTTGTTCTGTAGCTTCCATAGATCGGATCAACAATAACGTGCGGCTTTCCGTCATGGCGATACAAATAATCATTGTAGCTCACCATCAGGTTATCGCCCATCATACAGGCAAAAATACCAAGCGAACGCCCACCGTCATTCCGGCTTTTCAAATCACGCTCTATCGTATGCTCCCATTTTTTTACACCATCAGCACCGAATTTAATGTTGCTGATGTTTGTATTGTTGTAATCGTAATCGTAGATAACATTCGATGTCGTAGGTGCATTTGCGCCAATCCTCCCTGTCTCAGTTACATATTCGTTCTCACCGATAAGGATCGCGCTGTTATCCGCAAGGATCAATAAAATATTCGCTTTGATCGAAGGTTTCGGATCAATAGCATTGAGCTTGTCAACCGGCATACCACCATCAGCAGCAGAAACTTTTACAAAAAAAGCATTGTTCATCGTTTCAACATTCACGCCCACTTTTTTATCCGGGTAGCAATAGCCTGCGAAGATCAAATCACCATTGGTACAAAAATCTGCTTTGTATGTACCGATGTGTCCGTTTTCACCAAGGTCCATTTTGCGTTCTTCCACTTTTGCCCCGTTACTGAGGAATGTGAAGACTGTAAAATAATCATACGCTTTTTTCACAGGAACTTGTTTCATATCGAAAACAATGCCGTCATTATTTACATATACATTATTGTAACGATATTTTTCTGCTACACCTGCTGCATTCGGGAAACGATAATCTTTCATCCAAAGCTGTTTGAAATTATTATCGTAAACATAAATCTGGGTGTGCTCAAGCGAATCTTTCACCGTTGGTAATTCGCACAGCACAACAATTTTACTTCCGTCAGGGCTTACATTGACACGAAACGATCCGGTGTTCATCATCTTTTCTGCCGTAAAGCCGCAAAGTTTTTTACCAGGTTGTTTTTTTGCATTGGCGTCCACAGTATAACCGAAGATCTCCATGCCGCCTTTTTTATCCCATGAAGATTTAAATAAACCAACGTTATTGGTTAATGCAAAAACACCTTCAAAAACACCCGGCTCTGCAGGATCATCGCTTTTATTGATGATGTTCGTTCCTGCGAATTTCATATTTGCATCATACGCATCGAGCTGAACTGTGTGGGTCATGCTCGCTTTAGTGTACGAATCATATATTAAATATGTAATGTCTTTTACTTTTAATGTGGAAATTTTTGGGGTTTCCGCTTTGAGCACGTTTCTTGGCTCAATGAATTCCGTTGTCTGGGCAAAGGCAGTTCCGGAAAAAATCCCTGCTGCAATTATTAGTTGTAGTGCTTTCATCTTTGTATTTTGTATGAATCGGGATTATTTTGTTTTATACCAGGCATTATACTCTTCGATGATCTTGTCGATCTGTAGCATGCCGTATCCTTTTTCTTTATCAGCAACTTTTGTAGAAAGCGCTGAATAATCGGCAACATAAGCAGCCATCTTTTTCGCGAAGCCAATTCCGAAATCCTGCATGCTTAATGGTTTTGGATTTGCGGCATCATTCGCTTTAAAATAAACAACCGTGTTTTTAATTGATCCGTCAGCTTCCCGTTCATACATTTCATTGTAAAAAAGGAAAGTCGTAATGCCGCCGTCATTGGTAACAAGATTAAATTTCAACGGTTTTGCCAAAAGTCCGCCGCTGTAATGAATAGAACGGTACAGCTTATCGGCAACCATATAGCTGCTGATATCTTCCGGTCCGAAGACTTGAGTAGGCTTGCGGTCGGTTTCATTTTTGTAATACTCACACTTCGACTGATTTTGAACCTGGTTGTTATGCATGAAATAACCACGAACTGTGTCGCCCTTCTCTCCAACATAATAGCCCGGGTAAATTGTTCCGAACTTATAAATTTTTCCTGACCAATCCTGCGCGTTTGAGGTCATGGCAATGATTAACAATGCAGCAATTGCTGTTATTTTTTTCATGAAATTTAGGTTTAAATGTTGGAAAACTCTGGTC
>JBDSHN010000037.1:0-19049 GCA_039918435.1 Bacteroidia bacterium | reverse complement strand
TTAATAGGTGTATATGAATGCAGTATCGATGCGAAGGGGCGTTTGCTCCTTCCCGTCGCATTCAAAAAGCAGCTACAGGCTATTCTGAAAAAAGGATTCGTAGTAAAGCGAAGCGTGTTTCAAAAGTGCCTCGAGATTTATCCGACAAGCGAATGGAATGCATTAGTGAAAGATGTCAACAAGCTGAATCGCTTCAAGAAAAAAAATGTTGACTTCATCCGAATGTTCAATGCTGGTGTAAAACCAGTTGAGCTTGATGCTACCGGGCGTATTCTTCTCCCCAAAGATCTCGTCACATTCGCCGGAATCTCAAAAAACATTGTCATGTCTGCCGCAGTGAATATGATCGAAATATGGGATAAGGATCGTTACGAACAAACGATCAATGATCCATCTGTTGATTTCGGTTCGCTCGCTGAAGATGTAATGGGCAGCATGGGTAACAAGGGAGAGGATGTCGACTTACCATAATCCCGTTCTTTTACATGAGAGCCTGGAAGGTTTATCCATCAGGCCCGATGGCACATATATAGATGTGACATTTGGTGGTGGCGGACATTCACGCGCAATACTTGAGCAGCTCGGCGAAAAAGGCAGACTGATCGCTTTTGACCAAGATGAAGATGCGGTTGTAAATGCAATCAACGATCCGCGATTCATTCTCGTCAGGCAGAATTTCAGGTTCCTGAAAAATTTCCTGCGGCTGCACAATGCAATTCCTGTAGATGGAATTCTCGCCGACCTTGGAATTTCTTCGCACCAGATCGATGAGCCCGGAAGAGGATTTTCCACACGCTTCGATGGCCCGCTAGATATGCGCATGAATCGTTCTGCATCGATGGATGCTGAAGAAGTGCTTAACACTTACGATGAACGTCAGTTGAGAAACATCTTCAGAGAATTCGGTGATATCGATAACGCAGGAAAACTTGCAATGGCTGTATTGGCCGCACGTGAAGAAACATCCATCCGGTCAATCGCAGAATTAAAAGAAGCGATTGCAGGTTGCGTTCCGAAAGGAAAAGAGTTCCAATACCTCGCAAAAGTTTTCCAGGCTCTGCGAATTGAGATCAACGGAGAAATGGAAGCGCTCAAACAATTGCTGCAACAGTCAGCAGAAGTGCTTAAGCCGGAAGGTAGAATGGTTGTTATCTCCTACCATTCGCTTGAAGACAGGTTGGTGAAAAATTTTTTTCGCGCCGGGAATTTTGAAGGTGAAGTAGAAAAAGATTTTTATGGAAATCTGATTCGCCCGATGGAACCGGTCAACCGCAAACCAATCGTAGCGGGTGAAGAAGAATTAAAAGAAAATAATCGTGCACGAAGCGCGAAGTTGAGAATAGCAGAGCGATCTGCCACGATAAACGGTCAGGAAGACCGAGGCAATGACGAAAAACGCAATTAAAGAACAGCAGAAAGAAACACCAGAACCGAAGCGAAAAAGCAGCGGGAGGAACATTGTCACCAATAATGTAGTCACCCGCAATGTAGGTTCAGTTCTTACAGGCGCATTTCTCTCCAAAGAGCGCGCACTCAAAGCAGTCCCTTTTATTTTCTTCGTCACATTCATCCTTTTGCTCTACATCGCAAATGGATATTACGCGGAAGGCCAAATCAGAAAGCACAGCAAGCTTAAATATGAATTAAAGGACCTGCAGTCCGAATATATTATTTCAAAATCAGAATTGAGTGCGCTTAGCCTTCAATCTGCGGTTACAGAAAGATTAAAAGCAACGGGTGTTAAAGAATCGAATGCTGAACCACCGCGCAAAATCCTGGTACGCACAAAGACAAAACCTTCGAATTAAATAGTGGAAGAACAAAAAGACATATTGAAACGTGTGTACCTCGTGTACATTCTCTGCTGCGTTTTTGCAGTAGCAATTCTATGTCGTGTATTTTTTATTCAGACCGTTGAGAAAGAACATTGGAAAGCTGTTGCAAAAGAATTCATGGAGCAGGAGCAGGATATCGATGCTTTGCGCGGAAATATTTTTGCTTACGACGGATCGTTGCTTGTTACTTCATTGCCCTATTATGAAGTAGGCATTGATCCGCTTGCTAATGTTCTGATCAACGATAAGGAGTTCGAAGACAGCGCAAAGGCACTTTCAAACGGGCTCGCACATGTGCTTGGCGATCATTCTTCTTCCGAATATTTCAACACACTTCTGAAAGCACGCCGTAAAGGATCGCGCTATGAGCAATTAGCACGTGATGTTTCCCGTAAAGAATTGCTCGAACTGAAAAAATTGCCACTCTTCCGTGCAGGACATTTTAAAGGAGGATTTATTTATGTGCAGTCCAATCATCGTGAGCTCCCTTTCCGGATGCTCGCTGCAAGAACACTTGGATATGTAAGTGACAGTGGCCGTGTAAAAGTCGGATTAGAAGGTGCGTTTGATTCTATGCTCACCGGAACAAAAGGAAAAAGGCTGATGCAAAAAATTGCCGGTGGCGTATGGAAACCATTGAACAGCGAAAATGAAATCGAGCCGCAGCAAGGAAGAGATATTGTTTCTACGATCGATATTAATATTCAGGACGTTGCAGAAAATGCTTTGCGAAGTACATTGATCGAGCACAATGCAAAATATGGTTGCGTGGTGTTGATGGAAGTTAAGACCGGTGAGATTCGTGCCATTGCAAATCTTACACGAAAAGATTCCGGCAACTATGTTGAAGATTACAATTATGCGATTGGTGATGCACGTGAGCCGGGTTCAACTTTCAAGCTTGCTTCCTTGCTTGTTGGAATGGATCAGGGATTAATTAACCTGACTGATAAATTAAATCTTGAAGGCGGGCAGCATACTTATTTTAACCGAGTGATGAAAGACTCGCATACACCAAAAGAAGATATTGTTACTGTAGAGGAAGCTTTCTGGGAATCATCTAACGTAGGAATTTCAAAAGTGATCAATGCCGCGTATTCTAAAAATCCATCAAAGTTTACGGATGGGTTACAAGCATTACGTTTTGGTTCTCCTTTAGGGATTTCAATTCCCGGTGAAGGAAAATCACATATCCGAAAAGCAGGTGAAAAAGGTTGGTCGGGCGTTTCGCTTCCGTGGATTTCCATTGGTTACGAATCAACAATCACACCTTTACAAACGCTTACGCTTTACAATGCCGTTGCAAATGATGGCGTAATGGTGAAACCGATGTTTGTGAAAGAGGTTCGCGAAAAAGGAAAAACAATAAAAATATTTCCACCAGAAATTTTGAACCCAGCAATTGCAAAACCGGAGACAATTAAAAAAGCGCAAAAACTTCTTGAAGGTGTAGTGACGAATGGAACAGGGAAAAATCTCTCCAGCTCTGTATATCCTATCGCAGGTAAGACCGGTACAGCGCAGGTTGCGATGAATGGAATTTATGTTAAGGATGGCCAGAAAACAACTTACCAGGCATCGTTCGTTGGATATTTTCCGGCCAACGATCCGAAATATTCCTGCATTGTAATTGTCAATGCTCCTTCGGGTGATGTTTATTATGGCGGCGCGGTTGCAGGACCAATCTTCACAGAGATTGCTGATCGCGTTTTTGCCACGGAGATGGATATTCACAAACCTGTCAATGATCTTATTAATCCGCTTACAGAAGTTCCATTGGTAAAAAATGGTTTAGGAATTCCGACCATGATCGCATTGCGCGGATTGTATGTCGATATAAAATCTACACCTGATTTTGATGAAGATGGATATGTTGCCTTTCAGCCTGCAGAAAAAAGCGTGCGTGCAGGAAATAAAAATCACGAGCAGCAACTTAGTAAAGGTATAATGCCTGACCTCAGCGGAATGGCGGCGCCTGATGTTTTATTCCTGATGGAGAACCGCGGTTATCGCATACGGTTGAAAGGCATCGGATCTGTGAGAAGACAATCGGTTGCAGCCGGGCAACAAATTCCTAAGAATACAGAAATACTGGTTGAATTGTCATTATGAAATTATTGCGCGACATATTATATAAAGCAGGTCTTGTCGAAGTACAGGGTTCAACCAACGTTGCGATTACTTCTATGACTTTCGACTCACGTAAAGTAGAGAAGGATGGTTTGTTTGTTGCAACGCGTGGCACACAATCTGACGGTCACGATTTTATTGAAAAGGCGATTGCACTTGGTGCAGCTGCAATTGTTTGTGAAGCGTTTCCTGCAAAAATGCATGAGCGTATTTCTTATGCAAAAGTTTCTGATAGCTCTGCTGCGCTCGGGATCATGGCGGCTAATTTTTATGATAATCCGTCTTCGTCAATAAAACTTGTTGGTGTAACCGGTACAAACGGAAAAACAACAACCGTCACTTTATTGTTTCGCCTTTTTCGTGCAATGGGAAATAAAGCAGGCATGTTCACTACTGTAAAGAACATGGTCAACAGCGAAGAAATTGCATCAACGCATACAACTCCTGATGCAGTGGAGCTGAACCGTATGCTGCGTAAGATGGTAGATGCCGGGTGCAAATATGCTTTCATGGAAGTCAGTTCGCACAGTGTTGTTCAAAGACGTATTGCAGGGCTTTCGTTCGCTGGAGGTGTATTTACAAATCTCACGCACGATCATCTTGATTATCACAAAACATTTGAAGAATACATTAAAGCAAAAAAAGGATTTTTCGATCAGCTCCCTTCTCAATCATTCGCTTTGGTAAATAAAGATGATAAGAACGGAAGCGTGATGGTGCAGAATACACGCGCACTGAAACGCAGCTATTCAGTTTTAAGTGTAGGCGATTACAAATGCCGTGTGCTTGAAAATCATTTTACTGGTTTGCAATTAAATATTGACAGCACAGAAGTATGGAGCAAATTGATCGGAAGCTTCAACGCTTATAATCTTCTTGCAGTTTATGCAACGGCAATGTTGCTCGGCCAGGATAAAATGAATGTGCTTACAACGCTCAGCACACTTGGTTCTGTTGAGGGCAGATTTCAATACATCCGGAATGACAGTGGTGTAACCGGCATTGTGGATTATGCACATACTCCTGATGCATTGCAAAATGTATTAAAAACCATTCAGGACATCCGCACCGGAAATGAACAGGTGATAACTATTGTGGGTTGTGGCGGAGATCGTGATACAGCAAAACGTCCGGTGATGGCGAACATTGCTTGCGAATTAAGTGATCGTGTAATTCTTACTTCAGATAATCCACGTTCGGAAGATCCCCAGATTATTCTTGACCAGATGTTGAAGGGTGTAGAAAAACACAACAGCAAAAAAACATTGTCGATCTCAGACCGGAGAGAAGCAATACGCACTGCTGTTGCACTTGCGCGGCCTGGCGATATTGTTTTGGTTGCCGGAAAAGGTCACGAAAAATACCAGGAAATAAAAGGAGTGAAACATCCTTTCGATGATATGGAAGTGCTAAAAGAAAATTTAAACAACACGAACAGCTGATATGTTTTACTACCTCTTCGATTGGTTAGATAAGAATTATGATTTTCCGGGAGCTGGGGTGTTTCATTACATCTCTTTCCGCGCGGCGATGGCGATTTTCGTTTCATTGATCATCACGATGGTTTTTGGAAAAAGAATTATCCGCCTGCTTCATCGCATGCAGGTAGGCGAGTCGGTGCGTGACCTTGGACTTGATGGACAAAAGCAAAAAGAAGGCACTCCTACAATGGGAGGATTGATCATTCTTTCGGCCATTTTGATTCCGACTTTATTATTTGCAAGACTGAGCAATGTCTACATCATCCTTATGCTGATCTCAACGGTCTGGCTTGGGTTGATTGGTTTTCTTGACGATTATATAAAAGTGTTTAAGAAAAATAAAGAAGGCCTGCACGGAAAATTTAAAATTGTCGGACAGGTAGGAATTGGTTTGATCGTTGGATGCGTTTTGTACTTCAATCACAATGTAACAGTAAAGGAAAAAATTTCAAAATCATCGACAAATTTTTTTAGCTATAACGTTGAGCCACCTACAGCTACTTCAAATCTTCCGGAGTATTCGAAAACCGAAACACGTTCTACCAAAACAACTATTCCATTTGTAAAAAATAACGAGTTCGATTATTCAGACCTGCTTTGTTTCCTTGGCGACAAAGCAAAAGACTGGGCATGGCTCATATTTATTCCGATTGTAATTTTTATCGTCACCGCCGTTTCGAACGGAGCAAATGTGACAGATGGAATTGATGGACTTGCTTCGGGAACATCTGCGATCATTGGTGTTGTGCTTGGGATTCTCGCATACGTTTCCGGTAATACCATCTTCGCCGATTATCTCAACATTATGTACATCCCTGATTCGGGAGAGCTCGTTGTTTTTATTGCTGCATTTGTCGGCGCATGCGTTGGATTTCTCTGGTACAATTCTTTTCCCGCACAGGTTTTTATGGGCGATACAGGAAGTCTTGCACTCGGTGGAATCATCGCAGTGTTTGCAATTGCAATCCGCAAAGAGTTGCTCATCCCGATTATCTGCGGTGTTTTCCTCGTCGAAAATATTTCTGTCATACTGCAGGTGATGGTGTTTAAATACCGCAAGAAAAAATCCGGAATTGAATTTGCAAAAGCAAACCGTCTTTTTCTGATGGCGCCTTTACATCATCACTTTCAGAAAAAAGGAATGCACGAGTCAAAAATTGTTTTTCGCTTTCTCATCATCAGCATCATGCTCGGAGTATTGGCAATTGCAACCTTAAAGCTGCGCTAACCAATGAAAAGGATCGTGATCATCGGCGGTGGCGAAAGCGGTACAGGTGCTGCAGAGTTAGCGAAACAAAAAGGATTCGAAGTCTTTGTTACTGACAAAGGCTCGATAAAAGAAAAGTATAAGAACGTTCTTTCAAATCTTGGAATTGAATGGGAAGAGAATCAACACACAGAAGAGTTGATACTCAACGCGGACGAAGTAATTAAAAGTCCCGGCATCCCCGACAAAGCTGAGCTGGTGCAGAAATTAAAAATGCAAAACACACCTGTGATTTCGGAAATCGAATTTGCAGCGCGTTTTACAAATGCAAAATTAATCTGCATCACCGGAAGCAATGGCAAAACGACAACGACAACCATCCTTCATCACATCCTGAAAAAAGCAGGATTGAATGTAGCGATGGGTGGAAATGTCGGAAAGAGTTTTGCAAAGCTTGTCGCGGAAGGGAATTACGATTATTACGTGCTTGAGCTCAGCAGTTTTCAGCTGGACGGAATGTTTGAGTTCCGTGCCGACATCGCGATCCTGTTAAACATTACACCGGATCACCTCGATCGCTACGACTACAAGCTGGAAAATTATGCAGCGTCGAAATTCCGCATCATGCAAAATCAAAGGCCGGAAGATGCTTTTATTTTTTGCCTCGATGATGAAGTGATAAAGCAGGGAATGGCAAAGCGGAAGATCATTGCAAAACAATACCCATTCAGCATACAAGAACGAGTCGGAGAAGGCGCGTGGCAAAATAATAATGAAATAATTCTAACAATCAATAATAATCAACTGACTATGACAATCGAAGAACTCGCTCTACAGGGAAAGCACAATGCTTATAATTCAATGGCTGCAGGGATCGCAGGACGAATTCTCGAAGTTCGAAAGGAAATTATCCGCGAAAGTCTTGCTGACGTGCAGAGCGTGGAACACCGGATGGAATTTGTTGCGCGGATCAACAACATTGATTTTATCAATGATTCAAAAGCAACAAATGTAAATTCAACCTGGTACGCGCTTGAAAGTGTGAACACTCCTGTTGTATGGATCGTTGGTGGTGTTGATAAAGGGAACGATTACACCACGCTCTTCGAATTGGTAAAAGCGAAGGTAAAAGCAATTATCGTCCTTGGAACCGATAACGCAAAGATCATCAAAGCGTTTACAGGCAAAGTGGATAAAATTGTTGAAGCATCAAGTGCGCATGACGCAGTGAGCCTTGGATATCGTCTTGCAGGAAAAGGAGATTCTGTCCTTCTTTCACCGGCTTGTGCAAGTTTTGATATGTTTGAAAATTATGAAGACCGCGGTCAGCAATTTAAAGCTGCTGTTCGTTCATTATAAAATTATAAAATGCAAACCGAAAGTAAATCTACACAAGCGACAGATCATTTTGAAGCGCTGATCAAAGCCCGGCTGAAAATGCAGGGCGACAAAGCGCATCATCTTGAAGTGATCTGCGAAAGTTCAGGTGTGAAATGGATCAATCATTCTATGGCAACAAACATAGATATGACATGGTTTGTTTTGCGTGATGTGCCCGGACCTGTAACGCTCATCATCGGAGGAATAGATCGCGCTGAAGATCACCACAAATTAAATCAGCTGATAAAAGACAAAGTTCAGATTGTGATTTGTCTTGGCTCAACTCCATGGAAGTATTTCAGCGCATGGAAAAACTGCGCAAGATTGATTGTCCGTGCTTCAGAAATGCAAGAGGCCATAGAATTAGCAGGTATGCTTTCTTCCAAAACTACAAATGCAGTTTTGTTTTCACCATCATGCCCGAGCTATGAAGCGTTTGATAATTATAAAAATCGCGGAGATGCTTTTCGAAAGCTTGTGCTTGAAAAAATTGCATCAAAAGAATTTGTTAAATAAAAGTAATCAGAATTAGAAGATGAATATTTTCAGCTACTTCAAAGGGGATAGGGTGATCTGGATGATCGTCCTGATACTTTCATTGTTGTCGCTGCTGGCTGTTTACAGTTCAATCGTTGCGTTGGCATACAAACACCAGGATGGTGATACAGAATATTATCTTTTTAAACAGGGAAAATTAATTCTGCTCGGATTCGGATTGATGTATGTCACACACAGGATTCCTTATGTTTATTTTTCCCGCATTTCCCAGATCATGTTGATTTTGTGTGTGCCACTTTTGCTGTACACGCTTATTCATGGTGCAAGTCTGAATGAAGCTAACCGCTGGATTCCAATTCCCGGAACTGGTCTTACTTTTCAATCTTCTGATTTTGCAAAGCTGGCGCTCATTATGTATGTTGCACGCATCGTTACACAAAAACAAAAAGAGCTGGAAGATTTCAGAGCAGTGTTAATTCACATAATGGCTCCTGTGTTTGTTGTTTGTGGGTTGATCCTTCCTGCCAATTTTTCTACTGCTGCTATTCTTCTCTGCACATGCCTTATTCTTATGTTCATCGGGCGCGTTCCGGTAAAACATATTATGAAAGTGCTTGGACTCGCTATTGCAGGATTTGCATTTCTGTTGTTGCTTGGTAATTTTTTCCCGAAAGCGTTACCGCGTTTAAAAGTATGGGAAAATCGTATTGTAGAATTTTTCAAAGGCAACGAAGAGCAGGATCCGGATAAAAGTTACCAGGCAAATCACGCAAAGATTGCAATTGCAACAGGCAGCTTTATCGGTACAGGTGCAGGAAACAGTACACAAAGAAATTTTCTTCCCCAGGCATATTCGGATTTTATTTTTGCGATTATCATCGAGGAGTACGGATCTATAATCGGAGGAATAGGTCTTATCTTATTATACCTGATCTTATTATACCGTGGTGTTCGTGTTGCAACAAAAACGACTAAGACGTTCGGCACGTTGCTCGCATTCGGTCTCGCGTTCAGTCTTATTTTCCAGGGATTGATTAATATGGCTGTCGCTGTAAATTTATTTCCTGTAACAGGTCAGCCGCTTCCATTCCTGAGCATGGGCGGAACATCACTTTTGTTTTCAAGTATTGCTATTGGAATTATTTTGAGTATAAGCCGTGAGACGGAAACAGGTGAAGATAAAACTGCCGTTGCAACGGAGAAAGGAGCTACGCTTGCCACATAAATTTATTATCAGCGGAGGCGGAACCGGCGGACATATTTTTCCGGCGATCGCAATTGCCAATGCATTAAAATCAAAGTTACCTGATGCGGAGTTTTTATTTGTCGGCGCAGAAGGAAGAATGGAAATGGAAAAAGTTCCGGCTGCAGGTTATAAAATTGAAGGACTTTGGATCAGCGGACTTCAACGCAGCCTGGCGCTGAGCAATCTTTCTTTTCCGTTGAAAGTGATCAGCAGTCTCAGGCGGGCAAGGAAAATTTTGCAGAATTTCCAACCTGATGCTGTGATCGGAACTGGTGGATATGCAAGCGGCCCGATGTTGCGTGTTGCATCGCGTGCCGGAGTTCCAACATTGATACAGGAACAAAATTCATATCCGGGCATTACCAATAAACTGCTTTCACAACGCGTGAACAGGATTTGTGTCGCGTATGGTGGAATGGAAAAATTTTTTCCAAAAGAAAAAATTGTTTTCACTGGTAATCCTGTTCGCCAGGATATTCTCAGTCTCGAAGGAAAACGTCCGCGGGGTTTGGAATTATTCGGATTGGGTCAGGAAAAAACCACCTTGCTTGTAGTTGGAGGAAGTCTTGGTGCAAGAGCAATAAATGAAAGCATGGAAGCCGGCATTGAAAGACTGGTGGAAAAAAATATTCAGGTGATCTGGCAGACGGGAAAACCATTTTATGAAAGAGCAAAAGCTGTCGCGGAAAAATTCAAAGAAAAAGGTGTGCTTGTAACAGAATTTATTTCTAAAATGGATTATGGTTACGCAGCTGCAGATATTGTTGTTTCACGTGCCGGTGCGGGAGCTGTTTCAGAATTATGTCTTGTACGGAAGCCCTGCATTCTTGTTCCGCTTCCGACAGCTGCAGAAGATCACCAGACAAAAAATGCAATGTCGCTTGTGAATCACCAGGCAGCATTATTGGTGAAAGATGTGGATGCGCTGAATGTACTTATAAATAAAACAATTGAGCTGGCGGAAGATTTACAATTGCGCAATAAGCTCGAATCAAACATTGCAGGACTCGCAGTAGAAAATTCTGCCGACCTGATTGCAAGTGAAATTATTTCATTGGTTAATAAAAATAAAGCAGGTAAAAAATGAAGTTGGAGCAGCTGACGCATATTTATTTCCTTGGGATTGGCGGCATTGGCATGAGCGCCCTTGCACGCTTTTTTCTTGCGTCAGGAAAGCTGGTGAGTGGCTACGATAAAACAGCAACCGATTTAACCCGCGAGCTGACACAAGAAGGAATTGAAATCCATTATGAAGAAAGTATTGATGCAATTCCGGCAGCAATAAAAAATGCAGCAGTAGAAACTGTTCTTGTAGTTTGGACACCAGCCGTTCCGGTTGAGCATTTGGAATTAAAATGGCTGAAACGGAATGGATTTACAATCATGAAAAGAGCACAAGTGCTTGGCTTGATTGTAGCGCAAACAAAAACAATTGCGGTTGCAGGAACACATGGAAAATCTACAACAGCAACTTTAACTGCACATATTCTGCGCACTGCCGGAATCGATTGTTCGGCCTTCCTTGGTGGCATTTCAAGAAATTACAATACAAATTTATTGTTGGGAAAAAATCTTGCTGATGTCAATGCTTCGGCTGATGAAAAGATTGTTGTTGCTGAAGCGGATGAATATGATCGTTCTTTTCTCTGGCTGCATCCTTCCATTTCAATAATTACTTCTGTTGATGCTGATCATCTCGATATTTACGGAAATGAGCAGGCAATGAAAGATACCTACAGCGATTTTGTAAAGCAGGTTAAAAACAGGCTGATCACGAAGGATGTTGTTTTAAAATCGCTTGGTATTCCAAAAGATGCGCGTGCGATTTCATATTCTGTTGATGATACCAGCTGTGATGCATTCGCAAATGATATTCGTATTGAAGACGGCTATTATGTTTTTAATCTTGTTCTGCCGGATTCAAAAATTTCAAATGTGCGCATGGGGCTACCCGGTCGCCATAATGTAGAAAATGCCGTGGCCGCCGCCGCTGCTGCTAAACAAGTTGGTGCAGACGATGCCGCCATTCGTGAAGCGCTTTCATCTTTCAAAGGAGTGAAACGCCGCTTCGATTATCGCATACGTGATTCAAATGTGATTTTCATTGACGATTACGGTCATCATCCTGCGGAATTAAAAGCATGCATCTCATCTGTTAAAGAATTATTTCCCGGCAAAAAAGTAACAGGAATTTTTCAGCCACATTTATTTTCCCGAACGCGTGATTTTGCAGATGACTTTGCAAGAAGTCTTGAACTGCTCGATGAAGTAGTGCTTCTTGATATTTACCCGGCACGCGAAAAACCAATCCCCGGAATTTCTTCATCGATGTTGCTGGAAAAAATTGACGTGCAGAAAAAATTCCTGTATTCAAAGCAAGAGCTTGTTTCTAAAATAACAGAGCATGATTTTGATGTGCTAATAGCAATGGGTGCCGGCGATATTGATCAGCTTGTTGAACCAATTGAAACAGCGTTACGTGAAAAGTTTAAGATAAAGGAGGTGGCTTCATGAAAAAAATAATCATGATTTCGCTTTGGGCCGTTTTCGCTGCAGGACTTATTTTTGTAATGAGTTTTGCCGACCATGCTAATGCTTTAAGATTAGCACCAAAACCTGTTATTGTTATTGAACGGCAGAACGCGGATCGCTTCCTGGAAGAGGAGGATGTCATTAATTTACTGAACGATCATAATAAACTTCCCACAGGAAAAGAACTTTCCACTATTAATGTGAGTGAATTGGAAAATCTTATTCTTTCACATCCTGCGGTAGAATCGTGCGACGCGTTTATGTCGGTAGGAGGACAGGTTACGATTAATATCATCCAGCGTAAAACCATTGCAAGGATGACGAACGTAGGAAATGAATCGTATTATTTCGACAGTCACGGAAAATTAATGCCCTGGTCAGACGAATATACATCGCCCGTTTTATTTGTGAATGGATATTTTGCTGAAAATTATGCATCGATGTATCATCATTCTTTTGATTCCTGGTCCGTTGATTCTGCCATGCGTTCACCAATTTTACTTGACGATATCTGGCAGATCGCAAAAAGAATTGAGGCAGATACATTTCTTCGCGCACAAATTGTTCAGCTTTATATTACTGCTGATAAACAATTTCAGATGATCCCGAGAGTAGGAGATCACGTAATCAATCTCGGTGATATTTCTGATTTGGATGAAAAGCTGAACAAGCTGGTAATTTTTTACAAGGATGGATTAAATCACACAGGCAGTTGGACAGCATATTCGCTGATTGACCTTCAATATAAAAATCAAATCGTTTGCACTAAAAAGATCAAAGAAAATGGAATCTGAAATCGTAGTCGGACTTGACATTGGTACCACAAAGATCGCCGTCCTTGTTGGCCGTCGCACGGAGCATGGTAAAATCGAAATTCTCGGTATCGGGAAAGCAGAATCCCTGGGCGTTGCGCGCGGGGTAGTGCTGAATATCGATGAAACTGTCCGCGCAATAAAACAGGCTGTAGAAGAAGCAAGCAATAAGTCGGGAGTGGATATTAAAATTGTGAATGTTGGTATTGCCGGTCAACACATCAAAAGTCTGCAACACCGTGGCATGAAAACGCGCCGCAGCATCGACGATGAAATTTCTCAAAAAGATATTGATGAACTCATCGACGATATGTATCGTTTGGTAATGTCGCCAGGTGAAGAGATTATTCACGTTATTCCACAGGAATATATAATTGATAATGAAGTCGGAATTAAAAATCCGATCGGTATGGCAGGAACACGAATGGAAGCAAATTTCCATATCATCACCGGCCAGGTTGCTGCTGCAAAAAATATTTACAAATGTGTCGCTAAAGCCGGACTTGAAGTTGCTGATCTTACACTTGAGCCATTGGCTTCTGCCGACGCGGTATTAAGCGATGAAGAAAAAGAAGCAGGCGTTGTGCTTGTGGATATTGGTGGCGGCACAACAGACGTTGCTATTTTTCATGATGGAATTATCCGTCACACTGCTGTAATTCCATTCGGGGGAAATATTATCACAGAGGATATCAAAGAAGGTTGCAGCATTATCAAAACACAGGCTGAACTTCTGAAAATTAAATTCGGTTCTGCCCTGGCAAGTGAAAACCAGGAAAATGAGATTGTTTCTATTCCCGGTTTGCGTGGCCGTCCGCACAAAGAAATTTCCGTAAAAAACCTGGCACATATTATCCAGGCACGAATGGAAGAAATTGTTGAGCATGTATATTATGAAATCAAAAATTCCGGATTTGAGAAAAAACTCGTTGCAGGAATTGTAGTTACAGGTGGCGGCGGACAGCTCAAGCACATTACACAACTGATGGAATTTGTTACAGGAATGGATACGCGCGTCGGTTATCCGAATGAACACCTTGCTACCAGCTCAGAAGAAGTTACAAGTCCAATGTATGCAACAGGCGTTGGTTTGGTAATGCGTGGTTTGAAAATGCAGCAGAAGATGAAAGTCACCGAGAATAAGGATAAAGTAAAAGATCATTCTGAAAAGAGAAAAGGCGGATGGTTTGACCAGATCTTCAGCAAAGGCAAACAATGGTTTGAAGAGGATTCAAACACTTGAAAATGACCATGAAATGAACAATTGGCCGTTAGTAAGTTAAGTTCATCATTTGTAATTGCTTTTTTAATGTGAAGTAATTTTCCAACGATTTTTTAATTGAACGTTACGAAATGGACAACTACGACATTTTTGATGATTTATCAGAGGAGAGCAGCGCATCTGATCACGAAGAATCATTTGTAGACGAAACGCCGCTTGAAAATGTTGAAACCATTTCAGATCTGAATGCGGAATCAACAACACCTTTTCCGATTTCAGAAGAAGATCCTTTGGGATTAGCAGGAGACAGTAACACAACACAACAAACAACACACACAAACACAAATCAAAATAACGTGGCTATGAAATTCGATCTTCCGGAACATTCTTCGATCATCAAAGTGATCGGTGTAGGAGGTGGTGGCAGCAATGCTGTTAACCACATGTATCGCCAGGGTATAAACGGCGTTGACTTTATCGTTTGCAATACGGATAAGCAAGCCCTGGACATGAGCCCGGTTCCTAATAAAATCGTTCTCGGTGCAACACTTACCGAAGGACGCGGGGCAGGTTCACTTCCTGAAGTTGGAAGAAATGCCGCGATCGAAAACATTGAAGACATTCGCAGCCTGCTTGCCAATAATACCAAAATGGTCTTCATCACCGCAGGTATGGGTGGCGGAACAGGAACAGGTGCTGCTCCGATCATTGCAGGAATTGCACGTGAAATGGGAATTCTCACTGTAGCAATTGTTACCGTTCCGTTTTTATTCGAAGGAAAAAAACGTCGTGTACAGGCAGAGGAAGGTCTTGAACAGCTGAAGCAAAATGTAGATACACTGCTCGTGGTTTGCAATGACAAGCTTCGCGAAATGTATGGCAATCTTAAATTGAGCGACGCTTTCTCTCATGCTGATGATGTGCTTGCAATTGCGGCAAAATCAATCGCAGAAGTTATTTCATTGACACAGCAGATCAATGTTGACTTTGCTGACGTTTGTACAGTAATGCGCAACAGCGGTGTGGCTATCATGGGATCAGCAATGGTGTCAGGAGAAAACCGTTCTACACGCGCAGTGGAAATGGCGTTGAACTCACCGCTTCTTAACGACAACAATATCACAGGCGCACGTTATGTGCTTTTGAATATTATTTCAGGTGAGAATGAAATCACCATGGACGAGCTTGGAGAAATTACGGATTACATCCAGGAAGCTGCCGGACAAACCGCTGAAATTATCAAGGGTTACGGAGTCGATCCTTCGCTTGGTGATAATGTAAATGTGACCATCATTGCAACAGGATTTAATCAGAATAATCCTATTGCTTATGAATATTCTAAAAGAGAAGCTCCTGAAAAAGTCGTACTCAATCTCATGACAAAAACAGAAGAGCCTGTTGCAGAAAAAGTAAAGGAAGAGCCAAAGGCAGAAACACTAAATCCGCTTGAGCCATTTCTTGTTTCAAAACAACCAGAGGCTTTTGTCGAAGTGAAAGTTGTCGAAGTTGTTGCTCCGGTGGCCGCCGTTATTACAAATCCACTCGAGCCTTTCCTGGTTGCAAAAACAGAAGAATTAACCGCTGAAACAAAAGTTGAGGAAGAAGTTGTGGCAGAAACTTTTGCTCCTGTTTCCGAAGTCTCATCAGAAGAAATTTCTCTTCCTGCTGCTGAAATTACACTGGCAGAAGAAATCGTTTCACAGATCAATGCAATTGAAACTACTGAAGTTCCCGTTACGGAAACAACTGAAGTTCCGGTTGCTGAGGTTTCTTCGGTTGAAGAATCAGCGTCTGTTGTGAATGAAAACGTTGAATTTGAAATCACTAATTTCAACGATTCAGAAGAGACTGCTGCATCTGAAATCACAGCTTCAACAGAAATCACTGCTGCTGAAAATCTCATTGAAAAATGGATCAACGTTGCGGAAATGGATAACACAAATGAGCCGGTTGCTGAAATTAATTCAGTGAGCGAGCCCATTGCTGAATATACAACTGAACCGGTTGATGAAATTGTGTCAGCGCCTGTTGCCGAAGTTTCAACTCCGAACGAACCTTTCCTCGTTAAGAAGGATGATGCGATCGCAGAGTCGAAAGAATCAATTGTTGCAAAACAAAATGATGAGGAGCTTGCAAAAAAAATTCAGACAGAAGAGCTGCAGAAAAAAGCACAAGAGCGTATTCAGAAATTAAAAGAGCTCAGTCTTAAATTGAAAACTCCGCAAGGCCTGAATGAAATGGAGCACGAGCCGGCTTATAAACGCAGGAATATTGCACTTGAGAATGTTCCGCATTCTTCCGAGTCGCAGGTTTCACGTTACACACTTTCTGAGAATGAAGAAAAGAAAGTGGAGATAAAGCCGAACAATTCGTTTTTGCACGATAACGTTGATTAAAGAATAAATAGAATACAAAACCAGGTCCCGGAATTATTTTGGGATTTGGTTTTTACAATTTGAATTTTTGTATTTGTTATGGGAATCGAAGAAAAGATCAACGCGGATATTAAGACCGCAATGCTTGCAAAAGATGCAGCAAGACTCGAAGCATTGCGCGCAATAAAATCCACCGTACTGACGCTGAAAACTTCTGCCGAAGGATTGACAGAAGCATCAGCCGCAAAAGCAATGCAGAAAGAAGTGAAGAAACGGAGAGAATCAGCTGAAATTTACATCCAGCAAAACCGTAATGATCTTGCAGATGTCGAAGTGTTTCAGGCAAATATTATTGAAAGTTATCTTCCGCAACAAATGAATGAAGCGGATCTTCGTAAAGGAATTCAGGAATTAATGGTTGAGCTTGGCGCATCTTCTCCCGCAGATATGGGAAAAGTAATGGGCGCAGCTACAAAAAAATATGCAGGGCAAGCCGATGGAAAAATGGTTTCGACCATTGTCAAAGAATTGCTCAGTAAAGATTAAGTGTTGTGTAATGTGTGTGTATGAACGTCTGGCTGTGTGTGGCCGGACGTTCTTTTTTGGCCACAGTTACACAGATTATTTTTTAAGACAACATTCATAAAAAAAAGGATGATCAATCGATCATCCTTTTCTGATTTATTTATGCAATCCAAATCCGCGTAATCTGTGGCCTAGTTTTGTGTGAAGACAATCTTCTTTGTAATCAGCGCATCACCTGTTTTTACCTGGAGGAAATAAACACCGGCAGTTAATCCTGCAGGTTTCCAGTCAATCACATTATTGCCGGTTGCCATCATTCCGTTTTTCAGAATAACAACTTGTTTGCCCGTAATATCATAAACAGCAACTTCAACCATATCCGCAGTGTTCATTGTAAGATTGATTGTCAGTTGTGAAGTAAATGGATTCGGAGCAGTCTGCACGTTTAATAATGATGCAGAAAGATCATTAATCCCGACAACTGAAATAGTAGTACAACTTGAATCAATGCAATTTGCCGGATCAAAGGCATCCAGGTAAATCATGCAAACAATGTATGTTCCCGGAGCGGCATAAGTGTGTGTAGAAGTCTGGCTTGTTCCCGGAGCTGTTTGATCGCCCCAATCATAACCATAACCAGGGAAAGTTCCGCCCGTACCGGTTCCTGTGGCAGTAATCATCAATCCGTTTTGTGTAATGTTCGGGCCAGAAGTAATTGTGCATTGGGCAAATGCGCCAATCGTCAAAAGAGAAAATGTAAGAATGGAGTAAAGTTTTTTCATAATGTCGTTTGCGTGAAGTTTTTAATATGGTTTAGTTGTATCAAAAATAAACCAATTGGCGGGTATTTACAAATTGCGAATTCAACTTCCGTTCACAAACAGAAGTTAATTATTCCGGGCTGCTGCCTTTAAGTAATTCCTGATCGAGCAACGTACCAAAAGGAACAAAATGGCCCACTGGAATAATATCAAAATCAATTACGCCGTTCCTCACCATTGGGAAAGTGGCAAGTATTTTTTTTGCTTCCGCTATGCTTTCACATTCTAAAACCAACACAACACCCGGACGATCCTTACGGAAATGCGCTTCACGAACAATATCTTTTGTGTAAAGCATCCAGATGTGCAGCGCCTCACGAATTACAACACCACGAATGGTTTCTTCAGTTGCTGTCGGCAGAATGCGATCAATCGCAAAAATTTTCATAGGGGAAATTTTAAGTAAGCTATAGATCTGTTTGGTTTGAATCCTGGTGTTTGTTCCTCGAAATATCAATGATCAGCAACATACAGAAAGGTAATGCATGAACACCCGCCACAGCTGGAGGATAACCAAAAATCACCGCAATA
Source organism: Bacteroidia bacterium (assembly GCA_039918435.1). Classification (GTDB taxonomy): domain Bacteria; phylum Bacteroidota; class Bacteroidia; order Palsa-965; family Palsa-965. The sequence continues at coordinate 454 of JBDSHN010000037.1, read as the reverse complement.
ATGGTAAGCACCACAGCAGATGCAATTCCGATTAATGCAATTTTCCTCATCCGGGTCATGTTATAAAGATAATAAACAGTTGCCAGTTGGTGGTTGTCAGTAGCCGGTTTTTAAAACTGAATTTTTTCAATTATGGCGTGTCCCGTGAAGCAAACGCGGAAAAGCGTTTCCTTCACGGGTCAGGCTTTCGGCAGTCGCTTTTTTGTGAAAAAAAAAGCTCCAACAATGCCTCAACCCTTCACGCAACTGACAATTATCATAAAATAGGAATGTTGAGCAAGCTAATTTTGCTCACACAAAGTTGAATAAAGAGATACCCATTTTCGTGGGCATTAATATGATTAAAACCGATATACTCATCATTGGTGCAGGACCCACAGGTTTATTCGCAGTGTTCGAAGCCGGATTGTTAAAATTGAAGTGTCATTTGATAGATGCCTTGCCCCAAGCTGGT
>JBDSHN010000036.1:0-90441 GCA_039918435.1 Bacteroidia bacterium | reverse complement strand
AATTTGTTTTTGCATCAAAGCATTTTGATTCTGCAACTGAATCATATAAAGCGTTAGCTCTTCAATTTTTGCAAGAAGAAGAGCATCAGTATCAGCCACATCAATTCCATTCTTGTTTACATCCACTGCGCTTGGTACGCCCGGTAAATGGTGATTTTTCTGAATAAAATCAGCTACCGTATCTAAGGAAAACAAAGTGTAAGTAGAATCGAAAACATAATCGGACCAATTCGCTATTGTTGTAACTTTTAATTTTTCAGTTATAATTCCATCTGCAACATACAGCCTATAAGTCCCGGGAGTTGCAATAGGTTGAGGATTTTGTGAAATAACCACTTTGCCATCAGGACGGATTTCAAAAAAATTATGTGCGGCTATATATGCGTCGTCAATAACCTGATCAGAAGTTGGATTAGTGGCGGAGATTGGAATATTTACAATTTCCAAAGACCCATTAATTGTTCCAAATATTGCAACACCTCCGTTACCATTGGAATAAGGACTTCCTTGTAAAGTCCAATGTGTGGGATCAGAATGGGCAACATTAAATCCAAAATAAGACGTGCTAAAAAGCGCTCCTGAACCTGAAGTACCACCCATTGAAGCGGATGATTGCCCATCACCAACCTGAAATGAAGACTTCGGATTAGGAGTTCCTATTCCAACTCTACCAACCGTCCCTGCACCATTTCCCGGACCAACAAACAAGGTTGCTACAGTTGAATTGAATCCCACCATTAAAGAATTAGGAGTGGTATTAATAAGATGGTTATTATATGAAATACCACTTCCCATCGCTATCGAACTTGTGGCTGCCGAACCTGTTTCTACACTATATCCTAAAGCTGTTGAAAATAATCCATGAGCAAATGTCAACGACCCTAATCCAAGCCCTTTAAAATTTGCGGTATTGCTTCCATAAATTCGATTTACGGTCGGAAGTAATACAATGCTGCTGTCCCCAAAATGAATTTCACTATCACCCGGCAGTGAAAGGATCCTTTGGATATACATTTTTCCACTAACTCTTACATCACCATTTACGTCCACTTTATATTGCGGTGAATAAACTCCAATTCCGACATTCCCATTATTACCGGCATTCAGAATTGTATTTCCACCATAACCAGTACGGCTTTGTAGTCTTACATCACCTGTTGAAGTATAAATATCATTGACTAAACCGCTGTAAAAGCTTAGATTATTATTTACGGAAATCATGCTCGTACTTTTTACAGTATCAGCTTGCATTTTTGTAGCGAGCATTAATCCCTGCGAAAATAATGTCCCATTAAAATGCGCATCGCCATTTACATCTAATTGATATTGTGGATTATTTAAACCTATCCCAACAAAGCTTCCATTTATAGTATGAATATTATTGCCGTTAAATTTCCATCCGGTAAAGGACGAAGCAGTCCGGAAAACTCCGGCTTCTGTCATAAATTTATTTGTGTCCGATGTAAATGGTTTCGTATACAAAACTCCGTTGCTATTAGAAAGAACAAAACTATTGCCAGTACCCGCCAGATTATTAATCTTCAACTCACCATTTGCCTTAAGCCGCATAAATTCTGTATTATTGGCATAAAACACGATAGGATTATTATTGGTTGTTCCAAAAAAATCTCCTCCGGAAGTAACATTTCCATTTACACCCCATTTTGCAGGTGATTGAGAAAATAATAACTGGGCGCTGAAGAGAAATACTACAATAACAATATTGCGGATAGCAAAGGTGACCTTCATAATGCGTAGGGGTTATTTGTGATTTGGCTAAGTTAGAACAATAATAATGGGATGCTAATATTTTATCAATTCCTTTAAGGAAGATACACCATCTCCAAATGCGGAATATCATCCTCTGAATATTCTTCCTTCTCCGTCCGCTTAAATTCAAAACTTTCATAATATTTCTGCAAATACGATTGCGCTGAAATCCGCACCGGAACATTTCCGAAAGTGGAAACAATATATGCCATCGTTTTTGTCATCAGCATTTTTCCTGCTCCTGTTCCGCGCACACTTGATGAGGTAGCAACTCTTCCAATGGAAACTTCATCGTAAGAAACGCCTGCAGGAAGAATTCTCGATACTGCAACAAGCTCCTCACCTTTCCATCCCATTACATGCAATGCATATTCATCTTTGTAATCGGGATCGAGGTAGGGACAATTTTGCTCGATGATAAAAACAGCGCAGCGTAAGGCAAGCAGACGATGCAATTCCGCAGCACGCAATTCGTGAAACGATTTACATTGCCAGTTAATTTGCTGATCAGCCATGTAAAGGAAAATTGAATTTGGGAAACCAGTTTGAAAATTTCCGGTAAAGCAACGCAGCTAAAATACATCCAAAGCTGTTTGCAATAAAGTCGTAAACATCTGCACTGCGTTCTTCGAAGATCGTGCCCTGCATAATTTCTAAAATTCCGCCGTAAGAAATGCAAAGTACAAGCGCGATAACAAGCGCGTTTTCTTTTAATCCGTTAAACTTCTGCTGTAACCGGAAACCGCGCACGGCTAAAAGTGTGAGCACGAAAAATATTCCTGCATGCACCCATTTATCAAAGCTGAGGATTTCTAAAAAAGAAAAATGCGGAATATCCCTTCCGGGAATTCCGCATAAAATCATAATAACCAGCGCCCAACTAATTGTAAGAAGATTGGGATTTCTGTTCATCAATTATTATTGTCCGATAAGCGAACGGTAAGCAGCTGCATCAAGAAGGCCTGCTAATTCCGCCGGCTCTGAAATTGAAACTTTTACCAGCCAGCCATCTCCATAAGGATCTTTGTTCACTACTTCCGGATTAGCATCAATCGCACTGTTTTTTTCCAGAACGATACCTGAAAGCGGCATGAAAAGATCAGAAACTGTTTTTACAGCTTCAATCGTTCCAAACACTTCTTCCTTGCCGAGCATTTCATTAACGGTTTCGATCTCTACATAAACAATATCGCCTAACTCGCCCTGCGCGAATTCAGTAATACCAATCGTAGCGACTACACCTTCCACGCTAACCCATTCATGGTCTTTCGTGTATTTCAAATTGTCTGGAAAATTCATATTGAACTGTTCTTTTTTTATGAAGAACAAAGTTAGCTTTTTTGAAATGCTGAGGAAAAAAATATTTTATCATAAGGCGCATTCCTGAAACGCTCCTTATGATAAAACTATTGCAGCATGAAGCGGAGACTTAAACCAGCATTAGTATTTGCGGTTTTAAACGCTGAAGATATCAATGGATCTGTCATGATCCTGTCGCAGAAGAAACGTATCTGGAGCTGCGTCGTAAGCTGGTAATCGACCGATGATTTGAAAGAAAAAATATTCTGTCCTGCGGTCAGCACATTCAGATTTTCCACGCTCTTACGAATGACGGTTTGATTATTACGGTATGAAACATCAACGTGAATATTCAAATCGCTCGTTGGAATTTTACCCCGCATTACTTTCTTCATGAATTTCAACGGAAGTTTTGGAATACGATAACCCGCTCCGACTACAAGTTCTTTACCGCTTACTTCGGTCAGCTGTGTATTCGCAAGGCTCAGGCTCAACGTACGGTCTTTCTTGAATTCAACTTTTGTAGAAAGACTGTTATTCCAAACCATATTCACACCCACAAGCGGCTGCAATAATTCAGAAACCTGCACCGTTCCGATCTGGTACTGAGTTTGAAAATCACCACTTACACTCCGGACATTGTCAGGGAATCCATCATGATCGTTATCGGTGTAATCGAGATTGGTCTGAAATCCGCTCAGGGAATATGTTGAACGATAAGTATGATTCAGCGTTACTGTTTTGAAATGTTTTTTAATCGGTGTGTATTTCGTTAAACCATCATACGATACGTGCCAGTTCGGCATTGGAATGGACGGAAAAAGATTAAGCGATGCATTTGCAGCATTCTTTCCGGTATACGCTGCGATAAATGCAGGAATGATCACGTCCTGCTGAACATTGCTGTAGCCATCGTAAAAACCAGTTGTGGTTTGTCCGCCCGAATTTGGATTTGCCAGGCCAAGGCGACTCGAAATTACTGCACGGTTATTCAGGAACTGCTCGAATGTTTTTGAAACGTGATCTGCTTTTCCGTCGCGGATGAAAGAAGTTTTCCACGCGATGATCGACATACTGAAACTTCCTGTTTGTGTATGCGAAAGTGAGTCGAACGATTCGCTTGTCGCATTCCAGTGAATGTATTGTGCGTTATTAAGCGTCATCGTCCTGTTTGCTGTCAATTCAATCCTGACATCCGGGAATGGCTCAAGTGTGGCGCGCGCAGTAAGGTTTTTAGTTGTTCCCTGCGTGAATGGCGTGAAGAGCGATTCCGTATGTACGAGATAACCTTTCCTGATCGCATATTCAGGATAGCTGACGTTATCCTTTCCGAAATTGTCCTGCTGGCCGAAAAGGAATCCGGGACCGGGACCTTCAAAGTTTTTATCGAAGCCAAGAATCTGTGTATTGCGGTTGTAGCCCGGCAATCCCATCGTTGAATTGATTCCATACGTTACAGAAACCGTGCGCAGGCTCATCATCAGTCGCGCAAGGTATTCGACAATGACGTATTGGTTATTCGCTTTGTTTATCGAATCCTGTTTTGTTTTTTGCTTTAATGAATCGGCCTCTGAAAGTGGTTTCTTCGGGTTTATTGACGGGCCTCTTGACGGCGGTGGTGGTTGTGCGCCGGGTTTTTTAGAGTTAACCTTTTTAAGGTACTTCGAATGGTTATACAACGTGGTCATGTTCAGCTGAACGGTGTAATCCCATTTCGAATTATTTCCGATTGTTGCGCCGATTGAATCAGCAGCTAACGGAGCACGTTGCCAGTTGAATCCGGATGAATAACGTACCGTAGGTGTGATCCAGTCAAACACCGGAATTTTATTGATCGGTACATTATAAGTAACGTTTGTTGTGTGGTGATAATTCATCGTAGTTCCGAGTCCTTTGATATTATCCCAGACGATCGCCTTCTCTTCTTTCGTGTCGATCTTACCTTCCGGCTCAAGAATATTGGCCATATTACTTGCGGAGAAATCGAGCTTCAGATTTTTTGTCAGATCCCAGCGAAGGTCGTAGTTACGCGTCCAGGTAAATGTTTTGTTATAATACGTTGGCGTAAATACATCGGTGAATCCGGTAATATTCCTGTTTTTTATTTCGCTGTAAGTACGATTCAGATCGGTGCTGAAACCAAACTGTGACGGCACAGGCATAAAACTCAGCTCACGTACAAGCGTCAGCCATTTTGATTTGGCCCATGTTGCTTTTTCAAAAGGTTTGAGTGGCTTTATTTTCGGCGCATAAGAATAGGTTAGTCCGCCGCGATAATTGCGCAATGTGCTGTAATCAATATTTACATTGTGATGATAAATTTCCGTGAAAGCATAGCTCGCCGTGAAATTTTCTATATCCCAAAAATTAGTTTTTGTTTTTCCTTTTGCACGATCCTTATGCACATTGGAAAGATTGAAACTTTTCCTTCGTGTATAATCAACCGTTGCACTGCGGATGGAATCGCGCGCATCTTTGGTGAGATTCTCATTGGATAAAACAGGCTTGAGAAGAATGTCGGGGTCAAGCGGGTTGTATTGCGGGGTGATAAATGTTTCGCCGAATCCCAGGAAAAGCGGAAGACGAATGCCTGCGTTTTCATTGAAGAATTTACCCATTTCCATTTGTGCGGAAATATCATAGTTCTTTACATTCTCACGGGAACGTTCGCTTACTTTTTTCTCAATGCTTCCGAATCCCGGAGTCATGATATTACCGGACAGGTTAACAACTGCAAAATCAGCAAGCTTCAGGTTCACGCGTGATGTTGCAGCCCAGCCTCCGCTCTCATCGAAATCAGTAAGGCGTAATTCATTGAACCAAACCTCCGCGCATTTCGACATTCCGTCGTCGGAATCAGCAGGGCCGGTTTTTTTCGGGTTGCGTACTCCAAGCATAAATACTTTAAGCGTGGATAAATTCGGATTTCCCTTCACCGTCACAAACCGCCCGGTATGATTCGGATCTTCCAGCGTAAATTCCTGTGTGACCGATGCCGTTCCGTTCGCGATCGCGATGTTACGCTCCTGCTTCACATATTGCAGCAATTCAAATTGAAGATCGAGATTATTTTCTTCCGGCCACACTTTTAAACGGTCATTTTCATCGTTGGCGCTGTACACACCGGGAGCAGTTACTTTTAACGGAATGCTGTATTCATAATAATTATCTGTCTGGTCGGAACCCATCCGGATAAAAGCAGCGATATCATCGTTCGCCAGCGTTGTTGTGCTTCCTGCGCGATTTTCAGCATGAATATACATGCGGATCTTTTTGTAAGAACGTACATCCAGACTTGTTGCCGTTTTGTATGCTGCGCGTGAATCTCCGTCTTCAAGATTGCAAACCTTCATAGCAAGCGATTGTTCATTCAAACGAACAATGGTTGTGCTTTGTGCATTTTGCTCGCGGTCGATGCCGGGAGGCAAAATATAATTTACAGGAGTTTTATTACCGTTCTCCTCAATGTTAACCGCTGCAAGATCGAATTCTGTGTTGCTCTGATCATTCGAAATATATTCACCAGGAGATAACAAAGAGTAATTATATTTCCTCCAGTCACTGCGTATAAATTCCAGCTTGGCAAAACGACAAACTACAGGCTTGTCAACACCTTTAAAATAAACGCGGATAAAACGGATCGAATTAAAATTTTCGATGTTTCCCACTTTTGCGGTGTAAGAACGGATCGGAATTCTGAATTGGTACCAGGTGATCTGGCGGTTACGTCCGTCTAAAGTGGTTTTGTAAGTAGTGTAATAATCGGTGATGTAATTATTTCCGACGTTCGCCGTATTGACATCATTCGGAGTAAGCTTTACGCGATATTCATAATAGCTTTCACTTTCAGAAAGTGTATTGTCACGGTTAATGTCTTCCTGGTTAGGAAGTGTTGTTGCCTGCGTGGAATAATTTTCATTGAATCCATATACGTTCGTCTGTCCTTGTGTAAGCGAATTTCCTTCAACGCCGTTAAAGCGTTTGTAGCAATCCAGGATAGGTGTAGAACTGCTAACGAAATCTGTTCCCCTGTAATAATGGAAATCATCACCCGACGGATCTGCATTCGCCTGCTGGTAGGCAGCTGAGTTTGGATAAAGATTATTAATGGCATCGAGATAGCCACGAAAGAAAGTCCTTTCATCTTCATCACCCAGCCCATCCAACCCAACATCCTGCTGCTGACGTTTGTCCGCATCGTTTTCAAAAGCATTTACAATGGATGGTAAAACAGGAACACGTCCCCATGAAGTAGTATCTACCGCAGATGCATTTCCGGTTGTTGGCAATCCATTCTCAAAGCTGTTACGTGAATCTTTCAATACATCTTCTGAAATACTTCCGAGGTTGAATACAAGTTCACCGGTTGTGTTTTGCTGCGAAGCCGGGTTGTCTTCATTATAAGGATCCATCATCCAGAACTGGATGTATTCTATATTCGCCGCTTCAAAATCATTCGTTTCAACACGGCGCATGATTCCGCCCCAACGCGATGCCGGATTATTCAATCGGCCATCAGCAGCTAATCCTGCCGTAATACCGGGAACAGGCGCAACATCATAATTGTATTGTCCACGCTCACCCGGATAATAGGCGAGATCAAGCATCGAAATATTCAGCGGCTGACCGTTAGGTGGTTGTTTGTTCGGAAAAATTTCCGTCTCAAGCACTTCACGTGTAAAGTGATTGGATTGATCTGCTACCGTAATGTAATCGGGCTTAAGCGCATTATCTGTGCGAAGGAAAAGCGGATCGATCACGTACCATGCAAGTCGTGCACGGTTCATTCCGGAGGTAAGACTGTCATGACTTGCTTCGGGGAAGCGTTGCGGTTGTCCCTGCGGAACAGAAGCCAGTGACCAGCCCTGTGGCGAGCGAATGTCAATGGCAGATTGTGTGCCTTCAAAATCGTCGATGTAGGAATTTCCGTTTTTACCAATGGCTTTATTGTGACCCGGATGCAAATACGCAAATTCACCCGCGTAGGAAATGGAAGAAGCGACTTTTGTATCAATAAGAGGAATGTGATCCACCATACGGGTGAGGAATGGTGCATCGGTGGAGTAATTAATATCCGTTCCGAAAATGGTATTGCTCATCGGCTCTTCACCGACATTTGTTTTTTGAGTGACGGGGCGCTCAGTAAGATTCATCACCGTTGCACCGACGTTAAAATGTTTATTGAAACGATAATCGAAATGCGTTCCCCAAAGTGTTTTCGATTGAATATTAAAAAGAGAATTACTCTCCAATGAAATTTTAATCGGCACACCGGAATTAAGAATGCTTTCGTTAATGATTTTTACACGGCCTAAAGTATAATCGACGGTGTAATCCTGGTTTTCTATCAGCGGCGAACCACCGGCAGTAACCACAACAGAACCTGCGGGAACATTGACAGCATTCAGTGAAATGTCCGAATTGGAAGAGGATTGATAAGTCCCTTTTAATTTGAAACGGTTCTTATTTGCGAAAACAGTTTGTGCAACCGTCTTAGTAGAATCGTAAAGCTGCGGATAGCCATATTTCAAATACAAGGATCCGTCTTGTCCCAATGCATCATATAAATGTTCCCCGAATGGCTCCACAATAGGAAAGATCACACGGCCATTAGAAGAATTAATGGTAACGCCTTCAATAAAATCGAATTGTCCGTCGGGAGAAGCCTGTTGCTGCTGGTTCAGCTTATCCAGGTTCATGACTTGTAACAAATTCTTACTATCAATCGGTCCTTCGGGGATAAACGGAATATCTGTTCCGGTAGAAGGATTGTTATACCACACACCGAGCTGAAAATTCGCCGGATTCACCTGGTAAGCACCAACCGAATAAACGTTTTTCATCATCAGGTCCCAGATCCTGTATTTATACCGGGTTGTACCCGTAGAAATGATCGGAACGTTGTTCGTGCTCTTTAATAATTTCACGATCAATGCATTTTGTCCGGAAATACCATCAGTGGAAAATTCACCTACTTTATAGGTTTGTCCGTTCAACGTGTATTGATACGAAACGGCAAGCACCTCATCATAATTCAACGCCTGGTTAAGGGAAATATAACCAAGCCTTGTGTTTACGTTATATTCTGTTGATGCAAGTTTTCGTGCATTACCAATACGAATGAAGTTTACGTCTTGCTGAAATCCTTCTCCACCTTGGGAAGTCGGAGCGATTAAATTTGCAAATGTGGTTGTAAGCGGTATCGCGTTATTTCGCAAATTATTATAATTGGTTGTTAAATCCCAATAAAGACTGTTTCCTCCGTTGCGAGGAATTGAAAGAGCTGAATCTGCAATAAAACCTGTTCCGACATTTTCAAGTGAATCCTCGCCAAGATCAGAGAAGGCAACAATGTTCCTTGTGTTATCAACAGCTCCTGTGCGGTTGGTTACCCAAACTTCCATGCGCACGATTGCAATACCGGAATTAATTACAGGAAAGTTCGCGAGCGCATTATCATAATTATCATAAAAATACTGCGAGAGGAAAAAGTGTTTATTCGCTTCGTAATTATCTGCCGTTACCTCAAACGAGCTCACCTGCGCACCACCCGTAACATTGATCTCCGATTTTTTTCCGCGCTCTTGTGATGCAACGCTCGTCATAGTTAAACGGCCGAATTGCAATACCGTTTTTATTCCGAAAAGTGTCTGACTTCCTGTGATCAGCGAAGTGTTCAATCCGAAATTGACATTACCTGCTTCAATCTTTTTGATGATCTCATCTTCGAAGCCGGTATACTCAAGCTTCATCTGATTTTCCCATTCAAACGTTGATTCGGTATTGTAATTGGTAGTCAGCTTTAATTTCTCACCAATCTTTCCGATAACATTCAACTGAATTTTTTCATCAAATTCAAATGTGGAAATCCGGCGCTGCTTTTCCGGTAATGCAGGATTGTTGGTCTTATTGATATTGATCCCGAAAATTAATTCAGCAGAACCCTGCGGACGAATATCAATTGTTCCGCCGCCAAAAATACGGTCAAACTTTTCGCTATTGATTTTTATCGGCGGAATAAGGTTTTTAGTAGTTCCCCTTCCCTGTGTTTCACTTTCAGCATGTTCACGCTGTTTCCAGTAATCGTGAACAGATTTTTTCATGTCGTAATACACATATTCTTCCTGCGTCATGTAGGTCGGCGGACGATAATCCAGCTTGCCGACTTTCTGTTCTACGATATAGATATTTGAATCAGGATCGTAGGTAACGGTGGTTTTAACGTTGCTCGGATCGTTGAGCTTCAGCGGGCCGTTATTATCGTAATACATCGGATCGAGGTACGACTGATCCTTTAGTGGATAATGAAGCTCATTAGTATCTCCATCAACTCCGGGACTATCAGTTCCACCTACGAGCCCGCGGTAAGAAGAGCCCACACGAGCATCACTATTCATCACCATCGCAAGCAGCGAAATGGATGTAACGGCAATGATTGTATATTTCAGTAACGGTTTCAATAATTCCGGGATATAGGGAGAATTTGAATAGTTCGGCTTGTTTTTTCGATTTGGAGCGGGAAGTGTTTAAGTACAGCAGCGTTCCTATACATCATGACGATGAAGTTAAAAAGAGTTGCCACTGTGGCAGAAGATTTTTTTGTGAAGGGAGACAAATTCGTTTCAGGGAGATTTACAGGTTTTTGAGTGCCAATTTGATCAAATGTTCTACTGATAGTGCGTTTCCTTCTGCCTTCAGCGATTTTTCAACTGCTTTTTCCGCCATATTCTTAGCAAATCCAAGCATCACGAGCGCTGATAACGCTTCTTCGCGCATTTTATTGTCCCCCGTAAAAGAAATTGATGCACCGGATAAATTATCACTGTTGAATTTGCCTTTCAGGTCGATAATAATGCGTTGAGCCGACTTTTCTCCGATGCCTTTTATTGATTTCAAAGCAGTTACGTTGCCCGAATGAATGGCTGAAACGACTTCGGCAGGACTCAGGGAGGAAAGGATCATTCTTGCCGTTCCTGCGCCAACGCCTGAAACGGAGATCAATTGGCGGAATAATTCGCGTTCTTCTTCATCTGCAAAACCGAAAAGAACAAGCGCATCTTCCCGAACGGCCAAATGGGCAAATAACCGGCAAGTTCCAGTGTCCGGAATTTTGGAAAACGTATTTAAAGATATATTAAGCTGGTAACCAACACCTCCGCAATCCAAAACGGCGTAAGTGGGGGTTTTCACTGACAATTTTCCTTCAAAATGATTGTACATAATTGAAATTCAAAAAGATCAAAATCCAGGTCCCGGATTATTGTCCCTTGGGATGTGGACTTTCTTTATTTGTTTTTATCCTTTTACCGCCGCGTTTGTGCATCCACTACGGCAATGGTGACCATGTTAACTATTTCACGCACAGAACTTCCGAGCTGAAGCACATGTACCGGTTTTTTCATTCCGATAAGTACCGGGCCAATTGCTTCTGCCCCACCCATTTCCTGCATCAGTTTATATGCAATATTGCCGGATGCTAAGTTGGGAAAAATGAGCGTATTTACTTTTTTGCCCACCAATTCGCTGAACGGGAACTGCTCTTTCAACAGCTCATTATTCATTGCAAAATTGGCCTGCATATCGCCATCAACTATAAGTCCGGGATAATCGCGGTGAAGAATGGCAACTGCTTCTCTTACTTTTTTCGGAATCTCTCCTTCAGCAGATCCGAAATTGGAATAAGAAAGCAAAGCAATCCGCGGAACAATATTATACTGCCTGATCGCCTGCGCGGTAAGCACGGTAATATCCACCAGTTCCTGCACCGTAGGATCCACATTCATTGTCGTATCCGCGAAGAAAAAATTACCTATTCGCGTAGACATGATATACATACCTGCTACACGTTTAACGCCTTCCTGAACGCCGATACATTGAAGCGCAGGTTTGATAGGCGCACCATATTTACGGGTAAGGCCGGAGATCATTCCATCCGCCATGCCGGTTTCCACCATCATTGCACCGAAATAATTGCGTTCCGTCATTACTTTTTTAGCCTCGTAAGGTGTGAAACCGCGACGCTTTTGTTTTTGAAAGAACAGTTCACCGAAACGGGTACGGTTGTCTTCCTGCAAAATATCACGCGGGTCAATTATGGGTGTATCGCCGAGGTCAAGGCTGCTTTCAACCATTAACCGTTTGATCTTTTCCACATCACCCAACAGGATCGGCTTTGCAATTCCTTCATCACGAGCGGCCTGGGCTGCTTTCAGAACTTTATAGGTATCGGCTTCGGCAAATACAATTCGTTTCGGATTTTGTTTTGCTTTTGTAGCCACACCTCGCATCAGCTTATTGTCACGGCCTAAACGATTGCTTAATTCATTTGCATAAGCTTCCCAATCCGGAATTGTTTTTTTCGCCACGCCTGATTCAATTGCTGCTCTTGCAACTGCAGGAGCAACAGTAGAAATCAAACGTGAATCAATTGGTTTGGGAATAATGTATGTGGGACCGAAGGTAAGATTGCGTGTATCATACGCGTGGCTTACATCATCCGGAACAGGTTCTTTTGCAAGTGCAGCAATGGCATACGCTGCGGCCATTTTCATTTCTTCATTGATGGAAGTAGCGCGCACGTCCAATGCTCCACGGAAAATAAACGGAAAACCAAGCACATTATTTACCTGGTTCGGATGATCGGAGCGACCTGTTGCCATGATGATATCAGGTCGAGCGGCCATTGCATCTTCATACGGAATTTCCGGATCAGGATTGGCGAGTGCAAATACGATCGGGTTCTTTGCCATCGACCGGATCATATCCTGGTCGACAACATTTCCTTTTGAAAGTCCGACAAAAACGTCAGCGCCTTTCATCGCTTGAGCAAGATTTGTTTTTCCGTTTGGCTTTACAGCAAAAAACAATTTGCTTTCATCAAGTCCTTCGCGGTCGGTGGTAATTACCCCTTTGCTGTCGAGCATAAGGATGTTTTCCTTCTTCACGCCCATTGCGATGTACATCCTGGTACATGAAATTGCGGAAGCGCCGGCACCGTTAACAACGAGCTTTATTTTATCTAATTTTTTTCCGGCAATTTCCACTGCATTGATCAGCGCGGCAGAAGAAATGATTGCTGTTCCATGCTGGTCATCGTGCATCAATGGAATATTCAGCTCTTCTTTGAGACGACGTTCAATTTCAAAACATTCGGGAGCTTTAATATCTTCCAGGTTAATTCCACCGAAAGTCGGCGCAATTGCTTTTACAGTCTGAATAAAAATCTCGATGTCTTCCGTGTCTACTTCAATATCAAACACATCAATATCTGCATAGATCTTGAAGAGCAACCCTTTTCCTTCCATTACCGGCTTTGAAGCGAGCGGCCCGATATTTCCTAAACCGAGAACTGCTGTTCCATTAGAAATAACGGCAACAAGGTTTCCTTTGGAAGTGTATTTGTAAGCGTCTTCCGGATTTTTTTCAATTTCAAGACAAGGTTCTGCAACGCCGGGAGAATACGCCAGTGTAAGATCGCGTTGGGAGCTATAAGGTTTGGTAGGTAAAACTTCAATTTTACCAGGGCGGCCTTGTGAGTGATAATCAAGCGCGTCCTGCTTGCGGAATTTCGCCATACAGATTTACGTAAGTTTATGCCTTTTCCGCTTGCCTTTGATCATCGCGGACGGAACGCCGAAGATAAGGAATAGTTATTAGTTCGGAGTTTTTAGTTCGGAGATAAAAATCGGGGGAAATGCTCTTGAAACCGGATCTTTTACGCTGCCAAATCAATCCAATTTCTCTGAACTAAAAACTAATTTCTAAGTGTAGAATTCGGAGATAAAAATCGTGGGAAATGCTCTTGAAACCGGATCTTTTTAAGGCTGCCAAATCAATACCATTTCTCTGAACTCAAAACTAATTTCCTATCTTGTTCAGCAATAATTCTGAAAAATGGCAGTGCGAAAAAAAATCGTTGTTTTTACCGGTGCGGGAATCAGTGCAGAAAGCGGCATCAGCACTTTTCGAGACAGTGGCGGCTTGTGGGACAAGCATGATATCCGTGATGTAGCTACTCCTGAGGCATGGACAAGAAATCCATTATTTGTACTCGATTTTTATAACCAACGCCGGAAACAAGTGCTCGAAGTAAGTCCGAATGAAGCACACAAAGCATTGGTCCGGCTCGAAGAAAAATTCGATGTACAGATCATCACACAAAACGTGGACGATCTGCATGAGCGGGCGGGTGCAAAAAATGTTCTTCACCTGCACGGCGAACTCCGTAAATCGCGCAGCACAAAAAATCCTGAATTAGTTTACCCGATCAACGGCTGGGAATTAAAATCAGGTGATAAATGTGAATTGGGATCGCAGCTTCGTCCGCACATTGTATGGTTCGGAGAAATGGTTCCTGCCATGGATATTGCCCAGAAAATTTCGGCCACAGCAGATATTTTTCTCATTGTGGGCACTTCTTTAAATGTTTATCCCGCAGCAGGACTCGTTCATGCAGCACCCAATGGCTGTCCTGTTTATCTGATCGACCCGAATGAAGTGACTAATCCCGGCATTTCAAATCTTACTTTGATAAAAGAAACCGCCGGTAAAGGTGTTCCCTCACTGGTAGAAAAACTCATGAGCGAATAATTCCGAAACGGATAAATCGCACCCGCTACAGAAAGTAAGAAAAGGGTTGATAGAAATTTACATCAACCCTTTTCTTACTTTCTTTATTTAGTCATTAAATCATCCAGCCCCAAAATTGATGATTCGAAATATGTAATTTATAGAATGAAGTTAGTGCGTTACCACTAACCGTCGTGTACTAAGGATTTTTCCGTCCGACTCCAAAGAGCAGAAATAAACTCCCTGATCCAGAGAAGAAACATCCATCTTCACAACACCTTCCATTTCTTCAACAGCTGATTCCATTACACGATCCCCGAGCAGATTGTAAACTACCATTTTAGCGCCTTTCGGGTTTGTAGATCCCATTTTGTAATTAACCGAAAACATAGCAGAAGCCGGATTCGGAGCAGGGTTTGAAATAGAGGATTTTACAAGCGTATGTGTTGCAATTCCTGTCGGTAATGCATTGTAATTGATAGTAAAAGAAGCCGTGTCATTTGCATTTGACTGATTGATCACCGTATATCTCACTTGTGTAATACCGGCAGTATTATTAGGAAAGTGATCGCATGTGAGTACAACGTTTCCGCCACCATTCATAGTTACATTTAATGAAAGTGTTTGTGTAGGTGAATAACAATTTGTTCCTGTACAAAAATACACTGTAGAGCCCGGATCATTCAGATACACGGTTGTTTTTTTCACCTTAACAGTTACCGTATTGCCAGTAAGATTGTTTACGGTAAAGATTTTGCTGTCCAGCGCGTTATTGGCCACATTGTAGCTAACAGTAGTTCCTGACAAATCGTTTCCGAGGGAATCAATTATAGAGTAATTCTGTGCGGAAGCCGCTAAAGACAGAAATGTGCCGAGTGCAAGTGTGAGTAACTGTTTTTTCATCGGGAAAGATTTTTTATTTTTACAATTCTGCTATTACAAACATAATAATTATAAACGGAAAAACGTTACCGCTTATCGATTTTTAACGACCATTTGCAATTTTATGTGCTTAATTTACCACTTAAATTCATTTCTATAAATATGTAATTATTGGTTGTTTTTATTACATTTGATTTATACTAAAACTTAACTAATGATGAAAAAATTCATTGCATGCCTTGCCTTTGCATTAAGAATTACTACGGCCAATGCAGATACTTTTAACGTGGAAAATATATCCCCTACGTCGGGTAATCATGCTTGCACTTATACTGTTACAGTATATATTTCAGCAGTAAGTCATGGTTCACCTATTTCATTGACGCCTCAATCTTATTCACTTGCTCCTTTGGATAATCACAACTTCACTTTTACACCGCCTTCTGGTTATGCTTTAGACTTAAGTACCTTGTATTTTGTTGTAACATGTAGAAGTACACCTAGTAATTGCAACATTACCTTTTATTCAGCATCTAGTAACCAGCAATGTAATTGTTATACTTCAAGTAATGCAGACGAAGTTACAGTTTGGTCAAATACAGGGTCAAATCTTTGGAAGATAAGTGCTGATTTAATTGTATAACGTTGAGTACACCTTTTTTTTAAATTTAAGGGCTACCCAAAATATTGGATAGCCCTTAAATTTGCATAAAATGGCAAAATGTGGTTTTATTTTGACCCAAAGCCAAAATGAATCGCTCCGCTTAGGAT
The DNA here is from genome assembly GCA_039918435.1 of Bacteroidia bacterium. Taxonomy (GTDB): domain Bacteria; phylum Bacteroidota; class Bacteroidia; order Palsa-965; family Palsa-965. Next base: position 74,151 of record JBDSHN010000036.1, on the reverse strand, counting down.
TGTTTGCATTTCCTGACTACCTTAGCTAGTCACGACGCGAAAAAAAACGTTTCACATTAATCAATAACCAAAAATCAAGATGAAAAAATCACTACTTTTTTTATTCGGTTCTCTTGTCTTCGCTGGAAGTCTGAGCGCACAAACTATCTTCTTAACTGAAGATTTCGAGGGCGGATCTATCCCTGCTTCCTGGACTGCAACTCCAGCTACAGGAGGTTTTGCAGTTGGTACAAATGCCGCTGCTTCAAGCACTTACTTTGCTCCTTCTGCGCATACGAAGTTTGCTTATGTTAATGATGATGCTGTTCAAAGTGCATCAAATGGTAACACACGTTTGAGCACACCAGTAATTAATCTTTCTACCGCAACTTCAGTAGTTCTTAAATATGATTCTTATTTTCTTCACGGAAGTAACAACAACATTTCTGAAGCTGCTGATATCATGACTTCTATTGATGGTGGTGTTACATGGACTTCTGCAGGTATTGTTACTCCGGGAATTTGGTTGGCAAATTCGATTGACCTGTCAACACAACTTGCAGGGCAGGCTAATGCAGCAATCTCCTTCCGTTATAACGATGGCGGAGAATGGGAATACGGATTCTGCATTGACAACGTTGTTGTGATGTCGCCTCCTCCGATTGGAGTAGCGCTTGTTGATGTTACGCCTGTTGCTTATACACAACCTTCTGTGGGTGCAGTAACCAGCAATATAACACTTGGTGGCACATTCACTAACCTTGGTGGAAATCACATTACCACAATCGCTGTTAAATACACAGATGGTTCCAGCACCTTCACACAGAACATCAACAGCATCAACATTGGACCTTACCAATCTTATACATTCACACATCCTACTCCTTACACAATTCCTTCTGTAGGTGGTCACCCGATCAAAATGTGGGTTGAATTATCAGGCGATCCTGTGAATACAGACGACACACTTTCAACTGTAGTCAATGGAGCAGCATTTACACCAACTCACAATGTAACTTTCGAAGAAGCTACAGGCACATGGTGCGGCTGGTGCGTTCGTGGTATTGTTTACATGGATTCTATCGATGAGGTTTATCCAAATACAACCAGCGTAATTGCAGTTCACAATTCAGATCCAATGGCAAATACTATTTATGATACCGGTATGGGAACATTGATCGCTGGCTATCCATCAACTGTAGTGAACGGAAATTTCGTATCTGATCCTCAGGATGCTTTCACTGATTACAACAATACAATCAATGATTTCGGTATGGCTGACATCACTCCAACTGTAACTTACAATTGGAACACACGTGTTGCTTCAGTAAATGTTTCTACTCACTTTGCTGCCGAATTAGCCGGAGATTTCCGTCTTGCATGTGTTTTCACAGAAGATTACGTACACGGAACTACAGCTACTTTTGCACAGCACAATTACTATAGCTACACATCGCAAAACATTCCATTGTACGGACAAGGTGTCGATTACCAGGCTGCTCCGCTTGATATTCCTGCTGTACAGATGTGGTACAAATTTGTAGCGCGTACAATTCTTGGTGGTTTCAACGGAATGACAGGAAGTCTTCCTGCCGTTATCCCTGTTAATTCTACACAGGTGTATACATTCAACTATACTGTTCCTATTACTTCGAATCCAAACAATATGCACGTAATTGTTATGTTAATCAACAATAATAACGGTGATCGGATTGTTATGAACTCAAAAGAAGCTTCTTCTGTTGTTGGTGCTAATGCGGTTGTTAACCCAACTGTTTCTCTTGGTTCTGTTTCCGTTTACCCAAACCCTTTCAACACAACAACAACAGTTGAAATGAGCCTAGTTTCCAGTGACAACGTAACCATTGAAATGTTTGACATGACAGGCAAACTGGTTAGTTCTGAAAACAAGGGAACACTTGCTGCTGGTCAGCACCTGATTTCTCTTGACGGATCTAACCTTGCAGACGGAATGTATTTCGTTAAAATCACAGCTGGTACTTCAGTGGTAACACAAAAAGTATCTATCGCTCACTAATCCTTTTGCAACAGCAGCAGGAACAATAAAAGAACTGACGGTTTTGGCGCGGATTTTGCGTCAGAATCGTCGGTACTTCTTTATAACAACATCACTTCCAATACAAGCTATCATGAAACGCATCTCCTCCGCGCTGCTTTGCACCCTGTTTTTATTTACAGCGTTTGCCTTCCGGTTTGACGATTCACCTAATCAGAAACTTCCTTCTGTTAATGTGAAAACGCTCGATGGCAAAGTTGTAAATACAAATACATTCGCAAACGATGGCAAACCAATCATCATAGATTTCTGGGCTACCTGGTGCGCACCGTGCAAAAAAGAGCTGAATGAAATTATGGAAGTGTATCCCGACTGGCAGGCAGAAAGCGGCGTAAAGCTGATCACTATTTCTATCGACGATCAGCGCAATTCACCGAAAGTAAAACCTTACGTGGACAGCAAAGGCTGGGAATTCGAAACTTATCTTGACGAAAACCAGGATCTCAAACGTGCAATGAATGTCAACAATGTTCCCCATACATTTGTTCTGAATGGAAAGGGAGAAATTGTATGGCAATCGAATGTATACAATGCGAATGGCGGAGTTGAAGAGCTGCACGCAATTGTAAATAAAGTTGCCAAAGGCGAAAAGCCCGAATAAAATTTTCAAAGTCTAAAAAACAAATCCCAAATCCCTGTGCTTTGGGATTTGTTTTTTTTAGCTTTGAGATTCGAGAAAGTATTAACCGAAAACGCTATTCCTGTGAAAAAAGCCTTCGTGCTGATCCCGGCTCTCCTCACCGGGCTTATTTCCTTTTTGTCTGCACAAACCTCCCTCAACAATATTGCCGGCGGACAAATTCACGGAAATTTTGAATTGACCGCTCAATATTACATTCCCGATTCCATCATCGGCGCTGATACCGTTCCGGAAAAAGCATTGTTCAACGGTTTCAGCAATGTCACTTACACCAATGGAAATTTTTCAGCCGGCATTCGCTACGAAAGCTATCTCAATCACCTGCAGGGTTATCCCGATGGTTACAAAGGAACCGGCATTCCATATCGTTACGCTTCTTATAAAAATGACGGATTAGAAATTACAGTGGGCAGCAGCTACGAACAATTCGGAAGCGGTTTAACCCTGCGCATGTATGAAGAACGCGCGCTCGGATATGATAATGCGCTGGAAGGATTTCGTGTTCGCTATTCGCCGCATAAGGGAATTTATCTCAAAGGAGTTTATGGCAAACAAAGGAATTTCATGTCGTACGGTGCCGGGATTGTACGCGGAATTGACGGAGAAATTAATCTTAACGAATTATTTGAATCGCGCATGGATAGTGTGAAAACACAATTCATTGTCGGTGGAAGTTTTGTAAGTAAATACCAGGTAGACCAGGATCCGTTTTTGGTGCTTCCGCAAAATGTGGGCACATGGTCGGCACGCACAAATATCATTCGCAACAAAGTAAATTTCTTTGCTGAATACGCTTACAAGATCAATGATCCTTCCTCATCGAACGGATTTATTTACAAACCCGGTGAAGCATTATTTTCTTCCATTACTTATTCGCAAAAAGGATTCGGAGCCTATTTAAGCGTGCTTCGTATTGATAATTTTTCTTTCCGCTCTGATCGCACCGCTGCACTTCAGCAGCTGCAAATCAATTCACTTCCGGCGCTTACAAAACAACATACGTATTCGCTTGCCGCTTATTATCCATTCGCATCACAGCCAAACGGACAAATTTCATGGCAGGGCGAATTGAATTACAAATTAAAACGCGGTTCAAAGCTCGGCGGAAAATACGGAACTGATCTGACGCTTAATTATTCTGCAGCATTCGGATTAGATACCAACCAGCTGCATGATGAGAATGGAAGACGATACAGCTATTCATCGAAGTATTTATCCATTGGCGACACGCTTTTTTTCCAGGATGTGAATCTTGAAGTGTTCCGCAAATTTTCAAAAACATGGAAAGCAACTTTCCTGTATTCGCATATTATCTACAATAAAAATGCGTTGGAAGGAAAAGCAAATTATCCATACATCAATGCAGATGTGATTGTTGCGGATGTGATTTGGCATGTAAACGATAAGCTCACATTGCGCACAGATGCGGAACATTTATATGTTGGCGGAAAAAAGGGGCATAAAGAAGATCATGGCAACTGGGCAACATTGCTCGAAGAAATTTCTTTGGGCGATCATTATTTTGTTGCCGTGATGGATCAGTGGAATTATGGCAATGAAGATCCTGATCACCGCTCGCATTATTTCAACGTGCAGGGTGGATTTTCAAAAGGAACAAACCGTATTGTTTTGGGATATGGAAAACAGCGCCAGGGAATTTTGTGCGTCGGTGGCGTTTGCCGTTTGGTGCCTGCCTCAAATGGTTTCACATTAACAATTACAAGTTCATTCTGATTTAGTAACTTTAGGTAAATGAAAAAATTATTCCCGTTTATTGTCTTTTTATCTATCCTTATTTTTTCAGGATGTGATAAAGTTCTCATTCCACAACAGCCGCATAGCTCGGTGGTTCAGGTGAATGATACATTTCGTAAAATATTCATTGAAGATTTCACCGGGCACTTGTGTCAGAATTGTCCTGCGGCAGCACATGTGCTGGAGAATTTAAAAGCGTCCTATCCAGACCAGGTTATTGGAATGGCAGTACATTCTACTTATTGGGCGGAACCATGCGATGGTAATCCAGCAGTTCCAACCGGGGCTACAGCAACATTCCTGGACGATTTCAGGACAACTGAAAATGCGGATTATGAATCTATCTATGGTATTTCAAACTGGGCTTATCCGACTGGGCTTATCAATCGTTTTGGCAATGCTTCTCCTATAGATCCACTTGATTATACTGCATGGGCTGCACAGGCTGCAACGGTGCTCCAGGATTCTATGACGGCTTACATTAAAATTAATCCTACCTACAATTCTTCCACGCGTGTTTTAAATGTAACTGTTACAGGTGAATTTTTGTGTGACACTACAGGAACTTATAGCATTGCATTATACCTTACAGAAAGCGGTATAGTTGGAGGACAGGTTGATTTCAGCATCCAGCCAGATCATCTTGACAATAATTATATGTTCAATGATATTTTCCGCGGATGTATCAATTCACCCGGATTTATCAGGGGCGAGCAAATTACTTTGCCAACTACCATTTTTGGACATACACCGATAAATTATACATCGCCTTCTTTTACTATTAATGCAGGTTACAATGCTGCTAATTGTAAGATCATCGCTATCCTGATCAACAATTCTGATCGCGGCGTTTTGCAGGCTGCGGAAGTTGATGTGCAATAATAGCGATCGTTAATTCTAAAAATCCCCCTTGTGAAATCACCCGGGGGATTTTTCTTTTTCAATCATCTCATATTGCGCTAACTTTGCATCATGCGGAACACACTTTTTCTCGCTTTCTTTTTTCTCACTATACATCTGTCCGCACAAAATACTTTTAATGCTGGTGTGCTTGCAGGCGTTAACGGTTGCCAGATCCATGGCGATTCATATTCCGGGTTCAACCAGGCAGGACTCGTCGGCGGCATTTATGTTTCTACCAATCCGGAAGAAAAAGTTTATTTCCAGATGGAATTACAATATTCGCGCAAGGGAAGTAAAAAAAATGCAAATCCCGACCGGGGCGATTACGATGCATTCGAATTGCGCATGAGCTATATTGAAGTGCCCTTATTGTGCCGCATAAATTACCGTCGTCTTTATTTTGAGTTCGGAGAAACCATCGGCGCGCTTGCACATGTGCGGGAATGGGATGACTTCGGCGAAATTCAGCCTTCCGGTTTTCGTCGCTGGGAAACAGCGCTGGTTTTAGGAATGGGTTATAACATCAGCGAGCGCTGGTATGTTGATTTCCGTTATACCAATTCTATTATTCCTGTCAAGAAATTTGCGGTGCCGATTTATTATCAGAACCGTTTGTCCAATTTATTTAACAAAGGCATGTACAATAACGTGCTCGGATTAACTATTTCATATCGCTTCCCTACTAAAACACCGGCCCCATAATATGAGCAAACAGGAAAATCCCGGTCAGCGTATTGTTGTTGCTATTACAGGAGCAAGCGGCTCTGTTTATGCAAAAGTGCTATTGGAAAAACTCGCCGCCATGAAAACGCAGATTGATAAAGTGGCTATCGTCATGAGCGATAATGCAAAGGTGATCTGGCAAACTGAATTGGGAAACAGCAGCTACGAAAAACTTCCCTTTACATTTTACGGGAAAATGGATTTCGATGCACCTTTTGCTTCCGGCTCTTCCAGTTTCCGCACCATGATTGTTTGTCCATGCTCCATGGGTACGCTCGCGCGTATCGCAACAGGCGTGTCTAACGATCTCGTCACGCGCGCTGCTGATGTGATGCTCAAAGAACGCCGCAAGCTCATTTTAATTCCAAGAGATACACCGCTGAGCCTTATTCACATCAATAATATGAAGACCATCACGGAGGCGGGAGGAATTATTTGCCCTGCTGTTCCTTCTTTCTATTCTCACCCAAAAACATTCGAAGATCTGGCTGCCACCGTTGTCGACAGGGTTATTGATCTGTGCGGTCTGCAGCAGGAAACGTACCGTTGGAAGGAATAGTTGGTGTCCGCCGCAGCAGACACCAATCACATTTCTCCCTTGTTAATAAGTTCCACGTACTGAAATACAATATCTTAGCTTTTCAACCGACTATTCTTTAGGAAATTTAACGCGGTGTTTATACATTAGTTACTCTGTCTGCGTTACTTTACAATATATCTTAGGAAAGGAGCTCTTACTTATGTTAGAATTCAGTCAGCACATTCTCAAAAGCGTTAGCTTTGATAAATCTCTCTTCAAAAAAGAACTTAAAAAAATGATCTCTTGGGCAAAACCGGATGAAGCCTTACTGCTGAAAGCCTGGTGTTTTGCTACGTTCGGTCATTTGTACGGCGACGTTATATCGGATGTTTTCCGTGGAATAACCAAGTCATAAGGGAGAACGAATTACGAATTTGTGCGAATATTTTACTAATCGGTTGGGTACTATCCCGCGGCGGAACAAATTTGTGCGATACGAACTTGTTTTGAAGATAGATTCGTAATGATTCGTAATTCGAAGCCCTCTCTATTCTCCTTCAATAAATTTAATATTCCTTCTCAGCCCTTCAAACTTCGTGCGCTTTACTGCTGAATTTTTAAAGAGCTGCTGAAAAACTTCTTCTGTAACTTCGATCCATTCTTTTTTGCTCATTGACAGCAACTCTTTTTTGGGATGGAATGCTGCTTCATTATGTGGTTTTGAAAAGCGGTTCCATGGACAAACATCCTGGCAGATATCGCAACCGAACGACCAGTTTTGAAATTTTCCTTTTTCGGTTTCCGGCAACATTCCTTTCAACTCAATGGTGAAGTAGGAAATACATTTGCTTCCGTCAACGATGTATGGATTTACAATTGCATCTGTCGGACAGGCATCAATGCATCTTGTGCAGGTACCGCAAAAATCGCCGACTGCGTTGTCAGGAATTAATTCAATATCAAGAATCAATTCCGCGATGAAGAAAAATGATCCGCTTTTTTTATTTATCAGGTTACTGTTTTTTCCTATCCAGCCGAGGCCGCTTTTTTTCGCCCATGCTTTGTCGAGCACCGGTGCCGAATCTACAAACACTCTTCCTCCTACTTCCTTCCCTATTTTTTCGTTGATGGTGGCCATCATTTCTTTCAGCTTTCGCTTTATCACCAAATGATAATCTTCGCCATAAGCATACTTAGAAATTTTCGGTGCTTGCTCATCCTGTTGTTTTTCATTGGTAAAATAGTTCAGTAACAATGACACAACAGATTTCGCACCCGGCACTAATTTGCGCGGATCCAATCGCATGTCGAAATGATTTTCCATGTATTTCATTTCACCGTGCATGTTATGCTTCAGCCAATTTTCCAAACGAGGCGCTTCTTCTTCAAGGAATTCCGCTTTAGAAATTCCGCAATACTCAAACCCAAGGCGTTTAGCCTCTGCTTTTATGATGGCGGTATGTTCGTGGGAATTCATCCTGCTTTTTCTCTTGTAAAGATACCGAGGACAAGTCTTACCTTTATCCACACAGAATAAAAAAAAACGGACCTCAAAACCATTTAACTTCTTCCTATGATATCGCGCGAACAATTTCTTCATTCACTTTTGAAAGAAACTTCTATTATCCGTCATCTCTACGAAAAAATTCCGGCAGATGCATTCGATCATCGCCCTTCCGAAAAACAACGTTCCATGACAGAACTGCTCCGTTATTTATCTGTTTGCGGCTGCGCTTCCATGCACGTTATCACAAACGAAAGCGACTGGAAAACATGGAAACCGTATACCGATCGTTCTGCTACAATGGATCCGAAAGATTTTCTTGCTGCCATGGATGTGCAGGATGCAGAGATGACAAAAATGGTGAACGAAATTCCCGAAGAAGATTTCATGAATAAAGAAGTGAAACATCCAACCGGCGAATTAATGATGCTTGGAATCGGGTTGGTGCGTATGCCATTCAGCTGGCTCACTGCTTATCGTTTGCAATTGTTCCTTTATCTCAAACAGGTTGGTGTGCATGACATCGGAACCTCGAATGCATGGATGGGTCGTGATCGTACGCCACCGGTTGCGAAATAAATTATAAAATGGCTACTGGAATCTCCGGCGTTGAAATCTCAATGCCGGAGTTTTTATTTATGGATGCAAAATTAGTTTCAGCGACTGAAATAACGCAAGCGAAATAAAAAGCCACCCGAAAACTTTATTTAGGTTCCACTTTTTCATTTTCTTCATAAGATAATCGCGATGTTTTGAAGTGAGCCAAACAACGAGCATGATCAAAACAAATTCACCAACGCCCGTTCCGATAACGAATGCGATACGATGCGCAAATGTTTCAATATTGAAAAAAGGATAACCATTCAGCATCACTAGTATTGCCAGCCAGAACGGAAGCAGCTGCGGATTGAGTGCTGATAAAACTATTCCTTTCGCCAGGTGTTTGCTAGTGCTGCTATTTGGTGCGACGGAAGCAACAGCAGTTTCTTCCAATGGAATTGTGGCTTCCTTTTTCTTTTTAAAAATGGAAAACAGCCCAAGTCCAAGCATCACGGGAACAATTGTCCATTCAAGTGTAATCAGCAATTGATGCCGCGGAATAAGCCATGTAGCTGCATACAACGCGAAGAAAGAATAAATAAATTCAGGAATACAAACGCCGGCGCCGATCAGCAATCCCGTGCTCCGTTTTCCTTCCAGCACTTCTTTCATGATCACAAGATTCACGGGACCTAATTGTATCGAGCCGCAAAAACTGATCAGTGAAGTAATGAAAAAAACGCTGATGATATGAAGCATTGAGAAAAGTTAAGCATTAATAATCCAACCGGAATTCCTGCATTGCTTCCGGAATTTTTATTCGAACAACGTGCCTGCATTCATTCCCGGCATTCTTCCGAGATGTTTGTATGCTTGTTCAGTTGCTTGTCTTCCGCGCGGTGTGCGAATAAGATAACCTTCCTGGATCAAAAACGGTTCGTACACTTCTTCGATCGTTCCGCCTTCTTCACCAACTGCTGTAGAAATAGTTGTGATACCAACCGGTCCGCCTTTGAACTTGTCAATGATCGCACTGAGAATGCGAATGTCCATTTCATCAAGACCGTTTTTATCTACGTTTAGCGCCTGCAACGAATATTGCGCAATTTCCATGTCGATAGAACCATTTCCTTTTATCTGCGCAAAATCACGCACGCGGCGCAGCAATGCATTTGCAATACGTGGTGTGCCGCGACTTCTTCTTGCAATTTCGTGCGCAGCATCATCATCCATTGGCACATTTAAAATTCCTGCAGAGCGCATGAGAATGGTCTGTAATAATTTTGCATCGTAATAGCCGAGACGCGATGTAATTCCGAACCGCGCACGCAACGGAGAAGTTAATAATCCGCTTCTTGTTGTTGCGCCGACTAAAGTGAACGGATTCAATTTGATCTGCACACTTCTCGCGTTCGGTCCGCTGTCGAGCATGATGTCGATGCGATAATCTTCCATCGCCGAATACAAATACTCTTCCACGATTGGGCTGAGTCGATGAATCTCATCAATGAATAAAACATCAAACTGTTCGAGATTCGTCAGCAATCCTGCAAGATCACCAGGCTTATCCAAAACTGGTCCGGAGGTGATCTTGATATTCACACCTAATTCCTGTGCAACAATATTTGCAAGCGTTGTTTTTCCCAAACCCGGAGGACCATGCAGCAATAAATGGTCGAGCGCTTCACCGCGTTGTTTGGCAGCCTGTACAAATATTTTCAGATTTTCAACCACCGCTTCCTGTCCCGAAAAATCAGAAAACTCCTGCGGACGAAGCATCTTTTCCATTTCCTTTTCTTCAGGAGAAAGGTTTTCAGCTTCGGGGTCTATGTTTGGGTTGATGGTCATTTAAAAAACGAACGATTACTAATAAAACGAATATACAAAATGTGAAAGGGGTGAATAGAGACGTAAAAATACGGTTTCTCAATGTGCAAAAAAGCGGGGAGTATTTATTTCAAAAAATAGGCCGTACTCCTCCCTCCGGAATTTTCTTTTTCAATCACGCCTTTCGTAATCAGATCGTTTATGTCCCGCAACGCTGTATCAGGAGAACACTTCGCAATTTTCGCCCACTTCGAAGAAGTCAGTTTCCCTTCAAACCCGTCCAGCAGCTTATTCATCAGCAAACGCTGCCTTTCATTTACCGGAACCTTTGCATGCTCGTCCCAAAATTGTGTTTTGTACAATACACGATGCATCGTTGCATCTGTGGCATTCAATGCGCCGTTTAAACAATCCAAATACCACATGATCCATGGTGTGATATCTAAACTTCCTTTCTGAACTTTCTCCAGCATTTCGTAGTACTTGCGCCGTTCCACACGTATTTGCGCCGACATACTGAAAAACCGTTGTGCATCGCCATCTGCTTTTGTCAATTGCATATCGGCAATGGCTCTTGCTATGCGGCCATTTCCGTCATCAAACGGATGTATCGTAACAAACCAAAAATGTGCTACAGCTGATTTCAAAACGCCATCTAAATTATTTTCGGTGTTAAACCAATTCAAAAACAATTCCATCTCCCGCCCCAGCCTTTCCGCTTCAGGCGCTTCAAAATGCACACGTTCTTTTCCCATTGCGCCCGAAACCACCTGCATCGGGCCTTTTTCATTATTGCGCCAATTGCCAACAGTTATTCCGTTTTTTTCTTCTGGAAATAAAGAAGCATGCCAACTGAACAATCGATCATTGGTTAAAGGTGCTTTATAATTTTGTGTAGCATCAAGCATCATTTCTACCACTCCATCTACATTTCTGTCTGCCGGAACTAAACCAGCTATATCCATTCCCAGGTGGCGCGCTATGGAAGAACGAACTTGATTGGAATCGTAAATCTCCCCTTCTATTTCGGAAGATTTGAGCACATCGAGCGTAAGCGTTTGTAATGCAGCTTCATTTCGCTGCTCAAAACCTATCGCTCCGAGATATCCTCTTAAAAAACCCTGCTTATGCCTGAGACTTGCTAAAACAGGCAATAGTAGTTCGTGATTCCAGGTGAAATCAGGCCAGTTGAGGTCTTGATGTATGTATATTCTCCGCATTTACGCATCAAATGTACGTACATTCTCCGCATTTTTTAATTATTCTCCGCATTTTTGCGGCAATTAGTCTAATTATTCTCCGCAAAACTAATAATACTACAGTTTTGGAGCCCACTTCGAATCCGGGAAAGCGATCTTGAATAATTCGCCCCAATAAATAATGGTATAAAAAGAGTACGTAGGTGAATTAAAATTTTCCGGAATAGCAGGGTTTCCACGCAACATAAAGCGGTAACCAATATCTGCACCCGCTCCAAGCCATTTGAAAATTTTATAAGAAACGGAAATTCCTGGTTCATACAAAACCATAAAACGTTTTCCCGAAATATATTTTTTGCCTTCAATTTCATACCTGTAACGCGAATTCCCGAATCCCCATTGATAAGGCATCACATTGAATTTCCATCTTCCTTTATTGTAATATACATACCGGACATAAAAGCTGAAATAGCTGAAACGCAATTGTGCTTTTGTCGATTCGCGAACACCACTTTCATTTGTAAAAAAAACTTCCTTCTCCAGATTTTTGTCGTGGCGGTTAAAACCAATTCCTCCCTGCAGGCGATTCGCAAAATCAACGCCTATCTTTATTCCCCAAATATGTGCGCGGCTGGAGCTGATAAATGAATTACGCGAATCGAATGATGCAGTTGGAAACGGTTTGCCGTGAAGAATTTTATTGATCGTGTCCGACCATTGCGCGTTCATTTCCGAACACATGAAAAAGAACAGCACTGCTGTCAGAAGTTTCCTTCCGAAATTTTTGCTGATCTGATAAAATGCTGCTGACCTTCGCATACTTTATTCTTCCGGGCGTCATTCAAAAAAAAACTCTCCTTCTATAACGGAAGGAGAGTTTATACATTTTTTCGATCAATTACGCGTGATGACCGCCACCATCTTCTTCACCTGCACGCAACGGAACTGTCTGTGGAATGAAATCGATTTCCTCACCAGGCTTGCTGTAATCGTATGGCCAGCGATGAACTTCAGGTAATTCACCAGGCCAGTTGCCGTGTGTATTCGCCATTGGTGTTGTCCACTCAAGCGTATTGGAGTTGTATGGATTCTGAACCGATTTTGGTCCACGGAACATGCTATAGAAGAAGTTGAATAAGAATATAAGTTGTCCGCAAGCACCGATGATTGCAAACCAGGTGATCATTACGTTGATATCCTGCAAATTATCAAACATCGGGAATGCTGTGTTTTGGTAATAACGACGTGGAACACCCGCTAATCCGAGGAAGTGCATCGGGAAGAAAACTCCGTATGCGCAAATGAAGGTGATCCAGAAGTGGATGTAACCCATGTTTTTATTCATGTGACGCAGGAACATTTTTGGGAACCAATGATAAACACCCGCAAGCATTCCAAGGATCGCAGACACACCCATTACAATATGGAAGTGAGCCACCACGAAATAAGTATCGTGAATGTTAATGTCAAGTGCAGAGTCAGCAAGAATAATTCCGGTTACACCACCAGAGATAAACGTAGAAACCAGCGCACAAGCAAACAGCATCTGTGGAGTGAATTGGATATTTCCTTTCCATAAAGTGGTGATGTAGTTAAACGCTTTTACAGCGGAAGGAATTGCAATCAACAAAGTGGTGAATACAAATACTGATCCGAGGAAAGGATTCATACCTGTGAGGAACATGTGGTGACCCCAAACGATGAAGGAAAGAAATCCGATTGCAAGAATAGAAGTGATCATCGCGCGGTAACCAAAGATCGGCTTACGGGCATTGACAGAAATAATTTCGGAAGTAAGTCCAAGCGCAGGAAGAATAATGATATACACCTCCGGGTGACCAAGGAACCAAAATAAATGTTCGAAAAGGATCGGGCTTCCACCGGTTTGATCGAGCGGGTGTCCGCCGATATAAATGTCAGAAAGGTAAAAGCTTGTTCCAAAGCTACGGTCGAAAATAAGGAGCAGCGCACAGGAGAAAAGAACCGGGAAAGAAAGCACTCCCAAGATAGCAGTGACGAAAAGCGCCCAGATTGTCAACGGAAGGCGTGTCATTTTCATTCCTTTCGTACGCATATTGATAATGGTGATGATATAATTCAAACCACCTAAGAGCGAAGAAATAATGAAAGCAGACATAGAAACCAGCCAGAGCGTCATACCCGTTCCTGAACCCGGAATAGCAAGCGGAAGAGCAGAAAGCGGCGGGTAAATTGTCCATCCGGCAGAAGCAGCTCCGTCCTGAACGAATAATGAAAGCACCATGATAATGCTCGACAGTAAGAAAAACCAATAGGAAAGCATGTTGAGGAAACCGGAGGCCATATCACGTGCACCGATCTGGTAAGGAATAAGAAGATTTGCGAATGTTCCGCTGAGTCCGCCGGTGAGTACCATGAAGACCATGATTGTTCCGTGAATCGTAACGAGTGCTAAGTACGCATTCGGATCAAGTATGCCGTCTTTGCCCCATTTATCACCCATGATGGCGTTGATGAAAGCAAATTTTTCTCCCGGCCATGCCAGCTGGAGGCGGAAAACGATCGACAAGATCATTGCGATACAGGCCATGATCACAGCAGTCACGAGGAACTGGCGTGAAATGGTTTTGTGATCCATGCTGAATATATACTTCGCGACAAACGATTGATGGTGATCGTGATCGTCGTGTCCGTGATGTACATGCGCGTCGTGCTCCAGCGTTTGCGCGTGAAGCTCACTATGTGCGTGCATATCTGCCATTGTGTTTATTTTTTTAGTTAATCAGGCCTTCTTTCGGGCGCTTCTTTAATTGAATTTTTTCTTTTTAATCGTTCAAAGCCACCGGCTTTGATTTGCCATCGTAAAATGGCTTGTGGCGTTTTATAAATGCGCTGTATTCGTCAGCTGTTCCAACGTATACCAACAGTTGCATATTAAAGTGTGATGCTCCGCAAATTTTATTACAAAGAAGAATGTAATCGAACGCAACTGCTTCTTTGCCTTGCTCTTTACGCACTTTATTAATACCTGCCATGTTCTTGATCACAGATTCCTCCTTACGCATTTCCATTGTTGTTTTCACAGGTTTGAAGTGGAAATAGGTAAGCATTCCGGGAACAGCATTCATCTGTGCGCGGAAGTGCGGAAAGAATACACTATGCAATACATCGCGCGAACGGATCTCAAAATCAACCTCTTCATTAACTGGAATGAAAAGTGTATCGGCAATGATCATATCATCATAACCTGCGGCGTCTGTTGAATCAAGGCCAAGTTCATTCGATTCGCTGATGAGGCGGTAATTTGCCTTTCCGAGTGTGTTATCTGTTCCGGAGTAGCGCACTTTCCAATTGAATTGCTGTGCATAAATTTCAATTACACGTGTTCCTTTCGGAGCGAGTGACATGGTATCATTCCACAAACGGATTCCCAAGAAAATGATAATGAAAAGCACCACTGCAGGAACACCCGTCCACAACATTTCAAGCTTGTTATTGTGTGGATTATAAGCTGCTTTACCATTATCACGTCCGTAATATTTAAAGCCCATGTAAAACAGGAGGAAGTTGGTAACCACAAATACAACTGCACAGATCAGGAAGTTGAAATCAAGGAGCCAATCAATTTTTGCACCATGCTCAGAGCCGGAAATCGGGAGAAGCCTGTCTTTGTATTCAAAGTACTGCCAAAAGCAGAATGTCATCAACGCAAAGTAAAATAACAGCGATATGCGACCCTGCATACGGTTATCGCTTTCAGTCACCTTATTAGGGTCAACACCTTTCAGTTTTGATGAAAGTTCAACAACACGCACCAGCTGCCATATTGCGGCTGCTACGAGTATGAGAATGATAAAGATCAAATAATGCATAGTGTATGACGATTATTCAGTTGTTGTTCTTTCGTTTTAATTAAGCGTGAAAATGCAGTCCTTCTTCAAGCAATGCGTGGTTTTTCGCGAGCAATGGTGCTTTTGAAAGTGAACGTAAAATCCAAAAAGTAAAGAATGCGACAAAGGAAAGGAACATTCCGATTTCAAGGAATCCGATTCTCCATGCACCACCTACTGCACCCGGCATTACGAGTAGGAAGGTATCTGTCCAGTGGAAGAATACGATCAGCAACGCTACGAAAAGCAGGAAAGATTTATTACGTTTTGCATCACGGGACATCAGCACAAGCATTGGGAATGCAAAGTTAACGATCATAGTGATCCAGAACAAACCACGGAACTGTTCCCAACGCTGCTGGAAATAAACTACCTCTTCCGGAATATTGGAATACCAGATAAGCATGAATTGAGAGAACCACAGGTAAGTCCAAAGGAAAGAAATAGCGAACATCCATTTTCCAAGATCATGTACGTGCGATGGTGTTGCATATTCCATTTGTCCGCGCGATTTCAAATGCATTACCAAAAGGTTAGCAACGATAATTGCACCGAGCCACCATCCTGCGAAATTATACCATCCGAAAAGTGTGCTGTACCAGTGAACGTCAATCGACATGATTACGTCCCAGGAAAAAACAGAAGAAGTAAATCCGAAGAATACGAGGAAGATTGCTGCATTTTTCAAATTGAGATTCCAGTTGCGTGCTGTTTCCACTGTCGAACGCATCTGATCTTCAGCCAAAGCATTTTTACGCGACCATCTCTGGTATATTATCCAGCCTCCCATGAACACAACTGTACGTCCCCAAAAGAAAAGGTCTGCGAAATAAGGTTGTTTGTGCTTGAGCACTGCGTCGAATTCAGGTTTCGCCTTATCATACACATCCTGGTCCTGCCAGTGATAAATGTGGTGAAGACCCATACGGCCTGCAATGAAAATAACTGCGATCAAAATCAATGCAACCGGAAGAAAAGTTCCGATAGCCGAGAAGAGGCGCATAAACACTGTGCTCCAGGAAGCCTGCGCTGCATATTGAACCGCGTAAAAGAAAACCGAGCCCAATGCAATTCCACCGAAGAAATAGGAATTTACAAGCAAGTTAGCCCAGATCCGCTGGCTTAATGTTCCATGATGACCTGCATGACCTTCCTGCGCGCCGAGCGCTTCCGGTGCATGGTGAAAAATAGCTCCGATGATCAGCAGCAGTATACCAAAACCGCAAAGGATCCACAGGTTGCGCTGTGCCTTCTGCGTGAAGTTATACGTAAGGTTATTCAAGTTAACGTTGCTCATATTGTATTGAGTTCAGTCAGATTTATTTATTCGGTGTAGAATGTCCGGCAGTTGGTGCAGCGGTCGGAGTTTTCAATGAATCGGATGATGTTTGCGCAGCTTTTGAAAATTCACTCCACTTTGCACCACCTCTTCCAAGACGTTCAACGTAAGTAATCACTTTCCAGCGTTCCTCAGGGCTCAGCTGTGAAGCGTGTGAACCCATCATATTTCTTCCGTAAGTGATCACGAAATAAATGTGCCCGTCGGTAAGTTTGTTTTCACCGTAAAGCTTAAGATAGCTTGTTGGTTGTGAAGTATATTTTCCACTTTCTACCAATGGTCCGTTACCGTCCCCTTTCGGGCCATGGCAATAGATGCAGAAACGATCATAAAGCACTTTTCCTTCTTCTTCAACTGCGTCACTATGAACAAGTGGGCTTTTCCAGTTTAAGGAAGCTTCTTTATCACCGGTCGTATCATTCGGGTATGGAAATGGAGTAAATCCAACAGGAATTGTTCCTGCGGGAGGAAGCATATTTCCCATGTGAACTGAATCGTTGGCCACCCACTTGCCATTTACAAGAATGCTATCGGTCCAATATTTAATGCCGTTTGTCTCCACAGAAGGACTGCGATACATATCAGGCATGTATTCGTAACCAGGGCTGTTGGCATTATCTTTTGTGCAGGATCCGAGCAAAGCCGAAATCGCTACAGCAATGCTGCCGAAAGCTAAAAGGGTATAAGTTGTTTTTTTCATCGTTGTCGTTCGTATCGCGGGTCAGATGACGTTCACTTCTGTTGCGCCTGTCTGGCGAAGCATGTTTACAATCTTTGTTTCATCTTCTGCATGCACTTCAAGCAGCATGAGGAATTTGTTGTCGGTGGTGCGTGGATCCGGATTTTTCGGAGTAACACCAGGGAGCAACCAACTGCGAAGCAGGAATGTAATGGCCATACCATGTGCTGCGCAGAAAACGGTTAATTCGAATGTTACAGGAATAAATGCAGGCCAGTTCATGTAATACCAGAAACTTGGTTTTCCACCAATATCCGTTGGCCAGTCGCTTACCATCATGTACCATGTCATCAGGATTGCAAGAGAGGTTCCTGTGACTCCATAGATGAAAGCACAGATCGCTATGCGTGTACGCGGAAGTCCGAGCACGCCGTCTAGTCCGTGAACCGGGAATGGTGAGAATACATCTTTCACTTTGATGTGTGCTGACTGGAACTGTTTAGCTCCTTCCATCAACTGCTCTTCATCGTCGTAGATTCCGTGAATTGTTTTTTTACCTGCAATCATATCTTTAGGTATTCGGCCCGTTTAGTGGTGTGTCGTTGTTTCTGTAACAGGAGCTGGCGCATTTTGAGCACGCTCGCGTTTGTATTGTTCGCCTGATGATTTGAGAATGGTTTTCAATTCACTCAATGCGATAACCGGGAAGGTTCTTGCGAATAACAGGAAGAAGGTGAAGAACATTCCGATCGTGCCTGTGAAAATTCCGATTTCTACCCATGTCGGATGATACATCGTCCAGGATGAAGGAAGATAATCTCTGTGCAACGAGGTTACGATAATTACGAAACGCTCAAACCACATTCCGATGTTTACCACGATTGAAAGTACCATTGTTGCCATCAGGCTGGTACGGATCTTTTTAAACCAGAACAGCTGCGGCGAAACTACGTTGCAGGTCATCATTGCCCAATAGCTCCACCAGTATGGACCGGTTGCGCGGTTCATGAATGCGTATCCTTCATATTCAACGCCTGAATACCAGGAGATGAAAAGCTCAGACAAATAAGCCACACCAACCATTGATCCTGTAAGTGTGATAATGATGTTCATCATTTCCATGTGCTGGATGGTGATGTAATGTTCAAGGCTCAATACTTTACGCATGATCAAAAGCAGCGTCGAAACCATCGCGAAACCGGAAAAAATAGCACCGGCAACGAAATACGGAGGGAAAATGGTGGTATGCCAACCCGGTACAACGGATGTAGCAAAGTCCATCGATACAATTGAGTGAACGGAGAATACAAGTGGAGTTGATAATCCCGCGAGTACAAGAGAAACTTCTTCAAAACGTGACCAGTCACGTGCGCGTCCGCTCCAGCCGAAACTGAGAAGTTTGTAAATTTTTTCCTGCATTGGTTTGCCCTGTACTTTGAAACGATCGCGGATTGCTCCGAAATCAGGAATCAAACCGAGGTACCAGAAAACAAGGGAAACAGTAAAGTAAGTAGATACCGCGAAAACGTCCCATGTCAAAGGTGAGTTGAAATTCACCCAAAGTGATCCGAATTGGTTAGCGTGTGGGAACAGCCAGTAATCAACCCAGGGGCGGCCGGTGTGCATGGTTACGAATACAGCAGCGCACAATACAGCGAAGATGGTCATCGCCTCGGCAGAACGGTTAATTGCCATACGCCATTTCTGACGGAAAAGAAGAAGTACAGCAGAAATAAGCGTACCGGCGTGACCGATACCAATCCACCAAACGAAGTTGGTAATATCCCATGCCCAGCCAACGGTTTTGTTTGCGCCCCACTGACCGATACCGGTACCGATCGTGTACGCGAGACAGCTGAAACCCCAAATAAATGCGGCAACAGAAATCGTGAATACAAGGTACCAGTACTTATTTGCTTTGCCTTCGATTGGCCTAGCAATATCCGTTGTAATCTGGTGATAGGTTCTATCACCGAGAATCAGCGGGTCTCTAAGCGGAGATTCGTGTTGCTGCATATTGTTCTTTAATAATTGTCAGTTCTGTTGATCAGTTTGTTTTACAAATGTGCGTTTGCATCTTCGCGGTTCCACACTTTAGTGAGGTAGAACACGGATGGACGAACACCTGTTTCTTCAAGCATTTCAAATTTTCTTCCGTCGTTTGCCATTTCAGTAACGGCGCTCTTCATATCATTCAAATCGCCGAAAGTGATTGCGTTTGTCGGACAGGTTTGTGCACAAGCTGTGTTGATCATTCCGTCAGCCGGACGAACACCTGCTTTTTTAGCATCAAGTTTGCCTGCCTGAATACGTTGTGCGCACATGGAACATTTTTCCATTACACCACGTGAACGAACCACAACATCCGGATTCAACACCATACGTCCGAGGTTATCGTGCGCAGGATTGAGGTTTGTTTTTTCGAAGCGATGGTATTCTGTGTAATTGAACCAGTTGAAGCGGCGAACTTTAAAAGGACAGTTGTTTGCGCAGTATCGTGTACCTACACAACGGTTGTAAGCCATCTGGTTGAGGCCTTCCGAGCTGTGGTTGGTAGCAAGTACAGGACAAACTGTTTCGCAGGGCGCGTGATTGCAATGCTGGCACATCACAGGCTGAAATGCAACTTTCGGATTATCGAAAGAAGGATTTTCCATCTTGCGATACATTTCCATTAATCCATACTCACCTTTTCCTTCTTCATCTTTTGCTTCTTCTTCCTCTTTCACAACATCGCTGGAGAAATAACGGTCAATACGCATCCAGTGCATTTCACGGCTGCGGTGAACTTCATCTTTACCAACAACAGGAATATTATTTTCCGCATTACAAGCTACAACGCAAGCGCCGCAACCAATGCAGGAATTCAGATCGATTGCCATTGCCCACTGGTGGTTCGGGCGGTCGAAATCGTTCCAGAGATTTACTTTTTCTACGTCCTGCTCGCCTTTATAGGTATGCATTAACGGAAGCGGATTGCCTGCGCGGTCATCTTTCATGAACGCGGCAAGCGTGGTTTCACGAAGGATGTCTTCGTTACGACCCATTATCGTGCTGTGCGACTGTGTGGAAGCAATGGTATGTTGCTCCATACCAGAGTCAGCGATCTGCACATCATAAACATCGTAGCCCATTGTTCCTGATGCTGTCATTCCGACTGCAGGGAAAATGTTCGACCCGGTGTTGTCAATAATTTCATTGAATCCTTTACGTCCGTAACCGACAGCGATACCGATTGTGCCGCGTGCCTGTCCTGCCTGGAACCAAACCGGAAGTGTTGTTTTGTAGCCATTCGCAGTAATTTCTACCACGTCGAGCTTGTCCTCCATCTGATCAAAGCGAACGATCATTTCTTCTTTTCCGTCGCCTTCCACACCGAACAATTTCATATCCCTCACGTCCGCTGGGTGCATGGTGATGTAATTGTCCCAGGTAATTTTTGTGATCGGATCAGGCAATTCCTGCAACCACGGATTTTGTGATTGCGCACCGTTTCCGAGTGAAGTGCTTGCGTAAATGCTCAGCTCATATTTTCCACCTTTCCAGGAAGAAAGCTGGCTTGTTGCTTCACCGAGCGAAATTGTTCCGCCGGTGAACGAAATTGTATCGTTGGAACCTGTTGCAGTCATTGCTTCATTTGAAGCAGCAACCGTATCGTTTTTCGCTTTGGTGGCTTTTACTTTTTTATTGTCATCAGCTGACGGCATTGTAGCCGGCCACAATTCTGATACGCCATCACGAACGCTGCTGTTCCAAAACGTGGTGAAATCACCGGAAGTATGCTGCATCGGCAACATATTCGAGTTCCAGTTTTTCTGGAGGTAGGAATGGTAATCTGCCTTGTTGCCTGCCCATACTAATAAGGTCTCCTGCGCGTGACGTGTGCTGAATAGCGGGCGGATGGCAGGTTGCTGAATGCTGTAATGTCCTTTGCGTGGATTATGATCGTTCCAGGCTTCGAGGTAATGATGATCAGGACAAACGAAATCGCACATTGCGGCTGTTTCATCCAGCATTCCCGAGAACGAAATTCTGCAGGAAAGCTTTTTCATCGCTGCTTCAAAATTCAACGCTTTCGGTGCTGAATAAACAGGATTTGTATTGTAGAAAATAACGGTGTCAACGCTGCTGCCCATATCTTCCACAAGCTTTTTTACTGCAGCATCATCACCCTGGTGTGTGTAATCCGGGGTTTCCAAATCAATTGTCGTTCCGGGTGCACCGATAGATTTGTTGATCTCATTTACCACCAGCTGAAGAGCCGCGT
The DNA here is from genome assembly GCA_039918435.1 of Bacteroidia bacterium. GTDB lineage: Bacteria > Bacteroidota > Bacteroidia > Palsa-965 > Palsa-965. The sequence continues at coordinate 52,330 of JBDSHN010000036.1, read as the reverse complement.
CGTTTGATCCGCAAACCACAAGTCCTTTTCCGTTTGCTCCTTTTAATGCTGAAGCAACTTTAGCAACCTGAGCTGACATCACATTAGAAGCAGAACCGCCGCCACCAACACCATTCAACAATCCGAGCGCAATTTGTCCAAACTGAGAAGGTTTCACAGGGAAACGCTCATCCGCATTTGAGCCCGTAAGTGAAAGAATCGATTCGAACTGGTAATGTTTCGACATCGTCTTTTTATTCTTGCTCACTTTGCGTGTCATGCTGTATTGACGGGCATGTTCGATCGGTGAAAGCCAGTTTGCAAGGAAATCGGCACCAATACTTACAATAACTTCTGCCTTATCGAAATGATAAGTCGGAATCATTGCTTTTCCAAAAGAAGAAAGGTTCGCTTTCATCATTCCGGAATAAGAGATTGAATCGTAAGTAACGTGACGAACGTTCGTGTATTTATTTGAAAATTCTGCGATTGCAGCTTTAGTAGAAGGAGAAATGATGGTGGAAGAAAGAATGGCTATTCCTTTAGATTGAGCCAGCTTTGAACCGATAGCAGCATCTGCATCAGCCCATGATTTATCAGCCCATGCATTTCCGCTTTTCATTTTCGGGCCTTTCACACGTGCCGAATCATAAAGTGAAAGGACAGAAGCCTGAACGCGGGCACTTAATTTGCCACCGTTGATTTTTGAAAGTGTATTTCCTTCCAGTTTGATCGGGCGGCCTTCACGTGTTTTTACGAGAATGCTTGCATAATCATGACCATCGAAGAAAGAAGAAGCATACCAGTTTGCAACTCCGGGAATAATTTCATCCGGGCGATTAACATAAGGGATCGCTTTCATTACTGGTGTTTCACAAGCTGCGAGCGTTGCTGCGACAGTGGAGAATCCCAGGAATTTAAGAAAATCGCGGCGGTTGGTGGAAGATGTTTCCATCCGGGTTTTGTCGCCGATGAAATCTTCTACAGGAATGTATTCAGCGAATTCAGCCGAATGCTTTTCCGCGAATTTTGTTTCGTCGGTAAGCTGGGAGATCCCTTTCCAGTATTTTGTATCGTTCGCCATATTATTTATTCGGTGTACGGTGATTTTTTTTGAGCCCGATGCTGAAGCATCTGGTTAGTAAGCGTGCTAGTAGTGACAACGACCGCATTCGATTCCACCTGCCATTGCAACAGTGATCGGCTGATCTTTGTATTTTTCTTTCATTTTTTCGTGAAGCGCGGTGTAATATCCGTTGCCTTCCATTTTCACTTGTGTTGTGCGGTGACAATCGATACACCAGCCCATTGTAAGCGGACGTTGCTGTTCAACTGTTCCCATTTTTTTTACATCACCGTGACACTGTTCGCATTCTACTTTTCCAACTACTACGTGCTGCTGGTGGGAAAAGAATACGTAATCAGGAAGGTTGTGCACTTTGTTCCAGACGATTGGGTGTTCAGTTCCTGTGTAAACTGATTTGACCGGATCCCAACCTACTGCGAAGTAAATTTTTGCAATCTCTTCTTGTGATCCTTCGTTTGCTGTTTCATTGATCACTTTGTGACAATTCATACACACGTTTGGGGAAGGAATCTGGGCTGTTTTGGATTTCTCTACGCCACTGTGACAATATTTACAATCGATCTTGTTATCGCCGGCGTGAATTTTATGAGAGAAATTAATTGGCTGAGAAGGATGGTAACCAACCCATTCATTCGGATGAACTTCTTCAGCATAAACCCCTACTCCTTTTAATGCGTACCAGGTTTTAACGGTTAAAAAGCCCATAAGAAGAATTCCCATTACCAGGAGTTTGGTTTTGTGGTTCGCCATCCAGTGACGAACAGCTCCTGCGAAAGGACGATCAGGCTCTTGTGGCAATCCTTCTTTTTCGAATGCTGCGTTACGAAGATTGATTTTTGTGTAACGAAGAACTGCGATGAGAACAATTAAAAGGATCAGGATAAGAACAATAGCGAAAACAGGAATAGAATCTTCTTTTGCTACAACTTTTTCATCCACATTATTGGGATCTCCGGTTGGGCCTTTTTCACCTTTGTCAGCGTAAGCAAGAATTGCATCGATTTCCTCATTTTTTAACTGGGGAAAAGGAGTCATTATAGACTTGTTAAACTCCTGAAATCTTGCAACTGCGTAACCATCTCCAGAAGCAATTACTTTCGCCGAATTATGAACCCAGTTATACTTCCAGTCACCGCCGGGAATACGGCTGAGTACTTCCTTCAGGCCAGGTCCGGTAGATTTCTTTTCTGATGCGTTGTGACAACTTGCGCAATTTGCTTTAAACAATGCTTTCCCATCCGGAGCTTGTGCCGAAAGGGATGACATGTTTAAGAAAATGGAAATTGCCAGTGTGATTACAACGACTATGCGGGTGCTTCGTACGTTTTGCCAGAGGCGGATCATATAGCGTGTTTTGGCGTTGGCTTGATTACAGAGACCTTAGAATATAAGGCGTCGCAAATTTATAAGAAACACCATTCCGAGATTCCCCTACTCCTGAAAAAAAATCCCCCTTTTTTAATTTATAACGATTCTAAATAATTGTTAAACCCCAAATGACACTTATCCCTTGCTGTATGTTAGTAAGATTATTTTTATCACTGAAATTTTTTGAATCCGTCCAAAAGTCGATTTCGTCCGATTAAAGGACATGAACCTGCCATAAATAAAAATTCTGGCCTGCCTGATTAAAAAAACGGCAGGGATTTTGGTTACTTTTGAGGCAATGAAGCGTCTCCTTTTCCTCTTTTTTCTTGTTTTTGCCGGCCATCTTTCCCTTGTAGCCCAAACGGCTTCCGATTCGCTGCAGAAAGATGTTCATGCTGATCCGCGCCTGCAGACTTTAGTGGGCAAGCACGAGGAAGTGAATGCGCATTCGAAAGAAAAAGGCTATCGCGTCCAGATCTATTTCGGGGCGGATAAAACCAAGGCGAATGAATTTAAGGCAAGATTTTTAGGCCGTTATTCGGGCAATATCAAGGCTTACGAAGTTTACGAAGTGCCGAATTTTAAGATCCGCGTGGGCGATTTTCGTTCGCGGATGGAGGCTTACCGGTTTTTGAAAAAGATAAAGTCAGAATTTCCTTCGGCGTTTATTGTGGAGAGTGATATTGAATATCCGGAGTGATTCCAGGATTTGAAGAATTCGAAAAGGTCTAAGCAACTTTTATTGACGGCATTTCATCATAAGTCTTTCCATCCAACACCCTTCCCGCCTTTTTCTTTCGTTTTCCACCCCATTGCTTGAAAAAGAACGCAACTTTATCTTTCTCACATTGCTTTTTAATATCAACTACCCATTCTTTGTCCATCGGTCTAGCCCCCGGACCAGATTCTCCGCCGACAATAACCCAATGAATCTTGTCAAGGTTCAATTCTGGCAGCGGCCCAATTAATGGCTCGAGTGATAGGAACTTAATAATTGCATTCGTTTGTCTGAGATGACCAATGCGCTTTACGACTTTACAATTCTCTACAGAAACACCCATCCAGATATTAGGAGTCCAAGTCAATTTAGTATGATGCTTTAGGAGAATATCAGAACGTTTGGTCAGAACCTGAAATGTATGCTGCGGATTTTCATTCATTACTTTGAAGACCCTTTGAATATATTCCAATGGAACATCTTTATGAAATAAGTCGCTCATCGAATTAACAAACACAATTTTCGGTTTCTTCCAAGTGTATGGAATTTCAAGTGACTCAGGGTGAATAGTAAGCTTAAAGTTGTTCTTGTATTTGTCAATACCCATTGCGTGCAAGCGCCGCGACATAATTTCAGCGTAGCAAAACTTACAGCCAGCTGAGATCTTATCGCAACCTGTTGTTGGGTTCCAAGTCATTTCTGTCCATTCTATACTTGATTGTGCCATGAGCTTTATTTTTATAAATCTAATTTACGCTGTGGATTAGAACTCTGCTGAATGATCTTCCAAAACTTATTACCAAGATCATGTTTAGAAAAAAATGCTAAATAATATAGAGGCAAATTTTTGGCATCTGATCGAATCTGCTGAAATGTATCGGTTACCTTATATCCAAGGCGAAACATGTTCTGCTTATACTGATCGGCGAGAAAACGAACAAAGGATTCATTACTTTCCAAAATTTCTTTTCTCCAATCAGTTGAATTAATAAACTTATCAATTTTATTGTTTTCTTCCTTTATATAATATTTGTAATTCCGATTTGCATCCATATGCAATGCAAGGAGTATTAAAAAATCCATTTTAGGCATTAAACCTAAACTCTGTATTGTTTCAAAGTTCAAATCCAAAGAGTAGGGGTCAACAAAACAAAATGGTAAAGTACCAACCCCATTAATAAAAGTCGGCACCTCTCTTTTGATTTTATCAATCTGCTCATTAGCACTTCCTTCAATAAAAATCACTTTATTAAATTTTGCCGGAAATAACCTCTTCACCCTTTGCTTTAAAGCAGACATCTTTTCAGGATCTTTCTCGCAAAAAATATATCTCGCGAAAACTGTTGGTATTGACAATGCAATCAATGGAGACCCCATTACAATTTGATTTGTATTATCGATTCTTGACAGCCCACTTCCAGCAAACAAATCAATGTATGTTAAATTCCATTTTGACTTCATTGTTACCGCATAAATTTCGCCGTAACGCCCCACATAATTATATTTCTGAAGAGACCAAGCACGAACACTGGGGATTATTAACCCATCATCCTCACAACTAATAATTGGGTTAAATGCAGATTGAAAAGACATAATATGTTTCTAAGTTGAAATCCAAAGCTAAACCATCAAACTCCAAATAGTCGGTAACAAACGGTTAAATATTGAAAAAGGCCAATATCTCTTAAATATTGGCCTTCATTTCATCGTTGTTTTATATCACTACTCCGTCAAATCAAATCCTTCCAAAAACTTCGTAGTATAATTCCCCAGAATAAAATTCGGGTCCTTCATCAATCTCAAATGAAACGGAATCGTGGTTTTCACACCTTCTACCACAAACTCACTCAATGCACGATGCATTTTCGCAATCGCTTCTTCCCGTGTTTGCGCCATGGTGATAAGCTTCGCGATCATCGAATCGTAATTCGGCGGAATCGTGTAGCCAGCGTAAATGTGTGAATCGACACGCACACCATGACCACCGGGTGTGTGAAGAACGGTGATCTTACCTGGTGATGGACGGAAATTGTTGAACGGATCTTCTGCATTGATACGGCATTCGATCGCGTGCAATTGCGGATAATAATTTTTTCCTGAGATCGGAACGCCGGCGGCAATGAGAATCTGCTCACGGATCAAATCGTAATCGATCACTTCTTCTGTGATCGGATGCTCGACTTGAATACGCGTATTCATTTCCATGAAGTAGAAATTGCGATGCTTGTCGACAAGGAACTCTACTGTTCCAACGCCTTCATAATTCACTGCAGACCCTGCTTTGATTGCGGCTTCACCCATTTTATCACGCAACTCGGCGGTCATGAATGGTGAAGGAGTTTCTTCTGCTAATTTCTGGTGACGACGCTGAATGGAACAATCGCGCTCACTCAGGTGACACACTTTTCCGTATTGATCGCCTGCAATCTGAATTTCAATGTGACGTGGCTCTTCAATAAATTTTTCCATGTACATTGCGCCATTACCGAAAGCTGCTTCCGCTTCTTTGCTTGCAGTTTCAAATTCGTGCTCAAGGTCTTCTTCTTTCCAGATGATGCGCATTCCTTTTCCACCACCACCGGCTGTTGCTTTGATGATGACCGGATAACCCACTTCAATTGCTATTCCCTTCGCTGATTCCGCATCTGTCAATAAACCAGGAGAACCCGGAACGCATGGAACACCCGCTTTGAGCATTGTATCTTTTGCATTCGACTTATCGCCCATCGCTTCGATCTGCTCTGGTGTTGCGCCGATAAATTTAATACCGTGCTCCTTGCAAATGCGCGAAAACTTCGCGTTCTCGCTCAGGAATCCGTAGCCGGGATGAATGGCATCTGCATTGGTGATTTCTGCAGCAGCAATAATACTTGGAATATTTAAATACGATTCTTTGCTCGGCGGAGGCCCGATACAAACAGCTTCGTCTGCAAATTTTACGTGGAGAGAATCTTTGTCGGCTGTCGAATAAACGGCAACCGTTTTAATTCCCATTTCCTTACATGTACGAATGATGCGCAGCGCAATTTCGCCACGGTTCGCAACCATTATTTTCTTGAACATTTTTTCTTTACCCATGGTAGAAAGAAGTGGTTAGTCCGCCGCGGCGGAGGAGTTTTTAGTTCGGAGATAAGTATGCCGATAAAAAAACACTTGCTAAAAACTATTTTTAAGCTGGTTAAAAGGAAGATATTAATGGTAATTAATTCGGAGTTTTATTTCAAAGCATCTCCGAACTAATTGCCCCGAACTAAAAACTATTTTTCACTAAGCTGGTTCTACAAGGAACAATGGCTGATCGTATTCAACCGGGGATGCGTCGTCCACAAGGATTTTTACGATGCGTCCGCTGATCTCGCTTTCGATCTCGTTGAATAATTTCATTGCTTCAATGATGCAAAGCACTTTTCCTGCTTTGATCTCATCTCCAACGTTCGCGAAGATCGGTTTGTCGGGACCTGAGGCGCGGTAAAATGTTCCGATCATTGGTGATTTGATGGTAACAAGATTGGAAGTATCGTCGGCCGGAACTTCCTTTTTTCCATCCGCTTTATTTTCTGTCAGCGGCTGGGCAACAAGATTCTGCTGAGCTGTTTGTGGAATCGATTGGTTAACAGGAAACGATGTTTGCATCACAGTTCCTTCCGCTTTTGTTCCGCGGTTGTTGGTTGTGATCTTGATCTTAACATCTTTGGTTTCCAATGCGACCTCGCTCACTCCCGATTTTGCAACAAATTTGATCAGGTCCTGGATTTCGTTCAGTTTCATCTTGTGCGTTTTAAGTTATAAAAATGCGGACTAAAGATAGTTTTTCTGTTTAGGAATTATAGGCCCACTTGAGATAAACTGATCCCCAGGTAAATCCTCCTCCAAATGCAGAAAGAATCAGGTTGTCACCCTTTTTCAATTGTTTTTCATAATCCCACAATAAAAGGGGAATTGTTCCGGCTGTGGTATTTCCGTAACGTTCAATATTCATCATTACTTTTTCCGGGTTAAGTCCCATCCGGTTTGCAGTAGCGTCAACAATTCTTTTATTCGCCTGGTGCGGAACGAGCCAATTAATATCATCAGCTGTCAGGTTGTTTTTTTCCACGATGCGTGCAGAAACTTCGGCCATGTTTACAACAGCATGCTTAAAAACAGTCTGGCCTTCCTGGTGCACAAAATGCATTTTCTGATCCACCGTTTCGTGTGAAGCAGGATTTGCAGAACCGCCGGCTTTCATATTTAAAAACTGGCCGCCTGCTCCGTCTGTGTGCAGGATAAAATCCATTACACCAAATTCCTCTTCTGTCGGCTCCAATAAAACCGCACCGCCGCCGTCTCCGAAGATCACGCAGGTTGCACGGTCTTCATAATCGATGATCGATGACATTTTATCTGCACCAACCACAATTACTTTTTTGTATTTGCCTGATTCAATAAATTGTGTTGCTGTAGAAAGTGCAAAAAGAAATCCGGAACAGGCTGCTGTAAGATCAAAGCCCCACGTATTTTTCATTCCCAGTTTGCTGCAGATAAGATTGGAGGTGGACGGAAATAAATAATCCGGCGTTACAGTTCCTACAATGAGCAGGTCAATATCCAGCGGATCAATTCCTTTTTTGTCGAGAATTTGTTTCACTGCATTAATACCGATTTCCGATGTGCCGCGGTCTTTTCCAACCATGATGCGGCGTTCTTTGATGCCGGTGCGTGACATGATCCACTCGTCGGTGGTGTCGACCATTTTTTCCAGATCAGCATTTGATAAAACTGTTTCCGGAAGCCATCCTCCTACTGCTGTTATTGCCGCCCTGATCTTTTTCATACTAAAATGCTTGTTTGATTTTTTCAGGCAAATTCACTTGCGCAACATTGTACGAAAGCATGATCATATTTTTTATAGCTGCAGGGCTTGAAATTCCGTGACCGATGACAACGCTTCCGTTAACACCTAAAATCGGAGTTCCGCCATACAGCTCATAATTGAAACGGTTAAAGTACTCATCATTTATTCCACGGCTTTTAATTTTTGAATAAAATGATTCGGCAAATTTCAATACCACATTTCCGGTAAAACCTTCACACACAATAACATCTGCCTCGTCAGTAAAAATATGCCGGCCTTCCACATTGCCGATGAAATTGAAATCTTTCGAACCTTTCATCAGTGCATGGGCGGACTGCGCAATAAGATTTCCTTTTTCCGGTTCTTCGCCGATATTAAGCAATCCTACTTTCGGGTTTTTAATTCCGAATACATGCTCGGCGTATAATTTTCCGAGAATGGCAAACTGGTAAAGCACATCCGGTTTGCAATCTGCATTGGTTCCAACATCGAGCAGCAGGTTAAATCCGCCAGCTTCTTTTGGAAATGCGGTAGTGATGCATGGACGAATTACGCCGGGAATGGACTTGATGGTGTACATCGAACCTACGAGCATTGCGCCTGAATTGCCGCAGCTTGAAAATGCGTCGAGCTTCCCCTCTTGCATGAGTCGGAAGCCCGTAGCTATTGTTGAATTTGGTTTGGCTGAAAATGCTTTGACAGGGTGTTCGCCCATTCCGATTGTTTCGGTTGCGTGAACAATATCAAATGAGGCAGGATCAAGTCCTTTTTCAGCGAGGCCGGAACGGATTTGTTCCTGATCGCCAATGAGGACGAGTCGTACTTGAGAAGGAATTTCAGCATACGCGAGACAAGCGCCTTCCAGCGGAGCCCCGGGTGCGAAATCACCGCCCAGGATGTCGATCCCGATTTTCATTCGTGGAGGAGGCTGATTAATCCTTCTTCTCCATTATCACTTTGCCCTTGTAATAAAGAGCGCCTTCGTGCCAGTATGCGCGGTGCCAGAGGTGAGCTTCACCTGTTACAGAGCAGATTGCTACGTTAGGAGCTTCTGCTTTATAGTGCGTGCGGCGTTTGTCGCGGCGGCTCTTGGAATGGCGGTGTTTTGGATTTGGCATTTTATTTTGGTGTTAAAAGTGTTCTAGTTATCAAATTTGAGATTCTTCAATGAATCCCATCTCGGGTCAATGTCTTTTTGTTCTTCTTCTGAATCGCTGCCTTCCCGAAAATTATCAGGATGAAGCTCTTCAAGCTTTTTAATCACTTCAGGATCACATTCATTGGATCCCTCGGGATTTCCTCCACAAACTCTGCGGGAAGGGGCAAGCAATGAAATGTATTCATATAAGTACTGAGAAAGGTCGAGCGCATGAACGCTCTCGGGCAAGCTGATCAGGTCATCGTCATCTTCAAAGCTATCCGCATTGAGATGCACGACTAAAACCTTTTCGCCTTCTATCGGCTGGCGATAATCGTTTGTACAACGATCGCAAACCAATTCCACTTCGCCTTTCATTTTGATGTTGAGGGTCATGATATGAAAGCTCTTGACCATGTTAACATCAATGTGTACGTTTCCCTTTTTTATTTCTGAAAATGGGAATGCTTCAAAGAACGAATCAGTGACTTCAAACTTAAAATCGTGATTGCCATCTTTCAGACTTGAAAACGGAATACTGAATGCTTTCATTCCTCCCATGGCAACCTACTTTTTTGGAAAGGTGGCAAAACTACACAAATTAACAGGATATGAACAAAATTTGGGTCTGTTTTTTCGGTGCTTTCGGGACAAAATGGTTAAAAAGTGGGAAGTTTTGGATGAAAAGGGGGATTTTGGCGATAAAGGGAGTGCTACACCTTTAACCACCACAACCATTTGCGTAGGCGATTCTGTACTAATCCGCCGCGGCGGAGTTAATGTGCCGCTTTGCTTCATGTGGTAAGGAATGCAGGAAGTAGGAAAATGGATGTGAATTCGGAATCAGCACATTCAAAAGTGACGATCATCCAATCAATAATTTTATACCTATCTTTAATAAAGGCAGTGAAAGTATATGTGAGCATAGGTTAGAAAAACCCCCAATTGGCGCGGCTTGTAGAGGTATAACGTATTTTGGTTAGCTTTTATTTTCTTTTGTTATGTGCTAAAACCGTTACTCAAAACGTTACTATTATTAACCCTCAAATCCTGAATTCCTATGGGCGTAAAGCTAAGGGAAAAGAAGCTGAGTAACGGTGCAGTATCCTACTACCTCGACATTAACCACGCGGGCCGCCGTTGGTATGAATTCCTTGACATCAAAGCAGAAGGCGGTAAACGCAGCGCTGAATTTGTCGAGAAGAAAAAGCTGGCTGAAAAAGCGCGTTCAGCAAAAGAGTATCAGCTCACGGTAGAAAAGAATAACCTGCCGGATGAGCAAAAGCAGGAAAAAGATATGCTTGCTTTCATCCGTGAAAAGATGGTTGGCAAGCGTACAAAAGTTCCTTATGAGCAATTGCTGAAGAAGCTTTCTGATTTTATTAAGAAGGAAGAAGTGCTTCCGATGAGCAGGATTGACAAATCATTCCTGCTGCGATTTCAGGAGTTTCTGAAAGATGGAAAATTGGGGCAAGGAACGATCTACACGATTGTTCATCGCTTCAGCACCTACATTTATAAAGCGGTCGAATGCGGTTACATGATCGCAAATCCTTATCAGAAAATTCCCCGTTCGGAGAGGGTAAAGCTTCGGCGGCCGACTCCCGCTTACCTTACAATCGAAGAGATTGAAAAACTCGCGCAAACTACAAAGGGGGTGCGTCCGCAAATGCGATGGGCTTTTTTCTTCAGTTGTTTTACAGGTTTACGCTGGAGCGATTGTAGCAGACTTAAATGGTCGCAAATCGTTAAGCATACAATGGAAGGTAGGGAGGTTCAGGTAATGCGGGTGAACCAGATGAAAACTGAAAGTTCTACTTATTTGCCTCTTTCGGAACAGGCTATTTTGATATTGCAGGAGCGAAAGAAAGATGCGGAGAAGGAAGAAGCAAGTCCGTATATTTTTCCTCAATTGCATGAACCTGTTGGCAAAAAGGTAAAACAATCAATAGCTGTTCGTGCAATGCCAATCTGGGGTAAAAAAGCAGGTATTGAGCAAAAGGTATATTTCCATCTCTCACGCCATACTTTTGCTACGTTGACATTAACCGAAGGAGCTGACCTTTATACTGTGTCGAAACTGTTAGGGCATTCAGATATAAAGAACACTCAGATCTATGCGCACGTTGTTAACAAACTTAAATTGGATGCGGTGGCCAGATTGCCAAAATTCAACATGAACATATCAAACGATTCTGATAGTAAAGCTGAATAAATATAAATTGAGCAACGGAAGTTTGGTAATCTATTAGCCAGACTTCCGTTGAAAAAAAATAGATTATGACTTATCTGTTTAATGAAAAACTGGAACGCTACCGCCGCTTTGTGGTAGGTTATCATTTGCCGCGACTCCTGATTAGCGCAGATCGTAAGGCTTACCTGGGAAATCTGAAAAGCCAGATTATTGGGTTCATGTTGGAGACGGAACAAGATCCATACAAGCAAACTATTGTCACAATCGTAAACGAGGGATATTATTTGCACACGCCATTGCACAAACAATTTGCAGCTATTCAAAAGCAGCGAGTTGTTTTCTTCGAAAAACAGTTGAATGAAATTGAAAAGGACATTGATACCGAAATAGGCGATTTGGCAGCAGAAGAAGGTGATAAACCTATTCTGCATTTCATTATCCGTAATTACACAGCAGAATTTTGTCTGCAACTTATCCGCGAGTTGGAAAAGAATCCTGATCAGAACCCTGATGAGATCAAAGCAAATGTTAAAGTGATGATCGATTATCTTTTAATGGAGTAGCAGAGAATACCGGAGAAAACCGGACGAAACCGGAGAAATTGGAAATGCTTCTGAATAATCTGTCGGAACTTTGTTTAAGAATTTCGCTGAATTTTTATCCTTATAGAAAACCGGAAGAAACCGGAAAAAACACAATAAATCACTGCCAAACCGGAGAACAAGGATTCGACTTTCGAATAGATGAACGAACTTTGTAGTGAAAATCAGGCCATGGTAATCCAACGAATTCAACAAATCACTACAAAGTCTAACGAAACACAACAAATGAAACTCATGACAAAAAGACCCGCTCTACTTTTGTTAAAGTTTTTCTCGCCAATATTTTCATTTTATGTAACCAAGATAAGATTGCAATCGTAAATTAATTAAAGGCATTCCCAAAGTGGCAGTAAGATCTGCATGATGCATGAATCCGCCACTGACTTAAAATTGTTCCAATGGTTTGTATTTAATGGCAAATGGTGGTACTTTCTGTAACCCCGCATTTAGTGTAACGTAAAATTAAGAGGGCATTTATTCTACTACGTCCCCAATCGCCCTGAAAAGCGGCATTAAGGTCTGCTAAGAAGCACGAACACGCCGCTGACCTAATCCCAATTTAAATGAATTCCGAAACGAATGTATCGGCGCTGGAAGAGTTGCGCCTATACATGGTAAAACTGGAGCAACGTCTCAATGACGTGCTGCTTACCCAGAAGGAAATGCTCAGCTTCGATGAAGCAATTCGCTACATGAACCTGTCTGCGTCGTATTTATATAAATTAAATGCCGCCCGGATTATAGAGCATTTCAAACCCGGTGGCAAGCTCGTGTATTTCCGTCGCGCTGATCTCGATGCCTGGATGCAAACAGGAAAATGCAGTTCTGCTGCTACGCTGAAAACACAGGCCATAAACCTGCTCGACAAAAAGAAAAAATAATCTTAAAACAATTACAATGGCAACTAATCAAAAACCGCAAGAGCACATATTTATCGAAGAATTCTTTTCAGCATGGCGAAAGAAAACACCAACGACATTGCTTGAATTTAGTCTTCCAACACAGGCAGTAATAAAGCTTGTTCCTCTTCTGAATCGATTTAGGATAACGTTTGAACTCGAAAAACGAACTAAAGAAGATTTGGTACTGATCGAAGTTGAACAGGAAAAGTCAACGAAGATCTATTGGCTTCATGCTTTATGCGACCTGCTGAAAACCTGCTATACGCGCGGAAGTGGGCTTTACTTCCTGTATGAAACCCGAGTTGAAGAAATCTTACAACATCTTCGTGTTGCATAGCCATGAATTACAAGATCATTTTCCAATCTGATGCAAACCCGCGAGAAAGTTTTACTCGCGGGTTGCATCCGTTTACATTTTATGATTTTTTTGGCACAATTCGAAGGTGATCTCAGACGCGAACGCAGACAAGCCAGACAGATGTCAGACACGAACTCAGACAAATCAGCGCGAAAAATCCTGATCTCAGACACGAACGCAGACAATGCAGACTGATCTCAGATGCAAGCGCAGATAATGAAGACAAGAAGCTCCGAAGGATGAGCTTTCACGTATTTAAACACATTAAAACTTTTAAAATGTTTACTGAAGAAGAAAATAACCAATCAAATAGCTTTGGGGCAAGCACGTTTGCTGCCATTAAAACAATGCTGGAAGAAAAACAACGTAAGATTGAAGAACAAACAGGCGAGAAATTATCGCTTGAAGAAGTTTTCAGTTTATATCGTGATACAATTCTTGGAAAGGAAAGTGAAGGAGATGTAATTATACCTGGTCAGCACCGTGCGACATTTCCCGATGGCTTGCCGGGTTATCGTTTTAATCAAGAGCCGGGATATTTTCTGCCGGATATTCCTGCACTTTCATTACTCAGCAATTGGGGGAAAATGTTTTACCCGAAAAGTGAATATACAATTGATGAGATTGAAAAACTCACGCAGTTGTATCTCGATCCCAAATTTCAGCGTACTGCTTCCAGTCTTCAAGGACGGTTGTATATTATGATGGAAGCAGAAGGAATGAGCAATGATGAATTCGCATCATCAGTTGCCGAAGAAAATAGCAAGGAATTTTTGTTTAATCTCAGTCCGATGTTTTTGGAAAGTCCTGAAGGACAAAAAGCGCTCGATCAACTGGTGAACAAATACGGCAAGAGTTACGGTGAACGATGGATACGTGGCAACGAAACACCACTAAGCAAAAAGTTCCTTGCAGGTGAATGGATTTCAGGCCGCAGCATTGCGGAAGTGTGGTGGAAATATACCGCTCCGATGTTATCGCATGAAAAGGGCATTCGCGATCTGGAATATTATCCGACAGATAAAATTGATCGGGAACTAAAATGGCTTTATTGCCAACCCAAATTCAGCAAGCTGAGCGGATCGCTTGCAGGTCGCATGGATATTATTTGTGCTATGAGTAAGATTACTCCTGAAGAATTGGCTGACGAAACTGGTCTTGCATTGGAAATATTGAAGAAACCGGAAAAGAACGAGGATGAAATTATCAATGCACTAATTCAGCGCTATGGAAATGAGCATGGAGCTGTGTGGCTGGCTTACGGTTTGGATGGATTGGATGCTGCTTTTGCGATTCATGCTATTGCCAATGATTTCCGCTTTCTTCGAAGCATTCCCGCCATCTTTCGACCGAGCCGTTATATATATCAGAGAAGCAATGCTGATACTGAATTAAACGGAACCGAAGCAGGCACGGAACGCTATTGCTTGAACTGCGGCGCATCACTTACTGGACGGATTGATAAGCGCTTCCATTCTGGCGCGTGCCAGCGGGCTTATTATCGTAAGCAGGCGAAGCAGGAATACCTGGATGGGTTGGATGAATCTGAAGAAACATCCCAGGCAGAAGAAGTGCAGGAAGAACCTAAAAAGGAAGGATTAATTCCTTTGCTTGGTGATACGCTTGGTGGGTTTGCTAATGCTGCTGCTGGTATGCTTTTGGAAAGGGCAGTAGGTCACTTTGCGGATACGATGTTTGGAGCAAAGAAAGAAACAGGCGAGGATAAGAAAAGCCAATAGGGATTTCTATAAACCGGATTAAACATCATTTAGAGGCAAGTATCCTCTGGATCTATTTTCTATGAATTACCTCCAGTCATATAAGCCTTTCCTTTCTATGAATTTGTCATAGAAAAAGCTAATTCCTTTCAATGCTTCCTTTGCACCGACTTCGAGAATCGGTTTGCTATATGTGTGCGTACCGGTAGTGTCGTCGAAAAATCTTCCAGCCGGATCAACCATCAGGTAACTTCCAATAATGTTTTGATGATCCTCAACCACAGGGTCAATTTCGCTAGTGAGCAAAGTGTTGTTTACAATATAGGAAGCGAACTCTTCGTCAGTAATTGCCATGTCTTTATAGTGTTCATCATTCTGCCCACTTACGGGCAGAATACGCATTACTTTCCATCGCGAAGGTTTTACTTGCTGAATAAATTCAATTATGCCTTCATGCTTATTAAGGGCATGAACAACTGTATTGATCTTGAGTTTACAACCCGGTTCAGTAACTAATTTGCATAGCGATAGATAATATTGAATATCAGGTGCGCTTTTACATCCTTCACTTCGTCCGGATTTCCGGTTAGTTTCCGGTTCCAAGCTATCAATACTGATTCCTATCCAATCAAGCTTCCCTTCAAATGAAGCAAGATAATTTGGCGTTAGTTTAGAACCGTTGGTAATTATGCCTGTTGTCAAACCAAATTCTTTAGCTGCTATCACAAGCTCGGCTAACCAAGGACATAAGGTAGGCTCCCCTCCTGCAAAGGTGATTTTTTCAAAACCGGTCATAGCCAGCTTTGCGATTACTTCTAATGCTTTTTCTTTGGGAAGGTGTCCTTTGGGGAGGACTTCACGTTTGACATCCGCGAAAGTGGCAAAACAGAACTTACAGCGAAAATTGCAAGGTTGCCATAGATGGAAGTTGACGGCTGTGATCAGTTGTTTAATACTATCGGGGTCGTCTTTAGAGGTTGGGAGGCATTCTTCGGTTTTCATTGTGTAGTGGTTTATTGGTTAGAGCTGCCGAATGATCAAAACCGTGTCCAATGTACAATCTGTCATGTGGGTTTTGGATAAGTGTTGGTTTCCTGTGATTATATGTAATCTTCTGTTGGAAATAGATAATTGTGAGTACATATATCTTATGAAAAATTGTCAGGCCATGACAATCTTGGTTATTTCCGATTGAATTGCTTATTCATTTATAAACGTTTGTTGTCGACTATAAGGCCTTTTTTATTTAACATTATGTAAATAAAATTGTAGATCATGCGATTAAATCATGCAGTAGCGGTTGTCCGGCAATTAATGCAATATTGGAGAACGCAATACAAATGGTTATTGTTATCATTAATGATATTGATATGCGGAGCCAACAACACTGGCAAGCCCATGAAACCATCATGGATGCGTTTATACAAGATCATTTATCAACCTAAAACAATAATTATATTGACCTTGGCTGCTTTATTATTTATTTTTCACACACCATTCAAATTACTTCTTCAATTAATATTAGTTGATCATGTAATGAGCCACTTTCCTAAAGGAGCAATAATAGATTGCATCATAATTCTTTTGTCAATTCTATTAGGTATATGGCTTTTAAGAAAAGGTTGGTTAAGATATCGGCCTTCCTTTGCACAAAAACTACTGGTTTGTTTTATTCTTATTAGCTATTTATATTATAGAAATTCAAACGATTGGGAATTCCATTCTTTCGGTTTTACTAATTCGGTTTATCATGCGGATTTCCTTTGGTTTTTTTTATGTTATCCCTTAGGTCGCATTATTCGATTTCATATTATTCATTCCAAACAAAACTCTATTAATAGTTTTATTGAAGATAGCCCCCTTGGAATGAATACTTTCGATCCATCATCTGAAACGAGTGAATTGGTTATAAGAAAAAAATTTGCAGCTGACCTAGCAAAAAAAATAGGAAATCAAACATTTAAACAGTCTTTCGCAATAGCAATAATTGGGCCTTGGGGAAATGGGAAAACATCCTTTTTAAATCACATTTATTCTAATTTATCAAACGACAAAAATCGTCTACAAATTCGCTTTAATCCATTTAGCAATTTTGACGAGAAAGTAATTATTCTTCAGTTTTTCAACGCTGTTAGCGCTGCGATCTTGCCATTTGATGGGCGACTTTCGGCAAAAATAACCGACTATGCTTCTTTATTGGTAAAGTTGATTGGTGAAGAGAAAGCAACCAAGGGGTTGTCAATCGCAATTGGGCATTTTATTCCTAAATCTGAGCCGAGTGTAAAACATAAGTTGGATGAGATTAGTGTTGCTTTAGAAGTATTAGGCAAACAACTTATTATTTACATTGATGATGTTGATCGATTGAGTCAGAAAGAAATTGTACATGTATTAATGCTGATTAGAAACACTGCTAATCTTCCCAATACCGTGTACATTATACCCTGTGATAAAGAATATGTAACAAAAGCACTACAAAACCGATCGGAATTTCGAGGAGAAAAATTCTTAGAAAAATTCTTTCAACTTGAATTTGTTTTACCAGCATACGATCCGCTGTTGATAAGAAAATATTTTTATACGAAAATAGAAGAACAGCTAACAAGAAATATTACTGTCGCTATTAATAACGAGAAAAAAAACTTGTCAAATTTATCCGATTATTTAACGAGTGAAAATGACATCGAGTTCGATAAATACATAAGAAATTACCGTGACGCAATTCGTTTAGCTAATAACTTTTGTTTTGATTATGAGCAGATACAAGGAGAGGTTGACTTGAAAGATTTTTTACTTCTAGAACTTATAAAATTAAACTACTCAACTGCTTATAGTTATTTCGCTAACAATTACGACCGATTTTTAATAGAAACGGCAATAGGAACTAATTTTACGGATCCAATTTATAAATTAAGAAAACCTGGACTACTTGGAACAGAAGAGGAAGGCGAATATATACTGATAAGCGAAATACAACTTAAATATGAGCAAATGGGAATCCAACTGCCGGACATTTCCCATATTAAAGAGTTATTCCTTGCACTATTCTCATTGTCAGACGACTTTTCTGATTTATCAATTCGGCGAAAAGACAATATAGAGCAATATTTTTCATTGCGCCTTTTGGCAGGCGGGATTTCGCATAAAGAGTTTTTAGAAGTAATTCGACTGCCTGTAAAATTGTTAGATATTCAATTACCTCAAAACTGGCTTGGAAATGGAGTAGATATTCAAGTATTGAATAAATGTAAAATTTACAAACCTCAAACCCAAGATGAATTATTGAGAATCATTGATCTGTCAATTATTTTAGGTAGAAAAGGAACAAACCAATTAATATATAGTGAGGCAATAAAAGCGATAACTCAAAATTTTATAAATGATTTAGTTGGCAAAAAAACGATTTCTTCTGACAAAGTAGTATTGGAATATGTCATATATGAGTATTGTCTAGTTGATAAAGCTATTGCACCTTATGCGTTTGAAAGTGATTTGCTATCTACAATTGTTAAAAATAAAATTGTCCTGGAATGGCCGGGATTTATTGAAATAGGGTCAAAACTAATTTTAGAGTATTTGACGAAGTATCTAGAGCTAATAAATAAGTTAGATAATTTTGTTTACTTGCTTTTTTGGAACGCAATAAAACATTATCCTAAAGAAACACAGGAAATATTTAACAGTTTTATTGAGGAAATTGATCCAGAAGGCTTTATTAATAGTATAATTCGCGCAGAGCCCTTTGAACAAGCTTATAAACTTGATGATAATGTGTCAGCGATATTTGGTAATGAGATAAAAAAATTTGAAGATTATTTGAAAAAGTTACGTGCATCACCTGCCATTATAGAGGCAGTAAGATTCTTTAGTCTTTTAAAATTAAATAATTACAAGTGGTATCTAGTTTATAATTTTCAGTATTTAAAACCATTTCTGCCGCCAACAATTACGAATACCGCGGTTTTCAAAACTGAATTTTTTGTGGAAATCGAAGATGTCTCTTTTTATGATATATTGAGTGAAAAGAGAGGTTCATTATTGTGGAATCAAAATAATGAAAATATTGATTTTGTGTTTGATCTTTTAACGGATGACGATAAAAAGATAATATTTATACGCCATACAGGCAATCAAAAGGTAAGTAATATTATTTCCATAGTCGAAATGCTCCTTCTTACTGCGCTCCGAACAATTTCTGACAAAATATTTGATTCTGAAAAAATTGAGCCCAAAAACTATTACGAAGAAGCAGTATGGATAACCAATGAGGCAAAGCCCTTGGTCACTATTATTTCTCTTCAAACGACATTAAAATAGATTAAAATGTTTATTTCATTATAACCTTCAAATAATCCACGACACTAAGGTAAGCCTCATCTCTATCTTCCCATTTATTGATTGGTATCGCATCTTTAGGGAGAACTTCATAATTGAATAGTGGTAAACTTGAAAAATCACAAGATCGAGCTATGATTGGGACAATGATGATTATTTTTTTATTATGTTTTTCGATCACATTTAGGATTTCGGTATTACTAGTATAATTTGAAGAGATAAAAGCAGAACTCACAAGAAATAGTACAATGTTCGCTTCTTTAAGATATTGATTTATGGACGGTTCTAAATTATAATTATCAAGTACAACTTTTTCAGTCAATTTTTTGATCACTCCCACTTTCACTAAGCCAATCAAATGTTCTTTTAGCTCATTTTTGTATATCTCATCTCTGTGCATGTAGGATATAAAAACATTATATTCCTTTGAGATATTTCTATCGTCAACTATTAAATTTTCTTTTAAAATAATTCGATCCACAATCGCTTCTGAAAAAAATGATTTGTACTTGTCAGCGACAATCGATTTGCTATTAACATGTTTATCCGGAATCACAAGTTCAACATTCAATAAAAAATTTTTTACGAAAGGGTATTTAAATGGTAAGTGGTTAAGATTTATTACCCATGAATTATTTATCTTATCAAATGTCAATACTTTGCTATTAAATATTTTCGATAATAATCCCGACTGCGTTAAGTGATCTACCACTCTTTGAGCCAGAAAAATAGAAAAAGAATAATCAGAGCCAAGCTTACTTATGTCAATCGCACTCAAATCATTAACGATCATTTGCCTAGCATTAATTTTTATTAATGATAGTACTTCCATAAAATGGATAGTATCATCAAAAGCAATAGCGAGGCTCCAGGACATTTGCTTGCAAATTGCATTTAGTTCGCGTCTTTCAATAACGCGTTCAGGTATTAATACTTCCAGAAGTATATACCTTAACTCATTAAGAGTTGCTAACTTATTTATTTTCAGCAGCTCTTCCGACATAATCTCTTATCAATGCTTTAATATCATTTGAAAGGTCTTCTTTATAATCCATATTCATATCGATCAATGGAATCTCTCTGCTCTCTATTATTTCCAACATTCTTTGCTCCTTCTCTTTAAGTCTTGAGTGAATTGTTCCGTCAATCGAATTCTTTGACAAGAAATAATAATAATTAATCTTATCATCAGGCTTTAATCCAACACGATGAATCCTATCTTTTGATTGAATAAAACTTGCCGCATTGAAATTTCGTTCCAAATAAATAGCATTATGACAAGCTTTATGTAAGGAAATTGATTCGGCAACCGCAAATGGATTTGCAATAATTATATTAAAAGAAGAATTTGAACTATTGAATTCTCTGATTATACTTTCTCTTGTTTCTTCTTCGTATCCAGAGTCGGTTTCCACAGGAGTTTCCCCGATCAAAAGACGGGCGTCTAGGCCAAGTTTAAATAGATATTCTTTAAGGTCCCTGATATTCTGAATAAAGATTCCCCATATAATTACTTTGCCACCTTCATCAATAATTTTTTTTGTTAATCTAGCTACATGTTCAAATTTCGACGGAACTTCTTTTGCTCCATAATTAAGAATTTTACTGATAATACCTGAATCGTCAATAAAAAGCTCACTTGAAATTTCCTTTTCATGATAATATTCTTCGATTGGTTTTCGGAGTAATGCAGGATTTGTTGCTGCTTGCATCAAACGGATCAAACGAGCATAAACCAAATTGCTCTGTGGCCCCTGGTACGTATCATTTACCTGAAAATAGTCAAGATAATTTTTTTCGATATAATCATATATATAGCGTTGCGATTCATTCATCTCAACAATAAAAGGTTCGTTTTCAATAGCTTCAGGCAACCCCATGTGCTTTTTCAAATCCTTCTTTGTTATCCTAATGAAAAAAGGAGATAAATTTTCGATCAATTGCGGAATACGTTTATCAAAAATTGCCTGAGACATTTCTTTTAGTTGATAAAGATGAAAGTTGATAATATCCTTCCCCGGCCATATAAAATTGTATAGGTTATAAATGTCTTCATAACCATTGGGCATAGGCGTTCCAGTTAGGACTATTCTTGCCTTGCAATATTTTGCAATGCTTAGAACAGATTGCGCCCACAAACCACCTTCTGTATTCTTGATCTTATGAGCTTCGTCAAGGACGACCATAACCTTGTTCTCGTGCCTATGTAAATAGGAGATAATGTCTTCAAGATGGGATGCAACTCCTTGATATGATATTAATGTTATTTCAGTTGAGTAAGGTGAAAGTAAATGCCGAACTCGCTCTTCACGTGAAACACCGCCAGAAAGTACCTGAACGTTCGCTTCTTCACCAAAACATTCTTTGTATTCATCTTTCCATGGACCAAATGAGCTTAATGGACCAATGACGAAAAGCCTATTGATGTATTTCTTGTGATCTTTAGGAAGACTTCTCAAATAAGCATAAGCAGCATAAACCACACTTGTTTTTCCTGCGCCTGGCACGGAAAAATTACAGGCATTTTGAGAAAATGTAAGATGATAAGCTGCAAGTAATTGAAGGTCATATAATGTTCTATTAGGAAGCTCTTTTTTTAAAACCTCTATGAAATTTGCAAATTCATTTCTATCCAGATCATTATCCCATATTTTCTTCGCTTTTATTGAGAATTCCTCAAACCGTTCCTTCTCTTCCAAAAATTCACTAAGGATTTTCTTTGATGACTCTGTAAGCACTTCGGATATTCCGAATTTAACAAACATATCTTGAATCTGAGCCATGACCTTTTCCTTGTCATCTTCTACATCCTTGATATAAGGAATCGTTATCATCTCATTTGACGAAAGATCAGCATTGAGATAATCATTCATGAAAAATCTAGCTCTCCTGTTCGATTTTAGAAAAGTGATCTCACCCGATAATTGAAAATTACCAGCCTCGTCATCAACATTTATTTTGATAGAAGGTGTCACTCTTTGTTTTTTTGTTTAATGATCTGCTGAAAATCCCATGTAAGGGAATTAATTTCTTTTACTAAACTTAGCACATCCTTGTCAGCGTAAAATGCTTCCATATCAGTTTTTATTAACTCTAGGGTTCCCTTAGCTCTTTTCAAAAGTTCAAGGGGTGCATTTTCTTCATTAATATCATCTAAGACTCGTTGCGATTTATTGAGATTTCCTTTTAATAATCCCTTGACCTTGTTCGTCCAATCATCGTCACGTACTTTCAATATTTCGGAGAGATCGCCATCGGGTTCTTTAACCCTCAGTTCATCAATTGTATATTCTTCATTATTTACCAGATCAATATTGTTGAAGTGATTGTCTCTGAATTTGTCCCAAAGTTTTTGCTTACAGAAAAAACTTTCTTTTTTACTAGGTAATGCAATTGCTCTGAATTCTTTGCCTTCATAATTTGCTCGTATATAATCAAAACAAACAGCCTTCAGATCGGAAATGTCAGACTTTTTATATGCCCAGTCTGCGAGTCCTGTTCCATTTTCGTATTTATTCAAATACTTATTTAGATCAACAAATTGACCTTCACGTTTATCTAACCTGGTATATATGCCATTATAACCTAATTCATCAAGATAATTATCCATCAACTCCATTATATTTAACCACTCACTTATCCGTGATACATTTTCACCCATCATTTTTGCAATTTCGCCGGGCTGAAAATCAATAGCTTTGAGATCCTTACATTTTAAATATTTTTCGATGGGGTTATAATCTAATTTTTCATCTTCACCCATTTGATAGGTTGTTTCCAACCTCATTATTTCCTTTGGGTTATCCTCTAATGTATCATCGAGAATAACTGCTTTAAAATACATTGGGCTTGCATTTTCTTCCCGGCCAATTCTATTCAGCAGACTAGCCCTTCTATTTCCATCTATTATAATTCCATCTTTGGTTACAATGCCGATCTTCTTTTGTCCATATTCCTTTAGATCATATAAAGTAGTTTTATTTCGGTCCGGTTTCGATTCCCATAAAAAGTGTTCAATTACTTTTTTATCCTCAGCCAACTCTGGATTTAAGGACCGAAACTGTCTTTCGAAAGATTTGACCATACTAAGAATACGGCCATTATGTTTATTATATATTAAATAATCCAGAGGTATTTCGTACACTGGTAATAGCTTTTTTTCGCCACGATAAATAACATCGTCATGCTTATAAGGAGTTTGATTGGCTTTGAGTGTTTCAAGCCCTTTTATTCTTTGGGTTCTTTCCATTGGAGATGGTCATTAAATTAATACAGCAGGTGAGAATAAAATATCCTATTGCAATTGGACGAGGTAACTGATTAGGAGGTTCTGATAATAAGACTTGATCTTTTTTGTCTTTTTGGAAATTAAACTCCTTGTTCAGAAATTTTCTAAGTATGTCTAGTAATTCATAAGGTCCAACTAGATCGTTCTTTTTTATTTCCTTTATTGTAAGGCAATGAACGTCCTGCAATTCATTATGACTTAGGATTTTGTTTTTTATTTGATTAATAAATTTGTTGGCTTTTTGAAGATCTGGTCTATTAAACTCAAAGTTAGTTAATTGCGGAATATAAATTTTTGCTTTGTCCTTACCCTGATTATAGTGTATTTCAGCATTCCAAATGAAATTTAATTTATCGAAATCAGAGTGGTAATTAGTTAATTCGACTCGATACGTTTCGAATTTAAAGAAGGGAATATGGTATTTAAACCTTGCCGTTGCCTTTTTCCTTTTCTCTTTCTTGATTGGTATTTCATTTAAATTAAGATTGATAAATTCGGTTTCATGTCCGTGCTGGATGGGAGTATACTTTTTTGTTCGAAAGTTTTTGTTCGATTCCTTCATCATAGCTTTTGCAAAAGCAAAGGACATTTTTGGGGGGACAGCATTACCGACAAGACGATATTTGGTTCCTAATGAATTGCCATAAAAACGATAGTCAATTGGAAAACTCATTAACGTTGCAACTTCACGGATGGTCGGGGCTCTTAGTTTCCCATTAGTATGACCAAGAACAAAACATTCTCTAGAAGTAAAGGACATGGTAGCCATTATTGTTCTGGCAGGTTTTTCGGGATTTTCAGGGACAGACATTTTCCCCATATATCCTTTATCTTGTTTTAATCGCCTAAGTTTCGTTGTCTCAAAATCAGAAAGTAATTGTACGTAATGATGATCTGAAACATCTTCTCCCTTTAGTTGCAGTTCATAAATAGGATCAGTTATCTTTCTATGTAGCTTTTCTTTAGGATTGCCTAATGCAGTTAAAATTGTCTTTAAAGGGATTAATGAACTATCATCACGCGCAATCTGTTTTGGCATCGGAAAGTCACCGCAGAAATATCTTATTCTGCTTGAGGGTACTCCGAAATTTTTGGCATTAAAAACACCACTATTTCCTTCTTTGGGTCTGAGAATAAAATCCCCATCCAATCCAAGATCTTTTGCTGAATACTCCTTTTTGATGTGCGGTTCCGCTTTGGGAACATTTTCAAGTATCCAATATTTCAATATTGAACCTTCCTTGTTTTTTTTCCTAGCAATGATCCGTAAGTAGGCTTCAATGAGTTTTATTCCAATAGCTTTATCAGCATTTCCTGAGTTATTGGAATTTGAAAACGAAGTACAGGGAGGGGATCCTATTATTACTTCTGAATCAGGAACTAAATTTTCAAATTCTTCGTCTGACAGACCTGCAATTCGAATCACATCATCACATATCGATATTGAGTCTGGATGATTTTCTTTGTGAGTATTTACTGCTATTTGCCAATTATCAACCGACCAAATAACATCGAATCCAGCTTGGCGAAAACCTTCTGAAAAACCACCGCCGCCACAAAAAAAGTCGATTACTCTCATACACTCTTTTTCTTCAGTTTTATTACTTTATTCACTTGTTTTTGAATATTTTTTTTGATCTCACATTCCCATAACGTAACAACTTTCCAGCCGATAGCTTTTAAGGAATCAACTTTAGCTCGATCTCTTTTGACATTTTTTTGAAATTTTTCTTTCCAGAAAGCTGTATTTGATCTCGGTAATGGCAGATCACAAATGGGACAGCGATGCCAAAAGCAACCGTGAATGAAAATAGCCAGCTTTTTACCAGGGAAACAGATGTCTGGTCTGCCCGGAGCTTTTTTCCAATTTAATCTGTATCCTATTACTCCGTTCTTCCTAAGTTCTTTTCTAAATAATATTTCAGGTTTAGTGTTCTTGCTCTTATTAGCACTCATCACTTTAGAGGTCTTCTCTGAAAGAGGGATAGGCGCCCGACCATCCCTTGAATATTTTCTTTTTGACATATTTATATGGCGACTAAAATTTAAGCCCAAATAATTGCTTTAAGATCTTTTCGACGAGTTCTCTATAGTCTTCAACGTCAGAATCACTTACAGCAGCAGTTGCTTTTTGATGAACAAGGTTATTGCGTTGCACATAGTAATAATTGACCTTGGACCATTCACTGGCAGAAATTGATGTATTGTGTCGTTGCACTTCGATTATTATATCTGTTCTGTTTAAAACAATATTGCTAAATCTTCGGGTTCCAATGTTTGCTTCATGTACCAGATATTCCTTTAACGCAATTTCAAGATTACTATCCAACATGATCAAAGCAAATCTGTTCTTTTGTTTCAGATTTAATTTCGATATAGCATCTACAGCAGAAATTGCTTCATACAACCCAATGACCCAAGGCTTCTTTTTTGCCAGAGATTTATTCTTCTCCGTAATCTTTTCTGAATATTTCGTTCTTGTCTTTGGTAGAGGAATGTCAAAGAGATCTTTTATCTCATCCAACCGTGTTATCGTTCTTTCTCTGACTGTCCCTTCTTTGTATTTATAAACCTGTTCAGGCCAGTCACCCTGAAATCTTCTGGAGACACCAACATAGTAGGTAACCAATTCGATCAAATTATCACGAATGGCTTCAAATACCTTATGCTGATAATTAATTGCAGATTTACTACTATTCCAAGGCATGAATTGCGCTTCTCCTTTAAGTTTTACGATAACTCTACCAAGTGCAACTCCAGGGTGATGAGGCAAACCCGCTTTTCCGCTGGTATATCCCACATCATAATCTTTTAATGATTTAGCGATCAATCGTTCATTACAATAGAAATAAACCCCTGACTCCCCGCCTCTAGATGAGTCTTCACCGATAACTCCTCCTTCCATTTGTATGCCGATCATTTTATCTTCAATTGGCAGTTCTATTATGAATTTTTGCGGGCCATAATTCGGAGGATAAGCCCATTCATTATCATATTCTACACCATTTATTGGAGTACCGTTCAGATCTATTTCGAGATTTCCCTTCTTTAAGAATAACGCATACGTATTACTTAGGTGCTCTCGCATGCGTTCCACTACGTCGTCTGTTATTGTAGCTCTTAGTCCGATGAGTTCAATGATTGTGGTGTTAGGTTTGATCGGATCAACCTCATGCACGTCAATGTCCCAATTACTTTCGTCGAGCCATTGCTGATCATATTCTATTTGATGAGTAGCTGCTTGACTTTTTCTGGTTCGCATTTTTATATTTTGCGCCAAGGCTACAACAGATCTCTTTGAACCTACGCCAAATATTCCTATAGTTTCTTCTCTTGCGGTATTCCCTGTTCTACCCGGACTGACAAATAACAAAATATCATTCTCCCCAATTCCACCAGCATTATCTTCAATGGTTATTTTTTGCTGCTTTTCATCAAGTTTTACTTTAATAAGAAGAGATTTTTTACTTCCGCCTTTAGTCCACACATCTAAGGCATTATCAATAAGCTCGCATATTCCAAGCCTTACATCATAATCGACGATTATAGATCGGAATATTTCTTTTGGAGGCGTGGCGTCCAGCGTGGCAACTTTACGCTTCATGACATGGGGAGTTAAATATTTTATAGTCTTTCAATCTCCTCCGCGCTCAATCCAGAAAGTTCAATGATGATTTTGATGTCAATATTCTTCAGTTTCATTCCTCTTGCCATTTCCATCGCCTTTCTTTTTTCTCCTGAGGCTTCTGCCATTTTCTTAATCATTTCCCCCTGCTCATAAGGCGGAACCCAAACCAAACTCTTACGCAGCTCATCCATCAGTCCAATCTTCTCATAGCTCAAATGATCTTCCGCTTTCGCATTAATTACAATGTGATCCACGACCGTGATGCCAATGATCTTGCCGACTTGAATCATCCGATCAGTTAAGGCCTTATCGTCGTCCTTCGCACTCATATCATCCGATTTACGGTTGTGACAGAGGTATAAATACTTTGCATCCTTTTGGAGCGGTAGCTTGTAAATCTCGGTAGGCTGCACCTGGTCTTTCGCCGGAATACCAAACGCGATCAGTTCCACGTAAAGCATCTTAAACTCTTCGTTTAGCCCAATAGTCCACAAGTGTTCGCGCAGGCGGCTCAACTTGTTTTCGCGCAGCAAAATTTGGCGCATGATACGCGCCAGATCATCGGACGATTCGATTAGTGTTTTCTGTGTTTTTGTTAACTGGATATTCATAGGTATTCAAAAATAGCGAAAAACAGGTTGGTTCTTTCTATAAAATTCAGCTCGTTCAATCGTTTTTGCAACTGAACCCAGCCAAGATACGCCTATAAGACCTGCTCCTCATAAACCATTGGGTGAGTTACGCACCGGGCATTGTTCGGGGTGTTTTTTAGATCAATCCATTTTATTTGAAATCAATTACTTAGGTCACTTTTGAGTATCGTTTTTGCGAACGTTTTTGGCTTGTTTCACTTTTGTGGAAACCAAACAATTAACACAATGGCCCCTCCAAGCAATCAATTTCAAGCGGAAGAAAAAAAGACCATCAGTATAACTGAAGCAAGAGAACTACGCTTAAAAGTTTTAGAACCTTATAAAGGCCGTATAGAACTGATAAACGCAGCAGATAATGGTCGGGTATGCACATTACGAATTTCTGATTTTCAGTCGAAGGAAGATACGATAATATATGCTGAACTTTTGAGACTTGCGCCTGAACTATTGAATGTGTACTTGAGCGATGTTAAAAAACTGACGGAAGTCGCTCAACGGCTTGAAGAAAGGATGGCTGATTTGAGGAAAAAAAGAAAATGAGTTTAAAAGAGGGAGAAAACTCTGTTAGGA
Organism: Bacteroidia bacterium; assembly: GCA_039918435.1. Lineage (GTDB taxonomy): Bacteria > Bacteroidota > Bacteroidia > Palsa-965 > Palsa-965. Next base: position 23,958 of record JBDSHN010000036.1, on the reverse strand, counting down.
CTTGCGGATTTTGGGAACAAGAAGCTGATGTCTTGCTTTGCAAATTAGTATTACAGGATTTTAATTATGCGTGTTCTTATTCATTCGCTGGAGAGGTATGATGAATTCAGATCGAAGATGGGAGATATAGCTGGAAGATTCTTTCGCCGGAGCTGATTGTTTTTCAGGAATGGTTTGCCGGAATGCAGTAAAACAATTTATACATATTCGATTCTTTCATATTCGTGTTATTGTAGAACTGAGTTTTGGGAAGTAGTTATTTCCATTTCAATAAAGTTTTTTCAAACAAAAAAATGACCCCTGAGAATAGAAACGCTAATAGAACAATGCAGATTACAGAAGCCCAAACTAACGCTACATCATAAGTCCCGCCAGCTTTGAATATTCTGTGTCCTAACCCTTCTTCTGCTGAAATATACTCTGCTATGAATGCTCCGAGTAAAGCAAAGCTTATGTTCAATTTTAAAGAATTAAAAAGCCAAACCAAAGAAGAAGGCACGATTAGTTTAGAAAAAATCTGCGTTCTACTTGCACCAAAAGATTGGAAAAGCTTTATCTGCTGTATATCAACATGTCTTGCTCCTTCATAGGATTGTGTTATGGCAATTGTGACTGTTGATATAGCCGCTAACATAACCTTTGCATACATTCCCGTTCCGAACCAAATAATCATCATTGGTGCAATTGAAAAAATTGGAATTGCTCCGATTGCAATAATGTAAGGCCTTGTCAGGTTTGCAATTCGCTTAGAATACCACAATGAAAGCCCAATAAACGCGCCAACAATATTTCCAATTACAAATCCATAAAGAGCCTCTTGTCCTGTAACCCATATATCATTCGGCAATATTCCATTCTGGAAATTCTCAACCAATGAATGGTAAATTAGGCTGGGCGAAGAAAACAAAAACATTTTTTTTGATGTTGTCGCAATTACAAATTCCCATAACAAAAGAAAGGCAATGAGCGGTAATAGTCCTAAAAATATGTTAAGTGCTTTTCTTTTCATCGCTCGTCTTGTTTAGAAAGTGATTGCCAAATTTCCGAAAAGTAAGCGGCAAACTTTGGGTCTTGCTTTACGCTAATAGGGCTTCTTTTTTGAACATCAAAAGTTATCTCCAAATCTTTGAAAATACCATTTGGCTTATTCTTAAATATAATCGCTCTATCACTTACTGTTATCGCTTCGTCAATGTCATGCGTAATAAGTAAAATAGTTTTGTTATTTTCTTTAGCCAATAAATGTATTTGTGCTTGAAGTTCAAGTCGAGTGTTGTAGTCAATGGCGGAAAACGGTTCATCCAAAAGCATAATTTCCGAATCAAGCATCAATGTCCTGATTAACGCAACTTTTTGCCTTTCACCACCTGAAAGTTTTGAAGGGTAAGAATCAATTAAGTTTAAAATACCAAAGCGTTCTAAATATTGCGTCACATGAGCTTTCGTATCTGAATTAACCTTGCTTTGTATATCAAGTCCAATAAGTATATTCTGATAAACTGTTTTCCAGGGTAACAGCAAATCTTTTTGCATCATGTATGCGATAATAGTTTTCCTATCGGAAATATGGTCGAGTTTTACATAGCCTGAATATTCCTTATCAAGTCCGATAATTAAATTAAATAATGTTGTTTTGCCACATCCGTTTGGCCCTAAAATGGAAACGAATTCACCTGAATTGATAGTAAGATCAAGGTTTTTAAAAACCCTAACACTTCCTTCCGGAGTTGCGAATGATTTGCATATGTCTACTAGCTCAATGTTCATTGGGTTTTAAAATTTCTTTTTGAGCATTAATAACTCTCGTTTTGGCGAACTTCGCTTTTGAGAAATATTGATTAAAAAATTTGAAACAGTAGGCTTCTTCTTTATCTTTTAATCTGTAATTAGAATAGTTGTCAGAAATGGTTTTAAACTCTTGATCTGAAAGATAAGCGTTTGCATATTGAAACAACAGACCTTTTCCTTTCTCAACTCCTCCAATTCCTGCACCTTCCATTAAAGTCATTTTTTCTCTTGAATAGATATAATCAGGTAATAAATCTTTAAATGCTTCACGCAAAATAAACTTAGTCGTCATTTTACCTTTGCTATTTGGAGCAACTTTAAGAGAGGGGTGAATATTCAAGGCGTATTCAACAAAATTTCTGTCAAGAAATGGTTCACGAACTTCAACAGCATATTTCATTCCTGTCTTGTCAATTCTTAGAAGTTGTGTTCTGTATAAATCATTGAGCAAATTTTCAATTTCATTCTGAAATTCCTTTTCATCTTTCAGGAAAAGAAAATCACCATAGCCACCAAGAACTTCGTCGCTGCCCTCACCACAAAGAACTATTTTGAAACCTTTCTCATGTGCTAACTCTCCTAACTTCATCGAAAGAAGAGAGCCACGAACGGGATTAGGTTCAAATGTTTCAATTGAGTAAATGACCTCTGGAACATTCTGTAACAAAGTCTCTTCATTTGTCTTGATGTGATAGAATTTCAAATTCAAATCGTTACAAAGCCGCTTTGCATAAATCACATCTTCTCCTGAATCCTCCCCTACAATTAAAGCTGTTACATCACTATGAAATTTACAGCATAACAAATGTATAATTGAACTATCAAGGCCTCCACTTAGGAAAGTAGCAATCGGTAGATCTGTTTGAACTCTTTTCTTGACCGACTCTTCAATAAGATCACGAACTTCAGATGCAATAGTTTCATTAGAATATTTTATCCATTTGGGACTTGCAGTTTTGTAATATTGATAGACGCCTTCATCAGTCAGGTAATGTCCTGGCTTGAGTTCTTCAAATGTTTCAACTTCTAAATCAATAAAAGATTTAATTTCCGATGAAATATAAATTGTGCTTTTGTTTTTGCAATAGAAAAATGGCTTTACTCCAAAAAAATCTCTTGCACCAAAAAAACTATTTTGGTTTGAATCAAAAATAAAAAATGAAAACATCCCTTCAAGTTGGAGTAAGAAATTTGTTCCATATTCTTCGTAAAGGTGAACCAACACTTCAGTATCGCAATCAGAAATAAAATGATGCCCTTTTGCTTCTAATTCAGATTTTAACTTCTTGTAATTATAAATCTCACCGTTAAAAACTATGCCGATTGTTTTATGTTCATTGAAGAATGGCTGCGAACCATTTTGACTATCAACTATTTTTAATCTAACACTTCCCAGAAGAGAATTTCCTAACTGAATTTGCACTGGCGCGGTGTCTCCGCGATGCTCAATTTTTTTGAGCATAAACTCCATTTCGGTTTTGGCTTGTGAGGTCGGGTTAATGATTGCAGCAATGCCACACATTATTTTGTTGCTTTATTATTAGAATTTGAAAACCACGGTCTGCTCCTTTGCCCTTTGCTAAAAGAATATATCTGCAAGCTTGGAAGGTTTGGAGCAATTAATTCTTTTTCTTCATCGGATGTGTAAGTGAGAAAGACATTTTGAAAAAAGTTTTTTTCTACATATTGCTTTTCTATTTGATTCAAAGTAATGTAAGCATAGGCTGATTGGCCGGTTGAATCAAAACGTAAGTCACCAAAAATTTGATTGTTGTAATATCGATAAGAATGCTTGTTCGCTGATTTTTTTAGAAGTTCAAAAGATTCTCGCCCTTTTAAATATTCAGGTATGTCATATTTTGAACTCTCGGTGATAATTGAATTTATCAAAGCATTCATATCTTTCAGATGATGCGATTTTGCAAATGGCATCAATACTTCAGACATTAAAACATGGGTGTAGTTGAATTCATTGATTACTTGTCTTATGCCTTTGAAATAACTTTTATAATCTTCAGGTTTGTATCCGTTGAGTAGTACATGGGTATCTGTAAAAATAAAAGTAAGTTGAGCATCTATTTTATAGTGCTTCTCAACTATTCTTAAAAAGCCAAAGAGGTTTATCAACGCATCGTAGTCATATTTGTCAGGATATTTCTTGTCTGATGCCCCCCAATAAGTTATGAAACGAAGATTCTTTTTCTTTTCTTTTCTTCTTTCTTGAACATACTTATCCAATTCTGCAATTTGCTTTTTGCGAACATTACTCTTTTTTGCTGCCAAAAATGATTCAATTGTTTTTCCGTTTTGCAAATTGCTGTTCATCTCTATAAATATATCTGTTGTTTTCCTTTAGTTTAAGTAAGCGACGAGACAATAAAATTAACACGATAATCATTGCATTTAAGTATACGAAAAGAATCAAGCCTAAATTAACTGGCAAATGGTAACAATTGCCAATAGGAATATTAAACCCTAGTTTGGGGATGTGAAACCCAAAAATGTGAAACATACTTGATACTATTTCAAAAAGTAAGAACAGTGAACCAACTGTATAAAGATATGAGGTCTTGTTTACGTATAACCATAACTTGGTTCTAAGTGAATTTCTCCAAGTTTTTCTGAAAAGCAAAAAAGGAGAAAATAAAAAAATAAAAGCATCTGAAAACTTTTCCTTCAACTCGAGTTGATTTATTTCGTTCTCATAAGTAAAAAATTCGAGCTCTTTCTCACGCCACTCACTTAACAAATCCTGTTCAATTAATTCACAGATTTTAGGATCAGAAATTTCATTTTGCGATTGAATTGCCTCTTTTCTTAATTCTGCTATTCTTTTTAAATCAGGAGCAGAAGGAATTGTTTTATTGTAATATAAATTGCCCCACACTTTCCATTTATACAGACGGTCAACATAATATCTAATTATTGTATCAAAAGTAAATTCTTCTTTAGTAATATCATGAATGTCGGCTTTGATTTTATCGCGGCAGTCATTATCGGCAATTAGTAAATTCAGAAGTTCTTGTTCTTTTGAATCCGAGTAGTTGAATTTTCGTCTAAAAAATTTTGTAAGTCCTGTTGTATCGCTTTCTTTAAGAAATCTAAAAATTTCAAATAAATTTTTGTCAATGCCGTAAAGTAAAGCTTGTAACTTAGTCTTATTTTTCAATTCGCAATTCCCAAGAATACCAGTAAAAAGATAATTTTCAAGAACAGTTGCCAAGTCCTCAATTTCACAAACTTTGTTTTCTTCATCAGAATTCTTTTGCTTATAAAGCAAAAAATCCAACGATACATAATCACATGTTATTGCTACTGAATCATTGTATTGTGCTTCCTGCAATAATTTTAATTCATTTCCAAAATCTTTTGTTTTTACTTTGTCGGATGTCTTTTGATAAATTGCTGAATGAATTTGACCTACACAAAATCCTGTAGAAGGTTCATCATAATAAATAAAATGCCCCTTAACCTCCGTACTTGTAAAAGCCTTGCCTATGGATGTTCTCTTATGTGATTTACCGAATTTTTCAGGGTGATTTTTATATCCATCTCCGGTTACCTTTTTTTCTAAATTTGGGCTACAAGCAACTGAAAACGCAATTTTTGAAATCAACCCACCAATTACTTTTTTGTCTTTAAATAGTGCTCCAAACTCTTTTTTATCGGTTATGAATAAAGTTTTTTTGTCAGCATTATAACTAAGGATTTTTTTAAATTTTTCATCACCACTTAAAGAGGATTTGGTATAAGATGTCAAGAGTTTTTCAAATAGTGCAAATTCTTTTCCTATGTCAGTTGCTGAGTCTTGTAAATAAACTAAATATGATGGATCGCAAATAGAAGCATCTGCTAATCCAAAAATTAAACAAAAGGTTGCGAAACCATCTCCTTTTAAATTTGCGCTTTTATCAAATCGAACATCATCTTTCTTGCCAATAATGTTTACAGAAAGCTTGCCAAAGGGAGTGTCTTCAAAATCGCCAGCATAATAAGCAAGAAAGAACGGTGTGTAAAGTATTGTATCGGCTGAAAGTGCCACATTAAGGGTTTCAATTCTTCGTGAATCATTTCTTGCTTCTGTTGTGCTCATAAGAACTATTTCTGCTTGACCGCATTATCCGCGAATGAATTATCGACTGCATCAGACGTTTGTTTCATTTCCTTAAGATCACCAATGTCAACTCTTACTTGCATTGCTTTCTGCCATGCCTCATCACTCATTGCAGCATGGTCAGGAATTGTTTTGTCGCCAACCATTCTTTTCACTGCATTTGCAACAACTGTCTTGTCTAAGTTTGGGAAAAGTTTTTTTGCTATTTCTATCGCGCCAGTTTCATCTGAGTGGCAATATTGTAATGCTTTTTCAATTGCGTTTACAAATTTTTGAACAATCTCCTTGTTTCCGCTTATGTAATCTTCAGTTGTTGTTAAGCCTGTGAAAGCAAATCTTCCGTAAAATTCAGGAGAGGAATAAACAACCCTATAACCTTTGCTTTCAGAAATCGATGTGCCAGGTTCTAAATCCATTGCAATGTCGGCATCCCCGTTTTCAAGTAGTGCAAGCTGTGAGCCAATTGGAGCTTGAACAATTTTTGTGTTTTTCAAAGTGTCGCCTCCTTTGATAATTGTCTTTTTCATTAAAGCGTAGTTTGTAGATGGGTCAGGGAAAGTCCCGACCCTTAAACCTGCCAAATCACTTGGCTGTTCAATGGATTTTATGTTATCATTATTTGTAACACCCCAAATTGAAACTCCATCGACAATGGAAGCAATGACTTTACCTTTTGCTCCTTTCTCTCTTGATATTGCGGTAAACACTGGATCTCCAATGCCAAACTGGGCTTCACCTTTCAATACTGTTGCAAATACCTGATCATCATTGCCGGAAAATTTAACAGTTATGTCAAGCCCCTCGTCTTTGAAAAATCCTTTCTCCTGTGCAATGTAAAAAGGAAGGTAGATTAAGTATTTCTCCTGCCCCCATTGGGCAACAGTTATTTTTGTTACTTCTGTTGATTCGGGTGTATCATTATTACATGAAATAAGCCCTCCCAACATTATTGAAAAGATCAGGCCTGTTATGCTTCTAAGACTGTTCATTTGTTTGATTTTTTAATTGTTATATGACTGGAGAAGTAGTTTTTTATCATCATTTGGAATAACCATAGCGAACGCATTTATGTTTCGAGGTCTACTAAATGTTACACCATATATTTTTACAGCATATAAATTATGGAGGTAATAATGTCACATACTATGACAAACCAACATTAATACTTTATAGAAAGATATTCAAATAATCTCAAAAACAAAATAAATAATTTATGCTTGATTTTAATCCCCTCTTTAGGAAACACATTTTACTCCACAAAAGTTTTCTATGAATGCTTGGAATTGCTATGAAACTTTGCAGTACGATGCTCTATATTTACTTACTATCCCAGAATAGGATGGGCAATTGATAAAATCGAGAAGGGTATTTTTTCTTTCTGTTGTATTGGAGAAAGTTTGTTATCTAAAAACTATATGTTATTTTTGATCTGACAGTTCTTTGTAACGCCGCAGTAAACAAGTTTTCACCAACAAAAGAAAACATCAATCAACAAAGGCTAAAAAAACCTCCTGCACCGCAACTTTTGGTTTTTGGTTCTATTCCGTTACTCAAAATACTTCAGCTTCCTCCCAAACCCCTTTATCCACAGCGGTTTGATCGATAAGCGTTTATACTTATCTTTAAACTATGAGAAAGTTGACAATCAACTTACCGGACAGTGTTGATTTAACACCAAAAGAGACGGTTACTGCCCTTGCTGCCCAACTTTACGAAATGGGTAAGCTTTCGCTTGGACAAGCTGCTGATCTTGCCGGGTATTCGAAAAGGACTTTTGCAGAATTGCTTGGTAATTATGGCGTTTCTATTTTCAATTTCCATGCAGAAGAATTAGAAAAAGATATTCTGAATGCAAAAAACTATAATATCTGATACCAGTTGCCTCATTTTATTGGACAATATAGGTGAGCTGGGGATTTTAAATTTACTTTTCGAAGAAATTAATAGTAACATCTACTATTGCCAAAGAGTTCGGTGAAAAGCTTCCGGATTGGGTAAAAGTTATTGACCCAAAAACAAAACTTACCAAAATCTTCTTCTTACAACAGTCGATAAAGGAGAAGCCAGTGCAATAGCGCTCGCCGTTGAACAAAAAGATTGCCTTCTTATTCTTGATGATCAGAAAGCGAGGAAATTAGCTTTGAAATTAGGTTTAAGATATACAGGAACGCTTGCTTTACTTGTTAATGCCAAACTCAACGGCCACATCAAATCCATCGTACCAATTTTAAATAAGATCAGGAAAACCAATTTTCGTTTGACGCCGGAACTTGAGAAAAAGATACTTGAGTCAACTAATGAATAGATAAGAATTCAGTTCCTTCAAGTTTCATGTTGAAAAATCAGCGCATTCCTTTTGCTATTCCATTTTAGAAGTGTATACTTTTATTAATCCCTCATATCCAGATACCAGAACCACATATTGCCAGCGCGCTGTTGGGACGTAAAATTTTTCGTAAAAGCCATAAGTCAATTTAACTATTTCAGCATCCCAGTACAATTCCTTGTCGAGTGAGCTAGTGAATGTATTGGTTAAATATCCGTTATAACCTTGTTTGTATTTATGTGCTTTTAATATCTGCGATTTTTTTATTGAAAGATTTACAGGATCCATACTAAAATAAAACTCCTTTTGGTTACCGCCGCTCATGTAAATAACCAGTTGATCAGTTGGTGTCCTGGTGGCATCAATAGTCCGTGATCCTGTGACGCCTACATTTTTAAATCCTAAATCTTTTTCCAATAATTCAATTTCTTCATGTTCTTTAAAAGCGGCCAATTTAAAATTCTCATCTATCCTGGCAATATAGAATCCTGAATAATCAGAGTGTCTTAATTTTTGTTCCTCATACCCGCAAAGTCCATAAGCATAATAATTTTTTGAAACAGGATCGAAATGAAAGTGGCAAGAAGCCAGTGGATAAACAAACAGCAGATCAGGATCAACAAGTACAACGTCATGTGATGTAGTCCCGCTAAATCCCTTTTTATATATATGCCCATTAAAGATTCCTGCATTAAGCGGCATATCTGAATTTTCCTGGCGTGGAAAGGTTTCTTTCAAATCAAATGACACATCAGCAGATTTGATTTTTTTCCCATTATTATCGAACCTCGCAATTTCAAGTTCGATATGCTGTGTTGCTTCTTTTATCACATAACCTTCTGCAAAATCATTCTCGACGCGAAATATCTGCCAGAATACGCGGATATATTGAGAAGGACTTTTCATTTCATCCTCCAAAAGCTCCATCTTCATCGTAGCTTTTTCAAAACGATACAATTTGGTCTTTACAGGATTCTTTTCAATTTCTTTGCTGTATAATGGAAGAGAAGTCGTGTATACAAAAAGGTATTTATTGTTCGCATAAATCGTGTACATGTATCCAAATTCCGTAACCGGAAATTCCTTAACCCGGCTTTCACCAGATTTTGCATCAATCCAAGTAAGAGCAACGCCATCGGTGATATTCTTATCCTCATCGATTTGTTTCAATGACAAAATATAAATATCATTTCCATCAGCGCTGTTTGCAAACAGATCATACCTTCCTTTTCCGTATGGTTGTTTGTATATCTTTTCCCACAGTTTCTTTGAGGTAGAATCGAATCGTATAACTCTGGCATCTAACGGTTCCTTCTCAAACGGACCAGAACCAATCACTGCAACACCATTTGATCCGAGATTGAGAATTTCTTCGTTCGAATATTGAGTATAATCGCCTTCAGAAGTTCCCTGCGCAGGAAGGTGAACTGCTGCCAGAAAGAAAGTTGCACAGAAAATAAAAATGCGGAGTGAGAGAAAGGATTTTTTCATGGGTTTTATTATATTCAGAAATGGTAGCCTGCTGCCAAAAATTAATTATGAACGAACCTAAGGTGCGTTTGACCTTTTTCATTTTCTAACAATAAGGTATAGCTACCCTTTGGTAAAGTTGAAATATCGATTTTTGTTTGTCCGTACAAATCAGACTTGCTTTCTGAAACAAGCTTTCCATTTGAATCGAAAATCCTTAACCAAACATCTGAAACAGGATTTTCTGATTCAAGCATCAGGAAGTCGGTGGATGGGTTAGGATAAAACGAAATCTTTCCCGCGCCCGGCAGCTCTTTTACTGCAGCTGTATTTTGAAAAACCTGCACCGTAAGAGGACCTGAAGTATCACTGAAACATCCGTTGGGAAGATTGTAATAAACTCTCACATCATGTGAACCAGGAACTGTCCATGTAATTGGAATACTGAAGGTAGTGCTGCTGCCTGTGCCTCCGCTAAATATCCAGCCATAAGTTGCATTTGCAGTATTGGATGTGTAGTAAAGCTGTGTTTGATTGGTATAGCTGCTTGTCGGGCCTCCGGTTATAATTGGTGTTGGCGCTCTTTTACGCAGAGAATCCAACGCATGGACTTTAATGCTGTCTAACGGGATATTGTAAAACCGAACCTCATCAATATTCCCGTTAAAGTGATTGCCGATAAAATTATTATTCGTTGCAACCGGATTTGCATTATAAACCACAGAAGAAATGTCGATCTCATTTCCTACAAGTGTTCCAAGTGGACCTAGATTTACAAGCGGTTGAAGAATATCATCAATATATAAACGGATACGATTTGTAATCCGGTCAACAACCAAAACATTCTGGTGCCATTGATTATCATTGAATGTATTCACGGTACGAAACCAAACAGGATTTGCATTGTCCCCAATCGTAACAAAAAGACAACCTACCTGCGAATTATCGAGCCCAATGCTCCAGCCAGAACTATAATTGGAATATGCGCGGTTTGTAAATAACTCGGATGTAGCTGAAGCAGCAGTTTTAAACGATGAGACGAAGCTGAAGGAGGAAGTGGAACCGAAATACATCAATCCATTATCATTGATCTTATGTTTTGTTGTGCTGAGTCCCGAAAAAAAGCGCGCATACGGACTAACGCCACATTCATCAACAGAGGTGATCGAACCCAACGGAGCATTGGATAACATACCAACTCCGGCAATATCGTTATACCCTCCGGCGTAATAAGTTATTCGTCCAATCAATCCTGTAACAAGATCAACTTGCGCTGACAAAAAAGTCGCAGAAAACAGTAAGCCAAAAAGAAAGATTTTTTTCATGGGGTTATTTTTAAACTATTACTGAGTTAAGTTAACAAAAATTATCGCTCTCTTCCTTCCCGCTGCCTCGGTGCGGCCTTCAACGGATTAGCAGAAATTTCGCTCCAATTATTTCTCGTCCGGAAAATATCAATGGCCATGTAAACGGCTTCACGGAAAGATGATTCATTCGCCACATTCGTTCCGGCAATATCATACGCAGTTCCGTGATCGGGCGATGTGCGGACAAATTTTAATCCAGCGGTGAAATTCACGCCGCCGGAAAATGACAATGCTTTGAATGGCGCAAGTCCCTGGTCGTGGTACATGGCTAAAACGCCGTCGTAATTTTTGTATCCTTCTGATCCGAAGAATCCATCGGCAGGGAAAGGTCCGAATGCCAAAATATTTTCTGCTTTCAATGCTTCAACCGCAGGCATGATGATCTCCAATTCTTCTTTGCCGATTGCGCCCTGGTCACCGGCGTGTGGATTTAATCCGAGGATTGCGATTTTCGGGCGGCGGATGCCAAAATCTTCAAGCAGCGATTTGCACATCAGCTTTGTTTTCTGAATAATGCGCTCTTTCGTGATCTGCTGCGCTACATCGCGGATAGGAAGATGTTCGGTCAATAATCCGACACGGAGATTTCTATTGATCAGCAACATCAGCGATTGTTCTGCGCCAAATTTATGCTGGAGATAAGAAGTATGTCCTGTAAATGCAGGAACGTCGATGCTGATGCTGTGCTTATCAATCGGCGCAGTAACGAGCACGTCGATCTTGTCATTTAATAATGCTTCGCAAGCGGTATCAATACATTTCAAAGCATTTTTTCCTGCAAGCGGCGATGGCTTTCCGAATTCAACTTTTACATCTTCATCAAAACAATTATAAAGATTCGGCCGTTTCGGATTCAGCTGATCAAGATCGCGCAGCAGGTGAAAATTAAATTCCTCCGCATTCATCACCTTGCGTTGATTGTTCATCACTTTCGAAGATGAAAAAACAACCGGTGTGCAGATCTCATTCATCAACGGATCGAGAAATGTTTTGATAATCACTTCCGGACCAACACCATTCATGTCGCCCTGCGTTACTCCTACTCGTATCTTTTGTAATTCGGCCATTTTGTTTAGTTTAATTTTTCTTCTGTCGATTGATGTAATCAGCTAGCATTGGAACTGCGAAAGAGTACTTCCCATGTTTGTTTTTATAAATAAATCCAGAAGCTATTAGCTTTTTTAAAATTTGGTTTAAATGACTTGAACTGAGTTTTTCAGCCACTGATGTTGTTGCTTTTGCTAAAATATCGTGTGCCGAAAATTCTTCGTTCGCGGAAGGTAATGTTGCAATAATTTCTAAAACATCTCTTTGCCTTTCAGTAATTCTACTCCATCTTCCTGAATAAAAATCACTATCGAGTTTTCTCACTACTTCATTAATTGTAACAGCGGGGGTCTCCACCCCAACAGCCTTTTGCTGCAAATATGAATCAAATGCTTCTTTACAGAAAAACTGAATAAAATAAGGATAACCTCCGGAAAATTTCATTAAACTAACTATTGCTTCTTCACTAAAACTAACTGGGCAACTATCCTGCGTAATTGGCTTTAGTATGGCTTCGCGACTTTCTGACTCAGTCAATTTATCCAGCGTCATAATGTGAAACATTCTTTCAGCGTATGTTCTTGCCTCCACCAAATTAGGAAACAATGTAGGAAGTCCGGTTAAAATCAAAAAATAAGGAATTCCTTTCCTTTGAAGATATTGGATAACTTCCAATAGTACTGATAATGGAAACTGTTTATCAGAAGCCTTATCTTGTAAAATCTGAGCTTCGTCATACGCTAATACGACACCCTTTGCTTTTGTTTTTATAGCATTCCATACGAACTCTAATACAACTTTTAATTTATCAGAATCCAGACCTGGCGATTCAGAATAAATCTTAACTAGTATTTCATACGACAACTTTATTTCTTTTGACTGAACATTTTGGATATAGCCAACTGTTTTTTGCTCCTCGTGACCGATTGTAAAAGAAGAAACCAATCCGGAAAGATCGGCGAGAATTCTTATTGCAAGTGATTGTTCACTAACACTAGCAGATTCACTTAAATCAGTCCCAGCCCAAAACCAACCTTTTTCAACAGCAAGGGGCTTTAATGTTTCTAATAAAACAGTTTTACCAACGCCTCTTAATCCAGTTATAATTAAGTTTTTTAAAACCGGTGATTGATCCAGCATCAATCTAAACTCATCTTGTTCATCTTTCCTTCCCGATAAATAAGGCGGTAATTGGCCCGCTCCTGGCCTGAACGGGTTTTTAAATGTTTCCATAAATCAATATTTAGCTGCGCAAATATAAATATATAAATTTATACAAAAAACTAAATTTACATAAATTAATTGATCGTTATTGATTTAGCTATTATTCTTCCATCCAACCCACAACCGCTGAAAGATCACTGTCACTTACGGTTTTCCATTGTTTGGTAGTTGCAGAATAAACAGCGGCGCCCTGGAGATAATGTTCTTCGCCAAGCACAATTTCATAAGGAAACGCAATGAAGCCATTTGTTGTTGCTATTAGCCCGGGGGAGCAAAAATAAGTCCCTACCTGCTCCTCACCGTGGCGGATTGCTCTTCCTTTTTTATCGGTTTCGTTCACCGCAACGAAGAAATTATTTCCGGCAGAAAAATACTGCAATTCGGAAATTTCTTTTTTTGCAGGATCAATTTTGTAATGACCGCGTGCGCAGGAATACACGATTTCGTTTTCCGCATTTTTATAAAAATAAGAAAGGCGGTGATTTTCCGGAAGCTGATCGATGCCGCCGATTTTTTCCTGTGTTTTCGTTGTGAAATTCACTTTCATGATCGAAACATAATCATGCGCAACTGAATAATACGGGAAAAGGAAATTGTCGTTGTCAATCCAATAGATCGGGCAGGTTGGTTTTGTTTGCGGAATAAGTGAAACATCTTCACCGAAACCTGCGTCTTTTATTAATTCCACTTTCTGCGCCGAAGGCGGATAATAAAAGATCTTGAAATTTTTAGTTGTGCAATCCGGCTGAACATCCTGACCAGTTAATGCATGGAACGACGGCGATTTCACAGGAGAATAATCGCCGGTTGCAAGATTGAGCACAGAATAAAATTTGCCGCGCGAAATATCATTGGTATAAAAAATAATGCTGTCACCGGAAGCGCGTACAAACTGGTCATGCGTTTCCACAGCAATTTTTTTCCCTTCAAGGTCAATTACGTTTCCATAAGAAGTAATGACCCAGCGGTTCCGGTAAATTTTATTCGCACCAAAATCAAAACGAATGCGCGGAACTTTGTCTGTGGACTGTTGAACCACCACATCCATTATATTCTGTGCTGCGCCGGGAAGTCCTGCAACAAACGGAATTTTTTTCAGATGGACAATGTGATTGCTTACGACGTTCTGATCGTAAACCGCAATGATCAGAAACTGTTTTTTCTCTGCTGGAATAAATGCGGAGATAAAAATAAATGAAAAGAAAAAAGCGATTCCTCCTGCAAGAGCAAGACTAACAACCAGTATTTTTCTTTTCACTTTTTTCATGCTTTATATCCTGATAAAAAATCGAAAAGGAATCTTACGCCCACGCCTGTTCCGCCTTTGGTGCGGTAAGCATCCTTTGCAGAAATAAACGCCGGTCCTGCAATGTCGAAATGCATTAAAGGCGATTTCACAAAGTGTGCCAGGAACTTTCCGGCTGTGATGGAACCTGCATAAGGTCCGCCGATATTTTTGATTTCCGCCACATCCGACTTGATCAATTCATCATATTCATCCCAAAAAGGAAATTCCGCAAGACGCTCGTGCACATTATTCCCGCTCACTTTCATTTTCGCTTTTGTTCTTTCATCGGCAGTACCCATGCAAACAATTCCATATTGCCCGATGGCTGCCACTGCTGCGCCAGTAAGCGTGGAAAATTCCATCACCAGCTCCGGATTAAACTGCTCGCCATACGCAAGCGCATCAGCAAGGATCATTCGCCCTTCCGCATCTGTATTTAAAACTTCCACCGTAAGACCGTTGTACATCGTGATCACATCACCCGCCAAGTAAGCGTTTCCATTGATGCGGTTATCCGTTGCCGGTACCAGCGCGATTACGTGTATAGGAAGTTTTGCTTTTGCGATGGCCCACATAGCAGCTGCTACAGCTGCAGCGCCCGCCATATCACACTTCATTGTTTCCATTCCATTTCCGACCTTAATATTGTATCCGCCGGTATCGTAGACAACACCTTTTCCTACGAGCACTACCGGTTTTTTATTTCGCGGGCGGCTGTGTTTGTATTCCATCACGGTGAATGTCGGCGGAATATCACTGCCTTTATTCACGGCAATAAGTCCACCCATTTTCATCGCTTCAATTTTTGTCTTATTGTAAACGTCCACTTTGAATCCGGCCTCTTTTCCAAGGCGCTGAAACTCTTTTGAAAGCGTAACAGCATCAAGCGTATTTGCCGGCTCATTTACAAGATCGCGCGCAGTGCATGTAGCGTCGGTAATGATCTGGAGGCGGTTTACAGTAGCATCTTTTACTGTTTTTGAAATGATGTCGAGCTGCTGAAGTGTGTTGGTCTCCTTTTCTTTATTGCTGACTTTATATTTCAGGAATTGATAATTGCTTAATGCAATTCCTTCGGCAAGCGCAAGCACATGCTCATCTTTTTTATCCGCATCGGCGAGTGCAACAGCTTTGAACTTATTGTCATTCAAAATCGTTGCAAGCGTTGAGCCGCATTTACGAATGACTTCAAGCATTTTGTCGGCCGATTCTTTTTCTCCTTTAACAAGCACAAAAACGACCTGGCTGTTATTGTAAACCTGGAAAATTTTCCTGTCGAGCGAAAACGCTTTTTTTATTTCATCTGTAGCAGATGAAGAAAGTCCGAAATTTTTGAAGTCAGAATTTTTTCTGCAAAGAATTACAAGAGGAGTTTCCTTTGGCAGGGAACCAGCACGTTTGAAGACTGTCATGTATTGTTTTAATTTATGGGAGTTAAAAGTAGAGAAAAAACGTCTGCCTGCCGAAGTACAGGCAAGGGACAGAAGAAAGAGACGGAAAAGGATGGGGATCACGAACAAGAAAGTGATGAACGGCAAGAAGATGAAGCAGGTGGTCATATAAGCTGAAATTAACTTTTTTTTCAGGCCGTAAATCGGAGAAAACTCGTGACCTTTGTACTACTTAATTCCCATTTATGAAAAGTGATCTTTTATTGAAACGTGCGCTTGATTTTTCCCAAGGGGAATCCCCGGAGGAATTTCTCAGCGCTGAAGAAGGTGTTTTTTTATTTGAAAATGTTCCGACTGCCGAGCTGATGTTCGTGGGAAATGAATTGCGGAAGAAGAAAAAAAACAATTCAAAAAAAGTTACCTGGATCATTGACCGTAACCTCAACACGACAAATGTTTGTATCGCTAATTGTAAGTTCTGTAATTTTTACCGCATTCCGGGACATGCAGAATCTTACATTACAGATATCAATTCCTACAAGACAAAAATTGAAGAAACATTTCGTCTTGGAGGCGAACAATTGCTTTTGCAGGGCGGGCATCACCCTGACTTGGGATTAAAATATTACACCGATCTCTTTCGTGAACTGAAGCGTTTGTACCCGAATTTAAAACTGCATTCGCTCGGGCCGCCGGAAATTGCGCACATCACCAAGCTGGAGAAAAGTACGCATACAGAAGTTTTAAAAGCGCTCATGGATGCCGGACTTGATTCACTTCCGGGAGCGGGTGCAGAAATTCTAAATGACCGCGTTCGCCGGCTGATCTCGAAAGGAAAATGTTCAGGACGCGAATGGCTGGATGTAATGCGGGCAGCGCATCAATTGAGGCTGACAACATCTGCAACGATGATGTTCAGTCATATTGAAACTCATTATGAGCGTTTCGAACATTTAGCGTGGCTGCGACAGGTGCAAAGCGAAAAGCCAATAGATGCAAAAGGATTTCTTGCCTTTATTCCATGGCCGTTCCAGGATGACGGAACATTATTGCGCCGCGTAAAAGGTGTGACGAATAATGTAACCGGTGATGAATACATTCGCATGATAGCAATGAGCAGAATCATGCTGCCGAATGTGGAAAATATCCAGGCTTCATGGTTAACTGTCGGGAAAGAAGTAGCGCAACTTTGTCTGCATGCAGGCGCAAATGATTTTGGTTCGATCATGATTGAAGAGAATGTGGTTTCCGCAGCGGGTGCGCCGCATCGTTTTACCTATAAAGGCATTCAAACTGCTATTGAAGAAGCAGGATTTATTCCGCAATTGCGCACGCAGCAATATGAAGAGCGTGAGTTGCCGGCTGATATTGAGGAGCAGGTGATTAATTATTGATCGCTGTCATTTTCTTAATGGAAGGAAGCAGGGAATCCGCCGCGGCGGAAGGCGGTACTGGAAAAATAAAAGCATCCGCGTTCTTTCTGCGGACTCTGCGGTAATCAGTGCGCTGTTTTTTTAGAAGTGGGCATTTAAGCAAAGAAAGCAATCCATCCATGGCGAAGGGCAAGAGAATAAAAAAGAATCGGGAAAGTTGTATCTTCCCTTGTATTTTAAATTAACCTCTATGAAAAAAACATTCCTTTCTTTTCTGTTGTTTTTTATTTTTCAGAACTTTTCTTTTGCGGGAAACGTTGCGGGAGGCGATTTAAATATTCGTTGCATCAATGGAATGAGCTATGAATTTAATGTAACCTTATGGGGAGAGAATTTTTTGCCAACCGATACCCTGCAGGTTTTTTTTGGCGATAATACCTGGGCAAAACTTTCCAATCAATCTGCTTCATCAATAGCAAGTCTTGCTCCTGCTTATCCGGATTATTCTGAAATTAATTGGCTTATCCCACATACTTTTCCTGGTCCGGGTACTTATACTGCTTATATTATTTATACATCCCGCATTGTCGGCATCGTTAATATTCCAGGTTCTAGCAATACAATTATAAGCTTGAACGCTACCTTAATTGTCGATCCGAATATTGGGTGTAACAGTTCACCTGTTATAACAAATAATAACCTTATTGAACAGCTTGATGTCTCGGTGGCGAACAATTATTTTAATCCCGGTGCAGTTGATCCGGATGGAGACAGTTTATCGTTTTCTTATTCACCTTGCCTGGATTCGTCCGGAATAATTGCTGGTTATGTTTATCCACACATTATTGGAGGCGGTACATTCAACTTAAACCCTGTTACAGGCGATTATTCATGGAATCCGCAAACGCAAGGGCGTTATAATATCGACTGCATTATTGAACAATGGAAATTGTTTCCGAATAATCAACGGCACCTGGTAGGAACTACCATGCGCGAAATTCAATTTGATGTAGGAACTCTTTCTGGAATACAGGATAAAAGCCCTGCTTCCTTTTCGCTCTTCCCGAATCCGGTTAGTGCGGGTGAGAACGTTGCAATTGATTTTGAAATAACCGGGCAATATTCAATAGAAGTTTTATCTGTGGAAGGAAAGCTCATCTTCGCTGCGAATGATTTTTTTGCAGCCGGACAAATCCTGCAGCTTCCGGAACTTTCTCCCGGCATTTACTTTGTTAAAATTGCTGGTGATGGCAACGAAGGATTTATCAAAAAACTTATCGTTAAGAATCCCTGATCAGTACACCATTCAAATGAAAGGAATTTTTACATTCAAAGCTGTAGAATGAATTCCGCATGCCAGAAACCATTTATTTGCCAAATTATACCACCTGTAAATCCCTTGTTTCCCCATTGCTTTACCTGAAAACTTAGCTTATCTTTGAATTTAAGCAAACAGGTATGAAAAAGTTTCGTGGTTTATTTCTCTTCGTCATTTCAGGCGCGGCATTTTTTGGCTGCAAACCTGACCCTACCTTTCCTGCAATTCCAGCGCTTACATTTAAAGAATTCAGACAACCTGTAGGCAGCGATTCTCTTATCCTCGTTTTTTCATTTACAGATGGTGATGGCGACATTGGAGTTGCTCCAACAGATCCTGATCCGAACATGGTGCTTGCGGTTTACGCTCCCGATGCTAACGGAGTTTTCCAGGTGCTTGATAATCCCATTACTGTTGAAGTGGATTCCTTGCTGTATACTTATCGCATTCCCCGTCTTACTGCCGGACAAAAAGGCCTCGAGGGTGACATTTATTTAACGTTTGAACATAAATCTTTTCTTCCCCGCGATACGTTGCAATTTAATACCTCTCTCCTCGATCAGTCGCATAACCGGAGTAATTATGTCAGAACAGAAACCGTAATCCTGACACCGTAATTTTTTTACATGAAACGTTTATTTCTTTTTCTTGTTTGCCTGATGTTCGCGGCTCCGTACCTGAATGCTACGCATAATATAGCCGGAGAAATAACTGTAAAATGTATTTCACCCCCAGGCCAGTATTTAACTTACGAAGTCACCATTTCAACTTACACCAATACCCAAAGTCCTGCCGACCGTTGTGAGCTTACCGTTTTCTGGGGCGATAATACATTTTCTGTCGCACCAAGAACGAACGGGACGATGAATAATAATTGTCCGAATGCTGGTGATGGCGATATTCTTGGTCCGGCATATCCGTTAACGCGACAAAATTTTTATAAGCAAACACATACTTATCCCGGCCCGGGAACCTATACACTTTACATCATCGATCCGAATCGTGTAGCTGGCATTCTTAACATACCTACCTCTGTAAATGTTCCTTTCTACCTTCAAACTACCATTGTCATTGATCCGAATATTGGTTGTAACTCCACACCGGAATTAACCACCATTCCACTCGACAAAGCTTGTAAGGGGCATTGTTTTTATCATAACCCCGGCGCTGTTGATGCTGATGGCGATAGTCTTTCTTACCGCTTAGGGCCCTGTCTTGATACGCTTGGAAATCCAATACCAGGCTACACACTTCCGAATGTTTTAGGAGGTGGTGCGCTGAGCATTGATGCTGTTACCGGTGATCTTGCATGGTGTTCTCCCACCCAGGACGGAAAATATAATGTAGTCATCTACATTGATGAATGGAAAAAATTTGCAGATGGTCAGCGTCATCTTATCGGAACTGTTTTACGTGATTTTAATGTTGACGTTTCAGAAACCTGCAATAATGAAAATCCGAATATTCCTGATCTCCCCGACCTTTGTGTGGATGCCGGCACACAGGTGAATTTCAACATTGCAGTAAGTGATCCTAATATTTCCCAGCTCGTAAAATTGCAGGGTTATGGCGGGCCATTTAACCTTACACCTCCTGCAACGCTCACACCAAACAATATTTTCCAATCGATAAATCCGCCTTACAATGCTGTTTTTAACTGGCAAACCGACTGCAATAATGTTCGCCTGCAACCCTGGATTGTTACGCTTAAAGCAACCGACAACGGTACTCCTGCGCTGTCAGATCTTGAATCGGTACGAATAACAGTTGTTTCTCCGGGGCCTCCTACACTTACTGCAAGTCCTCAAGGTTCGCAAATGAATCTTGCGTGGGGAATAAATCCATGCGATCCTGTTCCAAACCGATGCAGAGGCTACCGCATTTACCGTTTACAAGGGCCGAGCGGATGGAATCATTTGCAATGTGAAACGGGAGTTCCTGCCTATACTGGTTTTGTGCTTATCGGAACGGTTAATTCATACAACACACTCACATTTGTAGATAATAACGGTGGCAGTGGCCTGATTCCCGGCATTGATTATTGCTACCGTGTATGTGCCTTCTTTAATGACGGCGCTGAAAGCTACGCGTCACCGGAAGCGTGCAGTGAATTAAAACGTGATGTACCTGTAATTACGGATGTAGATGTAATGACAACAGGCACTACGAGCGGCAGCATGTTTGTGCGATGGGAAAATGCAATAAATAATGGAATTGATTTTGATACTGCATTTTATCCTGGCCCATGGGCACTTGAGCTGAGACGTTCGAATGGATTTACCTATTCCAATTCTACTTCAACGCTGATCGGAACGTATGGTGCAACTGTATTCAGTCAGCTCCCAAATTCAGTAATCGACAATTCGCTCAATACAACTGATTCTGCTTATACCTACAGGCTCACTTTCTATTATACTGATTCCAGTACCGGTGTTTTAACATTGATCGGAAACAGTCAGCCTGCATCTTCTGTTTATTTAACTGCTGTTCCTTCTGATAATACAGTTACGCTCAGCTGGCAATATGCAGTACCGTGGACGAATTACGAATACGCGATCTATCGTTTCAATAACGTTACTTCTGTATGGGATTCGATCGGCATCGCACCGGCTTCCGCTTCCTATAGCGATACGGGATTATTAAACAACCACGAATACTGCTATTACATTACAGCGCATGGTACTTATTCCAATCCGACTTTGCCACAGATCCAGTATAATCGTTCACAGCGTGTTTGCGCAACTCCGATTGATCTTACCGCGCCTTGTCCGCCGGTACTGGTAGTAAATTCTGATTGCTTCATCGGCCTCAACCAGATTGTCTGGACCAATCCGATGAATATGAATTGTGGTACAGATGATGTGGTGACGTATAATATTTATTATTCACTTCTTGAAGATACACCGCTTACATTGCTCACCACCATTACTGTTTCAAGCGATACTGTATTAGTGCTGACCAATCTTTCTTCTGTTGCGGCATGTTATGCAGTTACGGCAATAGATACTTTCGGAAATGAAAGCGTAGTCAGCAATCTTGTCTGTGTTGATAATTGCCCGGAATATATTTTACCGAATGTATTTACACCAAACGGCGACAATACGAACGACTTTTTCATTCCATTCCCCTACCGTTATATTAAAGACGTTGATGTTCATATTTATGATCGTTGGGGAGTATTGGTTTTCGAGACTTTAGATCCGAATGTACATTGGGACGGACGCGATATGACAACGCACAAGCTATGTACAGATGGCGTTTATTATTATACTGCGGTTGTCAATGAAATTCACCTTGAAGGAATTATTCCCCGTGAGCTGAAAGGATTCGTTCACCTCTTTGGAAAAGATATCGGGCAATTCCAGTAATAAATTAAAACTCAAAAAAATAAATTCCAGCCTCCAAACCATCTAGCTTTGGGAGCTGGAGTTTATTTTTACTTGTAATCTCAATTTATGTTCACAGGAATTATTGAAGCCACAGGCACAGTTGCAGGCAAAAAAGAAGACGCAGGCAATATTCATTTTTCCATTACAGCGCCTTTCCTTTCAGAGCTAAAAGTGGATCAGAGCATCGCGCATAACGGCGTTTGTCTGACGGTTACCGAAATTCATGAAACGCATTATATCGTTACCGCAATTTCTGAAACGCTGCGCAAAACAAATCTAGGAGCATTGCAGCCTGGCGACCTGGTTAACCTGGAGCGCTGCATGAAAATCGGCGACCGACTCGACGGGCATATTGTGCAGGGACACGTGGATACGACTGCTGAATGCTTGTTGGTGAACGAAGACAATGGCAGCTGGCTGTTTCGGTTCGGTTACGATGAAAAAGCAGGAATAACAGTTTCAAAAGGCTCTGTATGTGTGAATGGTGTCAGCCTTACCGTGGTAGACGCATTACCCGGTAAATTCAGCGTTGCAATTATTCCGTTCACCTTTGAGCACACTGATTTTTCAACCTTAAAAACCGGGCAAAAAGTTAATGTCGAATTTGACATTGTAGGCAAGTATATTTCAGCGTTAGTGAACAAAACATAAAGGGTTTATTTGCCTAGTTTCCTGATTTGCATTGTATTACAGAAAAGTATTAACTTGTGGCTTGTACCTGCGTGGTACGTGCAACATGAAAAAGATTTCCCTAATAATCTTGTTCTCTATTTGCATTCATTTTCTCTCTGCACAGGCAATTGGTGACTACCGGTCTGCGGCTACGGGGAATTGGAATGTAGTAACCACATGGCAAACATGGAATGGATCCGCTTGGATAGCTGCAAGTGCAACACCAAATAATACCAATGGTGCAATTACCATTCAAACAGGTCACACCGTTACGATCAACGCAGCTCTTACTGTTGATGAAGTAACTGTAAACGGAATAATGAATACTTCTGCAGGAATTGTACTCACCATTTTTAACGGAACGGGCGTTGACCTTCAGATCAATGGTACATTCGGTGATCAGTCCACTGCCAGCATATCCTGGAATGCAGGGGCAACTTGGCAAATGGGCGCAGTCGGCACATTAGTGAAAACTACTGCCAGCTCTTCGAATCTATGGCAATCCAATTACCAGGGTGGTATTGCAACAATTCCTTCTACTTCTACCTGGATTATCCGGAAAGTAAACGCACAACAACCTGCTGTTTCTACCACCGGAGCTGTTTATCCAAACCTCACCATTGAAAATAATAATGCAGCTGCATGGACGGTGCCTGCGGGTTCGTCCTTTACCGCTACAACTTCCTCGCCTACAGTTAAAGGCAACCTGAATGTGGGAGGAAGCGGAACAAACACCGTTGACTTCCTGATGAATTGTACAAGCGCCGCCCCTGTTGTTACATTGCTGGGTGATGTTTTTATTAAAGCCGGCTGCACACTCAGGAATAATGGAAACGGATTTGATATGGCCGGAGATCTTACTGTAAACGGCACAATTAGTTACGATGCAAATGATGCCCGTAAAATTATTTTCAGCGGATCAAATAATCAAACGATAAGCGGCCCAGGCCTTCTGAATATTTATGACCTTTCATTGGCAAAATCGACAGGAACCGTTACGCTTAACAGGCCGGTCACGGTCGACAATCTTTGCACATTTACCGGCGGAGTAATGATAACCACTTCCACAAATCTGCTGACTATTCCATCGGCAGGAACTGTTGCAGGTGCAAACAATGCCAGTTTTGTGAGTGGGCCAGTGCGTTATTACGGCAACAATGCGTTTACATTTCCGATTGGTAAAAATGCCGA
>JBDSHN010000035.1:0-49669 GCA_039918435.1 Bacteroidia bacterium | reverse complement strand
AGAAATAATAAAAACAGCAAAATCAATTGGCAGTTTACCAACAAAGAAGCCAGAGTTAAATTGAAAAAATTGTATCCGTCAATTCAAACTTAACATGACACTAGTTGAATTGATCCACCAATCTGTTTGGGTTTGAAACTTATTTTTCCGGCAAGGTCAATATATGCTCCGGCCTCTATTCCGACAGGTCCGAAACTTTTACTAAACGCCCAACTTGCACCCGCACCTGCACGAATTCCTCCTGACGACATCATCAGATAGAAATAAGCATTAAACAGATTCAATATTCTTGCTTGAATACGTTTTTCAGTTGGCAGATCACGTCCCACATTAATATACCACGCAGAACTATTCCCAAAGAAAAAGCCCATTTCGATCAATCCGTCAACAGTTGCGATCTTGCCACTTTCTTCGGGCAATTTATAGTTCACGCCAAATGCAGCTTCAACAGAATGCTTGGAGAATGCAATTAAAGCAGAGAATGGAGGATCTTGTGTTGTATCAAGACCTATTCGCTCACGCATGATAGCAGCTTGTCCTTGCAATAACAAAACTTCAGGGAGTGACAGAAGTAGAAAGAGTTTACTGGAAAACGCTTTTCCCTGATCTGCACCTGTTGCAATTGATACGCCCGCACCAAGTGAAAATCCCTTTCTGGCGGCAAATTTTTCTGCCTGAATTCCTTCTCTGTTTGCCGGTGGAACCTTATGTTTATAATATTGGTACCATGGTGACTCATTCGTTACAGCGGGCGCTAAGGCATCTCGTGAAGCAACATACCTTAGACCTATCAGTCCTCTAAAACCATAAATTGAAAGTCCTGTAGAACCGAGTGGGATTGGGGTTGCAAGTTCAAGACTGGCGTCAACAAGAAAAGCAGGCCAACTAGGTTGAAAACGAATTCCCGCGCTGCCAGCTATGTGCGCCCGCGGAAGCGAGAACGACACCGCGCCAGTATATTCTGTATTTGCGCCGGAAGCATTGTCAACAGGATCTTTCATCGTCAGAAAACCGCTGAGAATTACAGCAGCATCTTCGGGACTCGCACTTCCTGGTATAATTAAATCAATCGCAATTCCTTCAATCCGAACGAAAATATCTAGAGGGTCTTCATCTACAGAATAATAAAGTTTCACTCCATTTGCCCGCGCATCCACCCCGCCCGGGTTGATGTTGATCCCGCCATCGAACCCGATATATTTGTACTTGCGTGTTCCCCGCTCGTAGGCACCCATAGAAAGAGCAGTTACAGAAAGCTTTACAGGACCGACATTCAGCGCGATCGCCTTTGTTAAAACAAGGTTGCCGCCTTCGAATTCGATAGTGCCATCGTCCCATACGATTAATTTTTTCACTTCTACGCCCTTCGGAAGCACATCTCCCAAGACAGGGATATCGGCGATGAAATTTATTTTACCGGTAACCCCGAGATAGAATCGACCATCTTTTCTGCCGACGTAGGCACTCGAAACGGCGACGGTCAGTACGCCCGCTATCTGCCATGTCGGCGGTGATGGAAGCGCGCTGGCCGTCACACTGAAATCGCCGTTGCCGGCAAAATGAATTAAAATGTCCAGTGTTACATCCCCGTTATTCATATTGGTAAAGCCGGGAACAATTAATTTGCCCTGGATGTCGGAAGAGACAATCGTGTTTTGCCGGAAGATGACTTCAAACGCATGTAACTCCCATTTGATTTTCTGGCCGAATTTTCCTTTTAATAAAGGAGTCGGCGTATTGAGTGGTACGCCACGCAGACCAATCGTCCCGGAAATACCGCCTGTTCCGGCCAGCAGGTTGTTTACAAAAAGTTCAGCGCTCGAAGGGTCGGTTAGCGCATTCGGATTGTTATGGCCCCACGAGGATGGAAAACCAATTGCTCCCGCTTTAATGTACACCCCAATAAAATCATATGGCCGGCCATCAGCAGTTGCTTCGGGAATGTTCTTTCTTCTGCTCAGGTCGAGTTTGAGATCGTCGAGATCAATGGTAAAACCGGAATTTCCGATTTGCGCTTTGGCAAAATCGAAAGTGTTTTCTCCACTAAAAGTAAATCCGGTTTCTGAAGAATAAATAAGGGACCCGACATTGAAAGTCAGCCGGGATCGATACGGTTCAGGTAAAGGATCGCCAGCTACAGTGACCGGGTTTGTTGTTATGGAACCATCTTGCAGAGGAATGAAGATCGAGCGCGGGAACTCAATAGCGAGATCGATATTCTCGATTGCTATCACGAACTTTGGGATGAACAGATCGAGGAATTTTTCGAGGGAAACGTCTCCGATCCATTTACGGAAAACTTTTTTGATCCGGGCAAACGTATCATCAAGATCGATGCCCGACAAATATTTATCGTAAAAATATTGAACGAAATTGAGGTTGTTCCCGGAAGGATCAAGCACTTGATAGAGCACATCCACAAGATCATCCGGGCTGTATCCAGAATTCTGAACCAGGGCCGTGGTAGGGCTTTGCGCGTTGAAACTGGTAATGAAGTCGGGAAGACCGCCGATTTCGAATTCCTCCAACATGCTTTTAAAGAGGTCGGCGGGCTTGAGGCCGAATACCAGCATGAGTGCGTTGACATAGCTGAGGGGTTGAGCATCGAAGCTCTGGATATTGAGCAGGCCTCGATGCTTTAAAGCATCGAGCCGGTAATTAAAGAATACGTCGATCTCCGTTGTCGCAGTGCTGACTCCCGGACAAAGGAGCAACCGCATGCCATCAGTACCGCCGATACTGATGCCAATTTCTGTATCAAGAACGAGAGTCAGCGTATAGCTACCTGCTTCACCTCGCTTTGCAATAGAAAAGGTAAAATTCTTGTAATGAATTTCGCTCAAAAGCTGTTCGAGAGCTCCTTCAATAAAGTCTAACTGTGAAGGGATACGGTCAACCGGAAGCAGATCGATCAGCCTGGGAAGCGTTGCGGGGTTAGGCATAAAATGAGGTTTTAGGCAGCTGTTGCTGTATTGTTCATTATTTTACTTTTTGATGCAATCCGTTCTTGTCGATAAGAAAGTCTTCAGTTTTAACGGCTTTGCCCTGAAAATAAGTGGTTGTTCGATATTTGTTTGCTTTGCCAATCATGACTTTAAACAACTTGCCATAATGGTACTCGTGCATTTTATAGCTGGAATTAGTCGAATCAACGTAAGTCCATATGTAGCAGGCAACATGGGAAGAGTCTTTGGCAGCCACATAGTGCTCATTTGTAATTGTATCTGCATAATACTGCTGAACACCCATGCAGCTGAATTCTGCCATGAAAATAGGGCCGGTAAAATATCCTTCTTGGTAAAAGCAGAAAACGCCCTCCCCTGGAAAATAATGTGAAACGCAATTATTAGCGATCGGACTGGAGTAAGTATAAAAGTTCCTGAATTGAAAGCCCTTTGCATCAAGTACTCCGGCAGTATAATAATGAGTAAGTCGTGTTAAGCTATCGTTGTGGAAATAGCTAATGTACTCCCCAGACTTGGCATCATTTACATACTCCTCGCGGAAATATGCTGTCTTGCCATCCAGTAAGTATTTACAGTGTGCACCATTCCTCTTACCGTTAGCATATTTTGCATTGCGTTTCTGGATGTTGAACTGGAATGGCAATGTAAGATCTGCTTTGGCCGGTAGTTTATGATTTACATATTCATCAGGCGTTGTTTCAAAGTAATACTGTGTATAGTTTCCTGCTGCTACGTGGTTTTTATACTCTTGCTGAAAGTAGACAAAGTGGCATGGACTAAAAAGGTAACGGCTGGTATCATTGATAAGCCGAAGTTCCTCAATCCCCATAATTCCACCGGGCGAACTCCTTTTAGGATAAAACATCAGCCACGTACCGTCTGGAAAATCTGCTGGAAAATCGTAATAATCCGAAAAGATATAATCACCGTACTTTGCCGACTCAAGTGTCGGCGGCATTTTTTTTCTAAAAACCCGGGAAAGCAGATCGGGCCGGAAAATGTAATAGGTTTTACCTTCGAAAACGGTGAAAGAATAAGCGAGGGTATCGGCTTTGTAAATATACCCGAAAGAATAACAAGGCTTGTTCTGATAATAAGTTGTGTCTGAGGTTTTTTGTCCGGCAATGTTAAATACATTCGCCTTGCCCTGCCATCCCAAATCTCCGAGCAAGCCATTAATCTTCGCCAACATCGATACAGTAGCGCCATCGCCATCTTCAAAAAAAAGCATTTTGATTATTTCAACGCCTGCCGGGGGCGGATGAGGCAAGACATACGCCCGCAATGTAGTCTTAACGGTATCTCCGTTTTCGACAATTATTTTTTCAAATATCCCGTTGCCAATATCAATAAATTGCTTACCTGTCTGCTTGCCATCCGGGGCAAAAGATGTCGCATCAATGCGAATCCGTCTTCTATCTTTGGAAGAAAGCATTGCGTTGATTGTACGCTTCAGCTTGCCGTCAGGGTACCATTCAGTCGCTTCCTCGTTTTGGTTCGCGAACGAATACACAAGTGTGTACCATTTTTGCCCCCCGGAATAATACCCAGCAAGCGTGCCATTGTACATCGACGCGCTTCCCTTCTTGTACGCGCCTTTCATCTTCAGTGAACCACTTTCGTAAAACTCTTTCCACTTCCCCGTCCGAAAATTGCCTGTCATTTTCCCTGTAGCTTTTGTTTTTCCATTCGGCCACAGTTCCGTATGCTGCTGAGCCTGTAAACCGGCTATGGTAAACAGGATGAAGAGTAATATGGTGGAGATCTTTATCACTCAGTTTGTACCTTGTATGCGTTGGACAATCAGCGTTCTTGCAGGACGCTCATAATACAGCACCGTGAATATGCCAACCGTGGTTGTTCTTGGAGTACCTTGGAAATTCCATATTCTCCTTCCTACAGGATCGCCGTCGCCAATGGTACTGTAAGGATCGAGTACACGGAGATCAATGATTGTGTTTGTTCCAGGCCACCCGGGAATTGCAACCCTAATGGCAGCAACCTTGTCCGCGATAGTTAAATCGTCATCGATTGTTTGAATGAGTCCGAGGCCAGAGTTTGTAACATCCGCAAGCTTGATCGGATCAGTTTCTATTTCTGTACGGGCCAGTGCTCCGAATCCAATATCAGTATATGGACTAAAGTACCCTGCGATTGCATTATCTATTGTACTTAAGTAAGTGGGTGAGGCGGGAGGTTGTTTTCTTATCCGAAGTTCCTCTACTCCATCTACCGTTAGGGCACCGCCAGGCTGTTCATTATACCGGAGATCACTGACAGGTGTATGCAGAGGAACCGTGCCCGGAGGAGGAGGAGAAGCATATTTGAAACCTAATTCGGATACTGTTACGCCCAAAGAAGGCGCTACCGGGAATGGCGGAAAGATTAACGAGTAATCCTTGAAGAATACATAATCAGACACAAAGTAAGTAGGGTATGGATCTGCTGCTGAAAGCTGGGCTTCAGTCCGTCGTCCAGTAAGTGCAGGCGGCCTGATATAGGCGAGAGCTGCAGCCCATTGAACGGGTGTGATGAACACGCAAATTTGGTTATATCTGGGCGGGGTTTGTGTATTCGGAGTTGTGGGAACGAAAACATCCTGAATATTGTTGCGGTAGGCCAGCTCTGGGCCGATCTTGTCATTGAGACCGATGATCATTGGGGTCATTGACGCCGGAGTAGGATTGATAGTATCTCCATAGACCGTCTCGCTGGTTGTATAAAGATTATTCCCCCAATTGTAATTCATGATAAAATCAGTATCGAAGCTAAGTCCGGTCCCATAATCCTGCATATACATTGGCTTATTGCCCTCATAAATTCCGATTGTCGAATAGTCGGAACGGTTCACTACACCTGAACTTGTATAGCGGTCCGCCAACCCCATGTGGTGACCAAATTCGTGTGCTGCTGTATTATCTTGGGCAGGATCATTATCCACGTACCTGTTCCGATTGGCCGATCCCAAAGGGCTTACCGGATTGTAAAACAATGTGCCGGTCTGGGCCGGGAAAGCAATAAATGCGCGTTTGAGCTGCTGAGCGACTCCGGGCTTCGCAACCCTGAATGCAACTGCGCCGGGGGCCAAAGCTCCCGCGTTTCTCCCGGTACCTATAACTACATTCACCTGTTCTGCATCGATCAATATAGCAGGAGGGTTTCCAATAGCGGGGGAATAATGAAGCCCGCTATTATATTTGCCACAGTTGTAAGCATTGCCCGTTTCGGAATTGAGATCGTTCCGGTTAGTCCAAATCTGGCGAATACTGCATAGAACGTGTTGCTGGAATTCGTACAATTCGTCCGGTCTTATGTTCGCGTCCGGGAGAAGAAATACGGTCGACCTCATGCGATACTCAGAATTAGCGACCGTTTCATCAATAAAGATCCCAATCGAATCGGACACTAGTCGTGGAGCTTTGAGGGCATCAGTGATATCCCGGCCCAATACACGCACGCTAAAGCTATATACCCCTGTTGGTATCGATTTGAAAACGATCCTGCCAAGTGAGTCATAAGTTTCATTTCGGAGAATAAACTCGTATTTAATAAAATCAACTGGTACTAGGCTATTGACGTCCGTAGTCTCGCCGGTAGATACGATTCTTGTCCCTAGAAAAGTTCTTGAGGGAACTATAAAATCAGCGGTAAAAGGGGTTGGTGAATTTGGATCAAGATAAGAATTGCCTGTTCCTGTTCTACTATTATTAATTTTCTGAAGACGGTCGTAGTCATTTTGCTCAATCGTCAGCCAGGCCAAAGACTCTGGCCGCGTATCGTTCTTTAGTCCTGTAATACGTTCTGCAAAGCGGTTACCGGGCTCCCCGATATCTGCTGCTGCGAGCATGAATCCTTCATATTGCACCCCCGGATAATTCGTAGAAAGGAAATTCAGGAAAGTATTGAGATTACCATTTGCCACCATACCAGATGCGTTGATCCCTGATTCAACCATACTTTTGGGTGGTGTCCTGGGATCTGCGGCGGTAGCAAACAAAGTAATCCGCCCGCTTGAGTCCTGGGCAATTCCCGGATAGGCCATCATACATTGTCCACCTACTCTGGTATTATCCAGGAATTTTGGATCGTAATAAATATTGCTGGCAATTCCATTCGGAGGGGTGGGTGGAGGTACAGCCTGTGGAAGAACCATCGCAAACGGCGTGAAAAAATTATCCAGGTATTCGTAGGAGCGAAGTGTGCGGTCAACGAAAGGCTCAGGTCCAAGTGCGGGTACCGGGAAAGCTATTGTTTCGTCGCATACCGAACACCCAGTAGGCCTTGGCATGATATAAGTATCCTGCTCCTTAATATAATAAATCCTAATATAGGTACAAATAGGCTGCTGCAGGTCGTTGTTGAAATTCCGCACCTGCAATGGGATGCTTGACGAAAAGTCGGTGTTCAAAACATCCCTCGTAACTTCTACAAAGCTTGATGCCGGGAAACCTCCGTCAATAGGCGATCCGCGCAAATAAGTAGAGTCAACATAAGCCGAAGGAAACTCATTGTTGATCGCAGTATAGGTCTGGGACTGGTAAGTAAAGTTGTGGCTTTTGCCGTCTGGAAGCGCGATATCGAAGCGATTCATTGGTGCGCTTCCTGTCGCGAAAAATGAAGGGTCAAGGGCAATGTATTCAGTATTCCGAGGCGTAGTGACGTTATCTGTGGCCTTGATCGGGCTGAGCACATTGTATGCGTTCTTCGGTGAAGCGGTGGTCGGATCCAATATCTTGAGGAGCACATTATCATCGTAGTTATCAAAGAAGTTCATCTGCTTCGTTTCAGGACTCCTGATGTCGACGTAGATCATGTTCTTATTGTAAAACTTGGAAAGTATATTATTGTACAGATCGTCTGGCGATTGGCGAGTGTAGACTGGTCTTCCACGTTGCGGAAGCACACTGGCGCGGGGAATCACAGTAAAATCGTCTGCGAACTGCCTTGCATAAAGCCGGTCAAGCGTGTTGTAGGCAAAACTTCCATAAAATGCGCATGGGTCGAGGAAATGAAGATGTCTGTCCCGCTGGCAATCGGTGATGTAAGAATTTAGTACAGATGAATTTTGAATTGTATTGCCGTTGAAAGTATTGAAGTGATGAGTATTCAATGCAAAGTCGAATAACGTTCCAGGTCCTCCATCAACTCCCAGGTTACCTGCGCTAATATGATAATCAACATCATCAAATACAATGCCTATCCTGATGCTGGTGTCAAGTGAAGTAGGTGCTTGCGGGAAGTATCCGATGCTGTCTCCCCCGCATACCTGGAAGGTTTGGAAATTAGGGTCGTCCTTGTGAAATATTTCGTCGAGCAGGGTCGCATTGTCGGGGTTCAGGCCGTAATCATTGTCAAGCGCATTACTGAAAGCTGATCCATTATTTGGGACAGCATCTAATATCTGGCTTGTAAGATTAGTGTAATAGGCACTGACAAAATTTCCATCCCTTCCGTCGGGTATAATCTCGCCGGTTGTTCCTACCAGGGATCCCAATAGAACTCTCTTGTAAATGAAATACTTGATTTTAGGCAGTCCCATAGAAGGCTGAGACGATGGTTGCAATATAATTGTTGCTGTTTGCTGGATATCAGCAAGTGATGTGTACACCAAACCGGGAGTATTACTTGGGGTCTCACGGATCACAAAAATTCGACCGTCACAAATTGCATACGCCGGAGAAATTTTTTGGGCTTTTATTTCATTGGTACCAAGCGGGTCAAATTGGCTTGACGGCCCATTAAAAAAGGTAGATGTTTGGGGGTGAAGTTGTGCGCTGGCCGATAGCTTATGCACACTGTAGCCCTTACTTGTCGAGCTTCCATGATTGAACTCGTCTCCATAACCTTGCGTTTGCAGAAGATCATAGTCAGCAAAAAAATAGAAGTCAGCCATAAACGATATGTTTTGTCTGATTATCTGACGCTCTTGAATGCAAATTATTGCTTTGGTTGTTCAAAGTCTTCAAGAACCTAAGATAAACAAGGGTTATTTGCCGTTCGTCTTTTACGCACATTTTACGCACTAATTGAAGAATTTGGCTACCGATTAACCAAGCATCACTTTTGCGAAAAATATTGGTGAAAATGACGTACGATAATGATTTGGGGTTATTATGTTTAACAATTTAAATTTGAGGAAACAATACTAACTTGTTTAGTATTAGTAAACATAAAGAAAGTTGTTATCAATTGTCGATTCAAAAAATAGAATAAATGTTAATTGGCTGTTTCTTTATTTTAATGTAATCTCCTCGATTCTGATTCCAATTTACATAAGTTTTATTTGATTTTAGAGATATTTAACTTCTTCAGCCTATATACTTGACGAAAGATATTGTTTTTAGTTGCTTAATCTTTATCAAATTTTTACAAGTTTATACATGTCCAGAGCGCATTCCTTGCATTCAGATTATTTCAGGAATTACTTAAGGCTTCGTGAACCCTCATGGCTTTTGAATGCATATAGACATCCGCTTGCCAATACCCTCTACGTTTTTTATTCGCCAGTTGATTTTTTATTGTTTTTGACTTTTTTCTTTGCAAGAATTCCTCCCATTCGTTTCACAACTTTTTCAAGCGTTTTTGCATCGGCTAAATAATGGTTTAACAGCTCAGGCGCAATCCTTATAATTTCCGCATACGATTTAGCATCACCAACAGAATCAAAATCGTCGATGGTTAGCGAACACACACGACCGTTATCTGCTGAATTCACGATGTCGATAACACCGTTAACTGGGCCGATAACCAAAAAGCATAATTTCCTTAACCCTGTTATTTTCAGGCTGAGCGTTTTTTCATCTTCTGTTTTTCTTTGTCTGCTTTTGTGTTCCATGAGGGATTTTTTTCTTCCAAAGATGAATTGACTGGAAAACATTGTCAAATTAGAGGGTCGGATTTGCCTATAAAAGGCTGACAAAAAAGGAAATGCAACGGTTGAGAAAAATGCAGGGTATCAAGACCTACTTAGAAGTAACTTAGGGCCGTATTCCAGTTTCTTTATCTTTACTAATATGAACATAGCACTCTCAAAACAACAAAGGATTTTAGTTGAAAGTTCAGGTGATATTGCGCGGATCATGCAACAAATTCTATTGCGTGAAAATCGGTACAGCCGTCAACGTGAACATTTTTGGGCAATTGGGCTCAATGATAAGTTCCAATTACATTTTGTGGAGTTAATAAGTTTTGGATTGAAAAGCGCAGGTGTTGAACCAATGGACGTTTTCAAACTTGCTGTACAAAAAGATTCAAAATACTTATACGTTTGTCATAATAACAGTAACCCTGAATTACCAGTTCCAAAGCCATATTTTTCGCAGACAGATAGGTTGATTCAAGTCGGAAAAATCGTAGGTGTAAGTCTTTGCGATGTTATTGTTATCTATCCTAATTCGGAAGACTTTTTAAGTTTTGCCGATGTTGGGCACATGGAAAAATTAAGAAAAAGCAAAGCGTTTGTTCCTGCCTACAAACAGGCTCAGGAAATTAAGAAAATGATGAAGGAGGAAATAGAATTTAAAAATTCACAGAAGATTGCTCGAGCATTGAAAAAGCAAAAAATTGATGTAAAAGCAATCGCTGCTGCTACTGGATTAACTTTAGGTCAAATAGACAAGTTATAAGTTTGCAGAAGCCCTTATACCCAAAACAAGTATTTTAATAGGAACTAGGTTTGATTCTGAAAAAAGGAAGTAATACTTTTAAAATCATTATCGTCAATTTTCAAGCTTACCAGATTAACTCGATTTAGATCAATTTAACACGCCTTGACGCCAATTTTCAATGGGTTAATTGATTTATAAAAGGCGAATTTCCTTTGCTTTTTCTTATTTTATCCTTCTCACTTCTTTTTTCTTCCTAAAAGGTTTCCCGATAAAGCCAAATTTGAACTGGTAAAATTCAGAGTTTCCCCCAAAAACTGCATGTAAATCTGCATGTAAATCAAACAGAGCTTTAGAATTTTACTTCTAAAGCTCTGTTTATCATTTTGTTAAGTACTTAACTCTACTTAATCCAGTGGTCATGTAGGGATTCGAACCCCAAACCTTCGCATCCGTAGTGCGATGCTCTATCCAGTTGAGCTACATAACCGATTCAGGGTGCAAAGATAATTCTTCCTTTGGAATAGCACAGCGGAAAATGAAAATTTCCTGATTTCGGACTTATTTAACGATTAACCGAACGCCTTCTGCATAAGTTGTCGTCCGGAAATCAGGAAAACGGCTGCTGAATTTTGATGAATCAAAAATATAATCACGATCATATTGGTACATCATTTCAGGCATCTCGCGCATAAACGGAACAAAAATTCCAACCAACTTGATCATGAACATCCTCAGTACCGAAACCTTGTTTTTCACGTGCATCTCCTTTGCAAACAGAGCGATCAACTCACGGCCTGTCAGGGCATTGGCATCAGTTGGCAAATGCCACACCTGGTTGTTTGCATCTGCTGTGTTTGCAAGTAATGCAGTCGCCCTGGCTGCATCAGGTGTAAATGTGAACGTATGTTTTTTATCCGCATTTATAAACCAGTTTGCAGCTTTTCCTTTTTTGAAATTTTTGTAAACCACTTCCGTCACAAAACTCTTGTCATTGTCAGGGCCGTAAAAATCGGCAGAGCGGACTATCATCCCATTCAGTTTACCTGCATTTATTTCGTTCATTAGCATTTCTGCGATCTGCATCCTTACTTTTCCTTTTTTACTTGGCGGATTGATCTGACTTTGTTCTGTCATGTGCGAAATTGAATGAACATCATACAAGTAGACATTGTCGAAGAAGACGAGTTTTGCGCCATGCTTTTTGCACGCATCAATTGTAGCACGCATGAGTTTTGGCCATTTTTCCTGCCATATTTTAATATTGTAATCAAACCCAACAAGCAAATAAACGATGGAAGAACCAGCTACAGCTTTTTCCACCTGCAAAGGATCAGAAAGATCGGCCGGGAACAATTCGTCATTTGCATTCACCCGTTTCGGATTACGGCTTACGAGGCGGATCTTATCTGTATATGCAGGAAGTTCTTTAGCAAGAACAGCACCTATTGTTCCGTTAGCACCTAAAATAGTTTGCATGGCGTTTTTTTTTGAAGTCGTTTAAGCGGAAAGAATATTTTGACGCTTCAAATATAGCGCAGGTAAAATTCAGAATATATTGATCATGATTAAGAAATTAATTGAATAGTAAAAATTCTTCCTGTTCAATACATAAACACTTTCCCATAAATCTTCCCTTGACTTAGCTCAATTCCAGGTGCTGGAATTTTAAGAAAACCAAAAGTTTCGAAAATCGTTTTTAAGAAATACGAATGCGTCGGAATTTTTGTGAGGTCAATATCCAATGATAAGTAATATTGACGGTAACGATTTAACGTGATCGTATTTCCTGCTGTGTTTGCCATTGGCGGATTTACATGCCCCCCCGTCATTCCATCTGCACCATAACCAAAAGCGAGATTTAAAAATTCCGGAAATTTAGTTTCTTCATTCAGAAATGAAGCAATGTTGACTGATGCCCAATACGTTTGACCATTATAGTCTTTAATAAATTGCTCATTCCTGTTTGTTCCTAAAAGATCGGGACGATATGCTGCGTAATTACTTTTATGAAAGCTGTACTTGAATGTAATTCGTTGTTCTTTCCATAAAAATTCCTGCCCGATTAAAAATCCACAGCCAATAGCATTCGCCGAAATATCACCCACAGAAAATCCCCAGCCAGAAGAAAACCCGTCGAGCATTTCTATTCCGCCCTGGTAAGCAAATCCTGTAAGTCCGCCAAACCAAATCGCTTTTTTTCTGCTCACGCCGCTCCATTCCAGCAACCGTATTCCGTAACGTCCAACGGTGTATGCAGTAACACAATGTCCTGCCTTATCCATTTGTTCCCACTCGCCGTTATCATTAAAAAAATGAAAGTTTGTATGCGGATAATCTTTATACCAAACCTGGCTCAGTGCAATTAAAGTTCCCGCTGATAATGCGACTTCCGTTCCCACAACAAGTGCAGTTCTTTTTTTATCAAAGTGGAATGCAGGTTGAAAAAATTTCGGATGCTGATCCATTCCATCCTGCAACGACTCTTTTTCAAGCTGCGCAAAGCAAAAAAAAGGATGTAAAAGCAACGCGGAAAAAATCAGGAATCGCATTTGTAAATATACGAAAGAAGAATGCGGGGTACGAATTACGGATAGAACGAATCTGCGAATCTGATAGCACGAAAAACCTTGCGAAAAGCAAAAAACTTACGAAGCAGTTTATATTTTTATTGTTCGCCCCGGCCGATTAAAATCATTTTGATTCGCTACGTTTTCACTTTTCGCCCTTACTTCGTTTTTCGTAGAAGCCTTTTATAAGGGAAGTTAAACCTATAAGCATAGCTTAGTTTAATGCAATATGGATTTTTGTAAATTAGAAAATCTCCGTTTACCAGTTGAGTAAACGGAGATAACTCAGGCGATGAAGCTTAGTGCGCAACGGTAAGTCGGCGCGTAACACTTAGTTCTCCCGATGTAAGTGTCATGAAATAAACTCCTGAAGAAAGTTCTTCTGTTGCAACACGAATGGAATAATCGCCTGCAATCATTTGCTCATTGTTC
This sequence comes from Bacteroidia bacterium, assembly GCA_039918435.1. Classification (GTDB taxonomy): domain Bacteria; phylum Bacteroidota; class Bacteroidia; order Palsa-965; family Palsa-965. Next base: position 36,097 of record JBDSHN010000035.1, on the reverse strand, counting down.
GCCACAACTTGGACAAGTTTACCTGTCATGTCGAAAATGTTTAACGTTACTGTTGTGCCTTCCTGCAATGTAAAATTCACTGTCATGTTTTCGTTGGACGGATTCGGAAACAGGTTTAGTGAATTCGCAAGAAACGAGTTTGCATAAATTCCGTTTGCACTTGGCGTGAAGTTGATATTTCCAGAAAGCAATCCCACATTGTTGTTTTCATCCGACTCAGAAATATCATCATTAGAATCAACCCAAACACCAAGACGGTAAGTGCCTGCGGGAACATTCGGATTGTCGTTAATGTCAATGTTCCAGTTGGAGATAGTATATAAGCCGTTTCCGGATATATAACTTACGCTTTGCGTTCCAATAACGTAAACAGTTGAAGTTGCCTGGTCATACAAGTACATGGAAATATCAAAAGAACTTGCAGATGATCCATCGTTTTCCACGCAATCCACTTCAATGCTTGTAATAATTCCGTTTGATCCCGGTGGATTGTACTGGTAATTAATTCCCGGAGCTAAGTCTGTTGCATTCAGATTCATTCCGATGCAAACAAGTGCTGACATAAAAAGTAATTTCGTTTTCATAGTATTTTGTTTTTAGGTTTATTTTCCGCCTCAGCGGTTGAATACAAAGTTTGCACGAACCGCGCCGTTAATTTTTAAAGGTGGTCGTCATTTTGGTCAGATGAGGATTTTTCATGTGATTTCAAATGCCCTGAAACGCCCTGTTTTCGGCCGTTTACAAGAAGTTTTGTGTGACTTCACAAACTTGCAGTTGAGCATCCGTGACTAAGAACTAACAACTATATTTGCCTACTTATGCTATCAGAAAAACAATATTCCGGCAAGCTCAGTCTCCTTGTAATCGTTGCTGCCCTCGGATATTTTGTAGATATCTATGACCTTCTTCTCTTCGGAATTGTCCGCGTTGAAAGTCTTAAAGATATCGGAGTAACTACAACAGAAGATCTGACACGTTATGGTACACTGTTGCTCAACTGGCAAATGGGTGGAATGCTGATCGGCGGAATTTTCTGGGGAATGCTCGGAGATAAAAAAGGAAGGCTTGCTGTTTTATTCGGTTCAATTATTCTTTATTCGCTGGCAAATCTTGCAAACGGAACATTGGAAATGGTTTCCAAAGAAGCAGGAACAGAAAATACAATCTGGATTTATGCGGTACTGCGATTAATTGCAGGATTTGGATTGGCAGGAGAACTTGGCGCAGGAATAACACTCGTCAGTGAATCAATGTCGAAAGAAAACCGTGGGTGGGGAACAATGATCGTGGCAACTGTTGGCGTTTTTGGAGCAGTAGTAGCTGCGTTGGTTGCTGGGCAAGTGCATTGGACAACTTCTTATTATATCGGCGGATCGATGGGCTTGCTTTTATTACTACTGCGCATTGGTGTGTATGAATCGGGCTTATTTATGAGCGTGAAGCAAAGTCCTGTTTCAAAAGGAAATTTTCTTCAGCTATTCAGTTCATGGAAAATGTTTGCAAAATATTTCAGCATCATTTTTATCGCTGTTCCTGTGTGGTATGTAATGTCCATTTACATTTTGCTTTGCGATAATATGGGAAGAGCAATGGGAATGGCGCCAGACCAGATTCCCGCACCCGCTAAATCCATTATGTTTGCCTATATCGGAATCACGATCGGTGATGTGGCAAGTGGGTTAATAAGTCAATTGTTGAAAAGCAGGAAAAAAACATTGCTCATCTTTTTGCTGCTTACCATTGTTGCGCTCATTCTTTATTACACCGTCGGCTCACAATCGAAAACCGCATTCTATACAGTAGCAACATTCGTTGGATTCGCAACCGGTTATTGGGCGGTATTTATTACAACTGCTGCGGAATCTTTTGGTACAAATATTCGTGCAACAGTTACGACTACTGCACCAAATTTTGTGCGTGGCGCCGTGATCCCGATGACACTGCTTTTCGGAATGTTCAAAGGATTTTTTTTCAATGATGGGAAAGAATCTGGACAAACTGTCATTAATGCCGCCCTCAGTGTCGGTGTAATTGTCATGATACTGGCCTTTGTATCATGGTATAACCTCAAAGAGACATTTGGCAAAGATCTTGATTATACAGAAGCAACAGAAAACCAATTACCATGAGCGGAAAAACAGTAGTTATCGGAGCAACAGAAAATTCATCGCGTTACAGCAACATGGCCGTAAAATCACTTTTACGTCATGGTAAAGAAGTAGCAGCGGTTGGATTAAAAGCTGGAGAAATTGAAGGTGTAAAGATTCTCACCGGATCTCCTGGAATAAAAGATGTGGATACTGTTACAATGTATGTTGGCCCGAAAAATCAACCACCGTTGTACGATTACATTTTATCATTAAAACCCAAACGCATCATCTTCAATCCAGGTGCAGAAAATGAAGAACTTGAAAAAATGGCGGAAGCAAAAGGCATTGAGGTGGTTGAAGCATGTACGCTCGTGATGTTGAGCATCGGTAATTATTAAAAGGAGGACGAATGGCGAACGCGCCGAATAGTTACGAATGTCATACACGTATATTTTCTTAACTATTCGGAAACATTCGTAATTCGTATCCCTCCTTATTCCAGCGGTTTTAATTGAACAGCAAAATGATGAGCAGTAATATTGAATTTCTTCCTCAAATAAAACCGGTGCGCATCAAAACGCTGAACACCAGAATCAAGGTGAAAAGAATAACAACCTTCCTTTTTTGCGAGCTCCATTAGCCAGTCTATTATTTTTTCGCCGAATCCTTTGTTCCGGTGTAATTCCATCGTGCTGAGATCATCGAGATAAATGCTCTTGCCACGATGAAGCATTTCTACAATACGGAATCCGCCGACAGCAGGAACTTTTCCATCATCTGTTTTTATATACACTAACTGAAACCCGCCTTTCATCAGTCTGCGTACACGCGGAACAAAATCTTCAGCAGTAAGAAAAGGCCGAAGTTCGTGCATAGCAGGGAAACATGTCTGGATTTCTTCGTCAGTAGCTGCAAGTTCAATCTTCATAAATGTTATTTTAAAAATTGACATAAGTCACTTCTTTATGGGAAATACAAGTATAATTTTACGAATAATAGTTATGCATACAACTTATGCAAAATCATTGTCCAGATAATAATCCTTCAACCCACTGCTCGGAAAAATATGAACACAGGAAAATTTATTCTTTTACTTATCGTTTTTACGGTTTGTACTTTCCGGACAGCCTTTTCACAATCTTATCCCGCTTTTTCTGTTACAGCTTACGATTCCGCTTCAGAAGGATATTATTTTATTATTCCCGTGAAAACTGCATCAAGCAATGCACCGGTACACATGATCGTGGACAGTGTCGGCCATGTGGTCTATTATAAAATTCTGAATGCCACTAATTCCGGCGATTTCAGGCTGCAGCCAAACGGATTAATGTCTTATTCAATGGCGAATAAATTTTATTTCATGGACAGCACCTTTACCATTGTTGATTCTGTAAGGTGCCAGAATGGAATTACTACGGATACACATGACATGCGAATGCTACCCAACGGTAATTTTCTTATGCTCGGTTATGAATATGTTACCATGGATCTTTCCATGTACAACTATTTCGGTGTAACACACAATCTGCCAGGGGATGCAAATGCAAATGTCCGTTGTGCAGTTATACAAGAACTGGATCCGAACGATAATGTAGTTTTCGAATGGCACAGCGCAGATCATTTCGCATTTTCTGATGTCGATCCAAAATTTTTGAACAGCCCTTCAAATGTTGACTGGACACACAGCAATTCGCTCGAAGTGGATTACGATGGAAATATTCTGATGTCTTCCCGTCACTTTGATGAAATAACAAAAATCAGCCGTACAGACAGCAGTGTGATCTGGCGTTTTGGTGGTAATGCAAATCAGTTCACTTCAAATGATCCTGCATTTTTTATCGGCCAGCATGATGCGCGCAGAATTGCTAACGGACATATTACCGTCAATGATAATGGCCGTGCAAATCCATTGCATTATGCTTCTTCGAAAGAATACCAGCTCGATGAAAACCTGCATACCGCAAACCTGGTTTGGAGCTACATCGAAGACAGTACTTCTCACAGCGTAGCACTTGGAAATGCACAACGGCTCGCGAATGGAAATACTGTGGTTGATTACGGAAATACACCGAATAAAAGCAATATGTTCAAAGTAGTTGATCCTGCCGGCAACAAACTTTTTGAGCTCACCTTTGCAGATACATTGAGAAGCTATCGTGCCTATAATTTTCATTTGCCATGGACTTTAGATCGTCCGAAGATTGATTGTTACATGGTTTCCTCACAGTTATACTTAGATGCAGGTGCTGGTCATAGCAGCTACAGCTGGTCGACCGGCGATACCACACAGGTAATTCCGGTTTCAGCTGCTGGTACCATCCATGTTTTTGTTGCAGACGGACATGGCGGGTTTATCAGCTCGGAATATCTAGTGATTGCAGATCCTATTTCGTTTTGTAACACGCTTGGAATCCAGAATAGTTCATCTGAAAATAACTTTGCGATCAATCCTAATCCGGTGAGCGATGAATTGCACATTGAATTAACTGCTGAAACACATGAATTATTCATTCAGTTATTCGACGCAACAGGAAAATGTATTCTCTCTAAGCAGGAAAATAATCGGGGTCAGGAATTAATACTTCCGGTGCAGCATTTACCTGCAGGTGTTTATTTCTTAATGATAAATGGAAGCGGGAAAAAATTTGTGAAGCAATAATTTAAACAGCCTCTAAGACTTCATTTTTTCATTTGCATCAACCAGCCAGATTAATTCTTTGAGGAAACCTGCGGCACGTTTATCAGTCCCATCTTTATCTTTTGGCTCACCCGCTTCATTGAACTGATCTTCTATTTTCGGTACAGGAAACATGGCAGGCGCTATAAATGCATGAAGTTTCCATAATGAAAATTGCAGCGATATAATTACCTGTGATCCGCCGAATGCTCCCGATGAAACAGTTGAAATTGCAATCGGCTTGTGATACCATTCGTCTGTCAAAAGATCAATTACGTTTTTGAGACTTGCAGGATAGCCGCCGTTATATTCAGGGGTGATAATGATGATTCCATCAGCCGCAAAAACCTTTTCGTGAATCACCAACATCTCATTTGTCGGGCTTTCCTGGTAACGGAGACGTTCAGAAAAAACCGGAAGATCCATTTCTGCAAGATCAAGAATTTCAACTTTGCCGAGCTTCTTATCTTCTATATAATTTTTAAAATATAAAGCCACGCGCGGACTTTTCCTCCCGGTACGGACACTGGAAGAAATAATCAGGATGTTTTTCATAATTTATTGTTGGGGTCGTTTATAAATTCCGCTGAATGAAAGACAATCAGGCGCATGTGCAAAGCCAGTTTCCGTTATTTCTATTTTTCCGTCATCACGACGCATGAGCGAAAAAATAAGAATATTTTCATTATCGTTATAGCTTGAACTATTCTGATAGCTGGCCTGATTTGCACTGGTAAATGTAGCTTTTCCGCGAAAACTTTCCTGGCATTCACCTTTTTTATTTACAACTTCAAAGGTGAGGTCAGAAGCAGTTTGTGCTTTTACATTCAGCACCGTTCCATATTCATTGACATAAGAACCGACCCAGTTATTTTTTTGCGCCAGCGTAAGGGTTGATTTTTCCTGCGATTCAAAGCTGATCAAAAATGCTGCAATTAAAATTCCGATAACACATTTCATGGTTTTGGGTATTAGTAGAATTAAGGTAGCACTAAGCCAACATGAAAGCCGTAAATTATAGACTCATTGCAGCATTGCTTCGATGGATTGCATGGTATTCAGCTGTTCCAGCCAAGATGTACCCAAAAAACAAAAATCCCCGTTACAACTGCAACAATAACGGCAATAAGTACAGCCGCTGCGCAAATATCTTTCAGCTTACCTATGATTTTGTTTTCTTCCGGAGAAATAAAATCGGCGAGTAATTCTATTGCAGAATTAAAAAGTTCCGTAACAAATACAAATCCTATAGCGAATAAAAGCATCACCCATTCAACACGATTCAACTCACAATAGATTCCGCCGGTAATTACTAGAAATGCTGCAATAATATGAATACGGAAATTGTGCTCCTGCACAAACGCATACCGGATTCCATTCCACGCAAAGCGAAAAGAAGCAAGTCTTTTGCGTACAGAAAATTTTTGTGGTTGTGATTTATCCGGTTTCAAATTTTTCGCCACAGTGCCACAGTTAAAAAATAATTGTTTTTTCCTGCCGCCTGCTGGCTTTTTCGTTCCGCGCCCCGTTTCGTCCCTCCGCCGCGGCGGATTTCGTCCCTTGTCCCTTTTAGTTATTCAACATTACCGGCATCACCAGCATCAAGGTATCTTCTCCATCAGAACCATTATTCGAAGGGATGAGGATTCCCGCACGGTTTGGTGCAGACATTTCAATCATCGCTTCATCGCTTCCGATATTGGTCAGCATTTCTGCAAGGAATTTAGAATTGAAACCGATCTCCATATCATCACCGGCATATCCGCAGGTGAGACGCTCGGTTGCTTCATTGGAAAAATCAAGATCTTCAGCAGAAATATTTAATTCGCTTCCTGCAATTTTCAGGCGAACCTGGTGTGTTGTTTTATTCGCGAAAATAGAAACACGGCGAATGCTTCCAAGCAATCCAATGGTATCAACCGTAAGTTTGTTCGGATTGTTTTTAGGAATAACCGCTTCATAGTTCGGATATTTTCCGTCGATCAGGCGGCAAACCAATGTAGAGCCAACTGTTCCGTCCGGAGCGATTCCCCATGAGAAACGGGAGTTTGTTGCGTTATATTCCACACGAACAATTCCTTCCATTCCGCCGAGAATGTTTTTCAAAAGATTAAGCGGCTTGCGCGGAAGAATGAAAGAAGCATTTCCTGTCGCTTTAATATCGCTGCGGCGGTAACGAACTAACTTATGCGCATCAGTAGCAACGAAAGTTGTTCCTTCCGGTGAAAACTGAACGAACACGCCTGACATAACAGGACGAAGCTCATCATTTCCTGCTGCGAATAATGTTTTAGAAATAGCACGGCTGAGCACTGCTGCTTCCATATCAATAGAAGATCCGCCATCCACAACAGGAGCTTTCGGAAATTCATCGCCATTCTGTCCTGTAATTTTATATTTTCCGTAGTCGGAAGAAATTTCAATTGCGAAACGTTTTTTGTCCACAGAAAAAGTAAGCGGCTGCTCAGGGAATGTTTTTAATGTATCGATCAGCAGCTTTGCAGGAACAGCAACATTACCAGAATCTTTCGACTCCACATTAAGCTGTGTCGAAATTGTGGTTTCAAGATCAGATGCTGAAATGCTTAATGAACCTTTATCAATTTCAAAAAGGAAATTATCCAGGATAGGCAGGGTGTTGCTTGAATTGAGCACACCACTTAGCATTTGAATCTGTTTGAGAAGCGATGAGCTGGATACGATAAATTTCATAAAGGAAGAATTTGGATTCTAGTTGAGTAACGTGCAAAATTATTCCTTTTGAGGCCGGTGTGCGGTGTTAAAAACGTATTTATTGAACAACTTTTTAACAGCCCGAATGCAATTTATACGGCTGAATTATGCTCCACAGCTTCTGCTTTTGGTAATAGGTTGAGTATGAAAGAGGTTACCAGCTGTAAGAAGCTAGAAGAACTATTTCCTCTGAATTTTATGAACAATCAGGAAAGAGGAAATCAGGGCTTTTTGGCAGGACTGCTTCTTTTCGGCTGAAAATAATCGGGGGTAGGAAGCAGTTTGCCAAAAACGTAATACTGAACAAGCACAAAATCTCCGGTCGATTCGAGGCGTGCGTACATTTTATCTACGTCGTAAAAGGATGGTTTAGCCGCAGTAGTATCGTCAGGGTCAAAGCCATTATTTTGTTTGAGATACATTTTGATCTCGGTCTTTTTATTGGCACCATCTGTCACAGTAATGATGTGTGCCGGAGGTGTGGAAACAATAGAATCAATAAATGCTTTCGGAAGATCATTCGCGAAATTTTCGAAACCGATATTTCCGAAATAAGAAACGTATTGTTTTACCGCAAGCGTATCAAAAGGAATCGGCGTTCCGGTTAATGACTGCAGGCTGAAAATGTTTTTTCCGGGCGATTGCGTAATGGTAAATGAATTTGCAGGATCTCCGTTATGCTGCACAGTGATGGTATGAATGTCCGGAACGAAATAATGGAAAGCAGTACGATCCCGCCATTCACCCGCATTGGTGAAATAACGAGGTGTGAGGTAGCCGTTGAATCCTTTGATCTCAATAATGAACGGCGAAGCAGAATTTACAATATCATCCGGGTCAGAAACATCGGAAAGAAGCATGAATGTTCCCATCATATCAGCTGTTTCAGAACCAACATAATATTGGCGGATCAGCTTATCGCCTGCATAAATTTCACATTTGATCGCTCCTGTTGCGAGTTGCTTGATCACATTTTCACGTGCTTTCAAACCCACAGGTTCACGGATGGAAAGATCATGCATGGTGCTCAGCAAAGTTTTAATTGCATCAGGACGTGCATAATATTTTCCATTCACTTTCCAGCGGTCATCATTTTCGCGGGTCAGCGTTACCTGCTTATTGCTTTTATCTACAAGAAAAATTTTTGTCACAGAAGCTGTATCGCTCAAAGCAAAGTTTTTCAGCTCCGGCTTAATTGTCCCTGATCCGTTTTTGCTGATGAGCCAGAAAGTAAGTCCGCCCAAGGCAAGCGCGATAAGAAGTGTAATTGTGTTACGATTCATAACTTAATATTCAAATTCAAAATTTCCCGCGGAGGTACTTACGGACAAAATTTCGAATTGATGAAAGGGGATATTGTACGCTGCAAATATCGTAATTGAATTGTATCGCACGCGGTAAAACTTGCTTTTGGGTGAATATGCTCTTTATCTGGTCGCAATACGGCTTTGTGCGGGAGAAATGACCGGAAGCAATAATGATCAGGCCTGCTTGATTTTCTTCTCGCGGCGGATCAGCTTGTGGCGGAAACGAAATAAAAGCCCAAGTGCAAGTCCACAGGATGCGAAGATGAAAAACGAAATTTTGCTTAACGTAATTACATACAAGAGCGTTAATGGCACAGCAAAAATCAGCGCCCAGATCACAAACTCAACCACCGGAGAAACCGGCTCGCCCGAAGCGTATCTTCTTCTCCTGAGCCAGAAGCTGAGTATTCCGAAGAAGATGACATAAGCAACCGGTCCGAGTGTATTAATGAGCTGCCATTTCAAACGATGATCTTTGATTTTTGTGCGATCGAGCAAGCGCAGGGTTACATCACGTGAACGGACAGAAAGCAATCCTTTATCATCAAGCATGTAATTCAGGCAATTCAAAAGGAATGTTTTATTCGCGTAAAATTCGCGGTTCATCCGGTTGAGCCTGTCCAGGCCGAGTGGAAGCGGTTTTCCTTTGTAAACCAGGTTTGCCGCCACATCACCGTCACCAACAACAATGATCTTGGTTTCTCTTCCGTGATCTTTAAATCCGATGAGCGGGCTTTTCCTGATCGTATCGGGTAAGAATTTATTCTTGTAATAGGAATCAAAACTTCCTTCCAGCAACACAGCTACCGGTTGATCGGGCTTATTAAAGCTTCTTGCTTCACGCGGTATCATCGCAGATTGCAGGGAAATGCGGGTTGGTGTGCGCAGGAATCTCGATTTATCAGAACTACGAAGCAAGATTGTTTTTTTGATGTCAGCCGTTGTTCCGACGGTATCAACTGTGCTCAGAAAATCGAATTTAATACGATCAAGATTCTTTACAATCGGATGCCTTTCTCTTGGCAAAATGGTTGGTGAATAATACCACGGTACCGCCATAAATTGATTTTGTTGTCCCGGTGCAGGTAAAGCGAGATCGGCACAATTCAGATCTTCCACCAGCGTCGTATTTAATCGTGCGCCATAACGGAAAGTAAGTTCTTCTAAACCGATTGGCTGGGGTAAGCCAATTGTTACGCCTGTCTTTGCAAGACTGTCCAAGTTGGTATTGACAGGATCCACAAGGAAAAGCGCTTTCCCGCCATACATTATAAACTGGTCGATGATGAACAGCTCATTAGGTGTGTAAACAGAATCAGGACTTGCAATAACAATGGCGTTATATTTATTCACGATCTGGCTGGCATTTTGCGCAGTGTCACGCAACGCATTCAGGTTGCCGTTGAAGGTTACATATTCTACCTGATAATATTCACGTAATGTTTTTACAAGATCGCCAATCTGCAACGTATCATGTTCACCGTGACCTTGTGTAATGGCAATTTTCGGTTTGAATGTCATTTGCAATTTCTGAATCGCGTTGGAAAGTTCATATTCCAATCCTTCCACGGCATGATTCAGCTGCACTTCATTCGGCTTGAGGTTATTTGTTCCCATCAGCGGAACATTGGTCGTTCTGCTATGATATGTTGCAATTGCCCATGGAAATAAATCCACCTGCACATCGGTTCCGTTATCATTGGTAAATGTGACCGTTTGTTTTGTCAGCCCTTCGCGTTCGATCAGCTGCTTATGAAAATCCCTTCGTGCTTTCTCATCCGGATTTTCATTCGGGTCAATAAATTCATACTGGATATTATCTCCGCCAAAGGCACGGAATTCATCCAGCATAATTTTCGTCTCGTCGCGTAAACGTTTATAATCGCCGGCGCCCTGTGGAAATTCGCCTTCGAGATATACTTTGAAATAAATAATATCGTCGAGCGAATCCAGCATTGCTTTCGTGCTTTCCGTGAGCGTATATTTTTTTTCCGCTGTAAGATCAAGGCGGGTAAAAGCGTACTGCGAAAGCACATTAACGATCACAACAATCAGCAGCCCCAAAAAGAGGTTGATGATGTCGGATTGTTTTCTGGACTTCTTGCTCATTACCATTTCCTGCTTTGAAGCACTGTTTTAGTAAGCAATACAAAAAAAGCATTAAAGCTGATGAAATAAATTACATCGCGTGAATCAATTACTCCGCGTGCAAGAGAATTATAATGCTGGTTAATGCCCATTGCTTCAATAAACGTATCTGCTTTTCCGAATAAAGAAAGCGAGCTGATCTGTTCAAAGCCGGTGTAGCAGAAAAAACAAAGTGCGAGTGAAAGTATAAAAGAAATGATCTGGTTATCGGTAAGCGATGAAGCAAAAATGCCGATAGAAACAAAGGAGGAGCCGAGCAAAAGCAATCCTGCATACGAGCCCCACGTTGCTCCAGAATCAATATTTCCTGCCGGCGCACCCAGCTTGAATACGCTGTAATAATAGAGCAGGGTAGGAATCAGCGCAATGGCAACGAGCATTAGACCTGCACCATATTTCGCAATAATGATCTGTATATCGGTAAGCGGACGAGTCAGGAGCAGTTCGATTGTTCCGCTTCTTTTTTCATCGGCAAATGAACGCATGGTAATTGCCGGAATAAGAAAAAGAAATACCCAGGGCGCGATCATAAACAAGGTGTCGATGCCCGAATACCCGTTATCAAGCACATTCGTATTGCCTTTGATCACCCACATAAAAAGGCTGATGGCAAGAAGGAATACAACGATAACGATGTACCCGATGAGGGAACTAAGGAAGCTGCGGATTTCTTTTACAAAGAGTGAATACATAAAAATCGTCGGGGGACGTTGACCGTTATAAAACAGGACGGGTCAAAAATAACGAAAGGAATGACAGTTGTATTTCAAATAAGCAGAACCTTTTAACATCCTTTTGCACAAAAAGTAAAAAAGGTTATCAATTACACAGATTACCGATGGAAGGAAGCAGCTTCATCTATACGCTTTGAAACCTGGTTAAACGGAATTGGGTAACGATTGGTAATTAGTAATCCTTGTAATTGGTAATTATTATCTTCACCCGACAATCCAATCCTTATGCTGGTTTTAAAATTTGGCGGAACGTCTGTGGGAAGCCCGGAACGTATAAAAGCGTTGATTTCCCTGATCGTAAGCAATGCCCCTAAGATTGTTGTGCTTTCAGCGATGTCGGGTACAACAAATAATCTTATAGAAATCGCAAACACACTTTACGCAAAGGATAATAATTCCGCACGTTCTCTTATCGATGCGTTGGAGGAAAAATACCGGAATGTTGTATCTGAATTATACACTTCTGACGCAGCTTTGAAAAAAGGAAATGAACTTGTTGCCGGACATTTTTCTTACCTGCGTAATTTCACTATTGATCTTTTTACGGCTAACGAAGAAAAGGCCGTTCTTGCACAAGGTGAATTGCTCAGCACGGCCCTTGTTCAGTTTCATCTTGAAGCAACTGGTGTGAAATCTGTACTGCTTCCCGCTTTGAATTTTATGCGGATTGATGAAAATGATGAACCTGATCTTGCGTACATCGAAAAGCACCTGCAAGCCGAATTGAAAAAATACCCCGGCATCGGTCTTTTTATCACGCAAGGTTATATCTGCAGAAATTCATTCGGCGAAATTGATAACCTGAAACGCGGAGGAAGCGATTATACAGCAACACTTATTGGTGCAGCTTTAAATGCAGCAGAAGTTCAGATCTGGACAGATATTGATGGCATGCACAATAATGATCCGCGCGTTGTAGAGAAAACTTTTCCGATACATGACCTGACATTTGACGAAGCAGCCGAGCTTGCTTATTTCGGAGCAAAAATTTTACATCCCACCTGCGTACTTCCTGCTCAAAAGAGAAACGTTCCGGTGCGCTTGCTCAATACAATGCAACCCGAAGCCGAAGGAACGCGAATCGGCGGTGAAATAAAAGATGATCGTTTTACCGCTGTTGCAGCTAAAGACGGAATCACAGCAATTAAAATCAGGTCGGGACGTATGTTGCTGGCGTATGGTTTTCTGCGTTCGGTTTTTGAAGTATTTGAACGCTACAAAACGCCGATTGATATGATCACTACTTCGGAGGTTGCTGTTTCTGTTACAATCGATAATCCTGCGCATCTTGATGAAATTATGGAAGAATTAAAAAGTTTCGGGATTGTGGAAGTAGATAAAGATCAAACCATCGTGTGCATTGTCGGAAGTTTTAAAAAAGAAAAGCAAGGCTACGCAGTAAAGATTTTCGAAGCACTCAAAAACATTCCAATCCGGATGATCTCATACGGCGGAAGCGAAAACAATGTTTCCATTCTTGTTGATTCAGGAATGAAAAAAGAGACGCTGCAGGCGCTCAACAAAGGACTTTTTAAACTTTAATTCCCGTTTCTCCGTGCCTAACTCCATGTCTCCGTGCCACCGTGGTTTTTAACTTTTAAGAAAATGTTCAATCAACAACGAATAGCACACCTACATCAGCGCCCAACACCCTTTTATCTCTACGACTTAGGTCTGCTCGATAAAACACTTTCCGCGATGAAGGCTGCATCTTCAAAATATAATTTTCATGTTCATTACGCGCTTAAAGCAAATTCGAACCATGAATTACTGGATCGTATTTTAAAGAGCGGAATGGGCGCAGATTGCGTGAGCGGAAATGAGATCAAGCGTGCGTTGGAAACGGGGTTTGCACCGGAACAAATTGTTTTCGCAGGTGTAGGGAAGAGCGACAGTGAAATTCGTTTTGCTTTAGCGAATGATATTTTCTGTTTCAATTGCGAATCGCTGCCGGAGCTGGAAGTTATTGCACAGCTTGCAAGTGAAGCAGGAAAAAAAGCACGTGTAGCATTGCGCATCAATCCGAATGTGCAGGCGAATACGCATCATTACATTACAACCGGTCTCGAAGAAAATAAATTCGGCATCAATATTTATGAATTGCCGGAAGTAATGGAATGCATCAATAAATTCCCCCAGCTCGATTTAATCGGAATTCATTTTCACATCGGCTCGCAGATCACCGATATGAATGTGTTTCGTTCGCTTTGCACGCGTGTGAATGAAATACAAGAGTGGTTTTCTTCGCGAAGAATTACTTTGAAGCACATCAATGTCGGCGGCGGTTTAGGAGTCGATTATCATGACGTAGAAAATAATCTCGTCCCCGATTTCGCCACGTACTTCGACATCTTTGCAAAGTTTCTCGAAGTAAAACCGGGCCAGCAGATTCACTTCGAACTTGGCCGTGCGATAGTGGCTCAATGCGGCGCGCTCATTTCACGTGTGCTGTATGTGAAAAAAGGAAAACAAACCAATTTCGCCATTCTCGATGCAGGTATGACAGAACTGATTCGCCCGGCGTTGTACCAGGCGTTTCATAAAATTGAAAATCTCACACCTTCACCCGGAGCAACTTCTATTCGTTACGATGTTGTTGGCCCGGTGTGCGAATCGTCTGATTGTTTTGCAAAAGCGATGGATTTGCCCGAAGTAAAACGTGGTGATTTGATTGCGATTAGAACTGCGGGAGCTTATGGGGAGGTGATGGTGAGTGGGTATAATTTGCGGGAGCGGGAAGAGACGGTTTATTTTTAGGAGCTGCTTTCCATTGTTATTTCGTTTGTGGATTAATTTTACATTAACTGTACCAGCAACAACATGATTAACTGTTTCTGCCCGGTAAGCATAAAATTTGCAGAAGAGAAACACAAACGCTTAGCAGAAAAAGCAAGAAATCAATTCAATGTCCGGATGCTTCGGATGAACTTTAGTTCAACTATCCGTCAACCCACCAAGTCCCAGATTTAGAAGACCTCGTTATCCTGTAATCATTTGCCGGTTTAATCCCCCTATTTCCACCATTCATCCGCCCCACAGTTCCATTCGCCCGAATACACGCCATTTTCACTCACAAAATCCGTAAACTTGCCGCTGCTAAATCATTCCCTTTTTCATGAAAAAAACATTCTCGACCGCAACTTTGGTTTTAACAGTTGCCATTGCTTCCGCACAATTTGTTGTTCCTGTTACTCCGGTAGGTGAAAAACGCTCTTACCTCGATGATGGTGCATGGGCGCCGCGCGAGCATAATGTGGATTTCACACACATGAACCTGAACGTCTCTTTCGATGTCACAAAAGGTTTGGTAAAAGGAAAAGTTACGCATCGTTTTACTCCGCTACAGGCGAAAGTGGATTCGATCTGGATCGATGGTCCGGGAATAAAAGTGCTGGAAGCTTCTGTAAACGGAAAAACGGCTGTTGTAAAAACAGAAGAAAATGGTTTTTGGATCATGACTGGCAGAACGCTGGTTCCGTTGGAAAAAGACAGCATGACGCTTGTTTACGAAGCAACTCCGCGTCACGGACTTTATTTCATTGGATGGAATGACCCTGCGGGACTTTCGCGCAAGCAGATATGGAGCCAGGGCCAGGGAATTGATAACCGCAACTGGATTCCATTCTACGATGAGATGAATGACAAGATCACTACAGAAATGACAGTGACATTCGATGCAAAATATAAAGTGCTTTCGAACGGAACAAAATTGACTGAAAAAGTAAATAAGGACGGCACAAAAACATGGCGTTACTTTTTGAACAAACCTTATGCGCCGTATCTCGTGATGTTGGGAATTGGTGATTACGAGATCAAAGAAACAAAATCAAAATCGGGTGTGCCGATGCATTTGTATTATTACCCGGATTGGAAAGACCGTGTTGAAACCACATACAAGTACAGCGAAGATATGATTGATTTTTACGAAGCAGAGATTGGTGTAAAATATCCATGGCCAAGCTATTCGCAGATTCCTGTGCAGGAGTTTATGTATGGCGCAATGGAAAATGTAACAGCAACGGTTTACGGCGATTTTCTTTTTGTGGATGAGCGTTCCAACTGGGACCGTGGATACGTGGGCGTGAATGCGCATGAATTAGCACACCAGTGGTTCGGCGATTACATCACAGCAAAAAGTGATGCGCACCACTGGCTGCAGGAAAGTTTTGCAACGTATTACGACCAGCTTTTTGAACGCAATATTTTTGGCGAAGATCATTTCAACTGGCAGCGACGCGAAGCACAGAATGCAGCGCTTGCCGAAGGAGAAAAAAATAATTTACCCGTTGCACACAGCCAGGCTGGAAGTGCAAGACATTATCCGAAAGGCGCTTTTGTTTTGAACATGCTCAAGAATGTGGTTGGCGGAAGAGAAGTGTATAACCGCGCCATCAAAAATTACCTGGATAAACACGCTTACAGCAATGTTGTTTCGGATGATTTGCTTGCTTCTTTCCAGGAAACCACTGGCATGTCATTGGTGTGGTTCTGGGACGAATGGATCTATCGCGGAGGTGAGCCTTCTTATGTTGTTTCTGTTTCGCCTTTGAATTCTGGCAGCAGCTTCACACGTTTCACAGTAGAGCAGGAGCAGGCCATGAGCGATGTAAGCGGTTTATTCAAAATGCCGATCTGGTTCGAAGTACATTATGCAGACGGAACAATGGATCGTAAAATGCAATGGATCGGGGCGAAAAATGAAACCGTTGACATTCCGAATCCATCCAATAAAAAGATTTCATACGCTTTGTTTGATCCGAATAATGAAGTGCTCAAAAAAGTACGTTTTGAAAAGGGAGCGGAATGGCTGGAGCAGCAGGTATTGAATGCACCGAACATGCTGGATCGTTTAGATGCGCTTTTGGCGATGCGTTCATTCCCGATGGAGAAAAAACGTGAAATATTGAAAAAAACGTATGCAAAAGAAACTTACCAGGCAACAAAAAGCGAGATCATCCGCCAGTTGATTGATGATACTGATCCAGCTTCCCGTGCAATTGTTCGTGCTGCAATGGTGGATAAAGATGTATTGCTGCACAAAGCGGTTATCAATAATACAACAATGATTGCTGCTGATATGCGCGCAGATTATGAGAAATTACTTGTCTCGCCATCGTATGAAGTTGTTGCAAATACGCTCGAAAAACTTTCTTTCCAGTTTCCGGAGAATACCAATGCATACCTTGAGACAACAAAAGGTGTGATCGGAACTTCAGGACGGAATGTGGAAATAAAGTGGCTCGAAATAAAAGCAGTTGCCGACGGAAAGCAGGATAAAGAAGCAATCGATAAGCTGGTTGGTTACACGAGCATGTCGTATGAATTCCGTACACGTGTAAATGCAGCACAGGCGCTTCGCAGGATCAATTATTTCGATGCTGCGCTGATGAAAAATCTCTTCTCTGCAATGTTCAGCGCGAATACGAGACTTGCAAATCCAATAGGAGATGTATTGAATACGTTTTACAATCAAAATGCAAATCGCAAAACTATCTCTGATTATATGGCGATGCAAGCATGGGATAACTGGCAGCGCACGAGGATCGGAAATATGCTGAAATAAAATTATTGCTTATTAATAAAAGCTCCTTAATCGGGGCTTTTTTTTATGAATAACTGTAACTATTCCTGCTTTTTGCGTTATTGTAACCGAATGAGGAAACCTGCGGCATCCAAATTTATTAGTTCAGCAATGATCTGCTTGTTAAGCAGTGCAGCTGTCGCGCAGAATCTTGTTCCGAATCCCGGCTTCGAAGAATACAAAAAACTTCCTATAAGCTTTTGCCGTACAGCCAAAGAGTTTAACGCAACTGTTACAGACTGGACGATGCCCAATGAGGCCACGTCAGATTATTTTCATGCCAAATGCAAAGCCAGTGCGAGCACGATCAAAAATAATTTCGCAGGATTTCAGCAGGCAAAAGAAGGTGAAGCGTATGCCGGAATGTATTGCGTTCTTGATAAAGGAATCAGCTATTCGGAATACCTGCAGACAAAACTGATTCAGCCACTCAAAGCAGGACAGAAATATACGATCCGGTTTTATGTGTCATTATCCGAAGCTTCCGAATTTGCTATTGACCGCTTAGGTGTTTTATTTGTGAAAAAACAAATTAAGCAGGAGAACATGTTCCCGCTAAATTACATACCAACCGTTGAATCGGCTGATACTGTTTTTTATGATGACAAAACGGGTTGGCGGCAGGTAAGGATGAGCTTTATTGCAAATGGCGGCGAACGCTACATGATTATCGGAAACTTTCACGGAACACGCACTCGTTTGAAAACCGTTCCTGTTAATAAGAAGCGGTTTTATAAAGAGAACGGTTGTTATTATTATGTAGATGATATTTGTCTTGCAGAAGAAGATGCGCAGGGAATTTGCATTTGTCCAATTCAACCTGAAGATACTTTCGTGATCAAACTTCCTTCGGTAGATTCTATTCCTGTTATAAAAATCACTATCGGAACTCCGATGGTTTTGAATTTTGTATTTTTCGATACGGATAAATCCATTTTGAAACCTGAGTCATTTCCTTCACTGGATAGCCTCGTTTTATTTCTCTCCGAAGAAAAAAAATATTTCATCACCATTACCGGGCATACGGATAATTCCGGCGATGAAATAAAAAACCAAAAGCTTTCGCAGGATCGCGCAAAAGCGGTGACAGATTATCTTATTCTGAAAGGCATCCATCCTGATCGTATCAGTACGGAAGGGAAAGGAAGCGAAATACCTGTTGCGGATAATGAATCGCCTGAAGGACGCGCAAAAAACAGGCGGGTGGAGTACACGCTTAAGCAGTAAATCACACTTTTTTATTGCGCCGTACTTCCTACCTTTGACGCTATGTCAAAAGTTTTCATAATTGCAGAGGCCGGTGTAAATCATAACGGTAGCCTTGAAATGGCTTTGCAGCTCGTAGATAAGGCTGTCGAGATTGGTGTTGACTGCGTTAAATTCCAAACGTTTAAAGCTGAACAAATAGTAACTGCATCATCACCCAAAGCAAATTACCAGCTTGAAGTGACAGACCGCAATGAAACCCAGTTTGCCATGCTGAAAAAGCTGGAATTAGATCGCGACGCATTCAAAACAATTAAAGAGCATTGTGATAAAAAGGGGATTCGTTTTTTATCGACGCCTTATAATCCGGAAGACGCTGAACTGCTCAACAGCATTGGCGTAGATGGATTTAAAATTGCTTCCGGGCAATTAGTGGAAACGCCATTTTTAAAATATGTTGCGCAATTCGGAAAGCAAATGATCATTTCTACCGGGATGGCAACCATGGAAGAAGTCAAAGTTGCGGTTGAGGCAATTCATTCAACCGGAAATAAAAACCTTGTTGTGCTGCAATGCAACACAGATTATCCTTCAAAGATTGAAGATACGAATATCCGTGCCATGCTTACGATACGTGATGAATTGAATATTCATGTTGGTTATTCTGATCACGTTCCGAATAATTACGCTTGTTTTGCAGCAGTTGCGTTAGGTGCTGAAGTGATTGAAAAACATTTCACATTAGATAATCATTTGCCAGGGCCTGATCATTCCTCTTCACTTGAACCAAAAGCATTTTCTGAATTGATCGAAGGAATCCGCAACATTGAAAAATGTCTGGGTGATGGAATTAAAAAACCTTCTGCTGCCGAAATAAAAAATACATTCGGCATGCGAAGAAGTCTTGTCGCAAAAAGCGACCTTAAAAAAGGCACCCTTCTTTCTGCTGCTGATTTCGGATTTAAGCGTCCGGCAAACGGTTTATCTCCGGGGATGATGGATAAGATCATCGGAAAAGAATTGCTGCATGATCTGAAAAAAGATGAACCTTTCACATCCGAAGTTGTAAAATTATAATCCGGCAATGAAATTTACCCGCGTCAGCATTTCGAATTCCAGCCTGCTTGAAAAATTCGTCTCCAATGCAGGGAAATCACTTGAAACGTTCCGGTATTTTTCGTCGCGGCCTTTTTCAATTGTTAAAAATCACGTATGCACGTGGGTGATCGAAGAAGACGGAAATGTTGAAGCTTATGGTCATCTCGATCAGGAAGGTGAAACAGTTTGGCTCGGCATCGCGGTTGCAGAACATGCAAAAGGAAAAGGATTCGGAAAAAAAATGATGCAGCGGTTAATGGAATCCGCGCTTGCATTGGGTTTGCAAAAAGTAAAATTATCAGTTGATCACGTCAATGAAGCTGCTGTAAAATTGTATTTACAATCCGGCTTTCAACTCATTGAAAAGCGTGAAACGTTCGGCTTTTACGAATGGAGAAAACCCGTCTTGCGACAGGCTGTAATAAGCTCTCTTGCTTTTATGGGAAAACCAGCAGAAGAAGTGATAAGCATAGCAAAGAAAAACAATTTCATTCTTGAATTTTCTTCCGGCATGCCGTATCGTTCTGATATGGAGCAGGTTTTTCTTGATGCGCCTGTAAAACGTTTTGCACATAATTATTTTCCTGCACCTGAAATTCCATTTGTATTAAATCTCGGAAGTGGAAATGAAGAGATCCGCCGTAATTCTATTTTATTTTGTGTGAATGGCATTCGCCTGAGTCATGCTGCCGGTGCGCCGTTTTTTTCTGCTCATGCCGGGTTTTGTGTCGATCCGAAACCTGCGGAACTTGGCCATCAGCTTGCGAAAGTGAAGTTCTTCGATCGTGAAAAACACTGGAATCTTTTTCTCGAATCGGTTCGTGAAGTATTGGAGCTTACTGGAGATCTTCCAACCGGATTTTTACTGGAAAATAATGTGCTGGCAAAAATGAATGTGTATGAAGACGGTTCAAATCCGCTTTTAAATGTGGAAGTGGAAGAGATGAAAAAAATGGTGGAAGAAATTGCTGATCCGCGTGCAGGCATTCTGCTCGATACAGCCCATTTAAAAGTTTCTGCTATTACCCTGAATTTCGATTTAGTAGAAACTACTGAAGTCATTCTTCCGTTTGTCCGTTGTGTGCATCACAGTGATAATGATGGTTTGCTGGACAATAATCAGCCTTTCGGAAAAGATTACTGGTTTTTATCTTTGATGAAACAAGCGGAAAATGCGGTTCATGTGCTGGAAGTGCGTAAGCAAAGTGCGGAGGAATTGCGGGAGATGGAAGAGCTGTTGTTCAAAAATTTATAAGGTTCCGATTCTGATATTTATTTTAGATATAAACTTGTGTTATGACAGCATTACAAATTAAGAAAAAAGTACATGATCTTGTAGAGCATGCCGATGACCCGCTTTTGAAAATGGTTTATGCTCTTATGACGGAGTATCAATCTTCAGACTTTGAATTTACTGCTGAAGAAAAAAAAGAAATTTATAAAAAAAGTAAAGACATAAAATCCGGAAAATTAAAGGACTCAGTTTGCAGGAATTAACCACTTCCGTAAGGAAAAAGCTCAAAAAGTGAGACTTATTATTTCACTACATCCGGATTTAGACGAAGAACTATTTACGGCCGCTGATTGGTATGATTTACAAGTGCATGGCTTCGGAAATGAGCTGGTTGTTGAATTTGAAACGGGTTGTACAAAAAGTTGTTAAAAATCCTTATGCCTTTGCAATTAGCCTGAGAAACTTCAGGCATGTAAAATTGAACCGATTTCCGTACATTCTAATTTATGAAATTGATGGATTTCATTTAATTTTCCAAATGCTTATTCATACCAGTCGCCATCCCTTAAAAAGGATTAGAAGATAATTCTTTATGCATTAAATGTGAGATTGGTTTATCTTCCGGCCAGCCCCTTTTTCCCCTCCCATTTTTAGTAACTTTGCTTCTTCTGAAAAAATCCTTTCAATGAGCCATAGTCCGGAAATCCAGGAACTCCTTATCACCGCTGATAAAGCTGTGAAAGATGCATTAAAAATAATCGACGCCAACGCGCAGGGAACTTGTTTTGTGGTGGATGACGCTGGAAAACTTATCGGCGTAATTACGGATGGCGATATCCGCCGCGCTTTGATAGACGGAAAAACACTGGAGAGTAAAGTGAAAGATGTGATGCAGACAAAATTCACTTCTTTACCCGTTACAACTCCTGGCGATCAGATCCAGGTAAAAATTTCAAATACAATCCGCCATATTCCATTGGTAGATGAAAATAATATCCCAGTTGATTATGCCAGCTTTTCACGTGCGCATCGCATTCCTGTAATGACGCCATTGCTTTCGGGGAATGAGCTGAAATATGTTACAGAATGCATCACAACAGGCTGGATCTCTTCGCAAGGTGCTTATGTGAAAAAATTTGAGCAACAGTTCGCTGCATATTCCAATATGAAATTCGGTGTTGCAGTAAGTAATGGAACTGTTGCTATTCATCTTGCACTTGCCGCATTGGGAATCGGTGAAGGTGATGAAGTGATTGTTCCCGATCTCACATTTGCAGCGTCGATCAATGGCGTGATTTATACAGGAGCAACGCCGGTAATCGCTGATGTTGATCCTGAAACATGGACACTTTCTCCGGCTGCAGTTGAAAAGCTGATCACGCCAAAAACAAAAGCCATCATGCCCGTGCATATTTACGGACATCCGTGTCACATGGATGAGCTGATGGCCATTGCGAAAAAACATAATTTATTGGTGATCGAAGATTGTGCCGAAGCACTTGGTGGATTGTACAAAGGCCAGCATGTTGGTTCATTCGGTGATGCTGCAACGTTCAGTTTCTTCGGGAATAAAACAATTACTACTGGCGAAGGCGGAATGGTTTTATTTAAAGACGAAGCTGTCTGCAACAAAGCAATGGTGCTTCGCGATCATGGCATGTCGAAGCAAAAAAGATATTGGCACGATTTCGTTGGCTTCAATTATCGCATGACAAATATCCAGGCTGCAATTGGTGTTGCACAGCTCGAACGCCTGGACGAATTTGTAGCAGCGAAAAGAAAAATGGCTGCAGTTTTTAATGACGGACTTTCTCTACATAAAGCAATTACAATTCCGCCGGAAAAAGAATGGGCATTCAACGGCTATTGGTTGTACACCTGCGTCGTTGATCCGAAAGGCGGGGTTACCCGTGATGAGCTGATTGAAAAGCTGATGAAAAATGGCGTGGAAACACGTCCTGTGTTTTATCCACTCCACGAAATGCCACCTTATATTCAGTATGTGCGCAGCGGGCAAACATTTGAAGTGACAGATCATATTTCCCGCAATGGAATCAGTCTTCCATCATCTGTGAAGATCACAGCAGAAGAACAAAATAGCATTATCAATGCTGTCAATGCAATTTACAATACACGCAAGCTCAATGTCACAGCCTGAGCCAACAATTCTTTTTCTTATTCCCGCACGCGGAGGAAGTAAAGGTCTGCCCGGAAAAAATATCCGGCCATTGCTTGGAAAACCTTTGATCGGCTGGACGATTGAAACGGCGCTTGAAGCCGCTAAAAAAATCAATGGCCGCGTTGTCGTTTCCACTGATGATAAAAACATCGCAGACGTTGCCCATAATTTCAATGCAGAAGTTCCTTTCATGCGTCCCGGTGAATTAGCGTTGGATACTTCCTCTTCAATGGATGTTGTTTTACACGCGCTTGATTTTTTTGAAGGCCGCGGTGAAAAATTTGATTACGTCTGTATGCTTGAAGCAACATCCCCGCAAAGGACAGCGAATGATATTTTGTCTGCATTCAATTTACTTCTGCGTACAAAAGATGCGGAAAGTATTGTTGGTGTTTGCAAAACAGAAAGTAGCAATCCGGCTTTTCTCGCATTAAAATCAGAAAATCATTTCATCCGGTCTTATGCGGGTGATAATTTTGTGTTCAAACGCCGGCAGGAAATTGATGAAGTGTTTTTCTTTGAAGGAAGCATGTATATTTCAAAAGTAGAATCGTTGCGTAAAAGAAAATCATTCTACCACGAAAAGACGCTCGGCTTTGAAATGGCAAAGTGGAAATCATTCGAAATCGATGACATGGTTGATTTTATAATCATCGAAGCATTGCTTAAAGCTCATAAAGAAAATAAACTCGAATAATATGCAACTGAAAAGCGAGGAGCAGGCAATCCGCCGCGGCTGCAGGCTGCAGGATTTTTTTTAATAACCAATCGCGATGTTTTTTTTTCAATCATCCAGTCACCATCCGCCGCGGTGGACACCCAGTCACTAAATCCTTCACATGAATTTTTCCGAACGCTTAAATAAAGTAATTCCCGGCGGCGCACACACTTACAGTCGCGGCGACGATCAATATCCGGTTAACGCACCACAAATTCTTTCGCACGGAAAAGGCGCTTATGTGTTTGATGCCGACGGAAAGAAATTCCTTGATTATGGAATGGGACTTCGTTCAGTAACTGTCGGATACAATTACGATGAAATTTCTGAAGCAGGAATTGCCGAGATCAGGAAAGGGAATAATTTAACCCGCGCTTCACTTTCAGAATTAGAAGCTGCTGAATTAATGGTCAGCCTTTTTCCCTGGGCCGACATGGTGAAATTCGCGAAGAACGGTTCAATTGTTACTACTGCTGCTGTTAAGCTTTCACGCGCTTACAACGGAAAGAAATATGTTGCAACCTGCGCTGAACATCCCTTCTTCACGTATGATGACTGGTCGATCGGCACTACGCCAATGAATAAAGGTGTTCCTGACGAGCATAAGAGTCTCAGCCTGAAATTTCATTACAACGATCTCGCATCGCTGGAAAAATTATTCGCAGAGCATCCGAATGAAATTTCCTGCGTAATGCTTGAGCCTGCAACGTTTGTTTCTCCGTGTACGGGTGATGGAAAAATTGTCCTCGATAAAAAAGGCTGCGATGATAAAACCCTGAGCTTTTTGCATAATGTAAAAGCGCTTTGCAGAAAGAACGGCGCAGTTTTTATTCTCGATGAAATGATCACCGGTTTTCGCTGGGATCTTCACGGAGCAATGAAAGTTTATGATATCGAACCTGATCTTGCCACATTCGGAAAAGGTATGGCGAATGGATTTGCGCTTGCTGCACTGATCGGCAAAAAAGAGATCATGGATCTTGGTGGCATCACACGGGAAGGGGAGGAGCGTGTGTTCCTTATTTCCACCACGCACGGTTCTGAAATGTCGGCATTCGGCGCTTTTATTAAAACAATTGAAGTGTATAAAAAACAGGATGTGACAGCGCACCTTTGGGATTACGGCAGAAAATTTATCACCGGTATTAATTCCATTTCAAAAGATCTTGGCCTTAGCGATTATTTCAGCGTGGAAGGATTTGCCTGCTCGCCTTATTATTTTACTAAGGATGCAGAAGGAAATGCTTCACTCGAATTCAGAACACTTTTTTCACAGGAAATGATCAAGCATGGTGTATTGATTCCTTGGGTGGCATTGTCCTATTCGCATCAGCAGGAAGAATTGGATTTTACACTTTCCGCTGTAGAAAAATCATTGAAAGTGTATAAAACAGCTTTATCGGAAGGAATAGAAAAGCATCTTGTCGGCAGAGCGATCCGCCCGGTTTTCAGAAAATATAATTAGCAAAAATCTCCCCGTCGATATGGAACTCAATGGTAAAGTAATTGTTGTAACAGGCGGAGCAGGTCTTCTTGGCCGCACGTTCTGTGAAGCTATTTGTAAAGCAGGCGGAACAGTGATTGTGGCAGAGAAAAATGAAAAAGAAGGTCGTCCTGTTGCTGATGATCTGTATAATCGTTACGACAAACGCGCAGCTTTTTTCCCGGTTGATGTTACTTCCGATACTTCCATTCGTGTATTAATTGAATCTGTTCACAATGAATTCGGTTACATCGACGCACTTGTGAATAATGCATATCCAAGAAATAAAAATTATGGTAAAACAGTAGAAGAAGTAACCTATCATGATTTTGTAGAGAACGTCGGAATGCATGTGGGTGGATATTTTCTGTGTTCAAAACATTTCGCCAATTATTTCGCAGGACGCAAGGTTGGAAATATTGTAAGCATGGCTTCTATTTATGGAGTGATGGCACCACGTTTTGAAATTTATGAAGGAACAAAAATGACCATGCCCGTTGAATATGCAGTTTTAAAATCAGGCATTATTCATCTTACAAAATATCTTTCGCGTTATTACAAAGGTCAGAATATCCGTTGCAACGCGATGAGTCCGGGTGGCGTTTTTAATAACCAGCCTGAATCATTCGTAGAACGTTATAATGCATTCGGAAATACAAAAGGATTGCTTGATGCAAAAGATCTTTGCGGCACATTGGTCTTTTTACTGTCTGACGCTTCCTTGTATGTAAATGGGCAGAATATTGTTGTAGATGATGGGTGGAGTTTATGAGTACACTGAAAATCTATATTGAGCAAGACGATTTGTACCGCCCGGAAGTGGTGTATACGGTCGGCTTGTTGAGCGTAAATAAAAATATTCCGTTACAAATTGTAGAACATTTCGGGGAAGCAGAGGTCATTATCGGACATTCCGAAAATGCGGATGTGAAAATTTCCCGTGAGTTTTTTCAGAATATACGATCTGGAATTTTTGATCATCGCGGGCATTTCGATAAATCGCCACTGATAATGAATGCTGCAAAGCCGGATTATCTCAGCTCCATCTTTTATATGGTGAATGCGTTGCAGGAATACGATGGAAAGCAGGCTGATCAATTGGGGCGTTTTCCTTATAAGAGCAGCTACCAGAAAAAATTTGACGTGATCCATGAAAACCTTGTGCAGGAATACCTTGATCAACTCTTTCTTCAGCTGTTTTCCAAACGAAAAGAAGTTCCTGTAAATACGCCTCAATCATCGCGACTGTTTCTTTCCCACGATATTGATGATGTGTATGGTTCATGGACAGAGGATGTTTTTTTTGCCCTGAAGAAAGCCCGGTTAGCTGATCTCTCACGCTTGCTGATCACCTTTATGCTCCGGAAGCCGGACTGGTTTAATTTTGACCAGGTGATGAATGTAAATGACGAGCACGATTTCAAAAGCATGTTCTTGTTTATTGTACATAAGGGGAAAACCGCTTCCGGGTTAAAGAATGCGGATTACGATATTAATTCTCCTTCTATTCGGAATTCGATTTTGAAAATTAAAGAACGTGGTTTTGAAATCGGTCTTCACAAAAGTGTTTCATCATCTTCCTTCGGTGAAGAGCTTGCGAAGCTGAATGAACCCGTTATCTGTAACCGGTATCATTACCTGAAATTCAGCTGGCCGGACGCGATTGAACAGCTTGAAAAAAGCAGGCTATCAGTTGATTGCTCACTTGGTTTTGCTGAAGAGTTTGGATTACGGAATAATTATGCGAGGCCATTCGTTCCTTATAATGTTTCGGCACGACGAAAATCTACGTTTGTTGAAGTTCCGCTCCAGGTGATGGACAGAACTTTTTATGGCTACAAAAAACAAGATCCGGTCACGGTGGCTGACTCCATCATTTCTTTTTTTGAACGCTATAAGCATGATTCCGTGCTTTCCTTATTGTGGCATAATAATTTTTATACTTCGGTTAAATTTGATGGCTACCTTGCTTCATTGAAAAAAGTTTTGTCATATTTGCATGATCAACAAATAAAATCTATCACTGCGGAAGAGATCCGGAAGCAGTACCTGAACGCATGATGGCCCAAGCTCCCGGTTTAACGTGTATCTGTTGCGGAGGGAGTTCGTTCCACCGGTTTCGTACCATTAAAAATTACAAACTCTATAAATGTGATCAATGCGGGTTCGTTCGCGTCGCACCTCTTCCTGGTGTAAAACAGCTTGAAGAATTCTATAATCAAACACGTACTGAGGGCGACAATAAGTCATTGAGAAAAAAGCTGCTCGGCGCATTCATGGGTGAAGCTAATAATCCTAAGCGCGATTATTTCGGGCAGGTGCTTGCAAAAGTTTCTACGCTGGTGAATAAAACTAAATTCGACATCCTTGAAATAGGAGCGGGTTTCGGTTATTTTATTCACTATGCAAATACATCGGGTCATAAAGCGATCGGGACAGAAATGACACGTGAATACGCGGAGATGAGCTCAGAAGACCTGAACGGGAAAATTATTCATGTAGAAGGAGATCGCTATGCTGATCATTTCGCACCGGCTTCGGTCGACCTGATTTACATGGAGCACGTTTTCGAGCATGTTCTTCATCCGCAGGAACTGCTTGTGCAGATAAAAAGAATGCTGAAGCCGGGTGGTGTTTTTTTTGTTGCTGTTCCCAATATAAATTCAATGTCGTCAAAATTTTTTGGGAAGCATTGGTCGTGGGGTGCTCCTCCCGACCATCTTTATTTTTACAATCCGGAAAATCTTTCTTTGCTTCTTCAACGTAATGGATTTGAAATTATTGATGTATCTGCTAAGGATTATCCGCATAGAAGTATTCCACAGCTTTATTCTCTCCGGAAGATTTTCAATATCGTAAGGAAATTAACCGGCAGAAAGCCGAAGCCATACAGTTACAGGTATCCTGTAAAGTTCGGTGATTTTATTACACTTTTGCCCTATTATATTTTTAATCCTTTTATCAGGCGCGCAAACAAGAATAATAAAGGCAATGAGTTAATTATCTTTGCAAGATGCCCCAGATGAAAATTTTGCTGTTGGATGCCGGTAACCAGAACACATTGGCGATAACGCGCTGGTTGGGTAAATCGAAATCAGGAGAGCTTCATCTTGCCGGGTTTAATAAACTCGCCCTTTCTTTCTATTCAAAGTACTGCAAAAAGAAATACATTCTTCCCCGGCCTTCCAATCAACAGGAATATTTTCCTGCACTATTAAAGCTGGTTAAAGAAGGTAAATTCGATATTCTTTTTCCCGTTGGTAATTATTCTTTTGAAACCTGCGTTCGTCACTACGATGAACTATCACACTACTGTAAATTATTGGTGCCTGGTATTCATTGCTTTGATGTTGCAGCATCTAAAGCTGCGACGTACAAACTTGCTGAAGAATGCGGTGTGCATGTTCCGGCCGGCTATACATTTGAAACGCGTGAACAACTGTTTAATACTGCAT
Organism: Bacteroidia bacterium; assembly: GCA_039918435.1. Classification (GTDB taxonomy): domain Bacteria; phylum Bacteroidota; class Bacteroidia; order Palsa-965; family Palsa-965. The sequence continues at coordinate 7,454 of JBDSHN010000035.1, read as the reverse complement.
TGAATTTTCCCGTGGTCATAAAGGCACCGTTTGAAATGGGAAAAAATGTGGTGGAGTATGCCGGTAACAAGAAGGAATTTTTTGAAAAGTTCGATAAGATGTGCGCTGTAAATGGATTTGGTTTGGGCAGCTGGCCGATCATCCAGCAATATATCCGTGGTGATGGCTACGGTTTTTTTGCTTTTTACGATAACGGAAAATGCGGTGCAACGTTTATGCACAAGCGCATTCGTGAATACCCGGTTACAGGGGGCGCAAGTACATGTGCGATTTCTGTTAATGAAAAAGAGCTAGCAGATACCGGTAAACGTTTGCTGGATAAACTCGGATGGAATGGCGCTGCAATGGTAGAGTTTAAACGATCGAACGACGATGGAAAATATTATTTAATGGAAATCAATCCTAAATTCTGGGGATCGCTGGAGCTTGCATTGGCTTCGGGTGTAAATTTTCCGGAAATGGTCATTAATAAATTAACGGGTCAAAAAGTAAGCACTCCTTCGCACTGGAAAGATGTTCGTTTTCAATGGGTGCTGAATGGAGAATTATTCCATTTTTTTGAGCGCCCTTCTTCTTTTTTAAGTATCATCCGCGATCTCTTCCGTTCGAAGAAAGACTTTCGTTGGAGCGATCCATTGCCAAACCTTATCCAGGTAGTAATGATTTTTAATTATTTCTTTCGTAAGTTAACCGGTAAGAAATGATAAACATCGACTTTCATACGCACACCCATCATTCCTACGATAGTCGTATGGATCCGATGCGCATCCTCACTTTAGCCCGTGAGCGTGGATTGAATGCCATTGTGATCAACGATCATGATACGATCAAAGGAGGTCTTGAAGCGCAAAAAATAAATCCTTACAAAGACCTGCAAGTGATCGTTGGCGCTGAAATAAAAACAGATGTCGGTGATATCACCGGAATTTTTTTGAAAGAAGAGGTTACTGCGCGGAAGCAAAGTGAGGTCATCGCAGAAATTAAACGGCAGGGCGGAATTGTAATTCTTAATCATCCTTATGTTCATCATAAACTAAGCGAGATCAATTATTCCGGTATTGATTTTATTGAAGGCTATAATGGAAGAACTGACCAACACAGGAATGACCTTGCCATTGAATTAGCACGCAAAGAAAACAAGCCATTCATTTCCGGCAGTGATGCACATACCTATTCAGAAGTCGCGAACTGTTATACAACGTTTGAAGAATATATTCCCGGATCAATCGGTGCGCCCATTGATCAGCACTATCGCCGCTCCGCTTTTTCAAGCATAGAAATTAGCAAACTGATCAAAGCATCAAAAAAAGAGACCTCGGCCTCTACCTGAAAATACTGGCTTTCCTGCCGGTATCGTATGTGAAATATAATCGCAGGTAACTTTAATATTTTTCGCAATTCTTATTGAGCACATTTTCAATGATCGGGATAATATCCCTGTAGAACTCCTGGTATTGTAATGGCGCATTTTTTACATACGGCGTGAGAAAATCTACCGAATACCGGAAGCGGATGCCGTAGCCGGGATAAAGCGCAGATAAATAAAATCCCGCAGAAGAGAAGAGGAAAAAAACCTGTTCCACCTTTTCTGCCCAATGCACAAATAGTACTTCGAGCGCAGAGCTTTTGATGCGTTCATCATCCAGCAACGTATACGCATAACCGAGCTTATCCAAATGTTCACGTGTCAGCCTGATGGAAACAGCAGATTGAAGATGGTGTGGCTTCAGTAGGAAATGATAATCAGCAGGATTTTTCAATTGGGCAAATATCTTATCGAGATAGGCAGACCAGAATGAAGCCGGAACTTCATACATGTCTACCGCTTCCATCAAAATGAAAATGATTTTTTTTCCGTTTGTGCCAGCATCATTCATTTTTAATACCGGAGCTTCAAGCAACTGCTTTGCAACTGTGGAAAAACGGTCCAGCCCGGAAAGATCATGCACCCACGAAGTTGTCATTCCTTGTTTCGCAAGAAAATCGCGAAACGGGGCAGCGAAAACAGCATACATTTCTCCGATCGGTTTTCCTTCTTTGAGGATCTGGTGGTAATCACCCACGCCGTGCTCCATGTAATTGAGCTTCGCATCAGGGAAAAGCTGTTTGAGCGGACTGTTAAGGTAAGTTCCGGTCATTAAAAAAAGCTCAACATTGCCAGCGTCTGAAAGATATGGACTTAACAAGGTGGTCAGCTCTCCGCGATATTTTGCGTCCATCTTATTCATGAATCGGTCAAGCAGCAACTTATATACGGGTTTAAATACTGCCAGCGTTTTGAGACGGCGAGTCATTCGTTTTCGCCAGTTGGGATTCAGGTCATGAATTTCCGGGGCGACTTGTGAAAAATTATGAAATATTCTCCAGCTGTATAGAGCAGCAGTGAGGCGCATGTGTTCAATTTTTTCCGCCCGGCGTGTGCCTGTATCTACCAATAGAATGTCGATATTATTTTCATTTTTCGTGCTCTCCGCCAGCAAGGTCATATACACAGTGCTAATGTGAGATGTAGTAACGAAAATTCTTAGATTAGTTAAATTCATCTACTTTTATGTGCTTTACAAAAGTAACTAAAACAGCAAAGCTTGGGTACTATTCAACGGCAGGGAATAATAAATACTGTAATAATATATATCGGTGTTGTATTTGGTTTTTTGAACCGCATGCTTATTCAGCCGCATTATCTCACGCCTGAAGAAGTTGGTTTGTCGGGACTGCTCATAGGTTTCTGTGGTTTCTTAACCGTATTTTTTTCCTTGGGTGCAAGCAGCATGTGTCTGCGTTTTTTTCCGTCTTTTAAAAATAAAGGACGGAGCCATAACGGTTTTCTTGGATTCCTGCTTCTTTTTCCATTAACAGGCATTATTGTAGGCGGAATAATCATACTGTTTCTCAAAAGCTGGCTTATCTCAACGTATGCAGAAAAGTCGCCGCTGTTTACCGATTATTTCTTTTGGGTTTTGCCTTTAGCTGCAGCAATGACATTGTCTATCGCACTGAATGCTTATGCAAGCAGCCTGTTCAAAACAATAGTCGTTTCTTTTCTTAATGATGTTTGGGTGAGAATATGTTTGATTGCTTTCACTTTTGCATATTCTTTTTCGTGGATCGATTTTGATTTTTTTGTAGCAGGAATCGGGCTGACGTATTTCTCGCAGGTGGTGTTTCTTTTAATTTATATTCAGCGCATCGATGGATTATGGCTGAAAATAAATTGGCCATTCTTATATGCCACGATAGGTTTGAAGAACATTTTTCGATTCACGGGGCTAATGACGCTGACGGCAATTTCTACATTAAGCCTTCGTTTTCTCGACACTATAATGATTGGCGCCTATGTTTCTGAAAAAGCTGTAGGCGTATATGCGATCGGTGCGTTCATTGCACAATTCATAGAAACCCCGCTTAATTCCCTGGAGCGTATCGGCGGTGTGAAAATTGCTCACGCCTTCGAGGCAAAAAACATGAACGAGGTGCGCGACATCTATTATAAATCCGTTCGCTACCTGTTCCTGCTTGGCGGGTTTATCGGTATATGTATTATCACTTGCATTTATGATCTGCTGAAGCTCTTGCCGGTGGCATATCATGATGCAGCAACAATTGCGATCATCGCAAGCATCGGATCAGTATTCAATATGGCAACTGGAATAAACACGCCGATCATTAATAATTCATCGAAGTATTTCTGGAACCTGATTTTTTTGTCTCTCTTGCTTGTTGTTGCTGTTGTAATGAACATGTTCCTCATTCCGCGTTACGGAATTGTCGGCGCTGCAATTGCAACTGTGATTGCAAGCAGCATCTTTAACCTGATGAAGTTTGTGTTTATCTGGAAACACTTTAAGCTGCAGCCTTATGATACGCAAACACTCAAAACTATTTTTGTAATTGGCCTAACAGGATTAGTTATGTTGCTTATTCCCGGCATACAAAATCCTTGGACCGCTATTTTGGTGAAAGGAGCTGTTGCAGCCATTATTTACACATCGCTGGTTTACGTGTTCAGAATCGTGCCGGAATATAATAAGCTGATCAGAGAAAAGCTGTACAAGTTGTAAGCCTTATCCCATTGATTAAACAGAAATCGAATTCATTTTCATTTCTTGCTTATCAGCTGTATAAATCCTGTTTTACTTACCTGCTTTCCGGTAAAATCAGTAAGCTCAGCTACAAAATAGTAAGTTCCATCTGTGCACAACTTCCCGTTTTTGTTAGTGCCGTCCCAATATCCATGAGGATCATCCCATCTGGTGATCAGCACTCCCCAGCGATCATAAATGCTGCATTTAACACCCGTCAACCGGCCAACTGTTATTGTGAAAATGTCATTTACTCCGTCATCATTTGGAGTAAAAACATTTGGGATAATAATTTCACCTTCCCCGAGTTCGATGGTGAGGCAGCTTATCGTGGTATCCTGGCAATTATGATTATCTGTCACAACTAATGAAGTGCAAAATGTTCCAGTGTCTGCAGTTGTAACAATTATGCATGGAGATTGAGTTGTTGAAATTGTTCCATTCATATCCCATAGCCAGGCGGAAATGTTTGAGGAAGAAGCATCAGTAAAACAGAGCTGACCTGAAGTTCCATTTATAAAATAAACATTGTTTACTGTGCCCGCTGTATAAGCGGCTGCCGGAACGGGATAAACCACAACAGTTGTTGTTGCGCTTGATGTGCATCCGTTTGCATCGGTGACAATAGCAGAGTAAGTGGTGGTCTGCGCAGGACTTACATTCACAGCGCTTCCCGTTGCCGAGTTAGACCAACTATAGGTATAGGGTCCAACTCCTCCGCCTGCAACAAGAGAAATCGTTGCACCTGATGCCCGACATATACTGTCACCGGTTGTGATCACTGTTATTTGTGTTGGCTGAGTTATAATCAGCGATTGGGTCATGCTGCATCCTGAATTATCAGTCACTGTGATTGAATATGTGCTGGCAGATAAACCAGAAGCTGTTGATGCATTTCCACCTGATGGGCTCCAGCTATAGGTGTAAGGAATATTTCCACCAGTGACTGTTGTAGCAGCAGATCCATTTGAAAAACCATTGCAGGTCACGTTATTGGAAGTTGGAACGATGGCGATCTGTGTAGGTTGAGTGATCGTCGTGGTTTGCTGAATTGTGCAACCATTCTGATCGGTGATAATGCAGGTATAGGTTCCTGCAGTTAAGCCCGTTGCTGTAGCATTGTTACCTCCTGTCGGGGACCATGCATAAGTGTATGGAGGATTACCACCGGATGGATTCACTGTTGCTGTGCCGGTTGAATTCCCGAAACAAGAAAGATTAACAGATGACAGGGTTGCATTTACTGCTGTTGCCAGTATTATTGTGAACGATTGTGTAATAGAACAACCTGCTGCATCAATAACTGTCAACGAATAATTCCCTGCGCCAAGATTGCTTTCCACCGTACCTGTTCCGCCCGACGACCAGCTGTAAGTGTAAGGCCCTGTTCCTCCCATTGCAGCGACAGAAGCCGAACCTGTTGTCGGACATCCGGCGGGCGTGGTGGTGACAGGAGCAGAAACTGCGGTTGGCTGCGCGACTGAAATGCTTTGTGAAACAATACAACCATTTGCATCCGTCACGTTCACTGTGTAGTTTCCTGCAAAAAGTGAAGAAGCAGTAGCACTTGTCCCTCCTGAGGGCAACCAGTTATAAGAATAACTTCCGGTTCCTCCCGTTACGCTGGCAGTTGCACTCCCGTTATTTCCCCCATTACATAATTCATTTACCGATGAAGTTGTAATTGCGATTGGTGATGGTTGAGTAATGTTTACTGTTTGAGTAAGCGAACAGCCATTCGCATCGGTAATTGTGCATGTATAATTACCTGCCGGGATTCCGTTTGCAGTTGCTGTAGTTCCACCAGAAGGCGACCAACTATAATTGTATGGCCCTGAACCGCCGGAAGGAATAATTGTTGCTGTGCCATTATTTCCGCCTGCACAGGTAACGTTTTGCTGGTTGCTTACTAAAGAAGTAATCGGTGTAGATATATTAATTGTAATTGAATCCCTGCGCGTGCAACCGTTAAGGGTAACATCAACCCAATAAATCCCGGTAGCGTTAACAAGTAATTGAGTTGATGTGCTGTTATTACTCCACAGTAAAGTGGAACCCGGAATATTTACATTCAACATATAGGAGGATGATGCGCATAAGGTGGTATCGTTTCCCAGGATGGCGAATGAAAAAGAATTTGTGCCGAGAATATATTCTTCCCTGAATGAATTGCCATTTGTACTTTCATTTGTTTTGGACAATGAACAATTGGTATAAACCGGGTTAATTGGATTCCATGAAAGAACTGCATTGTCATTTCGCGTAAAGAATCCGATGCAGCCGGCAGAACAAAAGCTGGTGTTGGCAGAATAATCATAGCTAATATCATAATTACCGGTTACGCTTGTGAGAAAAACGCCGTAATAATCGGGTAGTGGTGTTGTCAGCCCAGTAGTAACATTCGGCAAAGAATTTACCCGGTAAATATGTGCGCCGGCCGGAGAAGTTGTAATAGTTGAAATGCTGAACTGATCGCCGGGTGCATATTGAAGCGAAAGATTTTGTGCAATCCATGATGCAGGATAAACACAAACAGAAGTATCACCGATGGGGGCGGAAGAATAATGCCAGCTGCTGGTTGGTATATTGGTAAGCGTACCGTTAAATCCATTACCGGTAAGATCCGGAAGGACGGAAGTTAAATTACTATCGAACCGGTAATAAGCCCGCAGGTTAGCTTGTGAAGGATTAACAGTGCGGCACATATTATCGCGCACCTGAGTTTGTGTCCGGGCAGAGGTCCAGAATCTTATTTCATCAATATCACCATTGAAGAAACGATTGCCACTGAAAGCGCCCCAATATCCCCATGTAGCAATTGCAACCATATCTGTTGCTGCGCCGGTTTGCACAGGTATAGTCTGCGTTGAAGGATCTGTGTCGGTTTGCAGCACACCATTAATATACATTCTCATTCCAAGCACCGGATCAATTACTCCTGCAACATGGTACCAGGTATTTGCCTGCCATGAAGCAGCGTTCGAATAAACCATAAATCCGGCTTGCCCGACCCTGCGGTAAAAGGTGAGCTTGCCGCCGATTCCGGGACTCCAAGGAGGAGTAAAATAAAATCCATATTCATTTGTATTCAGGCCGCTTCCGTTCAGGTAATCCCGTGTAATCAAAGAAATGGCATCCGGAATTGAACTGTTAATATTTGTAGCGGGCTTGAACCAAAATTCTATAGTCCTGCAATTATCACCGACTTGTGAACCTAGATTGATATATCTGTTAGAACCATTATAGGATAAAACATTTCCGCTTCCCTGCGCATTAGAAAGACTGAAAAAAAAAGTGGAAATAAGAAGAAGTGAAAATTTCATTGCAAAGTGGGTTAGTGATTACCAAATTTACAGTTTTCGGTAATAGCTG
>JBDSHN010000034.1:0-9986 GCA_039918435.1 Bacteroidia bacterium | reverse complement strand
TGTTGCTGAAGTAATTTGGCTTTTCTTCTTTCATAAAGAAAATTAACCACCTTGCAATTAGATTACCTCACAAGAGGTATTTTCTTATCAAGGAACAATTGTTAATTTATAATGCGTGTTGCCCTGATGCAATACTACCAGCTTCGAGGTAAGCCGCGCTTTATCTTCGGTATTCAATACAAGGAAATAAATACCGTTTGCCATTTCCGAGGTTGAAATGATATAGGTATTGAAAGCAACCTGGCTGATGGAAATGTTCTCAATTTCTTTCCCATTTACATCCATCACTTTCAGCTGTGAGGCATTTGAAGCCGCCGGAAGAACGAGCGTTACTGCATCCTGCGCGGGGTTTGGATAAATGCTTATGGTTGGTGTTGCGTCGGAAAGCGCTGGTGTTCCGAGCCAGCATCCGCTGAAGGCAAGTTGTGTGGTAAGACTAGCAACACGTGCTGAGATGAACGATTTAATTCCTGGTGTGCCTCCAACCTGCATGGTAATATTGTCTTCAAATTGCTGGTTGGTATATGACTTCAGGTTATCGGAATAAACGGAAGAGCGGATCACATTTGCGAGGCTGTCGATGACTGGATCCAGGGTTGTATTATTGAAAAATGGCATAATACTACAGAAGCAGGAAACATACATGGCACGATAGGTAGGATCGGCGAGCATTTTGGAAGCCAGCGGACGGGAAGTGGTTGGCGTGCTCACAAAATCATACGGCATGGTTTGAATGGTGGTTGGACTGAACGTCATCTGAAAATTTCCAAACGACTCATTCACATCCCACGCGATCCAGCGAAAATGATGGCCGGTTGAATCGTCGAACATAAAATAATTGTGCCCGCTGCCAATGTAAGAATCAAGATTGGCGAACATATTTGTTGTTGCCATATAATTCAAATAGCTCCAGCTGTCGAATACCGTTTCCAACGAATCAAAAAATGTAGATGAAGGTGTATTGTTGATAATATTGATGGCAGCCACAAGATCGCTCCAGTCATTTTGTGTGTTATTGTTCTGCAATTCATAATGCGAATAATAGGAAGATTGAGCGGCACCATAATATTTCAGATCGCCGGAAGGATCGCCTTTGAAAAGATTTCCGTCGTTATCGGGATAATGCTGCTTTAAAAATTTCGAGTTAATCTCTTCTACAATTGTATATAAGCCCCAATATGTTCCGTTCAGATAAACGCGGGCGTAATTGCAGCGCGGTGCGGTTACATTGTGTGCATTCATAAAATCGAGCGCAAGCTTTTCGCGCAGCATAGACGGATCTTTAAAGCCATTGTTGAGATTGAATTTTTTTATTCCATCATAATCCTGTCCCGAAACATATTCGTTGAGATCGATTTTAAACGATTTTTTAGTGCTTGGATTATTGAACGAAGAGTTTCCTTTGAATTTAATACCGCAGGAAGGAAGTGAACGGCCGTCAAAAACCATATCGACACGTGTGTACACATCGGCAGTATGATTTGCAAGAAGTGTATCCCAATAAGGTGTTTGCGAAAAGGTGAAATAAATGTCGTGAATGAAATTATTTGCCCAGATGCTGTCGCCGTCCGATGCGCGGAGGTTGAAAAAAGAAGAACAGGAGAGGAAGAGAAGAAGGAGGGAGCGTTTCATAAGCAGTAATTGGGAGTTCGGGGTTTAAGGTTCGGAAAATTAAATTGTGCAGTTGCTGTTATTTTAAAAGGATGGATGAATGCTGCGGAGGTTTAATAAGTTTGCGGTGAAAATAGGGGAATAATAACTGCATCAATGATTATTGAGGTCATTCTATGAAATCCGGAGGTAATCGTATCCTTTGGGTTTAAGACTATCTTTGTTTACGACATTATGAAAAAACATATTCTCACTGCCACTTTTATAGAATACGCCAACGATACCGAACTTCCTAGCGCTGATCTTGAATTGCTGCAAGCGGCGCGGGCGGCATCGCGGAATGCTTATGCGCCTTATTCAAAATTCAATGTGGGCGCTGCGCTCGGGTTGGAGAATGGCGTGGTGGTAACAGGGAATAACCAGGAAAATGCTGCTTATCCATCGGGACTGTGTGCGGAGCGTGTTGCGATTTTTTCGGCAGGCGCGAATTACCCGGATGTTGCGGTGGATGCAATTGCAATTTGCTGCATGACTGAAAACGCAACCGGGAAACCATTTTCACCTTGCGGCGCGTGCAGGCAGGTGCTGGGCGAATATGAAAGTCGCGCAGGAAAACCTATGCGCATTATTTTGGGCGGTTTAAAAGGGATAACCTACGTGATTGGCAGCGTGAAAGATATTTTGCCACTTTCTTTTGAGGGAGATTTTCTTAAAAAGTAATTCTTTTTTGCGTGAGCGATTGAGGCATTGTTGGAGCTCTTTTTTCATTCTCAGGCGCGTTTGAGAAACGCACCTGAGAATGAAAAAAAGCGACTGCTGAAAGCGCGACCCATGAAGGAACGCTTTTTCTGCGTTTCCTTGATGGGACACGCCCATAAAGTGCTTCTTTTTTAAAATCGTAACTCGTATCCGCCGCGGCGGACGTAAATCGTACATTCTTCTCATTATCTTTACCTCCCTAACAAAATCAGTCTTTTTATGGCGACCAAAACACAAAAAGTGGCAGCAAAGAATAAAACTGAATTCAGCAAAGAAACTTACCTCACATGGTATGAATCGATGTTGCTGATGCGTCGTTTCGAAGAAAAGTGTGGTGAGCTTTATATCGGACAGAAAATTCGCGGGTTTTGCCATTTGTACATTGGACAGGAAGCGCTGGTGGCAGGAAGTGAAAGCGCGATAAAAAGAGAAGACCGTGTGATAACTGCTTATCGTGATCACGCACATCCAATAGGACGTGGGTTGCATCCGAAATATGTATTGGCAGAACTGATGGCAAAAATTACCGGCTGCTCAAAAGGCAAAGGTGGTTCGATGCACATTTTTTCTAAAGAATTTAATTTTTTCGGCGGTCACGGTATTGTAGGCGGACAAATTCCATTGGGTGCAGGAATTGCTTTTGCAGACCAGTACAATGGAAATAAAAATGTGACACTTTGTTACATGGGTGATGGTGCTGTGCGGCAAGGTGCATTGCATGAAGCGTTCAACATGGCGATGCTTTGGAAATTGCCGGTGATCTTCATTATTGAAAATAATAATTATGCGATGGGTACTTCTGTAGAGCGCACGAGCAATGTGCATGAGCTTTACAAACTGGGCTCGGCTTATGATATGCCTTCGTTTCAGGTAGACGGAATGCGATGCGAAACTGTACATCATGCAATTGCAGAGGCTGCTGAACGCGCAAGAAGTGGTGATGGCCCGACTTTGCTGGAAATGAAAACTTACAGGTTCCGCGGTCATTCCATGTCTGACCCTGCGAAATACAGAACGAAAGAAGAGTTGGCAGAATACAAAGCAAAAGATCCGATTGAACAAGTGATTAATACGTTGAAAGAAAACGGATGGCTTGACGATAAAGGAATTGAAGCAATGGAAGCGAAGATTGAAGCGGTGGTAAATGAATGCGTGAAGTTTGCTGAGGAGTCGCCTTCGCCGGATGCTTCGGAATTGTATAATGATATTTATGCGGAACCGGATTATCCGTTTATTAAAGATTAGTTTTTTGTCGCCTTCGATACGTTCCTCATTTGCTTTCTGCACCATTAAGTTTTTCTGCGGAACTACTCAGCCTGACAAAAAAAAATTACTTCCGATACGTTTATCGGGATCAGAACAAACAAAAAGTTCTCGAATACGCTCGAACAAATAGAAAAATTGATTTATGGCTCAAGTAATCAGAATGCCCAAGCTAAGCGATACCATGACAGATGGCGTTGTTGCATCGTGGAATAAAAAAGTTGGCGACCCGGTGAAGCGCGGAGAAATTCTCGCTGAGATTGAAACTGATAAAGCGACGATGGAATTTGAATCGTTTTACAACGGGACACTTTTGTATATCGGAATTGAAAAAGGACAGGGCGCTCCGGTGGATGCGATCATTGCTGTAATTGGTGAGAAGGACGAAGACGTGAAAGCAATTCTCGAAGCTGAAAATGCAAAAGCACCGGCAAAAGAATCGGGCACGCCGGAGAAAAAGGAATCCGCCGCACCGGAGAAAGAAGAGAAAAAGGAGACTAGTACAAAAGAAGAAGCAGCGCCGGAGAAAAAAGCGGAGCCTGTTGCTGAAAAAAAATCAGCTCCTGTTAAACAAACAGAACCTGTTTCATCGAACGGCGATGACAGCAATGACGGAAGAATAAAAGCTTCGCCGCTTGCGAAAAAGATGGCGGAGGAAAAAGGAATTGACCTGCAAAGCATTCAGGGAAGTGGCGGACATGGCCGCGTGATCAAACGTGATATTGACGCATGGCACCCTTCGCGCATTCCGCCGGTGATGCAGCTTACCGGCAATATGGGAAGCGGAAAAGAAGGATTTACCGAAGAGAATGTTTCGCAAATGCGCAAGACGATTGCAAAGCGACTTTCTGAAAGTAAGTTCAACGCGCCGCATTTCTACCTGACGATGGAAATTGATATGGAGAATGCAGTAAGCGCACGTGAGGCAATGAACTTAATGTCGGCGCCAGCGAAAATTTCTTTTAATGATATGGTGATCCGCGCGTGTGCAGCTTCTTTGCGCCGCCATCCGAAAGTAAACTCATCGTGGCTTGGTGATAAGATCCGTTACAACCAGCATATTCACATTGGCGTTGCTGTTGCGGTGGAAGATGGATTGCTTGTTCCGGTTGTGCGTTTCGCAGATCAGAAATCATTCGCGCAGATCAATGCGGAAGTAAAAGAACTGGCAACAAAAGCAAAGAATAAAAAACTACAGCCATCGGAATGGGAAGGAAATACATTTACTATTTCCAATCTCGGCATGTTCGGCATAGAAGAATTCACAGCAATCATTAATCCGCCGGATGCATGTATTCTTGCTGTCGGCGGAATCAAAGAAGTTCCTGTTGTGAAAAACGGACAAGTTGTTCCGGGTAAAACCATGAAGGTTACTTTATCCTGCGATCACCGTGTGGTTGATGGTGCAACGGGAGCGGCATTCCTTCAGACGTTGAAGATGATGCTTGAAAATCCGGTGACAATATTGATGTAATGAATCCTCCCAAACACGGGCATTTCAGTGCATGGGATTTGGTGACTGGATTATATGGTGTCCGACGCGGCGGAGGGTGATTGAGAAAAAGTAAAATAATAATTGGATTCCTGGATTTTTTTGGGAATCCAATTTCATTTTAGTCAAAACCCTGCTTACCTGTTTCAGAGAATTTGTTATAACCTTAATTATAATGACAACTGCGTTACAAATTATATTTTCGAAATTGGGCAAAATGCCGGTGGCGGAACAAAATGCAATTGCCGCGCTATTAAAAGAAGAGTTGGCTTGGGAGAAATCATTTGCTTCTTCACAAGACGAATTAACTAATCTTGCAGCGGAAGCACTTGTGGAATACACAAAGGATAAAACCAAGCCACTTAAACTCAAGTGAATTCAGTAACTACTGAAAAGTTCAGGAAGTCTTATGAAGGCTTGCTGGAAAATGTGAAAGCAGCAATAACCTAGACTTACTAATTCTCCCTTAGAACCTTATCCCGATCATCAACGCATCATCTGTCTGTTCATGCTGGCCTTTCCAACTGTCGAATAATTCTTCTACCTGCCGCGACTGATCGTGAACGGGAAATTCGGATATCGCTATTATTCTTTCGCGCAGGCGTTTTGTGGTAAGCTTTTTGTTTTGTGGGCCGCCGAACTGATCCACGATTCCGTCGCTGTAGAGGTAAAGGCAATCATCTTCCAGGTATGGAATTGTGATTTCTGCAAATTGTTTTTGTTCTTCGCGTAATCCGCCAATGGAAAGTTTACTTCCTTTCAACTCTTCCAGGTTTCCGTTGCGCACAAAAATGGCAGGGCGTTTTGCGCTGGAGAAATGAATTTCTTTTTTCGTCCGGTCAACGCTGATGATCGAAATGTCCATACCATCCTGCACGAGTCCGCGGTGTTGTTTTTCCTGGCGCAGCGTAGTTGTTAAACGCAAATCCAATTCTTCCAGAATTTTCCCCGGCTGAATAATATGATTCTCAAGCACGATCTGGTTGAGCAGGTTGCTCCCGATCACTGTCATGAATGCGCCGGGAACGCCATGACCGGTACAATCTGCAACAGCAAGAATGTAACGGCTGTTATCCTGCGAATGAAACCAGAAAAAATCTCCACTTACAATATCTTTCGGACGGAAAAAAATAAACGAAAGCGGAATTTCGCGTTGTACACGATCGTCGGGCGGGAGCACTGCTTCCTGGATACGTTTTGCATATTGAATGCTGGAAAGAATATCTTCGTTTTTTGATTCCAGCAAGCGGTGAGAAGCTTCGACGAGCTTTTTTTGTTTATGAATTTCCTGCTCTGCAATATTGCGTGTTACTACAGCGCGGTAAATAGTATAAACACAAATTGCTAACGGAAGAAAAACAAGTATCGGCTGACTTTCGGGAAGCTGGTCAGCCGGTGTTTCAAAATCGAACAGTTCATAATTTGTGACCTCATTTGCAAGTCCGAAAAAAATCAGGGCGCCGCTATAAATGGTAACGATCCAGCCCATGCGCGTACCGAGCACGAGGAAAGCAAAAAGAATAACTACCATCGTCCATAACGCTCCTTCCCGGTCAAATTCAAAATTCTCCAGCACCATGTGTACGAAACCCACAACAGTTTGCTCCGCAATAAAAAGATAGCCCGCGTATTTTACATTGCCCGTTTTTTTAAGAATGACCAGCACCATCGGCAGACTGATAACAGCAATGGTGGTGGTATAAACAAACCAAGTATAATGATGCACGACAAGATCGACGTAATACATCAACCCGAGTCCGAGGAAAAAAAGTGTGATGTTAAATGTGAGATCGAGTCGGGCTTTTTCAAAAACATCATCTGTCTTCGCGACCGCATCGCCAATAATATAATTCTTAAAGCGGGAAAAAGGATTCATGCATTGTAAATATAGAAAATAGGAAACTAAGAAATAGGAAATTATGGAATAGATTGATGTATACAGATGTCGCCTGAAGATCTCAATATATTTTAAATCGTACATCATACATCGTCACATGGTTGCCACAATGTGGTAATTCGTAAATTCGCCCTATGGCCGGAAGCTTCCTCGACACACCTATTGAATACCTGAAGGGTGTTGGTCCGGAGCGCGCGAAGTTGTTGAAGACTGAATTTGATATTCACATATTCGGCGATCTTTTGCGCTGGTATCCTTATCGCTACGTTGATCGCACACGTTTTTATAAGACGAATGAAATTTCGCAAATGGTGCAAGCGGGCGATCTTCCTTATGTACAATTGCGTGGGAAGATCCTGAAATTAAATTCTCCCGACAGCAAGTCGAAAGTAAAACGCATGACGGCTCAATTGGTTGATTCGGCAGGAAGTGTTGAGCTTGTTTGGTTCGCCGGATTAAAATGGCTGCAGGGAAAATTCAATCCGCAATCGGAATATGTTGTGTTTGGAAAACCGACTGTTTACAATGGAAAAGTAAATATCGCGCATCCTGAAACGGAAGAAATTACAGAAGAGAATTTAAAACGCGCAAGTGCTTTGCAGCCGATGTATTCTTCTTCCGAGCGTTCCAAGATGAAAGGACTTGATTCAAAAGGCATCATGAAACTGCAGAAAACACTTTCAATGATGCTGGAAAAACAAATCCCGGAATCGCTGCCGCAGAATGTGATTGATAATTTAAAATTACTTCCGCGT
Organism: Bacteroidia bacterium; assembly: GCA_039918435.1. Taxonomy (GTDB): domain Bacteria; phylum Bacteroidota; class Bacteroidia; order Palsa-965; family Palsa-965. The sequence continues at coordinate 2,209 of JBDSHN010000034.1, read as the reverse complement.
GAAGATGCATTAAAGCAAATTCATTTTCCTTCTGATACACAATTGTTGCATCGTGCAGAAGCGCGTGTGAAGTTTGAAGAATTCCTTCACATTCAATTACGATTATTGCGCGTGAAAAAAATGCGGCAGGAAAATGTGCTGGGGTGGAATTTCGAAAAGGTCGGTGAAAAATTCAATTCATTTTTCAACGACTACCTTCCATTTCCTCTGACCAATGCGCAAAAACGTGTGATCAAAGAAATTCGCGGCGATATGGGAAGCGGGAAACAGATGAACCGTCTGTTGCAGGGCGATGTCGGCAGCGGGAAAACAGTTGTCGCGCTGATGTGCATGCTGATTGCAAATGACAATAATTTTCAGTCGTGTTTAATGGCGCCGACAGAAATTCTTGCTGTGCAGCATTTTCAAACCTTACGTGAATTGCTGCAGGATATGCCTGTTCATATTGGTTTGCTCACCGGAAATACAAAAACAAAAGACAGAAGAATTCTTCATGAATCATTGCGTTCGGGTGAAATGGATATTATTATCGGCACGCATGCATTGATCGAAGATGAAGTGCAGTTTAAAAACTTAGGATTGGTTGTAATTGACGAGCAGCATCGCTTTGGTGTGGAGCAGCGTTCAAAGTTGTGGAAGAAAAACACAAATCCGCCGCACGTGCTCGTGATGACTGCAACGCCGATTCCGCGCACACTTGCAATGACGTTGTACGGCGATCTTGATTCATCGGTCATAAATGAATTACCACCGGGAAGAAAGCAAATCAAAACCGTTCATTATTATGATTCGCAGCGATTGCGCGTTTTTGGATTTATGAAAGAACAAATTCTCGCAGGTCGGCAGATTTATATTGTCTATCCATTGATTGATGAAAGTGAAAAAATGGATTACAAAAATCTGATGGATGGTTACGAGAGTATTTCCCGCGCTTTTCCATTGCCGCATTTTCGTGTGAGTATTGTACACGGACAAATGAAACCTGCTGATAAAAATTTCGAGATGCAGCGTTTTGTCAAAGGAGAAACGCATATCATGGTCGCCACAACAGTTATTGAAGTGGGCGTGAATGTTCCGAATGCTTCTGTGATGATCATTGAAAGTGCAGAACGTTTTGGATTATCGCAGCTGCATCAATTGCGCGGGCGCGTGGGAAGAGGCGCGGAACAATCGTTTTGCATCCTGATGACTTCTGCCAAGCTTGGGAAAGATTCAAAACTGCGAATGGATACGATGGTGCGCACGAATGACGGTTTTGAAATTGCGGAAGTAGATTTAAAATTACGTGGCCCCGGCGACATTGAAGGAACGCAGCAAAGTGGTTTGCCCGGATTACGTCTCGCAGATATTACAAAAGACGTTGCGATACTTCAACATGCACGCACCGTCGCGTCCGACATTCTCGAAGATGATCCTGCGCTTGAAAAAGAAATTCATGCAGGTTTGCTGCAGGATATGAAACGTGAGCAGAAGAGTTCGGTGAATTGGGGAAGAATTTCATAAGTAAGCAAAATCCTAATTTTTAGTACTTAATGAATACAGTCGAATTATTTGGTTGAGGGCAACTTATTGTTGCCTGTTGCTAAATTGGAATCGCTTTGAATAACCCTTCTGGTTTATCTTTCGCATTAAAAATATTAATAAAGTATCAATTATTTGTTTGTGTGTAAATTATGAGCTATGTTTGGAGGCAATTAATTCGTGACTCTATGGAAAGTAAATACTTTGCCATTTATTATTTTTTACTGCTTTTTCTTCCTGTTGCGGGATTTTCTCAAACTCCGGCCAATTGGAAGGTGAATGGTAATGCTGCCGCGACAGGCGATTTCCTTGGCACAACAAATAACCAACCGCTTATTTTTTATTCAAATAATACGGAATGGATGCGGTTGAAAGAAAATGGCGAATTACGTATCAATTATCTCAGTAGTACAGGAACTAGTTTCCTGACAGCAAACAGCAATGGAGAATTGCGTAAAATTTTATACTCAAATGATTCCAACCAGGTGCTGACGGGTGCAGGAACTTTTCGCACGGGTTCTTCTTTTGGCCCGTGGCAAAAAAATGGATATAATGTTTTTCTTACTTCTGTAAATGTGGGTATAGGTACAAATACGCCGCAATATTTGCTGGACGTAAGTGGCAGCGCACATTTTGACGGAACTGTATTTGCGAATGGAATTACGCTGTTGAACAGTATGGAAGCGGA
>JBDSHN010000033.1:0-10376 GCA_039918435.1 Bacteroidia bacterium | reverse complement strand
CCATAAGAAATGGGAATTTTTATTTCATCCCATAAAAACGGAAAATCGCCTGAATAATTAAATACAGGTTCTTTAAAAATAAAGCTATTGGCAATCAAAACAATTCGTCCATTGTACAAATCGCCATCTACCCATTGCCCGGTTTCCATGATTGTTGTACGGAGCACTCCAATGTCCATTACATCGCCTTTAATGCCACCCAATTGTACCCTGTCGCCCGTTTTGTAAAATCCACCAAACATAATGGCCAGCCAACCTGCAAATGATGCGATAACTTCCTGCAAAGCAAAAGCGATACCGGCTCCTGCTACACCAAATGCAACCGTAAGACCTCCGAGTTTATTACTATAAATAACAGTTATCAGAATTGCAGTTAAGACATAACCGACAAACGAACCTATTTTTTTTGCCTTATAACGATTATCACCGTCCTTGATTTTATTGAAAAGCGTCCGCTTAATTACTTTTACGATCACCCAAATAATAATTGTACCGAGGATGAGTACAACGATTTTTCCGATCGAGGGATCAAATAGAATACTTTTTACCTGTTCTAACATGCTCTTTTTTGTAACGGATAATTATACAGGTTTTACCTGCTCCATAAACTTATAGATCACTTCATCATTGTATACTCCATAAGCATTAACTATAAGTAATTTGCGGCTGCCGTCTTTTTTTGAAATGGCGTATAAAATGCTGTTATCATCCGGGTTTGACATACCCTCGAACCTACAGGTATGATCAATTTGCCAATCTCCGGGATTCAGATCCAGCATTTCTTCCTTAGTAATATTTGAATTATAACCTTCTTTTTGCAGCCGGTTCATTGCTTCTGATAAGGTCTCCATATTTGTCATTTTTCTCCTCCGTATTTTGACTATTTGCAGTTTAATAGTCCTTTATTTTTATAAGCTAACTCAATACTAAAACAATCTCTAAATGTAAGTATAACCAATTTGGGCAGTCAGCACTTCTGCCTTGGAAAAAAGAAATAAAAGAAAGTTAAAACTCCATCGTATCAAAAATTTTAAATATCCAATTCCTCCATCCGCCGCTGCACCTTTCCAGAAATGATAAACCGCATTAAATCAAAAATTAAATATGCCAAGTTACCAGTTTTTATCCGCATCCAATAGCCTGGATTTGATCCTTACCTTCTGATATAACTTTCCCCGATTTATTGTAATCCTTGAATGAACGATTTAAGCCATCATAGAATTCTTCTCTTTGTAATTTTCCATTCTCAAAATAATATTTCCAGTGGCCCGATTTTACAGGACAATAATTAACGGAAGTAGTTGACGTAAAATGTTTTTCGCGAACATTATATTCTCCTTCCGCTTTTAATTTTCCGCTTTCATAAAACTCTTTGAAATTACCGTTGTTGCCATTCAACCACTCTCCTACTTCCTTGATTTTTCCTGACTCATAGAAATATGTTATCGCTTGCCTGCCTTTCTCCGGATAAAGAGGAGTATGCTGAAGTTGGCCATTTTCATAGAATGAAATGCGGTAATGCTCTTTCGAACCAAATGGTGCTGATTTATCTTGTAATGAAACTGAGATAGACCAAACTTTACCACTGGGATAAACAGCTGTTGCTACTGTGGAATCAGCGAAATAATTAATTATTTTAAACAAGGTGGCATTACCCTGGAAATCTCTTTCTTCACCCGTTAAAGCAGTTTCCTTCCATGGTGCATTTCTTTTCAATCGTTTTACATATGCAAGCTGACCATTGGAAAAATAATTCCACGTATTACTACTGTCCCTTGTTTCTAATGCAATTAGCCTAACCTTACCATCGGGAAACCACTCAGTCCAGATCTTTCTGTAATAAGGCAAACTATCAACATTATACTCCTGCTTTTTTAGCTGACCGTTTCTGTACCAGCTGGTAAAATCATACCTGTTTTTGTCATAATACGTTTTGGTATAAGCAAGTTGCTTTTGTATTTTATCATAATACACAAGAATAACTCCTTCGTGTGGCTCATTCTTAAACCAATAGGTAGTATCACCGAAGGCATTTGTTTTTACCTCTGATGTATCGCTTACAAAAGCAATCGTCTGTGCATGTAGCATGCCAGCTGAAAGAAAAAGAAATAAAAAGTGAATCCTGAATTTTAACAGCATCAAAAATTTTGAATTTTGAATTCTTAAATCCTCAATCACCCGCCGCACTGCCCTTCCAGAAACTATACACCACATTAAATCCAAATGTAAAATACGCCCAGCTTCCTTCCAGATCACTTGCGGTATATGGTTTTGGATTTTGTGTGTTGAGGTAAATGGTATACGGATCGAATTTGTAATTCGTAAATGTGGTAGAAACATTTAAACCAATTGCAAAACTTCCTTCGGTATAAAAAAAGATACCGGCGTCGGCTTGAATATCGCGGTAATAATGTGTTGTGCTGGCCGATGCATGTTCGGGCACGCCGTTAAACACAAGACCATTGTACTTTATTATTCCCTGCTCGAAGCTCAGCCCGACGTAGGCTGTAGATGTCTGTGAACGTACAAAATCATAGCCCACGCGCAAGCCGCCCACATGTGATTGTCCATAAACATTCAATCCCGGAATTTTATTGTCGGGTGTTTTCCAGAGGTTGTGATGATATTGAATGCCGACCTGGAAACCATGAAATACCTGGAAATTCACATTGGCGGAAACGTCGTAAATGCCGGTAAAACTTTTGCGGAAGGCTTTGTTGGAAATGGGATGCGGAACGGTGGTGTTGAGGCGTGCGCTCATGCGGAAAGGAATCTCTTTCCCCAGATTCTGGGCAAAAAGAAAACCAGCATTAAACAACAAACAAAAAGAAAAAATTCGCTTCAACATATTGCCTTCTCCAAATATAACGGAAAAAGAGGTGATTTATGATTGGTTGGCAGTAATTAGGGTTTGGGTACGATCCGCCGCGGCGGAAAACAATGAGCAATTTCAACAAGAATTTTAAGAACTTTCAATGCCTGCCAACCATTAACCCTTTTTCATCACTAGCCTCACAGCCGTTTAAAAAGAATACGAAAAACCCATCTTATTCACAGGATCGAAATGTAAACCATGATCAACGTATTTATCACCATCATAACTGCTGTGCAAATCCTGGAATACAGAAACAAATCCCCGTCCATCCAATTCGAGCGAAATATGAATTCTTGATGTTATGTTATAACGCAAACCTGCGCCAAGTGAAATTCCGTATTCAAATTTTTCTTCTGAAAACTGAGTTATTCCATAAGGGCCAAAACAACCGATGTTCATTCTTTCCCCGGTATAATTTTCATAATTGACAATAAGATCGGAAAACACATACGGCTGAAATTTTCCTGCTGCGAAAGCACGTTCATACCCGATTGCAAGATCAAAGTTTTTGCGTGATGCCGAAAAGTATTGCGTTGAATAAGGATCCATGACATCAATGCTTCCACGATGAATCACTTTCTGCGAATAATCAAAAGAAGTCCGCAATGCATTTTTTCCGAAATGCCGTTTGTAATAAATACCGGGAATAAGATTAAAATCGGCTTTGGAAATCATGCGATCATCGGCGCCGTGAAAATGTTCAAATCGCTTTACAGAGAATAAATTTACCCCGATCTCATTCGTATACGAAGGGATTTCTTGTGCGAACAACAATAAGGGATAACAAAGTAAAAAGAGAATGGCTTTTTTCATTGATAGGATTGCTTTCATTGAAGACGTATTAATCAGCAATGGGTTGCCTGCATTAGTTGCACTCAAAATGAGTTAAAGCCAGTTCCGATGAATTATCCTGTAGAAATGAATTTCTAAAAAGATCTACGCAAGCAAAGGCAAAAAATCCGGCGCATACAACAATGCTTTTTTCTGTCCTTCCGGCAATGGTGTTGCAGCCCAGCCAACAGTTACCTGGTTCGCGATTTTAGTTCCGGTTGTGATATCTGTAATGTGCGTCAGATCCTGAACACCAAAACGCGAAATGTATTTTTTGTTTACACCAATAGCGAGAATGTCGCGGTAATAAGCAACCAGCGCATCGGCAGCAATAGGAACCTGGTTGAGTAGATCAGGATTATTTAAAAGATCCTGCCTTATCTTATTTCCGAATTCAATATAGCTTCCTTTAAATGTCAAACCATTAAAACCTCGTCCGCGATATTTATAACCATCACCCGGCATGTTATTTCCGTAACGGCCGCCATAAATTTTTTCGAAAAACTTTGCATCGTCTGCTTTTAATGCAGTCAGCTGGGTTTCCGTCAAATTGGCAACACGTTTACCGAAGATCATCCGGATACGCGCATTATTGGTATTGCCATAACCTGTTTCCGGACGCAATTTGAAATTCGTCTCTTTGTAAATGGTTCCTAAGATTCCTGCAACGAGAAATTTATTGGTGATGCCGGCTTTTTTTAAACTTGCAATAAGCAGTTTGGCAGTGTCGGTGATCGGAGGTGTGAGAATAGACATGGTGTAGAGGATTTAATGATTTGGTGTCCGCCGCGGCGGATGGTGACTGGGTGAATATTTCTACAAAGGCCGAACGCACATTTAACTATTAATTCTGTTGCGGTTTTTTCTCTGTTAATTCAGCAAACATAAGCTTGCCGCCTTTGAATTTCAAAAGTAATCTTCCTTTGTTTGTTTCAATCACCACCAATGGTTCTTCGAGCTGCGAATAATACTGGTAATAAATAAATTTATCCTTGTCATTCATCGGAACTATTTTTCCGCCTTTGATATTGTATGCAGCACAAACGTATTCCCAGAAATGGATATAGTTCTCGCGCGACTGAATCAGTTTGCCATAAACATTTACTTTATCGCCTGTCTCTTTTCCCTTTTTATTGTAAACAGGAGTCGGCAAAGCAAGATTGCTTAAATGCATGGCACGGAATTCTTCCAGGTCTTTAATATCTTCCCATAATTTCGGCCCAATCCAGAATAAAGTTCCGCTGTACAATGAATCGGCATACGCACAATTTCCGATCATGGTCTGCACTTTTGTTTCTGCCGACTTTTTATCCGCTGCGCTCGACTGCACAACTTTTACCGTCCTGACAATTGTAGCAGTGTCCTGCGCAAAAAGATTTCCGGTGAGGCAAACAACAACTGCCATTGAAAAAACTGATTTGATCATTTTATTTGTTTTAAATTTTTTAATCAATAAAATCCATTCCCGGTGATAACCCGCTGAACTCACCTTCATCTGGTCCCGGCATATTATCTCCCAAACGTGAAGAACGGAAAACTTGTTTATCCACCACGCGCTGCAGGCAAATATCAATTAACGTTGTGCTGTTAGGAACCAATGCCCTGTTCAGCATTTCAGAACCTTTGATTTCGCCGCGGATTAATTTTCCTTCGCTGCTATAAACCGGCGCGCAACCATTTATGATATCGGTGAAAATGAGATCAAAACCGGTCAGCGAAAAACCTTCCTGATCGTGCCCGTGAAAGGTCAGCATCGAAAAACGGTCACGAATAAAATAACTTTCATGTGCAAACAAACCGCCGCACTGCTCTTCCAGTTGTTCTTTGCGTTGAACATCCATCTCTTTGATAGAAATTTCAATACCGCTCAATGCAGCTTCCGCTTTTAAACGAAGCGGAAGTTCGCCATACGTATCGAGATTTGTGACGCTCCAGCCATGAACAAAAACCAGTGAAAGTGCCATTGAAGAGAATTCAGGAGTTAATTACCATTTCGGTTGTACAAAATAAAGCAGCGTCCCATCCGGGTCGGTAAAATGCAGGTAGCTTCCTGATTTTCCGTCCTCTTGTGCTTTAAAAGTAATTTTATTTTGTTCAAGCAATGCTTTCGCTTCGCTCACATCCCGGATCATAAACCCGACTGACACAGATCCGGAAGAAGTTTTTCCATCATGGACCGGATGAAGCCCAATGGTAATGCCAGTAGTAATCATCATAGCATAATGGTCATCCCAACGTTGTTTAAGCGTCAATCCGATCTGCTGATAAAAATTAATCGCTTCGTCCATGTTCCTGACCATGACAGTAACATTGGTGTCAGTGATGTTTATCATCCGGGGAGTAGTAAAAGGGAGATTTAAAAAGTGTAAATCAAATATCGAGAAATTAATGGTAGAAAAACATTTGCTACATGAACAACGCAAGAAAATGACGGTGTTTCCTGTAAAAAGAAAAATAAATTTAAAATCTGGGAATCTCATACTGTCACTTTTCGGGCTTTTTGGAAGGGACATAGTACTAACAACCAGGCACATACTAAATAACTTTCAATATTTTCGGTGTAACTTTCTTCCAAAATTGTCCATGGAATTTATTTTATTCCGGCTTAAATTAGTTGCCAAATCGATGAAAAAATGGAACGTCAGAATAGCGATAGGATCAATGCTACACAACATCACCAGGACGATTGGGATGAAGTGCATAACCAGCTCCTCAACATTCAGCAGAAATCACAGCAAGTAAGTCATCCTGGAGATGCAGATGAAACTGAAGCGGATGAAGTGGCGCGAAAAGTGGCAGATGGACAATCCACACAAATTCACGGTACAGGGGGAGCGATACAACCCAAGGGTCAGAGAGAAATTGAAACCTCACCTGAATTTCAGTCCAAGTTAAGAAGCTGCAATGGCATGGGGCAATCACTTCCTGAGAAAGAGCAGCTTGAAATGGGGAGCAAGATGGGCGCTGATTTCAAAGATGTGAAAATACACACGGGAAGCGAAGCCAATGAAATGAGTAATAGCGTAAATGCAAAAGCTTTCACCTCCGGAAAAGATATTTATTTCAGCGAAGGGAAATTTGATCTTCAAACTTCAGAAGGAAAGAATCTTCTTGCGCATGAATTAACACATACGGTGCAGCAATCCAATCAACCGCAGGAAGGAAGTGTGCAGCGGCAAAAAGTGGCTGAGGATTTTCCTTTTGTAGCCTACATTACTACAGGTATCTGGAACACGCCGCTCAGGGATGAACCTGTGTTTGATGAAACGCATGAGCATACTCAATATGATCTTCCGGAAGGACATGAAATTGTTGCCATATCTGCAACAGAAAAATTTTATTATGTAAAGACAAAAGCACCACATGATAATTGGAAAAATGAGACAAAGGCAGGAACAGAAGTATATGGTTACGTTGTAAAAAAATACGTCAGCAAAAAAGCGCAGCCACTGGTAGAATTTGACAATACTATTATTTCTAAATCAACGGTGACATTTGATGATGCTATATTGGTTATTGCATCAGCCAAAAAACTGAAGGCAAAAAAGCACAGTTTCACTTCATTTGAAAGTTCGAGGATACAGGACTCAAAAAAAATAATTGATGCTAAAGGGAAGTATGACGTTGATTTGTCGAAATATGAAATTACGTTTAAGAAAAATGCCAAATCAAAGATCAAAATAGAGAGTATTGAAGATTTCATTCTTTTTGTTGAAGATGTTGAAAGACAATATTCTTCTTCATCCGCGATAGAAATTGCAAGTGAGATCAGGCAACTTTGGTATTCAGATGAAAATTGGGATGTGCTTGTGTCGAGCCAGGGAATAAAATCCGGCACTTCACTTGTTGATATTGAGAGCTCACCAAACCCGATTGCAGACAAATATGACATGAAAGATCTTGCACCTAAAACGGGAACTAAGAAACTTAAAACAAACAACGGCACAACAGATATCGGCCACGTAATGGCAGGGATTGACAGTACATTAAGTGGCTCACCAGCTTCCTTCCCGAAAAATTTCATTGCAAAACGCGGAGGAGACGAAGATAAGTCGAGGGCTAAATATGAAATTTTGAAAGATAAGGTTGGCGGTTCGGTAAGTGAAAATGCAACATGGGCAGGTGACATCGGGCAAGCATACGGAACATTTTTAGGTCAAAAAAAAATCGGCAATTCATCAAACCTTTCTTCACTCACAAGTAAATACTTTTCAACGGATCAAATGCTTGGGGATATACAGGGGTACGTTCTTAACCAGTTTTGGAATGATTTCCCGGAGAAGAAAAATCCGGGTGGCAGCAAGGATCAAAAAATATCCGAAATTCTCAAGGCTTTCTTTTTATCTAATAAAACTTCTCTTGCGGAAGAAAATGTATCCTTCTTGAAAATGTTTCTTAAAATTACCGGTAAATCAACTGAGGCACAATTGAAGAAACATATCCGGGATCGTGGTGTGAAAATGGGAAGCCTGTTCTATGCATCAGTTGTATTTAATAACAAAAGTGATGTGGGTCAAATCTGGACAGGTGTTTCCGGAATAAAGGACATTGTGGACGATTTTGCAGTTGAGCATTCTAACAATGAAAAAAATGCACCAACGGATGAAAAACTCGATTCTATAGTTGAACCGCTTATGACAGCAATTAAAACAGGTAAGGTCAAATGATAAAAAAAATCTTTTTGATCGCTGCAGTAATTACTGCGGTAATCACAATTTCTCTTCTTTATTTACATTTCACGCGCCTTGAACCTACAACGTTTTCCGGTGATGGATTTAATTGCTCTATAAAAAAAATCGTTAATGGGGAAACTACCTGCTTCCTGCTTTTGAATGAGAACGGCGCAGTTGCCGATTCAAATCTTTGCGGAAGTACCGACTTGTTGTGTGATCCTCCCTACCTCATACGTTATGATATGAATAATGACGGAGAAGATGACCTTTACCTTCATGAATGCGGCGGGCATGGATACCTCAGCTATGAAAAGTCCAACGGCAAATTTAATTACACGGAGTTGGGTCAATATGATGCAGCAGATATTTCGGCGAAGCCAAGATTTTTATTTGACCTTTTAAAATCGGGGGATACACTTTTATACGCCATATTCGCTGGCGCCAGTTCATTAATAGCTTTTATTTTGTTTTTAGTTTTGAGAAGAAAATATGCCGGAAAAAACATTTCCTGATAGCTGCAATTCATTACCGTGTCCCTCATCACGGGTTATGAAACAACTACTATTCCAGGGCAAAAGATTTCAGGATAGTATTTTTTAATTTATTAATCTTTTCTTGCTTATTACTCGTTTTTATTTCATGTTTGTTAAACATTTATTTCTTTTTCTGATCCGGCAAATTATCTATCCCCTATTATTAACAGCACTCCCCTATGAAATCAGACAACAAACCTGGTCACCAGACGGTTATTGAAGCAGAAGATTATCAGAAAGTAATCGATGAAGAAAAAGCATATTTAAAATTAGATGACGCTATTTCCGGACTGGCAATTTCAGGTGGTGGAATCCGTTCGGCTTCTTTCGGACTTGGTGTAATGCAGGCGCTTGTTGCAGAAGATAAGCTAAAAAAAATGGATTACATGTCTACCGTTTCCGGCGGCGGTTATCTCGGATCAGCATTGACATGGGCGCTTAAACAAGGAGGAGAAAATGCAGGTACATCACCCGATAATTTTCCCCTCGGTACAAAAGGCGCTTCCGCACGGCCAGTAAATGTTGACAGTGAAAAACCGAATGCGTTGCTGGATTTTATCCGGCAGCACAGCAGTTATTTATTGCCGGTTCCCAAGCTGGGTGCTATTTCTTTTATCGCTGTTGTTTTCCGCAGCATCTTTATTTCGCTGTTTGTGTATGTTGCGGTTTTAACGTCGTTAATGGTGATTTTTTCCTGGTGTCATGTTTTTGACTTGGTTTGCTTTGATCACTTTTTTGAAACGAATTTTGCGAAGGTTTCTTTTCGCGGTTATCCGTTCCCGGTTTGCATCGGACTTTTTCTGCTGCTTTTAATCTCCAATCTTCTTTATTCACTCCGCACATTCGGTGCAGGGCGCTCCAAAAAAAGTTATCTCGCATTTATTGCAGGGCAAAAAGTGCACGGATGGGTCTGGATGTTTATTTTACCTGTTCTGATCCTGGGATTGCTTCCGTATGTCGGCTCGCTGACCAATGATATCAGTAAACAGATTGCTACTGCAGGAACATCCACTTTATTGGGAACAATCGTAGGTGCATGGCAATATTCGAAAGCGCAGAAGAATGACAGCAGCAGCGGAATGATGACCAATCTGCTTATTTATATCGGCGCATTTGCATTGATCTTCGGGCTGATGTATTTAGCTTACCTCATTGCTATATCAGCGATCAGTGATAGTATTCCTATGTTTATCGGTTGCGTAATTATCACACTTGTTTTCGGAACTTTTGTAAATCTGAATCAAGTTGGACCGCACCGTATCTGGCGCGATCGTTTGACGGAAGCATTTTTGCCGGATAAAAAAGCCGTGCGTGATAATGTATGGCAACCTGCAAAAGAAGCAGACAATGCCATGATGGAAGATATGTGTGATCAACTTCATCCAAAACCGTATCACATCATCAATACCAACATCATTCTTGTCGATTCTTCTACGGTGAAATACCGTGGGCGCGGTGGTGATA
>JBDSHN010000032.1:0-6293 GCA_039918435.1 Bacteroidia bacterium | reverse complement strand
TTTCAATATTCTTTAAACCGATAGCGCCTTTTTTTGTGAGCAACGCCGAATATTCTTCTTTAGCAATACCGTTACCATCATGCACCAATGATAATTGAATTTTTTCACCCGATTGCAAAACATGAATGCTGATCTTTTCTCCGCCAGAATGTTTGATGACATTATTGATCAGCTCCTGCACGATTCTGTAAATATGTAATTCCGTATTCGGCGTAAGTCGCGGTAATGTATTTACGGCCTGCACTTCTACTTTAATTCCATTCGAGCGATTGTATATTTCCGCCAACGCATACAATGAGCTGTAAAGTCCAAGCATTTGCAACGTTGCGGGCTGCAGCTTATGCGAAATATCACGCACTTTTTTTATCGTATCATCAATCAGGTCTATCGATTGTTGAATGGCAGGTGAATTGCCCGACTGTTCATCCGCTTTGTGCAGGAATAAGCGGATGGAGGAGAGGGACGCGCCCACATCATCATGTAATTCACTGGCAATGCGGCGGCGTTCTTCTTCTTCGCTTTGGAGTGAGGCTTCTAAAAGTGCGAATTGTTTTTGCTCGTTCATTGTTTTTACTTCCAGCTGGTGGCGGATGCCTCTTCTCTGGTAAAGGATCACGAACAACACCACCGAGATAGCCATCATCAGCATTATTGCAATAGCGATAATAATAATATTACTCAGCAATGTATTTTGGTTTTTTATAAAGAGCGAAAGCGATAAGGGTATAGCGGAAGATATTTAAACTGAGAAAAACTGTATACCAGATTTGTATGAATAGTTTATTTTCAGTTTTCAGTGCCACTGGCGAAAATAAAAAGATCATTAATGTGCCTGATGCATAAACAAACAGTGCAATATTAACACCCAGTTCTGCAAGAAGAACCTGGGAGTTTTCCGAAAGATCTTTTTTTAAGAAAGAATAAAAGAACATAAGACCATATAGAATGTAAATGAGGCAAAATACACTTGCGTCTTCCAGATTTAAATGATCGATTGGTTTGTTTAGGGTGCTAAGGATAAAATACAATGAAACGCATACTGTTATAATTGAAAATAAGGAATTGTTTTTAAAGATTTGCTTTCTGAAATAGAACGAGATAAGAAGAAATTCAATGAGGAGAAAAGCGTTTCCCAATAAATGTTTTTCAGTGACTATGAAGCTCAGTATCTCAGTAATTAACCCTGCTGCAGCATATAACCACAGCAGGGTAAAACGATGACGGATTCCAAATAGAATTACAAACAATGGCGATACAATTGACAAAAAATAGAGAAAGGCCATTGTTTTATTATTCGGATCCAATTAAAGGAATCATGCTAGAAAGATCTCCCCAATATACTTCAACACCCTTGTTATTAATTCCTTTTAATGCTACCGTAGGAATATTATGTCCATCCTCAACACGGTATGCTTTGTGGAGATGGAGGGTAACTACTCCTAATGCGTCTCTTAATCCCTTAAAAAGATGAATGGAATGCATGATAAAATGGTCAGTATGCGGTTTCTGTAGATCAGTAAATAAGCACATTGATATAGTTATATCATCATTGTTATCATGATTCGTTGGATCAATGACGATTTTTATTCCATATATCGTACAATCCTTTGTATAGTCAATATAAGGACTATCCATTGGGAGTTCTTTCGGATCAGGAATTAATACCCCAAAAAAACTGGATACCAGAATATTATATTCGTCAGTTTCAATACTATGCGCTTGAGCGATCTCTTCATTTGTATCTGGGTTATTGCAAGAAGGAATAGTTAGTTTGTCATTTTCGTTCATAGCGGTTATGTTTAGTTCTGATCAAATATAGAATTCTTATGGCAGATTGAAATTTGCTGTGCTGATTAAGGATACATATTGGTGAGATCGCCGTAATATTTTACTGTTGTGCCGATTACAACTTTTACAGTAAGGGTAACAACAATTCTTTTCATAAAGATGGTACGGGCTTTTGAAAAATGAAATTCAGAGCCAGGGTATAAATATTTTAAAGCACGGAAAAGATGAATTGAATATTTACCAATGACCGGATAAAGTTCTGTAGTCGGGATGGGGCCGTTAACAACAGCTACCAATATATCGCCGTTATCTGGTTTAAAATGCCCGAAAACAAATCCGATGTAATTGGTAACGCATGAGCCAGTCACATCAAGTGACGAAGCCGTTCTTACATGACAAGGTGTCGTTATATTCCCAAAGAAATCACTTATCATTTCTTCGTAATCAGGTTGAGATATCGAATGTTTTCCTGCAATAAAAATATTCGACTCTATGTTATCGCATTCTTCCGTTAAAATTCCATTGAATGCTTCATTTGTAGATTCTAAGCTCATTTTGTTGGGTTTTATGTTTTTGTTAATTGTTTTCTATTGATCGATATAAATGTATGTCGTGAACAATTTGATCCAACAATCGTAAATAAGAATTGCGTATTTATCAGTTCAATTGCGTATTTCTACGCATTTCAAAGTTGCGTAATTACTTATATCGTTTCGGGTAGTATTACTCTTGCGATTGCTATCGAAGTAATAGATTTTTGTATTGTACTAGTATTCCTGAACAAAAGGATACAACCTTAGAATATAGTAACGGATATAATTGCACAAGCTCTTATATACTTCATTGAAATCATAAACGATTTATTCACCTATTTTATCCCTACAAACATGAACAAAAAAATTATTATCGGATCACTAATGATAGTTGGCTCCATTGCCCTGAAAGCGCAGGATAAAATTTTGCAGAACACTGAGCTTGATTCTGCAGCGCATTCATTTTATTCGCAAAAGTATTCCCCTCAACTTTTCCTGGGATCAATTACAGAAAACGGACTGTCGAATAGCTTGCTTCTAGATATTACTAAGGAGGAAATTAAGCTGAATGGATTGGTGTATGGTACAAAAGAATCAAAGAATATTGGAAGTATCAGCATCACAGGTTCAAATGAAAATAATACGGCTGGAATCTTTTCAGAGAATAAGATAGAACCGAAATTCTCCGGTACATTTTCAAATTCTTACACATTTAAAAACTGGATTAGTTTTAAGCCTGATTCAAATGTAGCAGCTGAAAAAGTCTATGATTTCCAGTCATTAAATACAACAAAAGATTCATTGTTACGCATTCGTAATAATTTTATCTCATTCACTGGCGGAGTTAAGGTGGAAGGAGCAATGTATTATCTTATCGATACTTTAAAGCCAATTGCTAACATGATCAGGAAAGAAAAGTATAGTGGTGGTGAATTCTTTTTCCAGGCTAATTGGCTTGTGTACAATTACAAGTCAAAAAATTTATGGAGTCATTCCATGCGCCTTTCCTATGGGATAGTAAATAATGTAGAAGACCTGGTTGAATTTACGATTGCCGAAAATTATATTTATTCTAACCCTTCGAAGAAAAATGATTTTGAGAGAAAAACTACCGGTTATTTTGATACTTACGTTCTGCAAAATCGGAGTGTTATTAATTATGAAGTTGGATTTTATCCTTTAAACGAATACAATCGTGTTGGCTTTCTTTTTGGCCCTGATTTTTATTATAATTCAAAGGCTAAAAATTATATGAGATTTAATGCTGGGATTAATTTCCCTGTCAGTACGAAAGAAAAAACATTGTTTTTTGTAGCTGCTATTTTAAGAACAACTGATCCCTTTAATATGACTGAAACAAAAGAGTTTGAAGTAAAAAAAACTTTTTCTGTTTTGCTACGCATCGGTGTTCCTCTTGAATTTAAATATTTGAAGAAATAAGAATTGATATTTATACAATAAAAAAGACCGGCACTTCACCGGTCTTTTTTTATATAATCTCAAATTACCAATCTTGAATCTTGAATTAATTTTATTTCATCCCCTTCAAATAATCACTATACTCATCACTAAAACTATTTCCATCCACCATTTTCACCCTGCTCAGCTTTTTGCTCTCCACCAATCCCCACAATACCAATTCTTTCAAAAACCAATTCTCTTCCTTTGGTGTATCGGGATGATATCGTTTCAGCAATTGGGCAAGCGGCGTTATATCATCCAGTTTCTTTTGGTAAGCGGCATCGTCCAATTGATCGCTTAATTCAAAATCTTCTTCCTGTTCAATAAACCAATCGATTACATCCTGGTATGTACCACGTGTGCCCGGCTTTTCTAATTTAGTGATTTTCGGGAAGTACGATTCAAAAATTGTTTTCACCGCGGCGCCGACTAAAATTTCTGCAACAGCACGTGCACCTTCCTGCTCACCTTCATAAGCCATTTCCATCTTTCCTGTGAGGGCGGGAACAATTCCATTAAAATCACTCAAACGCACACTTGTTTTATTCAGCTTATTACTGATCATGCGAAGCTCTGCAGTGCTGACTAAATTTTCATAAGCAGAAATACTCATACGTGCACTGATGCCGCTCTTGCTATCAATGTATTCACTCGTGCGCGATTCAAAACCAATCTGCTCTATGAGATCAAGCGCTAACGAAGGAACCTGGATAAAATCTTTTTGTTCCTGATCGATGCGCGCTTCCTGTTCGGTGATCTTGCGCGCAATTTCAATATTCGCCGGGTAATGCGTGAGAATCTGTGAACCGATACGATCTTTCAACGGCGTAACGATGCTTCCGCGATTGGTATAATCTTCCGGATTTGCTGTAAACAAAAATTGAATGTCGAAAGGGAAACGCAGTTGAAATCCGCGGATCTGAATATCGCCTTCCTGTAGAATATTGAACAGCGCCACCTGGATTCGTGCTTGTAAATCTGGAAGTTCGTTGATGATAAAGATGCAGCGGTTCGCACGCGGTATCATTCCGAAATGAATCACACGTTCATCAGAATATGGTAATTTCAAATTCGCTGCTTTGATCGGATCAACATCACCGATAAGATCGGCTACTGTTACATCCGGCGTTGCAAGTTTTTCATAAAAACGTTCAGAACGATGTAACCATGAAATCGGAGTTGCGTCTTTTTTTTCCTCCACTAGATTGCGTGCAAACCAGGAAAGTGGCTGCAACGGATCATCGTGCACTTCTGAACCTTCCACTACAGGAATCCATTCATCCAGCAAATTCACCATCATTCTTGCCAAACGCGTTTTTGCTTGTCCGCGTAAACCAAGCAGGTTGATGTGATGACGTGAAAGAATAGCACGTTCGAGTTCTGGAATAACGGTGTTTTCATAACCGTGAATGCCGCTGAATGGATTATCGCCGGCCTTGAGCGATTTCAAAAGATTATTCCGCAACTCATCTTTAATGCTTGTGGAAACGTATCCGGACTTTTTTAATTCGCCCAGTGTTTTTATTGTTGGTGTTGTGCTTTTCATAATTTAATTAAATTTTTATCCCCGTAGATTTTTTTTGCGGTTCTGCTGGTAATCTTCAAAAATGAGCTGACCTAAACCTTTCAGCCCGGTATAAAATGCTTTTCCCTGGTTGGCTTCTGTAAATTTTTCCACGAAACGCTGCAGGTAAGGATCCTGCGCGATCATAAAAGTTGTGATCGGAATGTTGTGCCTGCGTGCAAGCCGTGCAGACGCGTAACATTTATCCGTGATGTACGGATCAAGTCCGCTGCTGTTGAAATAATAATCACCATTCGCTTCTTTCAGACAACTCGGCTTTCCATCGGTGATCATGAAAATCTGCTTGTTCGAATTTTTCTTGCGGCGCAGAATATCCATTGCAAGTTCTAACCCCGCAACGGTATTTGTATGAAATGGCCCAACCTGCAAATAAGGAAGATCCTGGATCGAGATTGGCCATGCTTCATTTCCGAAAGCAATAATGTCGAGCGTATCTTTCGGATAACGTGTGCTGATCAGTTCGGAAAGCGCCATCGCTACTTTTTTAGCAGGCGTGATGCGGTCTTCTCCATACAGGATCATGCTATGGCTCACGTCAATCATCAGCACGGTGCTCATCTGCGCTTTGAAAAAAGTATCTTCCACCACAAGATCGCGTTCATGCAGCTGGAAAGAATCAATGCCGTTATTCACTTGTGCATTGCGCAAAGTTTCCGTCATAGAAATCTGCTCCAGCGAATCACCGAAATTATACGGACGAAATTCTCCGGTATGTTCATCACCACGGCCAGCGAATTTTGTACGGTGATTTCCGGTGCCGCCGCGTTTAAGATTTCCGAAAATCTGTTCCAGTGCAGACTGACGGATCACGCGTTCCATTTTTGCTGTGATGACTGTTCCGCCAGAACCTTTTCCGTCTTTTCCGTTCTCTTCACGAATGAGGCGTTTCTTTTTCAGGTCTTCAATAAAATCTTCGATCGAATACT
>JBDSHN010000031.1:0-14110 GCA_039918435.1 Bacteroidia bacterium | reverse complement strand
CTGCGTCACCATTCTTCCTTCAGCAGTTGTAAGTCGAACGAAATACATTCCGCTATTTAATTTTTCTGCGGTCTGAACAGGGAATTGATGCTCGCCTGCGCTTAGATCGCCATTGTACATATCAAGGACAAGACGACCGCTCATATCAAACAATTGCAACGATACTTTTTGTGCATCATCCAATGAAAATATCACAAGAGAATTATCCTGCAATGGATTCGGATAAACTACGAATTGCTGAATACCTGCGTCAGGTGCGTCAATACCGGTAACGCTTGTGATGTTAATGTCATCAATATAAATATTGTTTCCGCCGCCAGCATCAAACACAAATTTGAAACGGACATTTGTGCTGTTTGTAACAGAAGAAGGAAGAGTTACAGTTTCAGTCCTGAATTCTGATGCTGCAGGCGCCCATGAATTTGAATTGTTCGTAGATCCTGTTGCAAGCGTTGCGCCGATTTTAGTATAACGTTGCGCCCAGCTCTGTCCGCAATTGGTAGAAGTGTACACACGCAGCTTGTCAGTATTACTGCTGATACGCTGACGTTGTGCAACTTTAAACGTAAATACAGGGTTGGTGAAACCGGTCATATCAAATGAAGGGCTTACAAATTCATCTGTTGTTCCCGCCATTAAAGAAGTATTTACCAGCTTCACTGATGCAGTTCCTGTTGCAGCAGCAGTTGTTACACGCGCCCAGCCATTTCCCTGTGGGTTTATAATCGTATAATTAGCAGCGAAGGTAGTTGCGTTTTCAATTCCTTCAGAATAATTTCCTACGTTATAAGTAGCCGTAGTTGAACTTACCTGTACATGCGATGTGCGTGTAATTGTATTCGCACCTGTTGCATTCGATGTGATAAGTGTTACATTATAAGTTCCAGGAGTATTATAAACGATTGCAGGAACAGAATCTGTTGAAGTGTTTGGTGTTCCGCCCGGGAAGCTCCAGTTCCATGATGTCGGATGTCCGTTATAGGAAACACTGGTGAATGTAATGCTGGAACCTGCACAGACAAATACCTTATCATTAGGAGTAAAATCTGAAACAGGTGCACAGGTAACCTGCGGATTATTATTCACTCCGGTTGCTGTAAGATTGGCATTGGTCGTTAATTGATTGCGCTGACCAATAGGACTATTCAATGCAGACTGCATCCAGTTTCTCTGACCTGTGGTAAACATACGAGTGCAGTAAGAATACTCCATATAATTCTGGACGTTTTCTTCGATATTGGCATTGCATACATGATTGGAAACAAGATTACAGGTCGTCCATCCTTTTGTATCAGGCGTGTCAGTTATGCCATCATTACCACACTGCACTCCCGGAGAATTTGTAAATCCCCAAACGTGCTCAAGACCGAGGAAGTGTCCAACCTCATGCGTAAGTGCGCGGCTGGTGGTTGTATTTCCTGTTCCAATGCTTCCAACATAAGTAGAGAGTATGATAATTCCATCTATGGCTGCTGATGAAGCGCCACCGGGTAAATAAGCATAACCTGCTGCACCGCTTGAAATATTTTTTACTACCCAAATGTTCAGGTATTTATTACGGGGCCAGTAATTCAATTTTGATCCGTCATCACCAATATACGTTTCAGGTGAAGCAAGGCGATCAATTCCGTTTGTGCAATTTCCTGACGGATCAAGATTAGCAAGACGGAATTCAATCTTCGTATCATTTGCGATTGGAATAAATGCAGGGACAATAAAAGAAGTGTCCGCATTATTTTTTCTGTAGTCGCGATTCAAAATCCTTACCGCATCAAGCACCTGTGCATCAGAAATATTTTCATAACCATAATCATGAATAATATGAAAAACCACAGGAATAATATAAGACGGTGGTCCTCCGGTCTGTAAAGCTTCATTACTATTGCGGCTTGAACTCATTGCATTTTCAGCTATAAGTTCAGTATGGCGTGCATCGTATTGAGCTTTAAGTTCCGGATGTTCAGCAAATACTTTTTTCATTTGTACATCGGTACCACAGTGTAGAAGTCCATCAGGTCCTACAGGAACTTCATTTTGAGCAACAAGTTGAATTGAGCCGGCAAAAAAAGCGAGCGCAGCCAGCAGTTTGAGTTTCTGTTTCATGGTGGTGTACTTAGGTATTGATAGTGATTTCAGGACTGGATGTCTTTTACCGAAAAAAGAACATCCTTGAATTTTTCAGGGAGCTCTAAGATAGCTAAAAATTTACCTGCAACCAAGCCGGGAGCAGCCAGCTGATCTGTGTTTTTGTATGCTATGAACTGATCAATCCTGCTGAAATTTTCACTGCTACCGGACCTGATCTGATCCTGCATGGATGTATCCACAATTCCTGGTGCTACTGCAAAAACATAGATGTGCCTCTTACCGTCTATTTTCAGTTCTTCAACGATTGTTTTTGTATACATATCGAGACCGGCCTTTGTAGCACAATAAACGCTCCAACCATCAATAGGATTTTTGCCGGCACCCGAGCTTACATTAATGATCACTTGCTTCCCGGTAAAATTTTCATAATTTTTCAAAAAAGTATTTGTCAGTATAGCAGGCGCGATAAGATTGACGTGAAATGCACTTGCAATTTCATCAGCCTGCATCTTACCTGCATGTTTTACTGAACCGATTATACCGGCATTATTTACTAGGCAAATTTTTCCTGCATCTTTCAAAACAGGAAATTCCCAACCGGAAACCGCTGCGTTGTCTGAAAGATCCAGGGCATGAAAGGAAAAACGTTCATGCGAAATGGTATTTGTACGGGCAATGCCGAAGACGAAATTATTTTCATCCGCGAGTAATTGTTCTGCGATTGCTTTTCCGATTCCGCGGGATGTGCCGGTGATGAAGAAATAGTTCATGGAGAACAATTAATAATTCTGTGTGTTTTGAGATTCGATAAAAATTCCTGCAAGACAATAATAGATCTGAACATTATTAATTTACTCATTAACTCAAAGCCTGTTTCAAATCAGCAAGCAGGTCTTCCACATCTTCAATTCCAACGCTAAGGCGCAGCAGATTATCCACCACTCCTACTCTATCGCGTTCCTCTTTCGGAATAGAAGCATGGGTCATCGTAGCAGGATGATTGATCAACGATTCAACTCCGCCAAGCGATTCTGCCAATGAAAAAACCCTGAAAGAAGAAGCGATGCGGAATGTTTCTTTCAGATCAGCATTTTTTAATACGATGGAAATCATTCCACCAAAATCACGCATTTGTTTTTTCGCAATCTCATGATTCGGGTGATCTGTAAATCCGGGCCAGTAAACTTTTTCAATCTTCGGATGATGCTTTAAAAATTCCGCCACCTTTTTTCCATTAAAGCAATGACGCTCCATACGGATATGCAATGTTTTTAATCCGCGCAGCACAAGGAAAGAATCCATCGGACCCGGATTTGCACCGCAGCTATTGAGAATAAAATAAAGCTGGTCGTAAAGTGTTTTGTCATTCAGCAATAAAGCGCCCATTACAACATCGCTGTGCCCGCCGAGATATTTTGTAACCGAATGCATCACAATATCTGCTCCCAATGCAAGCGGGTTTTGCAAATACGGTGAAGCAAATGTATTATCGACAGCAAAAATTATTTTATTTTCTTTAGCAATGGCAGCACACGCAGCGAGATCAATAATCTGCATGGTTGGGTTCGTAGGCGTTTCCACCCAAAGCAATTTTGTGTTTGCATTCACATACTTCTTAATGTTAGAAGCATCCGTCATGTTTATGAAATGAAATTTGATTCCATAATTCGCAAACACTTTTGTGAACATACGATAAGATCCGCCATACAGATCATCGCCTGTAATTACTTCATCACCGGGGCGCAATAATTTCAGCACTGCATCCATCGAACCCATTCCTGAGCTGAAACATATTCCGAATTCTGCACCTTCCAATGCAGCAAGACAACCTTCGAGTGCAGAGCGTGTCGGATTTTTCCCGCGCGCATAACCATAGCCTTTATTTGTGCCCGGCGATTCCTGCACGTAAGTAGAAGTCTGGTAAATCGGAGTCATGATCGCACCCGTAGTCGGATCTGGTTCTTGTCCTGCGTGAATGGCGTTTGTGCCAAAACCGTATTTGCTGTGATCGAACATAGTAGTTGAATTATTGAACCGCAAAGATAGCGTACGAATCCGCCGCAGCAGACAAATTTATACGAATAGTTACCAATCTGCGTGTTCAAAAAAACACCTTGTAACTCAGTTCCAATTGGTAAATCAAGTGGCGATTTCCTTCGTTGAGTAGTTAAAATAATGCATGTGTGTTATATTTTTTGCCGGAATATTTACTGTTCTTTGGGTTCAGTAACCATTTTTTCGCCAATTCAACTATTATGAAAAACGCAATTAAAAAATTCTGTTTTACTTTTCTTACTCTTGTTTCGTTTACAGGATTGAAAGCACAATATATTCATTCTATTATTACGAATAAAAATGATGTATTTATAGCCACTACAACAGGTATTTATCAATTAACTGATAGCTGCCGGACATGGACACCGCTGAATAACGGGATGGGTGAAATCAACACTTTCCATTTGGTGATTTCGAATAACATCATGTATGCCGGAACAATGGACCAGGGTGTTTTTATTTCAAAGGACTACGGAAAAAACTGGACTGCAGCAAATACAGGAATTCCGGCCACACCAGCTGATCCTAAAAAATATCCGTCTGTATATAGCCTGGCTGCTGAAGGAAATAAAGTTGCGGTTGTTTTGATAGGTGCGGGGATATTTATTTCTACCGATAATGCTTCAACCTGGAAAGCCGGAAACCCACTCAAGGAAGGATATTTAAGCGATCTGGCTATTTTAAAAGGAAATATTTTTGCAACTGGCGGAACCAGCACCGCCTATGAGCCCTATTGTTCCGCAGATGATGGCATGACCTGGAAAAAAATCAACAAGGGATTAGCGTATACCTACATCTATTCTATCGCGGCTTGTGGTTCAAAAATTCTTGTGGGCGGCATAGCAGGAATTAATTCCTATTCGTTAGAAACAAAAAAATGGAAAGAGATAAGTGCTGTTCCCGGTGCCAATCTCATTTCTGTAAATGGTGCATATATTATAGCGGGCAAAACTTCTGACATCAGCGCATCGTCAGACAGCGGAAAAACCTGGAGAAGAATTAATTTAAAAGAAGTTGAAGGAGATTATGCCAGGATTGCAATTACTGAAACGGCCGTTTATTATTTGAATAAGGGTGTGCTGGGTTTTACATCAGATGACGGCGCACATTGGACAGGGGCAAAAAGAGGCGAACTCGTAGCAGTTGAAAACAATAAGACTGTTGCAAGTCTATATACTTACAAACCTGTTGGAACACAAAATGGCGTTACATTATCTGCTGCTGAATACGATGGTGTAATATTTAAAGTGGTAAATACCAATGCGTATTCAATTGATGTAAATATCAAAATTGCATTTAACTGCAAATCAACAAGCCCTTTTGGTGGAGTAACGTATGAAACTTCCGAAATGGTGTGGCGGATTTCCTGTCCGGCCAACTCCACCCGCTCTTATGATGATTCTCCTTCTGCCTGCCAGGTTGGTGGTTGCAAGAATGACACGCAGTCCTGGAATATTGTTACGTGGACGGTGACGAATTAGTTTTTTGTTTTAAGTTTGGTCTAGCTTATAGAAAAATCAAAAAATGTTCTTCTTATTCATTGGTAATTATCAATGAAAGGCTCGTCAACTCCGCAACGGTAATAGTTTCTTTCTTTTCACATGAAGAAAAAAGAAATCAAAAATAAAACCGATAAAGCATAATAACGCACCTTCTTCATACAGAATTAAATGTATAAAGAAATTGATTCGCTCTGTTCTGACTTTATAACTGGCAGAAAAGCCACAACATTCGTACTTTCGTATTCATTCGTCCGCCGCGTCGGATCTCACGCCATGAAAAAAGTCTACTACCTCTCTTCCTGCTCCACCTGCGCACGCATTCTGAAAGAAACCAATCTTGAAAAGAAAGGTTTTCAATTGCAGGATATTAAAACAGAAAAAATAACGCCTGCACAAATTGATGAAATGAAAGCGCTTGCCGGAAGTTATGAGGCACTATTCAGCCGTGTTGCTTTAAAATACCGCGCGTTGGGATTGAATGAAATGAAGCTCACAGAGAAAGATTACCGTAACTATATTTTAGAAGAATATACTTTTCTGAAACGACCTGTCGTTATCTCGGAAAATAAAATTTATATCGGAAATTCAAAAGCGAATGTGGAACTGATGAAGAAGGAAATCGGGTGAGGGAAAAAGAGGCAATTGCGGCATATAGCGGTATTTGCAGATAATTCTTTTTTAGCCCCGGTTGCAGCAAGCTACCGTGTAGCGCGGAAAACGGGAATAGCTCCAAAACAGTATCGCCCTGAATTTTTACAAGGTTAGCCTACCCTTTTTACCCCAATTCCCTTTTTCTTCAATTCCCTTTTCCTAATTATCTTTGCACCCGTGAACAAAACATTCGCCGCGCATATTTCTCTTTTTATTTCGATGGTGATCTATGCGGCGGGATTTACCATCATCAAAGAAGTTACTCCTTTCTATATTGCACCGGCTGGTTTTGTGGCTCTGCGTGTTTTGGGCGCGACTCCTCTGCTTTGGCTCGCGGGAATTTTCATTAAAGAAAAAGTTGAACGCAAAGATTTCGTTAAGCTGGGGTTGCTTTCACTTTGCGGCGTGGTGATCAATCAATCGTTTTTCATCAGGGGAATGAGCCTTACTTCACCGATCAGCGGGGCAATTATTATGATCACTTCTCCCCTTCTCGTACTGGTGCTTGGTAATATTATTCTCAAAGAAAAAATTACCTGGCAACGCTTTTCAGGAATTGTGCTCGGACTTTGCGGGGCGGCTTTGCTTATTCTTACGAACACGGTTTCAGATAAAAAAACAGATTCTCCGCTCGGCGATCTTTTCATTTTTATCAATGCGCTTTCCTGGGGAACATTTCTTGTGCTTGTAAAACCGCTGATGAAAAAATATAACACAGTTACAATTCTGAAATGGGTATTCCTCTTCAGCATTATCATTCTTGTGCCTTTAGGTTTGCCAGATATGATGAACATCAAAGGGAATATATTCGAAGGCAGGGTTATTTTTGATATTTTATTTGTAGTGATCGGCGTTACGTTTATTGCTTACCTCATGAATGTATTCGCGCTGAAAACATTGAGTCCGTCTGTTGTGAGCGCTTACATTTATACACAACCGGTAATGGCAGCGGCGATTGCATTGTTCTGGGGAAAAGATGTGCTTACGTGGCAGAAAATTATTTCCGCAGTTCTGATCTTCGCCGGCGTGATGCTTGCCAGCCAAAACAAGAAACCTGCAGCAACACAATAATTTTTTAATGATCGAATTTGTCAATGGGTTAATGAATTTCATTAGCACATTACCGCATTAGCTCCGTCGCGGCGGATCAGCACATTAGAATAGTATCTTTGCGTTTATGAAATCAATGACCGGGTTTGGCAAAGCTGTTTGTGAGCTGCAGCAGAAAAAAGTAACGGTGGAAATCCGTTCATTAAATTCACGTCAGCTTGACCTGAATATTCGCATGCCTTCTGTTTACCGTGAAAAGGAATCGGAAGTGCGATCTGAACTTTCAAAAACTGCAGAGCGCGGCAAGATCGATGTTTCCATTTTTGTGGAAGGAACTTCGGAAGCCGGACTTGCAACAATCAACACTTCGCTTGTGACTGCTTATCATGCGGAATTAAAAAAGATCGCGGTATCATTGGGAGAAGAGCGCAAAGATTTTCTTTCCCTGATCATGCGCATGCCGGATGTGCTGAAGCAGGATAAGCAGGACCTCGATGAGAATGAATGGAAAGAAGTTTACAGTGCATTTATTGCTGCGCTTGCTGCTTTTGGAAAATTCAGGGAAGATGAAGGAGGAGTTTTAGCCAATGAACTTTCGCAACGTATTGGAATAATTTCAAAAAAATTAGTTGAAGTCGCAACACTCGATCCGCAACGTGCAATTGCTGTGCGTGAACGTTTGCAAAAACATCTGGCGGAATCAGCAGCAACAGACCAGGTTGATAATAATCGTTTCGAACAGGAACTGATTTATTATTTAGAGAAGCTTGACATCACAGAAGAAAAACTGCGACTGCAAACGCATCTTGATTATTTCACCGGCACAATGAAAGAGCCCGGTGCCGGAAGAAAGCTCGGATTTATTGCCCAAGAAATTGGTCGCGAAATAAATACGATTGGTTCCAAAGCAAATGACGCGGGCATTCAAATGATTGTTGTGCAGATGAAAGATGAACTGGAGAAGATCAAAGAGCAGTTACTTAATGTATTATAAGAATTATTAAATTTGCGAATCGATAATATTGAATTTTGAATCTTTTATGACATCAACAGGTAAACTCATAATTTTTTCAGCTCCCAGCGGGGCTGGAAAAACTACGATTGTTCACCGGTTGCTGGCACAGATTCCAACACTCGAATTTTCTGTTTCTGCTACGAGTCGCGCACCGAGAGGGGATGAAAACCATGGCGTGGATTATTATTTTTTTTCTCCGGATGAATTTCGTAAGCGGGTAAATGAAGATGAGTTTGTGGAATGGGAAGAAGTGTATCCCGGACAAATGTACGGGACACTTCTTTCTGAGGTTGACAGGATCTGGCGTAAAGGCCATCATGTGATATTTGATGTGGATGTGAAAGGCGGACTCAACCTCAAAAAGAAATTCGGATCAGAAGCACTTGCGATATTTGTACGTCCGCCTTCGATGGAAGCTTTGGAAGAACGTTTACGCTCCCGCGCCACTGAACCGGAAGAAAAAATCAGGATACGTTTGGCAAAAGCATCCAGCGAACTTTCATACGAATCACGTTTTGATGCGGTCGTTGTAAATAATGAACTCGAACGTGCGGTAAACGATGCCTATAAAAAGGTGAACGATTTTCTGAACGTCGAAAATGGCATGAGCCGCACATCTGAATAAATAATTGATTTTCTTTTATTCGTACATCGCCACATAGTAGTCACAATGTGATAATTCGCAGCCAGTTCTATTAGCAACTATTCGCCAACATTCGTACTCAACTCAATTAGTAACTATTCGTACAATTTCGTAATTCGTACCCCCTTTGAAAATAGGTCTTTTCTTCGGTTCATTCAATCCTATTCACATTGGTCATCTTGTGCTGGCAAATTATATGTTGGAGTTTACTGAGCTCGAACGCATCTGGTTTGTTATTTCTCCACACAATCCGCTGAAAGAAAAAAAAACGCTGCTGAACGATAATCACCGGCTGCAAATGGTGCGGCTCGCAATTGGTGAACATACCAAAATGAAAGCGAGTACTATTGAATTCAAACTTCCGCAACCTTCCTATACGGTGAATACGCTCGCTCATATTACTGAAAAACATCCGGAGCATGAATTTGCACTCATCATGGGCGCGGACAATCTTGGCTCGTTTCAGAAATGGAAAAACTACGAATACATTCTTGAGCATCATAAAATTTACGTTTACCCACGTCCCGGTTACGAACCAGGTCAATTGGTAAATCATCTTTCTGTAAAATTCACAGAAGCACCGCTAATGGAAATTTCTTCTTCCTTTTTGCGCGAAGCAATAAAAAATAAAAAGGATGTTCGTTATTATTTTACGGATGCGGTGTGGAGTTACCTGAAAGAAATGCATTTTTATGAAAAGTAATTTTTGATTCATGGAAACTATTCGAATTGAAATTTACCAGCCCGTATTTCAGCCGCGCATTGATGAAATGATGGTGCGCATCCAGCAGGAATTTTCAGAACAGATCACTTCCCGACATTCAACAGTGCTTCCTGAAGTTTACCATTTGCCCGGGCAGAAATACTGGGTAGCATTCCATGGCGAAAAAGTCATCGGCACTATCGGTCTTGTATTGTATGAAAATGGAAATGCAGTTGTAAAGCGAATGATGGCAGATCCCTCTTACCGAGGAAAAGATTTTCCTACTGCAAAATCATTGCTGGAAACAGCTTTCAATTGGGCAAATGAACAATCCTTTAAACGAATTTACCTGGGAACAATGCATCAATTCATAGCCGCTCAGAAATTCTATCTGAAGAATGGCTTTACTGAAATTGAAAAAAAAGAGCTTCCACCGGATTATACGCTTAACCCGATGGACACTCTTTTTTACAAATTGACTTTCTGAATTTTTATTCTATCACCAAACGTTTCGCAGCAAACCCGGTTGCAGTTTTCACCTGCACAGAATAAACTCCGCTGCTGAGCGTGGACAGGTTCAGTGTACTGGTGAACATTCCTGAATTTGCATTTTGATTTTGTGCAAACACCACGCGGCCAAGGTTATCATAGATCATTACTCCGATCTCCTGCGCATGATCAAGCGACATGCTGAGCTGGAAATTTCCATTGCCGGGGTTCGGAACAATGATCAGTGAGTTCGCCAGCAAATCATTTTCGTTGACTGCCGTCTGATCCGCAATAAATACATTCGATAATGCGCCTGCAAAAGCCTGCATCTGGGAATTCGCCTGGCGCATAGATGGAGTGCATCCGCCTAATGGATGAACCGCCTCGATCATATAATACATCGCTCCCGCAGGTGGTGCCGGATCTGAATAATTGGTAATACTTCCGTTCACCTGGCCTATTAAAATCATAGTGCTGTTTGATGTGCCGCGATAAATATTGTAAAGCGCAATCGGCAATCCTTCATAATACGTCCAGCTAAGATCCCAGCCTGGTCCATTCGGTAAAACGGTCAGCAGCATGGTACGGTGATGCATACTCGTGTCTGATTCAACGCCACATGGATTTACAGTTGTAAGCAGGTAACGATCGGAATTTACCGATGCGTTAGAAGTCATATCTGTAAACGTTGAGAATTGAGAAACAGGCTGCGTGGCGAGCAAAGTATAATTGCCAGGTGTTGCTTCGCGATAGATATTATAAAATCCGCTCTGGGGAGAATTCCATCTTTCCCAAATAAGAACTGTTTTATTGATGGAAGTATCAACGGTTATAAAACAAAGCTCCTGGTTATAATTATTCAGCGTGTCAACTATCACCTGGAAGGTATCTGTAGCGATGCCGCATGCTGTTGTAAGCGTCACTGTATAGGTAATGCTTACAGCAGGCGAACAAAGCGGGTTCGCAATTCCTGAATTATCCAATGCTGTTGAAGGCGACCAGGAATACGTTCCGGCGGAACTGGATGCTGCATTCAGCTGTAAACTGTCGCCGCAGGAAACTACTGCTGATGAGCCACAACTTACAGAAGGCGCATTCGATATTGAATTGATTGTTACCGGAACTGTAACGGTGCAGCCAACACTGTCGGTAACAGTTACAGAATAAGTTCCCGCAGGCTGAGAAGAAATTGTGCTGGTGGCTTGGTTTCCCGGTGACCAGAGATAGGAATAAGGAAGAACACCATAATAGGCGTTTACATGTGCACTTCCTGTATTATTTCCACATGTATCAGGAATGGATGATGTAGTAAGTGCAAGTGTTTGTGTCATGCTCACAAGAACAGTTACCAGCATTGAGCATCCACCAGCGTCAGTAACCGTTACATCATAATAGTTTGATGAAAGGTTGGTGATCGTTGGTGTAGTCTGGACAGGAGTTGTATTCCAGGAATAAGTGTAAGGGCCTTGTCCGCCGCTAACACTTACAGAAGCGGTTCCCTGCGAAACACAGGTAACCGGAGTTGAAGAAGGGGTAATAACCATTCCTGTATACGGAATAATTATTTGTGTTGAAATGCAGGTCGATCCATCGCTCACCCAAACAGTATATGTACCGCCGGCCATTCCTGAAACAGCTGCCGTTGTTTGCCCGCTGCTCCACAGATAAGTATAAATTCCGCTTCCGCCTGTTGCAGTAACTGAAGCAGTTCCGTTTGCATTACAGAAATCAGGTGTCGCAGAAGTTGCAAGAGTAATAGCAGTTGAAGAAGGTGTACAGGTGGAACAGGCTGTCTGATAATACAACCCGGCAACTGCGAGCGTAAAACAATCGGCCCAATCCGTAAGGCTGTAAAGGCAGGTTTGTTGTCCGCTTGCAACGGAAGTTGTAAGTGAAATTTCATTCCACCAGTCCCATTGCGGCTGAACAACCGGTGCGTTATTCATGTTGATCTGGTAGCCTGGCATCTGCATATCACCGACAAGCATAAACGCAGTCGCAGAAATAGAATTGGCACACGCATTAATTCCTGACATCGTATGATTGAGCAAACCGCCTGTAATGGTGAAACATCCGTCATCCATTTTCAGACTTCCGGTGAATGAAGCAGTCGGGTCAGAATAAATTACAATGAGTGTTGCACCTTCCACATCTACGGTAGCAAGATTATTGGAAATTGTTGACGTTGGAAATCCGCTGAGCACATAAGTTCCGGATCCTGTGATGGAAGCCGTAACATCCGAACGCCAGACATGCGTTCCGTTCATTCCCCAGCAAACATCCACAGAGTTTCCGATAAGTGTCATGGAATAATTAGCAGAAACGCTTGAAGGATCAACTATAGTTGCGTTAATTGCAGAGGCGACTCCTAATGCTTCAGTATAAAGAAAAGCCTGTTGCACTACCGCGCACGGAGGCAAATTAACCTGGTAATTTGTTGGCTGCGGAATTCCCAACGGATAGAAACGTTGGCCGAGACGATGCGAAACCATTGCATAATTTAATCCGCAGGCCGTGTTATTATAAATTACACTTAAAGAATTATTTCCATTCTGCGGTGTTGGTTCTGGTCCGCTTCGCAGTGCGGAATTATGTAATTCATTCCATTCCGGTGTTCCGATTTCCGGTGATTGAGCGAATGCTGATAAAAATACAGCAACTAAAAACGCAGTAGCGAGTAGGTTTTTTTTCATGTCAGGAGAATAAATTCTGTTTCGGGAAATGTTCCCATTTGTTTGCCAATGATAAGATGAGGATATCTTCCGAAGAATCAAAATTTATATCAGAAAAAAGGCAAAAAAAAACCGCCATCCGGAGAGGGGTGGCGGTTTCAGTTATTAAGCGGTATTATGCGTTCACCAAACTCAATAAGGATTCGAAAAGAAATTTACCATCTGTATTTCCCAATTCCGGATCTGCAGCCCGTTCAGGATGCGGCATCATTCCGAATACATTTTTTCCTGGATTACAAACTCCTGCAATATTTTCTGTCGCACCATTCGGATTTGCTGCTACGGAAATAGTTCCTTTTTCATCACAGTAACGGAAAAGTATTTGTCCGTTCGCGTTCATTTCTTTTAAGGTCTTTTCATCAGCAAAATATTTTCCCTCACCATGCGCGATAGGAATTTTCAATGCTTTGTCCTGCGGAACTGCCTGAGTGATCAATGTATCTTTTGTCTGCGCTTTGATAAAAACATTTTTGCAGATAAATTTTCTTTCATCATTATGCAATAATGCGCCTGGCAATAAACCAGCTTCGCAAAGAATCTGGAATCCGTTACAAACGCCAAACACATACCCGCCTTTTTCTGCAAATTCAATCACTTTGGTCATGATCGGGGAAAAACGTGCAATCGCTCCTGAGCGCAGGTAATCGCCATAAGAAAATCCACCGGGCAAAACAACTGCATCTACACCTTTAAGATCGGTGTCCTTATGCCAAAGCTCAACTACTTCCTGTCCCATAATCGTATCAAGCACATAAATCATGTCCTGATCGCAATTAGAGCCTGGAAATATAACGACGCCGAATTTCATTTTAGATGTGTTTTATTGTTCATACAAAGATAACGGTTCTGATTTACCATTACCGGCTCCGGGGAATTTTCATTGGGCGGGATTTAATGACCGGGTGATTTGATTAAACAATTACCTATGTCTTTAATTTTTTCTTTTTTCAATCACCCAGTCACCCGCCGCCGCCGCGGACACTAAATTTTCCCAGCGCCGATGATGTAAGACACGGCGATACTTGCCAGCAGGAGCAGGAAGATAGTTTCTGCGAGCCATAACCTTCTTGCTACCAGGAAATAATTGGAAGCGAATAAAGAGATCGGGTAAATGGCGAAAATTATTCCTGCTACTGCATTACTCTGCGCCGGAAGAATGGCGAGAAGTGAAAAAACAAGAAA
>JBDSHN010000030.1:0-21913 GCA_039918435.1 Bacteroidia bacterium | reverse complement strand
GACAATCTAAGCTCCCTCCGAGACTATCTACGATCCCTATGCCACCCTAAATTTACTTTTTTGGCAAAAATACCTCCGCTGATTAGCTAAGATGCTCCTTTCATCACATTAAAGGGTTCTTTTCTGTCTGCATACTTCGAGCGGTCAGGTTCTTCCCGCGCAAAATAAATGAGCTTTCCCTGCTTGTAATGCGGAATGTTTCTTTTAGCTGTAAGTTCTTCAATTTCTCCTGCCGCCTTTTCCCTGCCCCTATTTCTTTACTCTCCCTTTTCCTCATTGCTGAATTGATTCAATATCTCTTCAATATTCTTCGCCGCCTTTTCTAGTAACTGTAAATAAAACTCAGGGTCTTCTCCATCTTCTTCGGCATGCCTGAGACTGTCAATCGTCAGGTAAATCGATGATAAGGGATTTCTGACATCATGTATAAGTGTGCGTACTTTCTCCTCCCCGATCATTCTTTTACCACCCTCCATAGCTTCCATGATTATTATTTTTTATCGTTTTTACTCTTTCCTTTATCCTTTTTCCTGTTTTTCTTCACTGTGAAATTGACTTTCTTTCGGTCCGGATCATATAACTCTACTTGTCCGGATGTCTGAAATGTTGCAGGAATATCCTGTTTCAGGCCGGCTACTGCAGCCACTGTTCCATTTATAGAAAGCTTGTACGTTACTACATCATCATTAAAAAGTATTTTAAAAAATAATTTCATCTCATTATCAATCGTCACTCGGAACGGAATATCAAGGTATGCAGTATCCAATGGCAGTATCCTGATGTCGCCTGGAATCTTACCTACAGATTTAATTTGTTTACCAGCATTCATATTATAGTTCACATCCTTAAACCAGAATTCTTTGCTATTCAGATTTATGATCTGAAGTTTCATGCGGAAATTATAATACCTCTGATCCTTTATTTTATCCTCTCCCAAATAAATAAGTTCACCCAGTTTTATATCAGGAGGCGTAGGCACTTCAACAGCAATTCTTCTCGAAAATTCTTTCGTCGTTACCCCAAACATGGTTGTAAAGCTTGCAAATCCTTTTACACTGATAAATGTAGAATCACGATCCTGCAGGTTTCGGATTCTTCGTATAACATCTTTAATCGGAACAACGAAAGAAATCGGAAATATGCGCACTTGGTTCGTTTCAAGTTTCTGCACACTGTCATTTACATAATGTACTAATACAAGCGAATCATTTGACAATGTTATATCAGCATAATTAAATTGATAGGAAGTCCAGCCTTTATTACGCAGCATCACCGACACATTCACATAGGCGCTGTCGTTGATAACTGTGATGTTAACAATTTCCACGTTCTCTACTTCAGGAAGCACTTGTTTTAAAAGCTGCTTCCTCGCCAGGTAACCAATAACCCCTAATACTGAAAGCACCAAAAGTACGATCAGCAATCTTTTTAAAAATTTCATTTGCCTTTTCCTCTGTTTTTTCTGCGCTCTTTCCTCGTCTCTTTTTTGTCTTTGTCTTTATCGTTATTAAACAGCTTGTCTATAAACCCTTTCTTTTCCTCAGGCTTAGTGCTAATATGCGAAATGGAAATTGAATTATCCAAGGAAGGTTTTAAAGCGGAAATAAAAGCATTACCGATAACGGCCCAAATTGCTTCAAACACACCGATATTAGGTTTTGTAAAGGTTCCTTCTACCGGCAATTTAGTTGCCAGCTGATCTTTCGACTGATTCTGGAAAATTTCTGCTACAGAACCGATGAGCGCTTCCCAGCCAATCTGTAGAATATTTCCCTCTTCTTTTTCAAATTGCACTATATCAAGGTCGGTGATAAGTGGTTTTACATAGCCGGCAAATTTATTATCCTTTGCAGCGAATTCCGTGTATAGGCTCATGCCGCCTGCCTTGAGGTCAAAATTTGCATACGCACTAAAAAACGGATTCAGGTACGTAAGGTTTGTTTTGGTCAACGTTGCATTCATATCGAAAGTAGGAATCTTATTGAGCGGATCCAACTTTACATTGAGCGAAAAATTCCCATCATACAATTTTGATTTCATGGTAATTGTCGCTGGCAGCAAAACAGTCGAATCTGATTCATTCGTGAGGTTTAATGCTTCGATATTTACTTCGGTAAGAGGAACATCAACAAGGGGCTGTTTCGTCTTATCGACATAATGGATCTGACCATTATTCACAGCAAAGCGATTGATCTTTATGGGTAAAAGGTCTCTCACCAGCTGCAGAAGATCGGTGCTGTCTTTTTCAGCCCCCTTCCCGATCGTCTTATCCATGGAATATTGAATGACGGGTTTTTCAAATTCTATTTCACCCACAATTTTTCCTTCAAAAAGTGCATGCCATTGAACAGAAATATCAATCACCGGAGTTTTGAAAAATTCTGTTGTATCTTTTTTCTCCTTGTCAACTTTATTCAGATAAATATCATTGATAACATAAGCGCCACGATAAATAGCAAGATCAATATCATCTACATGGCCATAATATCCATCTAATGTGGCGAGCTTTTGATTTAGAAAATGAAGAATTATATACGGCAGACAAAGGCGTATGACAATTAAAATCCCCAAAGTGGTGACAAATATCCTCAGTTTACGGCGTTTTTTACGTGGCTTTGCCGACGACGGTGTTGCTGCTTCATCTTTTGACATTGTGGAGCTATTTGTATTTTCCTTTTATAATTATGTTATTTTTCCATTTCATAAGGTGCAAAATCATGCCAAAGGATAATGGGAATTGTTTTTGCATCTGCTGACCTAAATTATTTATGTCCCAAATTAAAAAAGAAAAGAAGAAGTATTTTATCGTGGAGCTTTTAAAACAGACCTTCTCCGACTTCGGAAAAGACAAAGTTTTAAAGATGGCTTCATCACTTGCTTACGTTACCATCTTTGCTTTGCCTGGATTGCTCATTATTATTATTTGGGTTTCGGGCGCTTTTTACGATCCTGCCGAAGTATCCGGGAAGTTTCTTAAAAATGTAACCAGCCTTCTTGGCCTGAGCAATACAATTCAGCTGGAAGGCATACTCATCCATGCAAAATTTGATTACCAGAATTTATGGGCAAAGCTCCTTGCTGTAATTACTGTCTTATTTTCTGTCACAGGAATATTCGGAGAGATACAGGATTCGATCAATACCATCTGGGGATTAAAAACAAAACCTAAAGCAGGAATAATAAAAGTGCTTATTAACCGGCTTCTTTCTTTTTCGGTTCTGATCTCGCTCGGGTTTATTCTTATGGTTTCACTTGTGCTCAATGCCCTTGTAACAGGATTATTTGAAAACGTCCAGGCACATTTTCCTCATATTCCTATTGCAATTTTTTGGGTGATCAATCAGCTGGTGATCTTTTTTGTGCTGCTGCTTTTATTCGGTGCTATTTTCAAGGTATTGCCTGATGCTAAAATTGCATGGAAAGATGTACTGCTGACTTCCGGCGTCACTGCCGGATTATTTATGATCGGTAAATCAGCCATCGGATTTTTCCTGGCAAAAAATGCAACGGTAACTGCTTATGGATCTGCCGGATCAGTAATTATGATCCTGCTTTGGGTTTACTATTCTTCAGTTATATTATACCTCGGCGCAGAATTTACGCAAATCTATATTAAGCTTAAGGGAAGACATATTAATCCAAACAAGTATGCTGTTTGGATTGAAAAAAAAGAAATTGCAGTTGAATCAAATATGGATACAGAAAAGCAAGAACTCATTGTTAAGAAATGAACATGTAAAATTTCTTAGAGGCTGTTTTAAAAATGGTCTGATTCTTTTTTTGTACATTTGCCTTTCAATAATTCATGTACACTCTTTCATATCCGGGCGGCGGCCGATTTTTTACTGAATGGGTATTACCATTCCTCACAAAATTGTTGATATGAATAAAGTATTAGTAATTGATGACGACATGGTCATCTGTAATCTTTTGGATAAATTTCTTTCCAAAAACGGTTATCAGGTAAAAACTGCTTTTACATCTTCTACGGCATTTGCTTTAATTGAACAGGAAAAGTTCGACCTTGTGCTTTCTGATTTTCGCTTGGAAAATACAGATGGCAAAGTAATTCTGAAAAAAGTAAAAGAAAAATCCCCATCTACACAGGTTATTATCATCACAGGCTACTCCGATGTAAAAATCGCTGTAGATGTAATGAAGCATGGTGCATTTGATTATATCACCAAGCCATTTATTCCCGATGAAATTCTTCGTTTGTTGAGCAAAGCACTTGCGAAAAAAGAAGAGCTGGGCGACGAAGATGTAAATGAGCCGGATGGAAAAAAACAAAATGGCAGTGCGGCCGCAATGGCTAAAAGATACGCGCTTACCGATAAAGATTATATCGTTGGTAAAAGTCCACAATCGAAGGAAGTTGAAAGACAGATCAGGCTTGTAGGGCCAACCAATTACAGTGTGATCATTTACGGTGAAAGCGGCACAGGAAAAGAATCTATTGCACAAGCCATTCACTTGCACAGCCCGAGAAAAAACAAACCTTTCGTTGCTATTGACTGTGGTGCTTTATCGCGCGAGCTTGGAGGAAGCGAATTATTCGGTCATGAAAAAGGCGCTTTTACAGGTGCGCTCACTCAAAAGATCGGGCAGTTTGAAGCTGCTAACGGCGGAACAATTTTCTTTGACGAGATCGCTAACCTTCCCTACGATCTGCAGGTTGCTCTTTTACGCGTGGTGCAGGAACGTAAATGCAGGCGGCTCGGTTCAACCAAAGAAATGGATATTGATGTGCGCATTGTTGTTGCTTCTAATGAAAGTCTGAGTGAAGCAGCAGCAAAAGGCAAATTCCGTGAAGATCTTTATCACCGCTTCAATGAATTTGATATTTTCCTTGCCCCGCTGCGCGAGCGAAGAAGCGATATTATTTTATTCGCCAACCATTTTCTTGCAAAAGCAAATGTGGAGCTGAATAAAAATATCAAAGGGTTTTCAGAAGAAGTGCTGAATGTTTTTAATAATTACAGCTGGCCGGGAAATCTGCGCGAGCTGAACAATATTATTAAACGTGTAACGCTGCTTACCGATGGAGAAGAAGTAATGTTAAATTCTCTCCCGCATGAAATTTCATTTTACGAGAAATTTACGTTCAATTCTGACACCAATGGAACAGCACCGGCAGCCAACCGACTTGCTGAATCAAAAAATGATTTAAAATCCGTTGCGATCAATGCGGAATATGAAAAAATTGTAGAAGTGCTCAAACATGTCAATTACAATAAATCAAAAGCTGCAAAGATGCTTGATATTGACAGGAAGACGCTTTACAATAAGCTGAAGCAGTATAAGCTGTTGTAGTTGCTGACGTTTTTTGTTCACGGATTCAAAAGATTTCGCAAATGAATTGCGGCAATTAATTTCTTAGTGCAGACAGGCATTTTTCGGCTACTTCATTTTTTTCGATTTCAGAAGTATCAATTTTTGTTTCATCGTTTGCGGGATGATCAAGGATTAATTTATTCAGCGCAATTCCTTTTTCAATATCCTTAAAGCCTTCTTTTCTTACCGTAAGTCTTTTTGCCAGGCTTTCCGAATTGGTCAGCAGGGTAATGATTTTGTAATCTGTTTTTGAAACCTTTTCAAGGAAAAATTCCAGCATGCCGGGCAGGAACATATCCACAACAATT
This sequence comes from Bacteroidia bacterium, assembly GCA_039918435.1. Classification (GTDB taxonomy): domain Bacteria; phylum Bacteroidota; class Bacteroidia; order Palsa-965; family Palsa-965. Next base: position 16,271 of record JBDSHN010000030.1, on the reverse strand, counting down.
ACCGGAATACGTTTTGAACTGATAAAGGTATTCACAGCCGATGCAGCAACTTCGAGTGCAATGAAATGCTGCTCGTCGCTGTTCCAATCCACATCATTCATCATTCCCCGCACATTATCCAATTCAATCAAAACGCCATTTGGAAATACTTTTTTCAAGCGCCGCCCAAGCGAACTTTTTCCCGAGCCGGGTGTTCCCCGAATGATGATAAGCTGAAAAGTACAATTCATAAAGCGAAAATAGCTAAACTGACAACTGGCTCCTGGCAACTGACTTTGATTCCAGAAAACAGACAAATTAAAACTGATTACTGACTATTCCTCCCTGGTAAAGATCCAGCTATCCGCATCATATTTTGCTTTCACAGACGATCTGAGCGGCACAAGATCATTCTCGGAATTACCATCACCAATCGACACATAATACATTCCATTCGGGAACACAATGATCTCTGCTGCCATTCCGCGTTTTTTCCAAAGCTTTTCAAAATTAGTTGCATTTTCTTTCGAGCGGAAAACGCCAGCGATCAGGTGATAGCTTCCGGGTGAAGTGTTCGTTGAAATAACAGGCGGCTGAATCTTTTCTTTTGGCGTTGGCTGCTCAACAACTACAACATCTGTAATTTGTTTTGGATGTTCAATTGAACTTCTTGTAATTGCAGCAAGCTGCCAGGATTCAAAAATCTTATTCGCCATAACAACATGTTCCGGTTGCTTTTTGATAACAGGTTTCGGAATTTCTTTTTTTATCACTACAGGCGAAGCTTCTTTTTTAACAACAGGATTTTCCTTCGCAATAACCGTTTTGTCTGCAGCAGGGATTTGTTTTGAAGTATCGCCGAAACAATAAAGAAATCCATCGCGCGAAGCAATGTACACACGGCCATTATCTGTAACCGGGCTTGCTTCAAAATTTCCGGCAACTGTTTTTTGTAAAGTAAAATTTCCTTCTCTGTCGAATGAAAATAAATTTATTCCGTTGTATCCTGCCGCGATCAGTTTATGCTTTGAAAAAACAGGCGTTGAAATAGAAGGTCCGATTGGATAATGAAAATGCAAAACAGGAACGTGATATTTTGTTTTGCCATCCGGACCTTCTACCAATGTATCGGGTTTGATCTTATCATACTCAACTACATTGAGTACGCCATCGATGCCGGTAAATGCAGCAAAATGCGGATCAGTGCCGTTATTGTAAGCATCATTGACAGAAACGCTTCCGATAACGCCGCCATCCCAGGAAGAGAAATGAGTATCGCCGGTAGGAAAATACCATTCCACACAATCACTTTCTTTTTTACGCGGATTCAATTTAAAAATTCCGCCTTTACCGGTGATATATTGCTTTTCTACTTCCACCAGCAAACAAGAATCGGAAGTAACGACAGGTGTTCCGTCCATATCTGAGCCAATGAAGAAATCCCAATCAATCAATTTCTTTTGCACGTTATAACCATATACATGCCCGGAACCAGACGTAATGTAAATATGATCTCCGATTATTGCAGGCGAACTTTCTGTTACTAAATTCCCACCGTGATGTGCATGATCGGCGGCATTGTATAAAGGATCTTCACTGTAAATAACCGGACGGTTGACTTTATCTTCTGAAATGGTGTTTTTCCCGGGATCAAATGAAATGAATTTTCCGTTTTCCAATCCAAGGTAAGCAGTGTCGGATAAGATCAAAGCAGAACCGTCAACATCACGGCTGTAGCTGTCGGTTTGTTTTACATTATATCTCCAAAGCTCCTTTCCTGTAAAAAAAGAAACCGCGCGATAGCTCGAACAATCAGCGCTGCCAATGGAATTCTGAATTCCTTTTCTGCTTCCCTGCAGGATTACAATTCTGTTCAGCGGATCGCGCGCAGAATCGTTGACCCAAATCGTTCCCGTGCCTTTTAAAATATCATCATACTCATAGTTCCAGATCACTTCCCCGGTGGCAGCATCAATTTTTTTCAGGTGATGATCAAAAGCGCCCTGGATGAGAAAAGTTTTTCCGTTTTCTTTCACCACTAATGGCTGGCCTGTCCAACCGGCGCCGAACCACTCCTCTACTCCTTTCGATGCGCTGACAATGGTTTTACCTTTCCCTAAAAATGATTTCCAAATCAGCTGGAGGTCATTCCCCATGCTGTCGCCGTAATAATTCCGTGATGAATTGCCAAGAAAGGTTCCAACCCTGATCTCGATGGAATCTGCAATTTTTTCAACCGGCTTTTTTTCAGCAGCAAGTTGCACGAATTGTTTTTCATCGTTGTGAGCAGAAAGAAAAACAGAAAGCACTTCCAGTCCGAATAAGATCAGCAACAGCAAAAACAACCGGATAAAAAATGTAACAGAAAGACGCACAGGTTTCAGTTCAGGATTTCGGGTTCTGAGTTGTGGATTGACGATGTGATGATAATATCACTAACTAAAACAAACAATAAACAACAGACCTGAAACTATTTTACAAGCAACTTCTGAATACGCTTGATTGGTCCGCCGCAAAAATTCTGGTGACAGGCGATGCAATTATTGACCATGGAATTGTAATTCTCCTTCCGGTCTTCCGGTTTGGAAGAATAGAAATAATCTACGCCGGTAATGTATGAACGCGCTAAAGGATCGTAGATGGATTTATCAATATTTTCGTCTGTTTTTTTCGCTGAGAGAATCGTGTTGATGTTTTCCGGGCGCGGACGGGGCTCACGGTTATTCAGTAAATCCTGTTTAACGGAATCGGTGAAAGCAGCCAGTTCACGCATCAGCAAAGCAAGCTCGCTATCGCCATTCGGATTCAGACTGGTTTTGCAAACTGCAGCAGAATCCGCAGCAGTTTTTTTACTTTCCTCCTTACAGGAAATAAATCCGATGAGAAATACAACTGCTAAAGCGAGAATTTTTCTCATGGTAAAAGTGATGAAAAAAATTAATCTTTAATGATCACACCATGCGCTTCGAAAGAAACAGCTACTTCCGGCTCGGTGATCTTTTCTATTTCTTCTTTTGATTTTCCGCCGTCTTCTGCATAGTGACGAAGCTGTGCAACAGATGTTGTATTGTTATAAGCATAACCATCCATGATAACGGTTTTGCCACTTGCATCTTTCGGAACAAAAAATCCATAATCTTTAAATGTCACACGGATATTTTCACCGTCAGCAAGTGCAAGTTCCATCCAGCAACCTTTTTTCTGACATACATCCACAATCTTCCCTTCTACTTTCATCGCAAGCGAATCTTTTTGTCCTAATTTCTCTTTGATCGTTTCTGCTTTGATTGCACCTTCAGGAGAAATTCTGTCGCCATAATAAGCAACATTAGCTGAAGCTGCATTTACAGAATCATTCGCCGGTTTTCCGTCGTTGTTGCCGCAGGAAGAAATCAAAAGTGCTGCAGAAAAAATTAATGCGATGTATTTCATGGTTTTTGAATTTGGGCAAAGATAAGATAAGGGGGTAGGAAAAACGAAATAAAGTGCGAAAAAGTGCCACATGGAGACCACTTATGTGGCGAAAAACGAAATGGCGCAAATGAATTTTGATGTGAACACGGTGGAGAAATAAACCTGCTTTCATAAGCTTATTTCGTTTTCGTACCCCGCTGCTAAACACAAGGAAATATAATTGGCGCTAGATTTGGTATATTTGCAATGCAAAATTATGAACCGATTCGTAAAGCAACTCTTACTGCGAACAACGCTAAAAACAAAGCGGCGCAAAACAGGGAAAGCGAAAGACTTTTCTGCCTATGAAATGGCGAAAGCCTGGTGGGAGATGAAGATCAATATCCACCGGCACATTAAAGATATTATCCTGATCACAGCGGGAATTTTTTCAGCTGCCTTTGGTTTTAAAGGTTTCCTCCTGACAAATCATTTTATCGACGGCGGCGCTACGGGTATTTCACTTTTAATTTCCGCTTTAACCCATGTTCCCCTTTACCTGCTGCTTATATTAATCAACATTCCGTTTATCCTGCTTGGTTTTAAAATTATCGGAAAAGCTTTCGCAATAAAAACGGCACTGGCTATTTCAGGTCTTGCGCTGGTTGTTGCAACGGTAACTTTTCCGAATGTGACAAATGATAATTTACTTGTTGCGGTGTTCGGTGGGTTTTTCCTTGGCGCTGGTATCGGGCTTTCTGTGAGAGGTGGCGCCGTGATTGACGGAACGGAAGTACTTGCCATATTTCTGAGCAGAAAATTCGGAACGACGATCGGTGATATCATTATCGCGATCAATATTGTAATTTTTTCAACCGCCGCTTATTTTTTATCCGTTGAAATTGCATTGTATTCGATGGTTACTTATCTCGCTGCATCCAAGACACTCGATTTTATAATAGAAGGCATTGAAGAGTATACCGGCGTAACTATTATTTCTTCCCACAGCGAAGAGATACGCGGCATGATCATTAATACAATGGGGCGCGGCGTGACGGTTTACAATGGTAAGCGCGGTTATGGAAAACAAGGCGAATCAAAAGATATTGATATTGTTTATTCGGTTGTTACACGATTGGAATTAAACCGGCTGAATAATGAAATTCAAAAGATCGATCCGAATGCATTTGTTATTATGAGCAGCGTTAAGGATACGAAAGGCGGAATGATCAAGAAGCGGCCGCTCAAGCATTAGAAGTCATGAAAATGTTTCCGAAAATCATGAGAAGATCAAATTCTTCACCTCACCCTTCATCACCTTACCCATCACATTACGCGGCAATTGCTCAATAACTTTCATCAGCACCGGCAATTTATAAGCAGCCAGTTTTTCCTTTGAAAATTCCCGCAATTCATCAAGCGAAAGCAATGCATTTTCATTCAGCACGATAACTGCGACAATTTTCTCTCCGTACATTTCATCTTCCATTCCGATCACACAACATTCCTTTACCGAAGCATGCTGCAAAATAACAGCCTCAATTTCCAGCGAAGAAATTTTATATCCTGCACTCTTTATAATATCCGCAGATAATCTTCCGACGATCTTATAATTTCCATCCACCACCTCTGCCATATCGCCTGTTTTAAACCAGCCATCTTTCGTAAAACTTTTCTTCGTCTCTTCCGGCTTATTCCAATATTCCTTAAACAAATTCTTGCCCCTGATTTCCAATTCACTCATTGTATCTGCAGCATCATTTTTTTCTGCCAGCCGCGCTTCCATACCCGGCAAAGGTTTTCCTACAAATCCCGGCTTTCGTTCTCCATGCAACGGATTTGTCAAGGCCATTCCGGTTTCTGTCATTCCATAACGTTCCAGCAATATATGTCCGGATACAGTTTTCCATTTTTCCAAAACCGTAACCGGCAATGCGGCAGAACCAGAAACCATCAGGCGGAATTTCCCACACGCATCTGAATAGATTTTTTTTGTTGCTTCCTCCTTTTCTTCCCAATGCTGTATTAATCTGGAATAAACCGTTGGAACGCCCATGAGCAGATTAAATTTCCCGGAAGCTATTTTTTCCCAAACTAACTTCGCATCAAATTTTTCCATCATCTCACAATATGCACCTGACCACAACGCACAAAAAAGCTTATTGATAATTCCATGCGTATGATGCAAAGGAAGAAAATGCAAAATTGAATCTTCATCTGTCCACTCCCACACTTCCACCAGGCAGGAGATCTGCGCGGCAAGTGAGGCATGTGTATGCACCACGCCTTTGGGTTTACCTGTTGTTCCGCTCGTATACAGCATCAATGCATTCGAATTACCAGCAGGATAATCCCAATTGTAAGGAACAGGTTCTTTCGGCGGTGAAGAAGCAGTTAACTTTTTCTTCGGAACTTTTATTTCATTCACGAGATGCAAAAGATCGGGATGGCAGAGAATTAATTTTGCGCCGCTATCTGCAATTATATATTCCAATTCCGCTTTCGGATGATCGGTACATAACGGAACCATCATCGCGCCGCTCATCATGCCTCCGAGCATTCCTGCAACATAAGGCAAACCCGCAGGCGCAAGAAGACAAATACATTCGCCTTTATAATTTTTATGCTCAAGGATTTCCGCTGCAACAAATTGCGCAGTCAGAAAAATTTCATCCGAGGAATAAGCACCATTCTTATCCGCAAGAATTTTCTTCCGTGGAAAATCAACAACTACTTCAGCAAATCTTTCAGGGAAGGTCATGGTGGGTACGAATTACGAATGAAGGCGAATCTACGAATCTGTTTGGCACTTCTGTAACCGCAGAAATAAAATACAAATGATAAACGAATAATTTACACTGGATGACTTCGTAACTATTAGAAACATTCGATCCGCGGCGGCGGATCGTACCCCTACTTGCGGATAAGAAATTCTACCCTCTGAGGAACAGCATGCAGATTCAAAACATTTAATGGCTGGCGGGCGAATTCAATTGCAATGGTATTTCCTTTCGGATCAATTTTGGAATAATCGGCTACGATGCGGAACATGTCGATGGTGATGGCGTCGAATTCAGTTATCGGAACCTGGAAAATAACATCCACTTTATCAGGGAATGTTTTAAGAATAACATTCGGCGGAACATTGATCGGCTCTACGGGAATGCTGAATTTTTTTTCTGTGTATTGCCCTACAGGAACGATCAGGTCAACTTTAGTAATCGAAAGTGAAAGCTGTCGCAGCGCAGTTGGCAGCACGAGGTTGACCGTTTCGTTTATTGCTTTGTTTACACCCACATAAGTTTTCTGTTCCGTCTCCACGTAAGTAATTCTTTTCACGAGCGCCTCTGCACCGCTCACCATTACAAAAGCCGGAACCGTGCGTATGCTATCGCCGAGCCGGAACATCGTAGCGCATTTTACGGTAACACGCGGCCGCACAGGAACTTTTTTCTCCGCCCTGCCTTCAAAACTCAGCACGATCGTATCGGGAATGACACGAAGTATTTTTAATCCCTGTCCGATTGCGCCTTCTATTCTTTCTGAGTGCGAATACGTCGACATGGCAAAATCTCCGTCGCCAAGCGATCGGGTGCGGCGTGCATCCAGATCAAGCGGTGCGGAAATTTTTGTAAGCTGAAACGCAAGAATTGTAAATCCACTTCCGATAACTTCAGCATCGACCGAATCAGGAAGATCAACAGCGATCATTTTCTGTTCCGGAAAATGTGAATAAGTAACGGGAACGCGGATGGTAATGATGTATTCTTTGGAAAGCGAATGCATCAGCCAAAAAAGGGAGGCTACAAGGAAACAAATAACATAAGTAGAAACGCGGCGACTCAGAAAAGGTGTTTTCTTTCCTGTGTCACCGCGTTCACTATCTTTTTCTGCCATAAGAAACAGGATGTACGAATTATCACATGGTGACCACCATGTGGCAAAGTATGATGTACGATTTTTTCAGCATCCGAAAAACGATTTTTTATATCGTAATTCACATATCGTACATTCTTTTGCCGCTGTTAATCTTTTTTGTCTACAATTACTAAATCCTCTTCAGCATTGAATGCTTTGGAGTTTTCGAGAGAGATTGCGCTTTTGAGGATCTGTAAACGGTTTCCACCTTCTACTTCGATCAAAAAAGATTTTCCACGAACTTCAAGGACTTTTCCGCAGATGCCACCAATGGTAACGATCTTTGTTCCTTTGCCGATTTCACCGAGGAAGCTGGCTTGTTCTTTTTGTTTTTTCATTTGCGGACGCATCATGAAAAAATAGAATACAACCACAACAAGACCGATCATGATGAAGCTGCTCATTCCTGAACCGCCCATGATTCCGCCGCCGCCTGTTGCAGCTGTTGTTCCCTGTAATAAGAGATGTTGAACTGACATAATTTGGTTTTAGTTTAATTTTAATTGCCTCCGCCACGGTTCGCAGGAACCAGCACATCGGCTTTGATTGTGATTACTTTTGTACTCGGTGAACAATTCGTTGAAAGCGTAACCGTTTTTTCCTGCACGCCGTGTTTTCCTTCGCTGCTGAATTCAACATCGATCACGCCTTCCTGTCCGGGAGCAACAGGATCTTTCGGAAATTTTGGAACGGTGCATCCGCAAGAGCCATGCGCTTCAGAAATGATCAGATTTGATCCTCCAATATTTTTGAATTTAAATGAATAGCTCACGCGTTCGCCCTGTGAAATTTTACCGAAGTCATGCACTTCAGTTTCAAATTTCATCGCCGGATCTTTTCCCATAGGAGAATTACCGGTTGCAGTTGTAGTGATGTCAACAAGGTCAGTGTTTACATCATTGTTTTTAGGCGCACAGGAAGAAATCCCCATCGCAAAAACAAAAGTCAAAACGGAAATAAAAAAGGTTTTCATGAGAGTTCTGTTCTGTTGAGACTGCTAAATTACTTAAAAATGATGTTCTCAGCTGCGTCGAACGGTGATTGGTGTCCGCTGCGGCGGAGGTTAAAAGTTAAGTGCTGCTGAAAACTATCTACTTACCACTGAAAACTGACAATGCTATTCCATTAAACCGCGACCTGTTTTTTGCATGGTGCCGTCTTTTTTGAAATCGATGACAATTTTGTCCAGGATGCCATTGATAAACTGCCTTGACTTTGGCGTGCTGTATGTTTTGGAAATTTCAATGTATTCGTTGAGCGTTACTTTAACGGGAATGCTGTTGAAATGCAACAATTCTGTCAATGCCATTTTCATCAGGATCACATCCATTACTGCAATACGATCAACTTCCCAGTTTTTGGTTTTGTCGGCGATCAGTTTTTCACAACGTTCATTTTCAACAATTGTTTTTCTGAAAAGATCGACGATAAATTTTTTGTCATCTTCCGGATCTTTGAACAAAGGCGCTAATACAGGTTCACGGGTTTCGTTTGCTGTTTCAAGTGTGCGGATAATGGCAGGCGCAACGGCCATATTCAGATCGCCGGGCCAATGCATGTTCCGTTCTTCAAGGAAGGTTTCTGTTCCTTCGTCGTCGGCAATAAATTTTTTGAAAAGATCAACAATAAACTCCTGGTCTTTGGCGTAGGAATCCGTTTCAGAAGTCATGTAAGCCTTATATTCATCCCAGACTTTGATCTGTTCCCAAAGATTTCTTACAAGGCTCATTTCATCATCGAGCTGCCAGGTAAGCTTGCGGATTTCTGCTTCGCGGTGCAGTTGGGAATGCTGCACAAGCTGAGCGATCACGCGGTTGTTTACAAATCTTAAATTGGGATTCAGCTCTTCAGCCGATGGAAGATGTTTCTCTTTCCCGATATCAATACGTGCAGAAGCCACACGCAACAATTCTTCAAAAATGAGCAGGAGGTAAATGTAAAGCTCATACGTTTTATCAATGCTGCGCATCAACTCCCGTTCTCCGCGTGGCGCATCTCCTCCACCTTCATCGCTTGACGAAAAAAAACTGTAAAGCGCCTGCATCGCCTGAATACGGAGGTATCTCCTGTTTAGCATCTATTTTAAAATAAAGAACGTCTTATTATAAGTTTATCGTTTTGTACGCAAACGTGCAATAGCTTCTATACGCGCCTCAGCGGTGCGGTTTGCAGCCATGTACGTTGGAATATTTTCTTTTTTCGACAATGCAAAAATCGAAGCTGTTGTATGGTAAATATTTTCAGCCTGCGCCAATGCATATTCACGGCCATATTTTGCCACTTCGGAATATACATTGATAAGTCCGCCTGCATTCACCACAAAATCCGGTGCATACAAAATGCCTTTTTCCATTACTGCTTTTCCATGTATATTTTCATCTGCAAGTTGGTTATTTGCAGCTCCGCAGATAATAGCACATTTCAAACGTGAAAGTGATTCATCATTTATCGTTGCGCCCAATGCACAGGGAGCATAAATATCAATATCGAGATCGAAGATTTTATCACCCGGAACGAATTGCACTTTTTCATGCTTTTTCGTAACCGCAGCAATACGATCTTCGAAAATATCAGTAACGTAAATGACGGCACCTTCTTTTACGAGGTAATCCACGAGCACAGAACCGACATTGCCGATACCTTGTACAAGTACTTTTTTGCCTTCGAGACTGTCGCTTCCCCAGCATTCTTTTGCAGATGCTTTCATCGACATGTAAACGCCATAAGCAGTTACAGGTGATGGATCGCCGCTTCCGCCCAATGCAGGTGGAATACCGGTTACATGTTTTGTTTCCATGAAAACGAACTCCATATCTTTTGTTCCGATGCCCACATCTTCGGCAGTAATGTATTTTCCGCCAAGACTGTCAACGAACTTCCCGAAACGACGCATCATCGCTTCCGTTTTATCTTTTCGCGAATCTCCGATGATCACTGCTTTTCCGCCACCGAGGTTGAGCCCGGCAACTGCTGCTTTATACGTCATTCCACGCGATAAGCGTAATGCATCCGTAAGCGCTTCTGCTTCAGTTGCATAATTCCACATACGCGTTCCGCCGAGCGCAGGTCCGAGGACAGTATTGTGAACAGCAATGATTGCTTTCAGGCCGGTTGCATTATCATTACAAAAAACCACTTCTTCGTGATCGAAAATGGACATTTGGCCGAGTGGACCGGTGGCAGGATTTGCCGCTTTGATTTCATTGGATTTTACCATGAGTGCAGGGTTGAAAGTTTCCTGTTATAATCCGTAAATTGCGCCCTGTTTTCAGGACGGGCACAAAAGTAGGGGTTTTTCAGCACCAAATAGCTCCAAATTTAATGTGACCGTATCTTCATTTGATTCAGCCTTTTATAATTCTAACATAACAATATTTATAATTAACCAGTGAAAGCTTTAGGATACGTCAATCAATTTTTCTGGAAATACAAGCTGCGGTTTTTCTCCGGTCTTTTATTTATCTGCCTTTCCACCTATTTCATTACCAGCTCTGTAGATCTGCTCGGGAACGGGCTTGATTTTGCAAAATTTGCTTCGGAACACCACCTGGAACGGTCACGTGTGGTCAATATTCTGCTCAGGTTTGGAATTGAAATAATTCTTTATACGCTGGCATACGGTTTTTTTCTTTTTCTCAACCGCCAGACTATTATTGTCATGTCGCGCTTCATTGAATATGATATGAAGAATAAAATCTTCGATCATTATCAAAAGCTGGATCAGAAATTTTACAAAATGAATAATACAGGCGATTTAATGAACCGTATTTCGGAAGATGTTGGACGTGTACGCATGTATTCCGGACCAGCAGTCATGTATACTACCACAACATTGATCACGCTGCTGATGACGATCTTTTTTATGTTTCGCACGGACATCGTTTTTTCTTTGTATGTCCTTGCTCCTCTTCCAGTGCTTGCGTGGTCGATTTATGTGGTGAGTAATCGTATCAATAAAAAAAGCCTTAAAGTGCAGGCACAACTTTCCGCCCTTTCCACTTCAGCGCAGGAAACTTTTTCAGGAATCCGTGTGGTGAAAGCATTTTCGCGTGAAGATGCCATTCATGAACGTTTTGAAAAGGAATCAAATGAATACATGACGCGCAATATGTCGCTTGCAAAAACAGAAGCGTTATTTCAACCGTTCATGATGCTGCTCATCGGAATGAGCATCCTGATCACGATTTTCATTGGTGGAAAAATGGCAATCAACGGAGAGATCAGCGTAGGAATGATTACTTCATTCGTGCTTTTTGTAATCCGTCTTACCTGGCCGATTGCTTCTTTGGGTTGGGTAACTTCACTTGTGCAACGTGCAGCGGCTTCGCAGGAAAGGATCAATGAATTTTTAAATACGGAGCCTGACATTAAAAATCCGACTACTGCACCGCTGAACCTGCGCGGAAAGATTGAATTCAAAAACGTTTCTTTCACTTATCCGGAATCGGGTGTGACTGCTTTGAATGGGTTGACTTTTTCTGCTGAACCCGGCAGCTCAGTAGCTTTCATAGGCAGAACCGGCTCAGGAAAATCTACCATCGCCTATTTGATGGTTCGATTGTTTGATGCGAGCAGCGGTGAAATTTTCATTGACAATAAGCCAATTGAAAAGATCAACCTCGACGAATTGCGTGATCGCACCGGTTACGTTCCGCAGGAAGTTTTTCTTTTTTCAGAAACGATTGCAGGCAATATCGGTTTCAGTGCACATGACCTGAAAGAGATCGAGAGCAATCGCAGCGCCATTGAACAAGCCGCAAAAGATGCTGCTGTTTATTCCAATATCATGGAGTTTCCTGAAAAATTCGATACGCTTGTCGGTGAACGCGGCGTTACTTTATCCGGCGGACAACAACAACGTATTTCGATTGCGCGTGCTATTTTAAAGCAGCCGCAGATTCTTATTTTCGATGATTGTCTTTCGGCGGTGGATACAGAAACGGAAGATGAAATTTTAGGAAATCTTCGCCGCATCATGTCGGGCAAAACAACGGTGATCATTTCGCATCGCGTATCATCCGTTCGTTATGCCGATCAGATCATTGTGCTGGATGAAGGAAAAGTAGTTGAATCAGGATCGCATAGTGCATTGCTTGATAAGAATGGTGTTTACAGGGAGCTTTATAAGAAGCAGGTGGAAGATTTGAAAGGGGATTGAAATAATTGGTAATGTGCAAATTAATTATTTGCACAATAATGACTTAAACATTGCTTACGATCAACAAGATAAGAGCGAAAATTTCACAGTATAAAAATTGTAAAAAAAAAGGTCATCCTTACGGACAACCTTTTCATTTAATTCCTGTTTTCTATTGGTAATTGAAAATCCGTAATTGCCTTAATTATTTTTCGCAACCCTGAACACTTTTGTTCCGGATGCATCAACTAACTGAAGCGAATAAATTCCATTTGCAAGTTCAGCTGTTTCAATTTCAATCTTTGCTCCGCTGGTTTGTTTGCTCATTACCAAACGGCCTTCTGCATCGAAAATTGAAACTGTTACTTCATCGCTAGTTGCACGATTGATTGCCAGAAATGTTGAGAACGGATTCGGGAATACAGAAATTCCATCTGCACCAGTTGTTTCATTTATTCCGGTACATGCATTCACTGTAATAGTATGTGTTGCAGCAGCTGAACATCCGTTTGCATCAGAATACGTATAAGTAATTACCTGTGCGCCGTTTCCTGCAACCATCGGAGTGAATACTCCTCCTGAAACACCGGTACCGGAATATACACCGACCGTTGGTGAACCTCCCGTTAACGTTACCGCACCATCGTTCAGACAAACGGTGTTTAACGATGAAGTATAAGTAACAGTTGGCAGCTGATGAACCGTAAGCGTATATTGTGTTGAATCCACACATCCTTCTGTTGAGGTTCCGGTAATTGTATAAGTAGTGGTTACGGATGGATTTGCCAATACGTTTGATCCGGCTGTTGTGTCAAGCGTTGAACCATTTGCCCATGTGTAAGATGCTGCACCGCTTGCGCTTAATGCACCTGGTAAACCATTACAAATTGAATTTGGTCCGTTTATAAACATGTTTGGCAACGGATTAACATTCACACAATATAAAATTGCATCACTACAACCATTAACATCGGTAACAAAAAATGTGTAACACGTTGTGGTGGTTGGACAAGCTGTGAAAGATGATGTTGTGACATTAACCGGAACCCAGCTATAAGCATAAGGAGCAGTTCCGCCGTTTGCAGTTCCTGTAATTGTAACGCATGTTCCGGCACAAACACTGTCGGTTGATGCGGTAGCACTTGCAACAGGCGAAGGAATAAGGGTAACAGCATAATTCGCAGTATCTGAACAACCGAAAGCATTTGTTCCGATTACAGTATAAGTCTGGCTTGCTGAAGGTGTATCAGTAAAAGTTGTTCCTGTTCCTGCACCACCATTCCAGTCGTAAGTTGCTGCGCCGTTTCCTGTTAATGTCAATTGATTTACAGCATTATCACAAACAACAGAATAATTTCCTGTTACTGAAACAGAAGGAGTAGTAACAACTGTTACTGTCTGTACAGCCGAATTTGTACAACCATTCATATCACTTCCTGTTACAGTATATGTTGTTGTCGCAATTGGAGAAACCGGTACTACTATTCCCATCATTGGACCAGGCTGCCATACATAAATTAAAGCCGAACCTGTTGCATATAACGTTGCTGTATCACCAGGACAAATTGAATCATTAACAGCAGTTGCTGCTACAATTGGCAATTGATTTACAGTAACCATAACGTTATCGGTAGCAACACAGCCTGTATTGTCTATAACTGTTACGGTGTATGTTGAAGTAGCAGCCGGACTTGCATAAGTTGAACCTGCATTCGGAGAAGAAAGTCCGGAAGAAGGCGACCAGGAATAAGCATAAGGACCAGTTCCTCCTGTTGCCGTTGTTCCGACCATAACCGAATCTCCCAAACACACTGTTTGATTTGGTGCGCTGTAGGACAAAAATGTTCCGGTGTTAATAGTTGGAGCTACCGAAGGATTATTTTTTGTCCAATACCACATATCCACGTAGCCATAAAGCAAACCGCCAACTGTATTGGTAGGAAATGTGTTTGGCGTGCAGCCGTTGCAGTAACGCATGTCAAAGTAAAAAATGTGCTGGCCCATGGTAGAAGGCGATGCTCCGAAATAATATGCATCATCGCCGGAAGGAAAGAAAATTTCAAGCAGGTATTGAGTTCCCTGCGTCACCCAGATCGGAGAAGGTATATTCTGATACGACCATTGCGCAGAAGGACCGTTTACCACCTGCTGTGACAAAATAGCTTGTGTGCTGAAATCAAACAGGGTAATTGTCCGTGGATTTGCACTTGGCTCTGATTTACCGAAGGCCGTTACAAGCACATCTTCTGTCGGAGCAAAACGAAAGCCCCGCTGCGCATCAGCAGAACCGCTTAAGCTGGTATTAGAAGTACTGTCGGTAGCTGACATCGGGCCATTAAAAACACCGGGAATTGCAGAAACGGCAGCAGCTGTATTGTTTCCGTAAAACATATAAAATGTACGGACGGCAGAAGGGAAAAGAGTATCGATTTTCACCCAAATCACTGTATTAGCCGTGTTCATGCCGGATTCAATCCAGTAATTATAAAGCGTGCTTCCGGTACAATTTTTACCAAAACGGAGATCATTTCCATTTGCAAGCAACTGGTTTGCAGAAACCAGTGCCTGTGTGTTTATAGTCAGTTTTGCCTGGTAATTGACCACTAAATTACCGGAGTTTTCCGTAATCTGGTAAGGCGCAGAATAACTCCATCCCGCAGGCTGGGCGAACATTTTTGTGCTGAAAAGCAACAAAAACAATGGAATCAGATAGTAAAGTTTTTTCATGTTTGCGTTTGAATTTGTAGTTTGCATCGCGAAAATAAGCAAAACCCATGCAAATGCAGCAAACCTGATGTTGGGGGTATTCTTTTTTTTATAATTTTGTTTAACAACCACCAAATCATAGCATGAACTACGACGGAAACGGAAACCAGGAAAACAGGTACAATGATCAGCCGGAAATATTTTCAAGGCCGGTAAAAGCAGGGAAGCGCACATACTTCTTTGATGTGAAATCTACTAAGGGGAATGATTATTACCTCACCATTACAGAGAGCAAAAAGCGTTTCGGTGATGATGGGAAATTTCATTACGAGAAACACAAATTATTCCTCTACAAAGAAGATTTCGAAAAATTCGCAGATGGACTGATGGAAGTGATCAACTTTATCAACGAAAACAATCCTGGTGGTCCGCCGGTGCAGCATCATCATTCTTCCAATGGTGAGCAGCAGCAGGGTAACCTTAATGGAGAAACCAATCACAATGTTGATCATTCACACGTAAATACTACGAATGATGTGAGTTTCGAAGATCTCGGTAACAGGTAAAATACTTTATTTCATATAAGAATCCCGGCTCATCACCGGGATTTTTTATTTTACATTTCCTTTTTAAATGTTTTGCCAGAGAGGCAAAGTAAAAATCGCTCCTGTCTCCTGCCCCCTTCCGCCGCGGTGGATTCCCTGCTCTTATTCCACAGGGAAAACCGCTCCTGCCATAACCATCGCTTCATTAAAGTATTCCATATTAATTCCTGATTCCACATTTTTTCCGGCAAGGAATTCAAGCACTTTCTCCGTTGGCATATTTCCGGTCAATTTATCTTCAGCCATCGGACAGCCGCCTAAACCTTTTATGGCATGATCAAATCTGCGGCAGCCGGAATTCCACGCGGCTTCCACTTTTTCACGCCATGTTTCCGGAGTGGTATGCAAATGTGCGCCGATTGTCAGTTTTGGGAATTCAGGAATGATAGCCGAAAAAAGAGCGTTGATATTTTCTTTATCTGAAACACCGATCGTATCTGCAAGCGCGATGATCTTAATGCCCATTCCGGAAAGACGTTTTGTCCATTGAATAGCAACTTCCGCGCTCCATTCATCGCCATACGGATTGCCGA
>JBDSHN010000029.1:0-16067 GCA_039918435.1 Bacteroidia bacterium | reverse complement strand
CCCACATTCGCATCCGGCATTGTACGGGTGCTTCCTGTTTTTCCGAACTGAGTTTCACCAAATGCTTTCCATTGTGGAATTTCTTTATCCAGCGGCGCTTTAATTCCATCAGCTGCGTTTGCTTTTGGTGATGCATATAAAGCGGTTCGTTCCGGCGAAGAAGATGAAGCGGGAGTTTTTTCAATAAACATGCTGCTGAAAACAACAGCTTTTGCATGACTTACAACTATACTTTCATCCGTTGAAAAGAAAACAGGTTTACCCAAAGCATCTTTTCCTGCCTTGAGCAACGAAAGTTCTTCTACTTGGAAAGTTCCGGTAACTATTTTTGCCAGCTCAAAAATAACATGCACTTTATCCGCAACTGCATCATGACGCGCAAGCTGTAACACTTGTTCGTAATAAAAATCAAGATGCCGTTTTGTACTTTTGTTGATGTGTCGTTGTGATTCTGCAAACAGCTCAATGAATGTCAGGAAAAGTCCGGTATGTGCTTTATGATAAGGAAATAATTCCAGCGACTCAGTAAGGTATCCGGGAGTTTTGTCAATGATAGAAATAAGTGAATTGACAAAACGATCAAAGATGAGCGAGACTGCTTTCGCTGCAGATTTTATCTTTCCATATTCCGTTACATCATCCGGATCAGAAGGTTCATAAGCGGAAAGATCCGGTGGAGTTGGCAAAACCTCAGTATCATCTGTAATTGAGCTGAGTCTGTAGTCAACCGGAATTTTTAAAATCCATTCTTCATTCAGCTTTATTTTAGCAGCGCCCAAAGCACTATCTGCCGATAGCGCTTCTCCGCCTCTGTCAATAGAAATCAGCTGTGCATAAGCTTGTGCGAATACTGATTGATAATATAAGTTAAGATCAGTCTTCAGCTTCACGCGCTCATCGCAGGCAATGTACCATGCATCAAGTTTTTCTAATATTGCTTTAATCGGATTGAAAAGTTTTGTGAGCAGACTTTCCGCCTGGAGCGTTGTTGTGCCTTTTGCAAAAATCCCATCGTATGTTGCGGTGAACTCATCGCGGAACTGATCAATATCTGTTTTTGCAATAATAGCAACGAGTGTGCTTACATCATTTTTAAGAAAGCCTATCCAATCTCCATCCTGCTCATTTTTATCATTAAAATATTTCAGCTGTCCCGCATAATTCAACGCAAACATGAGCAGATCTTCGGGCTTACGCTCATCCACGGAAATATACGCAGGATCAAGCGCAGCAAGCAGACGTTGTGCCTGGCTCGTGCCATCCCGCTCAAGCGGATTCCTGGTGTCGCAACCGCATTGTATATTTTCTACCGGACTCATTGTTCAGTTTAAATTCATGGTATTATTCCATTGCCTTCCGTGATGTAATACGGGTAAACATAATTGTGCCTGCTGTTTGTTGCCGGGATGATGAAGTCAATCTGAATTTTCAAAAGCCCTTCTGTATAATCAGTTGTATCGATGTTGATCTTTTTTGCCAGAATGCGCGGTTCGTCGTAAAGAATTGCATCGGTAACAATGCCTTTGATGTAAGTGAGCAAGGAAGAATTAAGCGGTTCAAATTGTAGTCCTGAAAGATTACAACCATAAGTCGGTTGCATCAACCGTTCACCGATGGAAGTAGAAAGTAAAATGTGCAGGCTCGCTAAAATATCTTCGAGGTCGGAAGTCATCACAACATCTCCAACTACGTTGGTGAACGTTGGCGGAAAGCTCCAACCTGTACCGAGGAATGATTCTGTTGTTTCCATTTATATTCTTTGTTCTCTTCTTTTTATTTTCTGATTATCCGATGCTCACTGTTGGGCATCCAACTGCGATGCTTCCGCCGTGTGAAGTGCTGTCGCCCATGCGTGCTGCTGCCATTCCGCCAATCGTTACAGTAGCAGAACCAGCAGCAATTGTATCCGGTGGACCAACACATGTACACATATCACCAACACGTGCGGCAGGCATTCCGCCAATCGTCACAGTAGGACAACCCGGCGGCATTACAGGTCCGCCAACGTGCGGAATCGGTGGAGTACCCGGAGTTTGCATCGGGCAAGTGTGCATGTCTCCTGTTCTTGCGGCTGATGGCATGGTGTAAGTATTTAGTGATTTAGTGATTGTTAATGGTGTCCGCCGCGGCGGAGGTTAATGGTGATTAGTGAAAATATAATTGGTTATTGGTAATTTAATTAATCGCTACCATTGTTCCTTTTACTGCTGTGTTGCCGCCTGATTTGAATTCTGCTGCTGTGCCGCCTTCTGCTTTTAAGCTTGAGCTGGCTTTTGCTGTAATGTTTGCTCCTTCCATCGTGATATCTCCCTTTGCTTTCATTTTTATATCTTGTCCGCTTTCGATTACGATTCCGTCTGCGCTCATCACGATCTTATTATTGCTTTTGTCCTTCACTGTAATTTCACCTGCATCATCATCGATCACAAGTGTTCTTCCTCCGGGTGTTAAGACAGTGAAGCTTATTTTTTTGTCATCGAACAGCATTTGAATATTGCTGCGCGTTATAAATCCTTTCTGATCATTATCAGCAGTAGCAGCAAGCGGTGCGGCTTTTTTCTTGCTGTTCATCATTCCCAGCATGACAGGATTGCGTGGATCATCGTTGATAAAACCAAGGATCACTTCATCGCCTTCTTCCGGCCGGAAAAAAGAGCCGCGTTTATCTCCTGCATCGAGCGTTGCAATACGCACCCATGTTCCATCTGCTGAATTATCAAGCAAAGGCATTTTAACCTGGATGCGATCTTCGCCCTGCGGATCACCTTCTAGCTTTGTAACCACTGCAACCTGCAATCCGTTAATTCCAGGAACCATGCCGGTTGCTTTTGCCGACGCCATCCTATGCTGTTCATGAAACCAGCGATTACTGAAACCAAATTGTGCATCGGTTGTCCAGTTGGTCAGCGATAAAGTCTGGCGTACACCGGAAACAAAAACATTTCCATTAAAACGATCGCCCACACCTTTCAGTTCGATCATCACACCGGGTTTTACCAATGCGGAACCCTGGAATTTTACACGGCCGCAAATACGTGCAAGCTTATTTTTTACGATCTGTGCATCAGCCCAATTTTTTAATTCTGCTTCTTCAAAATTTCCGCTATGCGCCAATGAAAAATTTTCAATGCCCAGCACAGCTGCTAATGTGTCAGCGGTAATATTTCCATTTTCTGTAACTGAAGGATTGCTTCCTTCCGATTTAACAATTGCAAGCTCTGAATAATTCCAGGCAGTACTTTTTACACTTTTCACTTGTGTTTCCGCATTCATATCCGCTTCAAACTCCATGATCGTTGCACCGTGCTCCAATTGCAGGACACTTTTTGTGCTTGTAACCGGTTTTTTAACGATGAGCTTATTATCATCTGCAAACACAAGTTGTCCGTTCATTTCAGCACGAGTGAGAATAAAATCCCATGGGCTGGAATAGAACTGCACCATTTCTTCATGCTTCAGGCTGGTGCTTTCTACCTCTTTTTCAAGCCCCGCAGCACCCGCCAGCTGTTCAATAATTTCACTGTCGCTCATCTTGTAGTAATAAGCCGACTTGCGTGATGCCGTGAGCTTTACTGCTTTATCGCGAGCTTCCACCACCAGTTGTGAGGGAGCTTTTCCGCCAGACTTTATCCGTACACTATGCGAAAGAATTATTCCTTTAAAAATAACTTCAAATTCACTGTGATAACCTGCCTGAATTTCAATTTCTGTACCTGGTTTGAGATCTTCTGTATTACTGATTGTAAATTCTTCTTTCGCTGCATCACCATCCACAAGCACCACGCGTGCATACGACACCTTATTGAATACTTTCACCACTTCGATCGTGGTTACTTTGTATTCCTTATTCATTTCGTCCTTTCCCAGTATAATTTTATATGCGGGAAGATCGGATGGTTTAGGTGTCGGTATAGCCCGTTGATTTTCGTTACTCATTTGTTTTATTGCTGACTGGTGGCATGATCACTGTTGTATTGATGGGCAACTTGCGGAAATTGTTGAGCTTATTTGCGCGTGCTACTGAAATATAATACCTGTGGTCGCGGAATTCCCTGAACACCATGATCGGTAATTTTGAAGACACTTCCACCTGCCTGTAATGTGTACGGTCGGGCGAACTCTGGCGGTCTTGTCTTACACGCCTGTCATCAGGAACGGTTTCTGTGAACTGCGCGCTGATCTTTGCACGAAGCGGATATCCGTTACTGTCAAAAAAATTGTAAGTAATATCAGCGCTCTTGAGCACTACGCGCGATTCAAGATTTCCCCATAACAATTTCAAATAATTCGGCCGGTGAATTTCTCCATTCGCATGTACACAATTGACAAGAAAATCATCAATGGTATCTCTCACGTCCACTTTATCAGAGGCTGTGCCCGTTCCATCAATAACAAACTCGAAGGTATAATCCAACGGCTTCGTACCGTTATACGCCTGCGCACTTGCTGTGCTGCCCTGCGCCTGGTTATCGGCATATTGCACTTCATATTTCTGTGCATACGCCGCAGGATTGAACATCACTTCGAAACGGCTTACTTCCTCCTGGCACAAATTGTCTTTGTACGCAATGATCTTCATCTTTACAAGTTCACCATTATCAGTTACGGTAGCAGGCATAGTTTATCGTTTGTGTTGTTCATTTAAAATCCGCAAAACTTCTTCCACGCATTCTGCAACTAATGAATCAGCTGCACCACCAGCTTTTGCGCCTTCTTTTGCGAAGACCTGTTTTTGTATCGGTGAAGAAGAAGAATCGACAGTGGCACGCACCACCAGTTCGTTTAATTGTACCGGCATCGTTTAAGTATTAATTGTTTTTTTGAAACTGCGATAAGCAAGCTCGATTGTTTCAACAACAATTCCACTGTCCTGTGCTTTCAAATCGGAGACGACCCATTTTACCGGCCATGCACGATCGAAATTCCAGACGACAAGCGGTTCGTGTTCACTATTGAGCAAATGCACACTCATTGTAATCGGACTGAACCTGAATTCCTCTACAGATTGTTTAAACCATGCAATTAGTCCGCTATTGGTAAGCATGCCTCGTTTAAGCACGAGATTTCCATATTTAACCCGACCCGGAAGGCGATGTGAATACGTATTCACACCGCCTTCTAACAATTCTTCCGTTGCAATTTCAACATTAAGCCCACCGACTTCCTGGAAAGAAACATCGTTGGTTGTGACGCCGTCAAGCTGAAATTCAACCCTGAAATGAAAACCTACGGGAGGATAATATGGCATACCTGCTTACAACTATGCATTCAGAAGAACAAGTCCTTCGTGTGCGATTTCGATTGATTCAATTGCGACTTCGTTTCCTGATGCTTTCAAACCCGGACCTTCAATTTTTACCGGAAACGCATTGTGCGCTGTCCAGATCATAACAGGTTCGTGTTTTTCATTGAGCAGGCTGATCGTAATATCGCGGCGCTCGATAACGTTAAGCGTAACAGAATTAAGCCAGATGAAAAATTCGTTATCACTTTTGGTGATGCCGCGTTTAAGCGTAAGATTATTGTACTTACGCAGGCCGGGCATTTTCACCATTGAATAATCGGGGCTGTCGCCGGTGCGGTAGTCCACAGCCTGGAGCTCTTGTGTGAGACCGGAAACTTCGGTGAAGGCGACACTTGAGCCGCCCCATTCGACGCGGAAGTGAAATACTAGGGAAGGATATTTTGCCATGTTGATTGATCGTTTTTTAAAGTGTGATTAGTTGAGAATTGGTTAGTTCAGCTTATGATTTCTGAAGCAGGTGAGAAAACTTGATGATGATAAATTCAGCAGGACGAACTACAGCCATGCCGATTTCAACATTCATACGACCTTCAAGAATATCCTGCGCACTCATTGTGGTGCCCAGACCAATTTTCACGAAGAATGCATCATCCGGTTTTGCGCCGACCAATGCACCATCCTTCCATTTATTGGTAAGATAATTATCGATCATTCCTTTCACTTTCACCCATGTATTCGCACTGTTCGGTTCGAATACTGCCCAATAAGTTGATTTCTTAATTGATTCTTCAACCATATTGTAGAAACGACGAACAGGAATGTAACGCCACTCATTATCATTTCCTGCAAGTGTGCGTGCGCCCCATATCAATGTTCCTTTCCCGGTAAATGTTCTGATTGCATTGATAGATTTACCAGCGTTCACATCAATATTCAATGCGTCGAGCTGTGATGCAGTGAACGTTGTAGTCGGACCAACAACAGATGCAAGGCTTACATTCGCCGGCGCTTTCCATACACCACGGTCGCGATCGGTTGCAGCATAAACTCCTGCAACAGCACCGGAAGGCGGCATTTCGGTTGCAGCATCTTCAAGTCCTTTGATAATTGCTTTATAAACCGAAAACGATTCAAGCAACGAACTTTCGAAAGAAAGCTTTTGATTTTCCAATGTATCCAAAGACTGATTGAAAGCTGTATTGATCTGCTCGAACATACCTGCCAATTTTGCTTTCATCGCATCCATCTTTGTTTCGTCGGTGGCCGCAGCTCCGAATACTGTTGCAGCAGACGCTGGAGCAAGTCCACCAGTAGAAGAAAATCCACCGCTTCCACTCATTGTCACTGTGTCATAAGCTCCATCGTAACCGGTAATTCCGGTAACAGCAACTTCTGCCGCTTTTTCATAGCCGACAAGCGTTTGCCAAAAGCCATTGAATGTAGTTATAACTTGTTTTTTGTAACCATCAGCAAGCGGTGTTGAACTGAGTGATGTCCAGTTGTCAACAAGATCCAATGCATTATAAACTACAGCGAAGATATCATGCAGCGTAACCGGATCTGCGTTGTTATATGCTGCAACTTTTGTATTGTATGCCCCGCGCAATGTTGTATCAGGTGCAAATGTTGAAGTAATATCTGTGCCGATGCTTGTTTCATTGGCAAAAATATCATCGTAATCCTGGATAAATTCCTGCATATCCGCATCCGCGGTCAATGATTTCAAAGTGACAGCAGGACCTGAAGAAGAATTCTTTCTGATAATGCCGGATGTACGAATGGTGGCATAAGTAATATTTTTCGGAAGACTTACTTTCAGCCATGGTGTATAAGCAGCGCCATATTTCAGGTAGTTGATACCTACATTATCGCGGAATGCTGTTCCGTTCGGATCATCACGTAATAAATCAAACAGACCAACACGATCTTTTAATTTATTACAAAGTCCGAGTGTTTGTGCCTGTAGCGAACCGTAAAGATCCGCTGCATTATCAAGACTCACTGCATCAGGATAAAGAATGATGGTTGGTTCATCATACATTTCAATCATTCCTAATCCGCCAAGCAAACCTTCAGCAGCAATCGGATCATTGGCAAAAACGCCTAAATCAACTGCATCATCTTCGTAAAGTCCGACAGAAACAATATAACAATCGCCACCACCATTTGCATAAAACAAACGAAGGCTATCGTACATATAAAAAATGGTGCTCATGGCTGAGCTTTTGAAATTACCATTGTCATCAATAATTACTTCCGCCACGCTTACTTCGGGGCCATATCCGAAATATTTTTCATAATCCAGCATGGAGCTGATGCGCGTAGGCATATTGTGCAAGTCATCATCAACAAGTTTTTTTGCGGCTTGTGTATAACCAATGAATGCAGGGATTGCGGTTTCGACTTCCGCAACAGATGGAGGAAAAAGCGAAATTTCCTCGACGTAAACGTCCGGCGTTTTATATGTTGCCATAGGAGTATTGGATTTTTTTGTTAGATGAATTAGACATAAATGAACATTTCTGTAATTGGTTTGCTTACATCGGGATTCGGAAGATTTCCGATAAGCGTTAGTGCGCCTTTTCTCAGCTCGATCTGCTGACGTGGCAATTGCTGATACACAAGTGGATTCACCGAAGTGAACAACACTACTTTGCTCAGATCCTGGAAAAGCATCGGAGCTGTTTTATCTCCCGCTGGAACGGGATAGGTTTTATCAAATGCAATAGCGGAAGGAAGAGGACGGCCGATGTCTTCAATGTTTAATGTGGTTCCCGCGTCGGTCCCCGGCAGGTTCGGCGCCACCACGTAATATTTCCAGTTACTGCTTTTGGCTGTGAAACTGATCCTGTAGAATGGTTTTCCATCATAGTTGAAAGGGAATGCGGACTGATTGACAATCCTGATGAGTGCGAAAATATTTTTGTATAACAGCGCGTCGTCTGCGTAATAGACATAATCAGTTGGAACACCCAGAACAATTTCACTTATTGTAAAAAGTCCGTTGGAATGGTGCTGTACATCAAAAGAAAATTCTCCTCCTGCAGATCCTGCTTTAACTGCAATGCTTTCGACAAGCAATCCATTTTCATTTTTCACCTCAAGCGTCAATGCACTATTTGATACTATAACATGCGAAATGATCTTTGCGCTGAGTGAAATTTCACTTCGTATTAATTCAACAGGTGTAGTTGCTGGATCTGTAACATTTCCCACATTCGTAAAAAGAAATATTTTTTTAGGAGAAGGCCATTCCACCGTGATATTTGCAAGCGATGGATTTTGCAATTCCATTCCGAATAAAAGCACATCTGTTGGCGTAATCGGGTGCGCGGCAGTAGTGCCTGCAATATTTTCAAGGATCAGCATTTTTCCGAACCCCTGCTTGAAGCTGAAAATAGCCTGCCGGTTGCGTAATACTTTCTGCGTATCGCTTAAGGCATACAATACAAAATCGGTGCATCGCGATTCCCTGTAGAAATCATGCAATACATCGAACTGTAATACCTGGCGAAAATTAGTATTCATATTTTTATTCTCTTCCGGCAAAACCGGTATTGATTCCACCTACCGCAGGCGCTACTGCTGAAGGTTGTTTTTCATTCACAATTACCATTCGCACTTTGTAAACAGCCGATGGTAAATATTTTGCACCGAGCGATGCCCACAGCTGATTTTGCTGCTCGAATGTGAGCGTAAACAGATCAACCACCAGCTTCTCAATATCTTCTCCCAGCTGGGGAGACTCCTGGTTATCAAAAACATTTTTTGACTGGAAAAACTGAACGATATAAGAAAGCAACACCAACGCTTCGCGATGATCACTGTGATTGGCGTAAAGCAACATATAGAGATTCAGCGACAATTCCGGATTCTGAAAACTGTAATAACCATTATGAGAAACGGTTTGCGGATTGGGCTGGCGATATGCTTTTTCTTCTTCCACATTTACAAGCATCATTCCTGCTGCATTGTGCGGAGCTACTTCTGTACCAGTCTGCGACACAATAGCCGAAAGAGTGATCTTATTGTCATCACCCGTTTTCAGCTTGAGATAAGTGTTCATTTCCTGGCGAAGAAAAAAAAGCGCTTTATCAATCATTTAGTTATCACAGTTTAAAGCCGGGCATAAATTTCCAGTGACAGGATTCCGGCAGGTTCCATGTCAATTGATTCTTTTATAAAAATTTAATTTCTCCTGACGCTACCACACTACCACAATTGATCAGCAGGTCGGCTGAGAATTTGTGATCAACTACGATGATTGACCGTGATCAATCAGCGAACCGAAACGACAACAGGAATGTTATCTGTTTACGGAAGAACCAGTGCAGGGGGGACAAACACACGGCCTTGAAGTATCAATCGCTATTTCAACAACACTTTTATAAATTTATAATGAATGCGAGGCAAGGTATTTAATATATTCATATCACCAAATATTTTAACAGGAAAAAATTATTAACACAAAATCAAAAAAAATATTTTTGATTTTTTTCCCCTTCTGAAAATCAAGTAGAGTGTAAAGTTTTTATTTATTCTGAAAAATATTTTTAATGGATATACTGATAAATTTTTGTAAGCTGATAAATTTTTTCACCTTTCAAACTTGTTTTTACCAATGAAATATACCGTTTTTAAACCTGCAATAAAAACGAAATCCAAATACAACACATTTTAATTGTTCACTAAACCTGCAATGCTTTTCCAGGTAAATAATAATTTGAAAAATACTCTTTACTGAATTATGCTCTGTTAATGCAATAATTATGTGGCCCGATATATTTATGACAGGGTCGCATAAAGAGTTGCATTTTTTACTTTTTTAATGATCCATGCATTTTGTTCCTCGTATTTAATTTATCATCAATTTATAATATGTGTTTATTCATAATTAATATACCTTGCCATTATTTTGGAGTAAAAAATAAAATCATTCTCCCTATAATAAATTTTGAATCCTAAATAAAATGGCCGCAAAAATTGAAGATATACAACCGCCTTATCGCCGACTTAGAGGATATGCGTTTGATCCTGTTACCTCGCTCGACCTTGATACATCAGAAATAAATGAAGTGGTTTACAAAATTCCGTGGGAGAAGAATTTAAAGAAAGGTCCGGAAGGAGAATATATAAAAATCATTGACCGCGATCCATCAAGTAATGTAACCTATACCGCAGTCGATCTGAATGATCCTGGTATACTTGCAACTGATGGTCTCACGCCAAGTGAAGCGGATCCGCGGTTTCACCAGCAAATGGTTTATGCTGTTGTAATGAACACCATTAAAAATTTTGAAAAAGCGCTGGGCAGAAAAATTACATGGAGCCCGGCAGAAGAAATTGTAAAAGAAAACGGGAAGACAAAAATCAAATATAATTATGTTGACAAGCTGCTGATCTTCCCGCATGGCATGCGCGATCAGAATGCTTATTACAGTCCCGAAAGAAAATTATTGATCTTCGGTTACTATAACGCATCGCCCGTGGATGCAGGAGTATTTTTGCCCGGCGGAATCAGCTACTCCTGCCTTTCGCATGATATCATCGCACATGAAACCACGCATGCACTTCTTGATGGTATGTATAGCCGTTACATGGAAACTACAAACCCGGACATTGCAGGTTTCCATGAAGGCTTTTCAGATCTCGTTGCTTTGTTTCAGCATTTTACTTATCCCGAAATTATCAGGAATGAGATCAGGAAAGTAAAAGGTGATTTTGATACTGAAAACATGCTGTCGAAACTTGCTGTCGAATTTGGCAAGTCAACGGGTGAATACAGCTCGCTGCGGGATGCAATCGGATTCTCGGATGAACAAGGCGTCTGGCAAAAGCAGCAACCCAGTCCCGCGGATTATAGTCATTTCCTCGAATGCCATGAGCGCGGTGCATTGCTGGTTTCTGCTGTGTTCGATGCGTTTGCTGCTTTATACAAAGCAAGAACTGCGGATCTTCTGCGTCTCGCTACGGGAGGATCAGGCGTTCTTCCTGCCGGTGAAATCCATCCTGACCTTGTGAACCGGTTAGCAGATGAAGCTGCAAAAACTGCAACACATGTATTGAGCATGTGCATCCGCGGACTCGATTATTGTCCGCCTGTCGATTTGAATTACGGTGATTATTTACGCGCATTGATCACTGCCGATGCAGAGTTGGTAAAAGATGATCCGCATAATTATCGCGTGGCTTTTATCAATGCATTCCGCAAAAGAGGAATTTTTCCACAAGGTGTTCCGAACCTTTCTGTCGACACATTGATGTACAATAAAATTGATGATGAAGATGCAAAGCTTGCATTCAGCACGGCGATCGTTGGATTTTTACGCGAGTTTAAAGAGAAGCTGGCTTACCTGACAGACCGGAGAAAAATATTTGAAGAAACAGAAGCCTTTATCCGCGGATCAAAACGTTTTCACTCTTTAATTTTCAATAATGGCGTTGCAAAGAATGCAGTTTTATTGGAGAACCTGACCGGGCTTGTTTTTTCTGAACAATATAACCAGCTCGGTATTCAGACTTCTGAAACGTTTAAAAAAGGTCCGTGCATTAAAATCCATTCCATGCGCATCCATACGAGAATTAGTCCGGATGGAACTTTACAAAACCAAATCATCATGGTTATTGTACAGAAGGCTTTTGTCACGGTCAGAAAAAACACAGAAAATCATACCGTATCATTTCATCCCGTAGTAAAATCAAAACCCAAACCCGATGATGGAAATAATATGATGTTCAGGGGCGGTTGCACATTACTATTTAACCTAAACACATTACAGCTGATGCATGTTATTTCAAAACCGATTTTCTCATTAACAAAATCAAAAACAAGTGGTCGCAAATTAAAATTGAATGAAGAGCGATTGCAAATGCAATACAAATGTCTGTACGGAAGCCTGAGAAGCAAAATCGGGTTTGCACCTGTGAACCAGGAAATGACTGAGCCATTTGCACATATTCATCAATCTAAAAACAATTCACTATGAGCAAAGTTGATTCTGTAATATTCAGAATGTACAATACCGGTTCCGTCGGTGATTGTTTGCTGCTGTGCTTTCAAAAAAACAAGATCACCACATTCAGCATGCTTATCGATTGCGGCGCATGGTCGGCACACGAAGCGGAGATTTCAAAATGCGTGGAAGACATAAAAACTACCTGCAATGGAAAAATCGATCTTTTGGTTATTACGCATGAACATAAAGATCACTTATCCGGATTTAACCAGGCAAGAAGCATATTCGATAAAATAAAGTTTGAACAGATCTGGATGTCGTGGGTTGAAAACGGAAATGATCCTGTTGCCGGTATACTGAAAGAACATTATACAAAGAAACTGAAAGAGCTGAAGAAAAGTGCTGAAAATTCATTAAAGCGTATTCAAAAAGCTTCGAAGAACCGCAATATCAAAGGCGCAGCCAAACGACTGGAGAACTCTGAAAAAAATTTAGACCAGGCGTTAGAAGCAATCGATTTTGAATTGGGAATGTCCACACACAAAGGTGTAACAAAGAATGCCGGAAAAACAATTGCTGATGCAATGAACTATCTAAAATCGAGGAAGAAACCTGATTATAAAAATCCGGGAGAAGTGATCAGCAATCTCAAAGGTGCGGAAGGAATTAAATTTTATGTATTAGGCCCGCCAAAAGATGAAGAGCAGGTTTTGCTTAAAAAAGATACGATCAAAGATGAAATGTATCACCTTGCACTTTCACCTGATACATTAAAATTTTCTGCTGCCCGGAAAATATTTACAACAGGAATTCACCTTGCAGATAATGCTTCGCCTTTCCATGAAAAATATTTTATGACTGGCAAAGAAAAAACGGATTTTGACCGTGCGTATAATTCACCCGAATTAAAATGGCGCCAGATAGAAGATGATCTTGACGGAACTGAAATGGCACTCACCAAACTGGTAAATACCATGGTGAATAATACGAGCCTTGCGCTTGCTATAGAATTTGAAGATTCAGGAAATGTGATCTTGCTGCCGGCAGATGCGCAATCAGGAAACTGGATGTCTTGGCATTCACCGCAGGTTTCCAAAAAGCTGAAAACAAAAGGCGGAAAAAGCACCGAAGAATTGTTACAGAATACTGTTTTTTATAAAGTTGGTCACCACGGAAGTCATAACGGAACAGCTTCCGTTCATGGACTCGACATGATGAATCATCCTAAGCTTGTTGCCTTTATGCCATTGGTGCAGGATTCTATTCCAATTCAATGGGGCGGCGCAGAAAATTTCCCTGCTGAAAAGTTGTACCAGGCATTGATAGAAAAAACGAAAGGAAGGTTGGTGCGGACTGATGAAGGATTGGTGACACATGCAAAAGCGGTGAAATTAAGAAAGGCACTTTCAGCTGCAGATGCAAAAGAGCTGAAAACTGATTTTAAAAAGGATGGGATTTATTGTGAGTATGTGATTCGACAATAATTTTTCAGGAGTTTTGCACGTTAGTCCTTTTAATAAAAACCAGAAGCTATAAAATTGGCGCACCATTCTATTGACTACCAAATTGCAAACCTGGGTAATAAATCAGTATTTAACGATTTATTCAAATATTATTATATTTTTAATTATACAATAAATTAAATATTACTAAAACTTTACACAATGAGCCCATCAACATTTACAATTGCTGCTTACGGAGAAGGTGCTTTATATCCATCTTCCAATCTCCGATCCATTACCTCTTCTGTTCAGTCAGCCGGATGGAACACACTTATTTTTGGTCTTTTTCATATCGGACGCGTCACTGCAACTCCGCCGCAGATTGAAGGAGATATTTATTTCAATGGTACACTCATTATTTCGCAGGGAAAATATTTGGGTGATGAAAACTGGCCTGCTGCTGTTCATGAACTGATTGGCGGTTCAGTTACAACTTTACTGGCTTCTGTTGGCGGCGCTACTCCCTGGGTGAAGGATTTTGCGACCATTCAAACCATTTACCAGAACAACAAGAATTCATTTCAGGGAACTAACCTGCAGAAAAATTTTCTCCTGTTCCATCAGCTCTTCCCCGATTTTGAAGCGATTGATATGGACAATGAAGACAATTACGATCAGACTTCTTTCGTTGCTTTTTGCCACATGCTCATTGCGATCGGGTTCAATATTACATTCTGTCCTTATACAGAACAGGATTTCTGGACAGGTTCACTTGCTGCAATAGAAGAAATAAATCCAGGCGCAGTAATCTGGTGGAATCTGCAATGCTACGCAGGCGGTAGTGGTAATGATCCGCAAATCTGGGCGGGATATATTACGCAGGTGTTGCCAAACTTCAACACCACTCGTTACATCCTCGCAAGTGACTGGAGCCGTTTCTGGAATTCAGATGGCAATTACTGGCAGGGCGATTGTCCGAATGATACAGAATCACTTCTTGCTGGCTTCAAAGCAGAAACGTGCGTAGGGGGAGCTTTTATCTGGACGCTGGATCAGATCCTTGGTTTTGATACGATGGATAAAGCGCATCCCGGAAGCGGTTGCAGTTCCGGCGGCGGAAGTCAGGAGGCGTATGTGAATGCGATCAGGCAAGGGCTATTGCTGCAGTAAAAAACCTATAAGGCTGGAAGGTTGAATGACAAGGACTGAATGAGATTCTGTTCCATTCAACCTTCCGGCTATTCAAAGGATTCAACGAAATTTAATTGCAGTATTTTCATAAAATTCAACACATGGAACAACCACCTAACCCACCTGTTCAGCAGCCAAATAATCATTCTGATACAACATTGAATTATGCAATTCAGTATTATTTTTTGCAGCAAGGTCAAAGCATTACTAAACTGCATGAATTGCTTCGCTCTAATATTGTTGCCTATGGATTCAAAGCCTTTCTTTCAGTCGTTTTCCAGCTCTTCTGCTATTTATTATTCGCCCTGGCCATTTACGTGGCAATAATGTTTCCTACAAACCTGCCAGGTCTTGTATTGCTCCTCGATAAAAATGTTTCTATTGAATTTATTCCACATGTTAAAGAGCTTACAGATTTTTTCATTGCGTTAAAGATTATAATTGGAATAATGGCAATACCAATTTTAGTTTGCGCGCTATTAACAGGAAGGAACAGGCGCAAGAGCGCACGCATCAGAAAGAGCTTTAATGAGACGGAGATGATGATGAAGAATTTTGAGCTGGCGTTAAGGCAGTTTAAATTTTGAAAGCACAAAAAGTATGCTTGAATTCATTGGAATATGGAAAGGTATGAAGGTGGAACATTTGCTCATAAGGACATTGTGTTAGAATCCAACTCGTGGCTAAGCCGGAATTCAAGTTAATTACAATTTGAAAAAGCTGAAGTAATCTTTATCTTCCCATCAGATATTTCAACTCATGCCAACAAAAGAGTGCCCTTCCTGCGCCATGCAGATTCCTTCCGACAGCGAAGTATGCCCAATTTGTGAATATGAATTTTCACATACAGGGCAAACCCGGAAAGGAATGATCTTCTTCCTTGTTATCCTTTTTATCATTATCAGCCTTGTAACCTGGTACCGAACCGTTTTCCTATAGATTCCTCCTTCCTCCGCCGCGGCGGACTATAATTACAATACTTAAAATCCTTCCATTCCGCTTCTTCGTACTTATCTTTGTACCCGCCCTTGCAGCAGGCAAAATCTGCATGGAGTGCTGACTGATGAGAACCGGATTCATTTTCAAAGAATATTCACCACCTGAACTAAGCACGTTCGAGAAACTTTTTGATATTTTCAAAGAGCTCATCGTGCATACTTCTGGTGATTTTGATGAGGCAATCAGCTGGTTGCGCGAACTCGATAAAGAATACAAGCTCACCACGCCTGAGTA
>JBDSHN010000028.1:0-40885 GCA_039918435.1 Bacteroidia bacterium | reverse complement strand
TAATTCCGCAGCCTGAAAAAAACATTTCGCTGGTGCCATTCCCTGAAATGAAAACTCCGGAAGTAATTTCTCCGGCTGAAAAAATCATTCCGCCGCCATCAATTCCTGAAATTAAAAAACCGGAAATCAGTGCGAAACCAAGTCCTGCAATCAAAACCTTTCCGGATATAAAAACATTTGTTGGCTTCAACGAAAAGCTGATGTTTATCCGCAATCTTTTTAAAGGCAACGGAACAGATTATGAAAATGCGGTTGCAGAATTAAACAACTGCACTTCCTATAAAGAAGCGGAAACTGTTTTGCAGAATTTTTCCGCTGCAAACAATTGGTCGCATGATACAGAGCCTGTCCAAATTTTTTATTCTATTATAAAGCGCCGGTTCGCCTGATATGAATTTCCGTAATTTATTTTTTACCGGCTTTTTATTTTTTTCCATTTCTGTTGGAGCGCAGGATCGTGCGTATGCAAGAAAAATTATTGACACGCTTGCTTCACCATCCATGCACGGAAGAGGTTATGTTGCAAATGGCGACAAGATCGCAGCAAATTATATTGCAGCACAGTACAAATCTTTCGGGCTGCTTTCTTTTAATCTCACAGGAACTTTTTTCCAGCAATTCGAATTTCCTGTCAACACATTTCCCGGGAAAGTAGAAATGACATTTACATTTCCGGATGGGAAAAAAGAAGTGTGTCATCCCGGAGAGCATTTCCTTGTACATAGTGATGCTCCCAGTGTAAAAGGACATTATAAAGTGGTTGTGCTTGATTCTTCTGTTGTTTATAATGCTGAGAAACTGGAAGATTTCAAAAAGCTGAATCTGCGTAAAATGTTTTTGCTTGTTGATACAATTGGCGTACGCACACTTTCTGAACTGGCTTTATTGACGAATTACATTAAATATCCTATTGGCGTAAAAGGAATTCTTGTTCCTGTAAAACCAACTCCAATGACCGGAAGCTGTAATAAGCTAACGCCCTGGGACTTTTCGCAATTTCAATCTTCTATTCCGGTAATACAGGTGGAATACACCTACAAAACAGCTGCTGCTATAGACATTTGCATTGGTGCAAAGTTTTTCAAAAATTATCCTTCGCAGAATGTAATCGGTTATATTCCGGGTAAAATAAACCCTGATTCATTTATTGTTTTCACTGCGCATTATGATCATCTCGGGCAAATGGGAAAATCAGTTTATTTCCCTGGCGCAAATGATAATGCGAGTGGCGTTGCAATGCTGCTGAGCCTGGCGCGCTACTATTCGCTGCCGGAAAATCATCCGAACTGCTCTGTTGTTTTTATGGCATTTGGCGGTGAAGAAGTAGGACTTCTTGGTTCTAACTTCTACGTTCAGCATCCGCTTTTTCCGATCAAACGGATTAAGTTTCTTACCAACATGGATATTCTCGGAACAGGTGATGAAGGAATTACTGTTGTCAATGCAACACTTTTTGATAAACAGTTTAAAAAATTGCAGCAGCTGAATACGGAGGGAAAATACCTGCCCTTATTAAAGCCAAGAGGAAAAGCAGCGATCAGCGATCATTATTTTTTCACGGAATTAAATGTTCCTTCTTTTTACATTTATACATTAGGCGGAATAAAAGCCTATCATGACACGTGTGACCGGGCAGAAACCTTACCGCTGACTAAATTCGAAGAGCTTTTTTTGCTGCTTCGTGATTTTACGAATTGGGAGGATGGGAAAAAGTAGTTAATTGTCAATAATGAAAAATAATGCTTTGTTTATAAATCAATAAAATTATCTGCCTACAACTGATCAGCGACCAATAAAGAATGCCAAAACTCTACCTCATTCCTACCCCAATCGGCAATCTCGAAGACATGACGCTTCGGGCAATTCGTATTCTTAAAGAATGTGATTTGATCCTTGCAGAGGATACCCGCGTAACATCCAAATTGCTCCAGCATTACGAAATAAAAAAACCGGTTCATGCGCATCACCAGCATAATGAACACCGCACTGTAACATTTATCGCCGAACGGATTGAATCAGGAGAAACGGTTGCTTTGGTTACGGATGCAGGTACTCCGGGAATTTCTGATCCGGGATTTTTATTGGTACGGGAATGTCTGAAGCTGGGACT
This sequence comes from Bacteroidia bacterium, assembly GCA_039918435.1. Lineage (GTDB taxonomy): Bacteria > Bacteroidota > Bacteroidia > Palsa-965 > Palsa-965. The sequence continues at coordinate 38,775 of JBDSHN010000028.1, read as the reverse complement.
TGAAGTGGAATGTTTGCCCGGCGCAACAGCATTTGTTCCTGCGTTGGTTCAATCGGGATTGCCTTGCGATGCTTTTGTATTTGTAGGTTTTCTTCCGCAGAAAAAAGGAAGGCAGACAAAATTAAAATCGCTGGCAGATGAAACGCGTACAATGGTTTTTTATGAATCGCCGCACCGGTTGATAAAAGCGCTCGAAGAATTCAAAGAACATTACGGGGCAGAAAGAAAAGTTTCAGTTTCGAGAGAGCTTACGAAAATGTTCGAAGAAACTTTTCGGGGTACAGTGGAAGAAACGCTGGCACATTTTTCCTCAAAAACAGTAAAAGGCGAAATTGTAATTGTGCTGGAAGGGAATCCGGAAGAATAAATCATCTTGTCCGATGAAAAAACAGTCCGCGATTACAGCGCCTATTGTTGAGCCCTTTTATCTCAAGGGCTTTCGTCCTTTGCTGATCATTAGTCTTTTCATTTTTCTTCTTTATTTACCCACGATCTGGTACGGCTTTTCTCCCATGGATGAGCGTTGGGTAATTATTCAGCACAAAGAAGCGATGCGCCATTTTTACCAGGTGCCGGAAATGTTTTCGCAATCAACTCTTGGAATGTATTATCGTCCGGTCTGGACAAGTTCTTTTGTCATTGATATGGCTCTTGGCAACGGCAGTGCGGGAATATTTCATTTTACAAATATCATTCTGCACGTTTTGTGTTCGCTGCTCCTTTACAGATTTTTTCTGCTTCTGGGCTTTGCAAAAAACCTGTCTTTTGTTTCAGCTTTAATTTTTGCAATACATCCGTTAAACCTTCATACTGTCGCATGGATACCCGGAAGAAATGATTCATTGCTTTGTTTGTTCACGCTTCTATCGTGCCATCAGCTGCTGAGGTATTTCATCACACAAAAAACCAGCAACTTAATTTTTCATCTTCTTACATTCATCATGGCACTTTTTACGAAAGAAAATGCAATTATTCTTCCATTCATATTCTTGCTGCTTTGGTATGTATTTACAGATAAAAAGCCTGCTGAAAATCTGTTTCTACACTGTTGCCTTTGGATCACAATAGCGGTTGCATGGTTTTTTCTGCGGATGTCTTTAATAAACTATTTTCCTCCTGCATCAAAAGCCATTTCGTTTGAAACCATTGGCAGGTTTGTTTCCTCGCTGCTCATTTATGCCGGAAAAATAATGCTGCCGGTTTATCAGTCTGTAATGCCGGTGCTGCAAGACACACCATTGTTCCCGTTTATATTTATTATAGCAGCATTAATCCTCTTCGCATTCAGGTTTGGTTTCCGGAATAAAAAGATCGCGTTCTTCGGATTGGCGTGGTTCCTGATATTCATTATTATTCCTGCATGGGTGGGCACAACAAACAGCAACCAGGAACATTACGAACACCGCATCTATACTTCGATGATCGGGATGCTTATTTTTTTGTCACAATTAAAATTTCATTTGTCACGAAATATAGCTTCCGGAGTTTTTGGACTACTCTTGCTTTTATTAACATTCAAAACAATTTATCGAAGTCCTGCTTATAAAAGTGAACTGTCATTTTTAGAAGCAGTGACTGATGAATCACCTTCGATTGCATTTCTTCATGATATGTTAGGATTCAAATATGCTGAACAAAAAAAATATGCGCAGGCATTAGTTTGCTTTAATGATGCGATTCGTTTAAATCCGAAAAAAGCTGATTTTTATAACGACCGTGGAAACCTGCATTTCCAGACTAAAAATTATATGCTGGCTTTGCAAGACTTTAATAAAACGATGGAGGATGATAAAGGCAAAACCGTCAAGCTGATAAACCGAAGCATGACTTATTTTTACCTTGGAAAACATTCCGAAGCACTTCATGATCTCGAAGCAGCACAAAGTGACAGCGAAGCATGCATTCCTGCGGAATATGTGACCAGACTTTACAATGCATTTCAGAAAGACACGATTGAAATCTGCACGCAGAAATTAAAGAAAGATTCTTTGGATGCTTCCTCTTATAATACCCGCGGTATAGCAAAGTTACGGCTTGGCATAGTTGAGGAAGCGCTCTGTGATTTTAATCGTGCGTTACTGCTTCGTCCGAATTCGGCTGCAATCAAATCCAACCAACAATTTGCATTGACACAACTGAACTCCGGAATTCACCCCTAACTTCGTATCTTTCACCAACCAATTATTCCCGGAAAGCATGCAGCACATTTCCATCAAATCAGGAGCGCCACCGGGAACCCTGATGTATCTCGGGCGGGAAACAAAAGACAGTGTCCGCATTACGCTGCTTGAATATAACGAAACCGAATTTTTCGAAAAAGAGTTTACCGATATCCAGGAATGTCTTACGCATGTAAAAGACGGCATGGTGAAGTGGATCAACGTGGATGGTGTACATGATACGAACATCATTGAACAGGTTGGGAAAATGTTTGACATTCATCCGCTGACACTTGAAGATATAGCCAATACAAACCAGCGTCCGAAATTTGAGGATTTTGAAACATATCTCGTTACGATCATGAAAATGATCTTCGAAGATAATAACCTCAAAAAAGAAAGCGACGATGCGTTGGTATCCGAGCAGTTAAGCATTATTCTTCTGAACAATAATACAGTTATCTCTTTCCAGGAAGTCGATGGCGGTGATGTGTTTGACATTATCCGCAACCGCATTCGCATGGGGAAAGGCCGGATACGTAAATGCCAGGCAGATTATCTCGCATATTCGCTCATCGATGCTGTTATCGATTCTTATTTTGATGTGTTGGAAAAGATCGGTGATGAAGTGGAAGTGCTTGAGGATAATCTCATCGATCATCCAACTCCGAAAGTGCTGCACCATCTTCACCATATCAAGCGGCAGATGGTTTATTTCAGGAAATCAGTATGGCCCATGCGCGAGTTGATCAATAATCTTGAAAGAAGCGAATCGGAGCTTATCAGCGACCACACTGCCATTTATTTACGCGATGCGCATGATCATTCCGTCCGTGTTATTGATACTGTTGAAACCTATCGCGATCTGCTTTCCGGCATGATGGATCTCTATATGTCCAGCGTAAGCAACAGGATGAATGAAGTGATGAAAACATTAACGATCATCACCACCATCTTCGTACCATTAACGTTTATCGTTGGTGTTTACGGAATGAATTTTGCGCCGAAAAACCCTGTTACAGGTGAGTCAGCACCCTGGAACATGCCGGAGCTGTATTCCAGGTACGGTTATGTAGGCATTTGGGTAGTAATGATCACAATTACGGTGGCGCTCCTGATTTACTTCCGCAAGAAAAAATGGCTTTAATAATTTACTAATCGCGATTACCTTTATTCAGCATCCTATGAAATATATGCTCTTCCTCCCCTGTCTCGCTTTATTAATTTCATGCGGCGATAATAAACAGGCATTGAATATTGACTCAATAAAAACCGATTCAGCATTGCGCGCTCAGGAGGCTTATGTTCCGCCCACAGCTGCAAGCCCGGATACAATGCATGCTGTAGCATTACCACCTGTTTTCGAAGGCGATATTGTCATGCAGATTTCTGAAGACCCGGCACATCTTGCATTTGGAACGGCATGCGGTTCTAAATATAATCATGCAGGAATAATTTTCATCCGCCCGAGAGATCGTCTTTATGTGGTAATGGAAGCGAATGACAGTGTTGGCGCTACGCCGCTTACTCAATGGGTGGATCGCGGACAGGGAGATCATGTGGTAGTGATGCGTTTAAAAAATTCAAACCAGATCCTCAATGAAAAAAAGACCGAAAAATTAAAAAAAGGGGCAAAAGAGTTTCGTGGCAAGCGGGAAGACAAGTTTTATGGCTGGTCGGATGAAGCATTTTATTCTACAGAGCTGGTATGGAAGATGTACGAAAATGCATTGAACATTGAAATTTGCGTACCTGGTAAATTGGGGGATATGAATATTACCGGTGCGCTCTTGAGTGAGAAAATGAAGAAAAGGTATGGCGCGAATATACCGAAGGATGAAAAGTTTATTTCACCGGATGCGATTTATAAATCACCGAAACTGGAAATTATCTACGAACGTTAAATTAAATTGGTTTGATTTTTGCGCTTATAAAAACCTGCCAAAGAAGAATATAAATTAGTTTAATTTAGCAACGTTAATAATCTCTCTCAACTTCTTCCTTATGAAAAAACTATTTACCCTGCTCAGCCTTCTTGCTGTTGTACATCTTTCTGCAAGAATAATTTCGACAGCAGCACATGCATCTGTTGTTACTAAAACAACTTTATTTTCTTCGTCCGGTGCTGTTGGCGATACAAACAGGACAGATGCGAATAATATGAAACAGGGATTCTGGATCGAACGTATGGGCGCATACGATTGGGAAGGAAATTATATCAATGGAAAACGTGAAGGAACATGGGTGGCTTATCCCGTAGGAACTCCGATGGTGGCTTATGTTGATAATTACCGTGCGGGAAAAAAGAATGGAGTTTCCCTTGGTGTGGATCGCGCAGGGTATATTTTCAGGCAGGAAAATTTTGTAGATGATTCACTGGATGGAATGCGCCGTACATTTTTCACCGGTGGCAGACTTAAAACAGAAGAGGTATATAAAAACGGAAAGCTCAACGGCTATCGTAAAATTTTCAACAACAATAATAAAGTGCAGGAAGAAGGAAATTTTAAAGATGGTGTGCGCGATGGTACTGCAAAATGGTATTATACCGATGGAAAAATAAATACAGAATCGGTTTATAAAGAGGGAAACCTCGAAGGAAAAATGATCACGTATTATTCCAATGGAAATAAAGCAAGTGAAGTAATTTACCGCACAAACGAAATGGAAGGTGATTATTTTGAATATTACGAGAGTGGAAAAATAAAAACAAAAGGAACATACGTACATAGCCTGGAAGAAGGTACATGGACTACGACTTACGAATCAGGAAAAATATATGAGTCGGGAAAATATGTAAAAGGAAAGCGTGAAGGCGCATGGTCGCAGGCATCGGAAGACGGAAAAGTTGCTGCGAAATTAAAATACAAAGCCGGAGCATTAACCGCAGGCACGCCGATGGAAGCAAAACCACTTCCTGCGCCACCAACACCACCGGCACAACCGCAAAGTGCAACGCAAACACCAAATGGCCAGCAACCGTCACAGCCAGCGCACGATCACAACGCGCCGGATCATAAACCGCATTAATATTATCCCAAGATTCGTTTCTCAAACGAATCTTAGGATTTATATCTTTCAAAAAGGCCGGCAGTCGCCGGCCTTTTTGCACTTCAATCTGCGCAAATTGTCCTGATATTCTATTGGGATAGCTACCTTTGCAACATGAATAAAATGCTCATCAATATTGTGCTGGGAATTGCAGCGGTTGGAATTCTCATTGGTGGTTACGTGACTTTTGCAGGCGGAAAACAAGTGCGTGAACTCCCCTATTTTGAACCGATTGAAAAAGGATTAAAAACACATGCGGATTCATTGAACCGTCATCTTGTTTTTGATTTTTCATTGACAGATCAAACCGGGAAAACAGTTACGCGGAAAGACTTTGAAAATTCAATTACAGTGGTTGATTTTTTCTTCACCAGCTGCCAGGGAATTTGCCCGGTAATGAATACGCAGATGAAACGTGTATATGATAAGTTTCGCGGGAATAAAGAAGTAAAATTTATTTCGCACACTGTAAATCCTGAAAAAGATTCTGTTGAAGTATTAGCTGCTTATGCAAAGAAATTTGATGCTGATGCTTCCCAGTGGCATTTTGTTACCGGCGATAAACCGCAACTGTATAAACTTGCCAGAAAATCGTACCTCATTTCCGATACCAATGGAAATGGCGGTGTTGAAGATTTTGTGCATTCACAGAACTTTGCAATGATTGATAAAGAAGGACACATTCGCGGTGTATACGATGGAACAGATTCAGTGGAAGTAAACAGGCTTATCATAGAAATAAATGTGCTGCTCGGTGCTTATAAATAACGGCTAAGGATTACGAATCAAAACGAATATTCGAATGCAACAGGAGCATTCTCTTAAACTGATTCATACACTTTATCCGAAATTCGTTTTGATTCGTAATCCGTAGCTTCTTTTTCCCATTATCTTTATGGCAATGGCTCTTACCCCGATTCACCTTGATCTGCTACCGCTTTCTACCTGGTTAAAATCGGGTAAGCGAAAATTAATTATTGCAGGTCCGTGCGGTGCAGAATCCGAAGACCAGGTGATGGACACTGCAAAAGCAATTGCAGCGAATGGAAAAGTAAGCTTGTTCCGTGCCGGCGTATGGAAACCGCGCTCACGTCCGGGATCTTTTGAAGGGAAAGGTGAAGATGCATTGAAATGGCTTAACCGTGTTCAGCAAGAAGCCGGTTTACCAGTCGCTGTAGAAGTTGCAAATGCTGAACATGTTGAACTCGCTTTGAAATATGGTGTGGATGTGTTGTGGATCGGTGCACGCACAACTGTAAATCCATTTTCTGTGCAGGAAATTGCAGATGCATTAAAAGGCGTTGACATTCCTGTGCTTGTAAAAAACCCGGTGAACCCCGACCTGGCTTTATGGCTTGGCGCGTTAGAAAGAATCAACCGTGCAGGAATAAAAAAGCTTGGCGCAATTCATCGCGGATTTCATACCAGCTTACATACACAATACCGCAACGCACCAATGTGGGAGCTTGCCATCGAGCTCAAAGCAACCTGTCCGGGTTTGCCTTTCATTTGTGATCCGAGCCATATCAGCGGAAGACGTGATCTGATTCAGGACGTTGCACAACGCGCGCTTGATCTGGATATGGACGGACTGATGATTGAAACGCATCGCAATCCGGATGAAGCATTGAGTGACGCAGAACAGCAACTCACTCCTGCTGCGCTCAATCAATTACTCGACAAATTAGTAATGCGCGAAACTTCTATTGGTGATGCCGGCTTTGAACACATGCTGAGCACACTGCGCGAAGTGATCGATGAAATTGACAATGAAATAATTCAATCGCTTTCACGGCGCATGCAGGTGGTGGAGCGCATTGGTGAATTTAAATATGCGCATGGTGTTACCATTTTACAGATCGACCGCTGGCTTGAAATTCTAAGAACAAGAACAGATGCGGCGGAATCATTAAGAATAGATAAAGATCTTGCGGTGGAATTATGCCAGTTGCTGCACAAGGCTTCTATCCGCAGGCAAACAGAAGTGATGAAGCGGGAAGAAGAAAGTAATTCTGAATTCTGAATTACTTATGAGCAGAAAAGTTAACTGTCGATCCGGGCTTTTTTCCTTTTTCCTTATTTTGTTTTTTTCGGCAAACGCGCAATTCCACCAGCTTAAAAAATATAATGTAAAAGACGGCTTGCCAAGCTCGGACGTTTATGCCATGCGACAGGATGCTTCCGGGTATTTATGGTTTACCACCGACATGGGTGTAAGCAGGTTCAACGGGTATGAATTTAAAAATTTCAGCACCGAAAATGGACTTGCCGATAATACCAATTTCGGTTTATGCCAGGATCCAAAAGGCCGCATCTGGTTCAGTTCATTTTCAGGGCGGCTTTCCTATTATGAAAATGAAAAGATGCATGTCATTCCCTGCAACGATACATTAGAAAGATTAACAATCAGTACGATCATCAGCTCGCTCTATATTGATAAAGGAGATACCATCTGGGCAGGTACAACAGGAGATTTTTTTTTAAAAATTTTGCCCGGCTGGAAAAAAGAAGATGTCCGCAAGATGAAACTTTCTACTGCTGGTGGCTATCTTCTTTTAATTGATGAAGAGAATTTTATTTTCGGAGGACGCCCTCCAGTGGTTTTCGACATTGCAGTTTATGACCGGTCAATTCATCTGAAATCCGTACTCAGGACACAGATTACCCATATATACGACACTCCATTCCGGTTTACCATTTCGCGGTTGAAAGACAAAACTTTTCTTGCTACAATTAATAACAATATTGTACGGTTTATCCCGGGAAAGATTTACTCACATACCCTTGCGAACAGTATTATTATTTGTGTTCAGGAAGGGACAGATAACAGCATTTTTGTAGGAACCTATAGTGGTGTTGAACAATATACCGACAATACATTCAGCTCTAAAACACGTCTTTCAAATTTTAAGCAGAAAATCATAACCGCTATATGCAGAGATCATGAAAACGGTCTTTGGTTTTGTACGGAAGGGAACGGCGTCTTCAATCTGCCTTTTTACAATTTTACTTATTACACTCCGGAAGATGGTCTTTCAGAAAGTAAAATTTCATGCGTTGGAAAATCGGGTTCTAAAGTAATCTGCGGTTATCTCGACGGGACCATTACATTCCTTGACAAACAAAAGGTAACCACACTCCTGCTTAACGAGGATACTAAAGGTGTTTCTTCTATTAATCGCGTTTCAAGTATAGTTTGTGCCGGACAAAGCATTTTTATCGGGCTGATTGATAATATTTATTCCATTGACACCCTGACGCTCCATAAAAAAATAATTGCAGCGAGAGGAACAAAAAAAATAATTCCTGCTAAAAGCGGCGGTATCTGGTCACTTGCTTTTCGAAGACTGCTACACTTCACATTTAAAGATTCCGGATATGTCAGTGAAAATATTCCATTAGAGTTTTACTCTGATAATATCTATGAAGATCATGAGGGTCGCGTATGGATTTGCACATCGAAAGGACTTTACTTTTATGATTCTCTTTCCGTGATAAGGCGCCTTGATAAAGAAAATCCATTGCTGTCATCAAGAATTGTAGATATAAAGGAAACATCAGATGGAAACTTCTGGATGGCAAGCCGTGGCAATGGTGTTATTATAAAAAGACAGGAAGAATATTTTCATATTATGCAGGCAGAAGGACTCGCAGGAAATATGTGCAGGGCGATCTTTATTGATTCGATGAATGTGGTGTGGGTGGGCACAAATAACGGTCTGTCAAAAATTGAAGTGGATGCCGGAAACAAATTTGCCTTCCGGATAACAAATTACACCTCAAAGAATGGGCTTCTTACAAACGAGGTAAATGATATTCTGCGTCTGGAAAATAAATTATGGCTGGTGCATAATAATGGCATTTCAATTTTCGATCCGGCATCAATAGGCACAAATAATAGTCCGCCTCCGGTTTATATTTCCGCGCTCATGGTAAACGACAGTGTAACTGCAACCACAACAACAGTTTTTTCACACAACCAGAGTTATTTCAACATCAGCTTCATTGGCCTTTCTTATAAAGATCCGGGTAAGCTGGAATACCGTTACCGGATGGAAGGCATTGATTCGAATTGGATTTACACGCCATACACCGTTGTCAAATACCAGACGCTGCCACCGGGTGATTACAGGTTTGTAGTGTTTGCAAAAAACAATGACGGTTTCTGGAGTAAAAATCCTGCAACTTTTTCATTCACCATTTTACCTGCATGGTGGCAAACCTGGATTTTCAAGATCGCTGTCACGCTTCTGCTGCTGCTTGTTATCGTTTTTATCTTCCGTGAAGTACGCAGGTACGACCGTAAAAAATCATTGCTTCAAACACGTATTTCCGGAATCGAGCTGAATGCATTGCGGGCGCAGATGAATCCGCATTTTGTTTTTAATGCAATCAACTCCGTTCAGTATTTTATTACCAATAATGATCCTGATTCTTCGCAGAAATATTTATCCAAATTTGCAAGGCTGATCCGGTATGTTGTGGATAATTCAAAGCTAACTTCTATTACTGTAAAAAAAGAAATTGAAGCATTGACAATATACATGGAGTTGGAAGCATTGCGGTTCGGAAAACAGTTTGAATATGAAGTAATCGTTCATCCGAATGTAGATACTGAATACACGCTGATCCCTTCCATGCTCATTCAGCCTTATGTGGAAAACTCCATCTGGCACGGTATTATGCATAAACAAGGAAAAGGAAAAATAGAAATCCTTTTGGAAATGCAGGATACTGTTTTGTATTGCGTGGTACAGGACAGCGGCATCGGAAGAAAAAAATCGATGGAATTAAAGCGTGAGAAGGAAACGAACTATACTTCCATCGGCATGTCGAATACAAAAGAGCGGCTGGAGATCATCAACCAGGTAAACAACAGCAAAATGAGCGTTCGTATTACAGATCTGTTCGACGAACAAGGCGAAATCAACGGCACAAAAGTTGAAATTCATATTCCGATCAGCTGATTGTCTGCTATTTTTAAAGTATGATAAAAACAATCATTGTTGACGACGAGGAAAAAAGCCGGGTAACCTTACACAACCTCATCACCAAACATTGCCCGTCGCTTATCGTGACTGATGTTTGTGATTCGGTGGCAAGCGCTGTAACGTCGATTGGCAAAAATAATCCTGATGTTGTTTTTCTCGACATTGAAATGCCTTTCGAAAACGGATTTTCGTTATTTGAAAAAATTAAAAATCCTTCTTTCAATGTCATTTTTACAACTGCATACGATCAATACGCGATCAAGGCGATAAAATTCAGCGCGCTTGATTATTTACTCAAGCCTGTTGATGTCGATGAGCTGAAAGCTGCGATTGAAAAATGCGCGGCAAAGAACAAGCCATCATCAACCCGCTCCGACGAATTTGAAATGTTGCTGTCAGCATTGAAACTGAAAAGTAAATCAGCGAAAATTGCGGTGCCTACATTCGATGGTTTACAAATGATCAATGCCAATGAAATTGTGAAATGCATTGCGGATGAAAGCTATACGCACATTACGCTTACAGATGGTTCAAAACTCGTTGTTTCACGCATTTTAAAAGAGTTCGAAGAACTGCTTTCCGATTTTAATTTTTTGCGTGTTCATAATTCTTCACTGATCAATCTTACACATGTGAAGAAGTACATTAAAGGAGATGGCGGTTATGTGCTGATGTCGGATGGGGAAAGCGTGGAAGTTTCGAGGAGGAAGAAGAATGAATTGCTGGGCAGACTGACGTTGGTGCAGTTGTAGTTTTCTCCGCTTATTTTTTGCTGCTGCCGGTTTTTAATGAAATACAACCATCCATGGGTTTGTAGTTGAAACAGTTAACTGAATTCAATCTCTTTACAATGAATTCTAAGTTTCAACTAAAACCCTACACATGAAAAAGCTATTTAAACATGCCGGCAACCGATGGCTGAGCCGTACCGTGCTACTGTTCACGCTCGCTACAAGCACAGTCGCTCATGCGCAGATTCCCTGTGACAATTATGATTTTACAACAGCAACCGGCTGGTCACAGGTCAATACACCAGTAACGATCAGTAGTGGCAAGATCACAGCTACTATGTCAGTACCAGGCTATCTGCCGCATTACGTTTATACTACGTTGGGTACTCCGCTCGGCGATGCGTGGACGTGTGATTTTGAATTTACCCCAACAAATGGCTCAGGACCTAATCATTCGCTGGTGTCCTTCACCGAAAGCAGTCCCGGAACCGTGGTCAGTGCGCATGGCTTCCATACTTCTCCGAGCAGTTTCATGTATTACACGCGAACGCATTGTATCGAAGCATACATTTACGCTCCTCCCGGAACAACAAACGCTGACACTTGGCTGCTCAAGGGGCAATATAAACTGAGAACAGGTGGTGCTTACGGTACCAGCACAGTCGTATTGATCCCCTGGATTACCACTACCGGAATTCCGCTCGGCACAGGTGCAATGAATAGAACATTCTACGCGCGGCTGCAACGGCTCGATGAAACGCACGGCATGGTCAGCCTATTCTCCGATGCAGCACGCACCATATTGATCGGTTCCGAATGTTTTCCGATTGACCCGGGAGTGGATAACCTCACCGCAGTGCAATCCGGCAACCAACCTGAAGGCGGAGCCTCACGCAATTTTTCAGGCACAGTCGACAACATCACGGTCTGTAACCTGAGTCCGTTACTGAGCGGCTCGGCTACCATCTGTGCATCTCATCCGGCGAAGGGCTATTCCATGTGGAATGGAAATTCGAATGTCACTACCTCCAACTGCGGATTTCCAGGCGCAACGAGCTTCACCTTTAGCGCGCCCGCCGGTTCCACCTTTCCTTCCGGAACAGCAGGTACCTGCAATGCCGGATCATCGGGTGTGCACAACGACTGCTCCATAGATGTAAACACAAGCGGGCCGGTGACCTGCGCAATCCTGTATTCCTGCGGCACCGTCATTACTTATACGCTCAACGTGACTGTTGAAAATAGCGCTACTTCCGTTATTACAGGTGCAACAACATTCTGCCAGGACGTCCCCATTTCACTCAGTGGAGCATCCTCCACGAACGAAACCTCCTATAGCTGGGCGGCCATTGAATCGGATGCTGCCGGCACGCCGCTGGTAGGTGCAACATGGTGCGTGCAATCTTTTGTTCCCGGCACAGCAGGTGCTGTTGATCTCAGTACAGTGGTAGGATGTTCCTTCACCTGCGGCAAATATTTCAAGGTGCGCCTGCAAACGAAAAACAGCTGCGGCACGGCTACATCTTACCAGGTGATAGCTATTCAGTGTTATTCTGTTTCGTTGGGGCCAGACATTGCATTATGCTGTCAAAACCATACCGTATTCTATACGTTTTCACCGGTGGTGACCTGCGGAGTAGCTCCGTTTACCTATTCGTGGGCGCAGTCCCCTGCCGGCCCTCTGGCCTGCTCTCACAGTGGAGCGCATACCGCGACAACATGTCCTGCACCGTGCTTTTACTGGGATTGTGCGGGCAGCAGATCGTACACCGTAACGGTAACGGATGCAGGCGGCAACGTAGTTAATGATGTGATGGTGATCTCTACCATCGCCGGTTGTCGCATGGGAGAAAACACTACCGGTGATCCTGCTGCATCTGCAACAATTTATCCAAACCCCGCAACGAAACAGATCACCGTTAATTCAACTGGCATCCCTGATCAGTTGTTCATCACTGATGCACTTGGCCGCCAGGTGATAAGTTTACAACCTGCTGCGGAACAAACACAGATCAATATCAGCGATCTGCCGCCGGGAGTATATTTCGTACATATTATGCTCGGTGAAAAGATGGAGATAGAACGGTTGATCATACAGGAATAAAACTGTTTTAGTAAGACAACTGGCAATAAAAATCCCCGGAAGAATTTATTTCTTACCGGGGATTTTTTTGACTTGTCACCTCTTCGGTTTGCCGCCGCAGATATGCAGGAGGAATATGATTTTTCTGGCAGATTCTACCTACCGGCTTCTGCAATTTAAAATTACAGTTACCGGCAATCAGCTTTAATTTTGTGTACCATCTATTGTTTCCATTCGCCATCTATTGTCACATTTCAGCCACGAATGGCTTTGAGATTGTTTCCTGATTCGTTTCAGGTTTTTTTTGTGTGGTAAACTAAAACTATTATACATGAAAAACTTAAGTCTCACATTATTTGCGTTTGCCGCCGCGCTGACGATAAAAGCCCAAACCACGCAGGTGGATCGTTGGGTAAATACAATGGGTGGTAACAACACAGTAACCTCTGTCCGCGCAGAAGACAATGTAAAAAGTATCCTGGAAGACGGGCAGGGAAACGAATACGTGATCGGAAATTACACCGGCACAATCACCTTTCAGCAATTCAGCAGCACACCTACTTCCACTGGACATTCAACAGGCACATCGGCACCCGTAAGCTACAACAGTGTAAGCGGCAGCCAGGATGTTTTTCTTGCACGCTATGATGTGGATGGAAATTGCACATGGTCGGCTTCTATTGGTGGAGCCGGGTTAGATGAAGGAAATTCATTGTGCATGAGCACGCCACTTGCGCCAGCTGATTTTTATATCACGGGCATGTTCAATCAAAGCATGGCAATCGGTGCGAACACTTTATATACTGTGGCATCCGGTTATGCAGTAAATGACGCTTTTATTATCCGTTACAATACAAGCTTCACAACAGCGCCGGCGGCATCCTGGTGGAGAGCTTTCGGCGGCTTTACAGAAACATGCGGAACAGGAATTGTTACAAATGGAACAAATGTTTTTATCACTGGTTATTTCACAGATTATGTTTTTGACCCGGATTCCCCCGCTGATCTTCTATGTCAAAAAACTGACAATACTGGCACAACCGGCAGCACATTCACAACAACGACTCCGGGCTACATGGAGTTTCCTTCCCGTGATATGTTTGTTGCGCGTTATTCCACTGCAGGCGCTTTTAGTGATGCACTGAATACCTATCGTGCAGATGACCAGGTAGAAGGTCATGGCATTGCGTTATCGTTTTCCGGTTCTGATCTGTATGTTGTCGGAACGTATAAAGGGACTGCATATTTCACAACTTCTTCCGTGCCTTGTTCGGGCCAGCGCGATATTTTCGTTGCTAAATACCCACAGGGTTTCTCCAACCCGTCAAACCTCTCCTATCCGGCAACAGTTGCTGTAACAGCGGGCGGACCATCTACTGTATATCAAAGCGTGACAACACAGCCTCCTTATAAACAAGATGAAGGATACGCTATCACTGCTACGAATTACGGCGTTTTTATTGCAGGTCGTTTTATGGATAAGATCAATTTCGGAGCGCTTCCGCAAATCGATCCTTCCGGCTCTACAACAGAAACCTACATGTACCTTGCACGTTACGATGCAAACCTGGTTATGAGCGCAACATTGCCTTCCATTGTAACAGGAGCAGATGGCTATAGCGAAGCACGTGGCATCTACGGAGTAAACGGTTCCGTCCTTGGTGGTTCCATCAGCGCGATATTTGTAACCGGTGGAGCTATTTCCAATGCATCAGTGAACGGCACATTTGTGGAGACGAATACATTTGCACCGGAACAAGTTGGGTTCATGGCGCGCATTGGCTATAAAAATGGCGCTGGCTTTGTAGCTAACGCAAGTAATTTTGTTGATGGCCTTGCGCAAAATAATAACGGGCTCAACGGTTCAGGAGTTACAAACATCAATGTATGCGGATTTGGTATCAGCTATCGTGTAGGTTGCGGCGTTCGTGCAGGTGGAAGATTTTCAGCCAAGACCTTCTTTGGAAATCATGAAAGAACTGCGCTTGGATTAAACGATGGATTCCTTTTGATCAGGGACAATACCACTACGATCACCTCCAGCTTATTTAATTGCGGAAGTTCGGCTGTAACACTTACCGGAAATTACACCGGCGCAGGAACAGCAGCATACACTTGGACAATTCCGCCATCAACAACTCCAATCTGGAGTGCGGCGACGCTTACAGTAACACCTTCTGCAACTACGACTTACCAGCTTGAAGTAACCGGCACGGCAACATGCCCGACGAAAACGCCTGTTACGGTTTACAATTACACCACCTCATCTGCAATCAGCGCTGGTCCCGACAAAAGCATTTGCGGTGCAACCCATTCCGTAATTATCGGCACTCCTGCTGTTGCAGGTGCAACATACAGCTGGGCTCCATCAGGATCACTTTCGAATCCTGCAATTGCCCAGCCAACTGCAACTGTCAGCGGCAACGTAACTTATACGATGACAGTAACAGACAAATGCGGAAATGTAAGTACCGATCAGGTTGTCGTTAATTATGATGTCTTTTGTCCCCACAGGATGATGTCGCCTGAAGCGGAAGCGGGAAACGGAAACGTTTCTATTTATCCGAATCCCGGCAATGGTTCTTTTACTGTAGAAGCGCATTCCTCAGCAGCTAAAACCATCCAGGTATTTGATATGATGGGCAAGCTGGTATTTGCAGCAGAACAAACTACAGAAAACATCATTCCAATTGACATTACCGAACAACCTGCCGGAATTTATATGGTCCGCATTGTTACCGGAAATTCAATTGAGACACAAAAATTAATCAAGCAATAACAAACGCCAAAGCAAAAAATCCGGGGGAGCAAACAGCTCTCCCGGATTTTTTTATTCGTCCTTACCATCGATTTCTCCAATACGCCATCCATTGCCCATTTCCCGCCAGCTATTGCTTTTCACTAGTACCAATGCATTGTCGCTTCTACATTGTAAATCGTTATTAGCAAACAACAGGATCCAAGGTAAACAGCGTAACCCCTGCGCAAAAAATCCCCGGAAGAATTTATTTCTTACCGGGGATTTTTTTGATAGTTAATTCTGTCAAAGGATAAATTCCTTCATCAACCTCTGTATTTTCTTCCGGGCCATAAACGGTAAATGGTTTATATATTTTATATGCGTAATAACGGAAGACCCTTCCTTTCGGCGGATTCGGATCCATGAACTCAGGGTTTTTCGGATAACCGGGGCCTGGATATTCTCTTCCAATAAACTGAACCCTTGGGTTCATTAAATGTTCCGGTAAACGAAGAGTTTCATCCGCAGGCTCAATGTAAAAATCATTTCCCCCGGAAAAATCCTGGCGGGTTGAATCAGCATAACGCCAGTTCGGACAATCGCATGCCCAACGCAAATCGCGCATGTCAATAGTGTCAATTTTCAGTGCTGAAAAATGCGCGTATGGCTCTTCATAAAGATATTTTGAAACTGCATTAACGCTGTCTGCGATCTTCATCATTTCCAAAACCATTGCCGTATCAAATGGCAGGATCAGCCGTGCAGTATAACTGGCATACCTATTCGGATCGTCATTCTTTTGAAATGAAAAATAAAACGCCGGAATAATAAAAGCTGAAACAATTAAGAATGGAATAATTTTTCTCACGCTTCGAAATTATCCCGAACAATTATTATTCTTTATCCTTAATTGTTAATTATTCCGCTTTCGCCAATTCCCGCGTCCATACTTTATCTCCACACTTCACACGCAATAAATAAATTCCCGCAGGAAGATCTGATGCTGCATGAAAAGTAAATACCTGCGTTCCGCCTCCGCTGTGTTGTTCGTACTGCACGGGTTGAACAACTTGTCCCAATGCATTGATCAATTCAATTTGCACTTCTTCCGGTTGCGCCAGCATAAAGCTCAATTGAATTTCACTTTCAAACGGATTCGGATAAGCTGTAACGAATGAATTTGAATGTTGTGGTGCAGCGATTCCTGTGAGGTTACAACTGTTTGAATTACCCGGCATGTTCGCATCCATCCAGATGATCCTGCGCCGGATCCACGCTTTCAGATTGTCCACTTCTTCCTGGTACGACTGCGCAGGAGGATTTACTTCCGGCGTTCCTGTTGCAGCACCCATGTGTCCCCAATAGGCGTAATGCCGTGCCTGCGCTTCATTCGAATACAACGCAATGGAATCCATGTAATGAAAAAGCGTAGTGGTATCAAAAATCGTTGCGCGCAATTCTGTCCAGCGGCAATTCAATTCATTCGCAAAAGAAGAATCCTGCAGCAAACGTACATACCAGCCTGTGCCGTTTATATCCGGGCTGCAATCGTTGATGTGATATGCCCAACCAGATCCGTCAGTAGCCTGGAAAATGCTGCAGTCCCAGATATCTTTCCACGCCCAGTCGAAATCCCAAACCGGACCCGCTTTTAATTTTCCAATCGTTCCATTCGCATTGTCTTTCTCTTTGTGAAAATAACAGCTCTTCTTAAAGCCATCCACATTACGCGAAAGCTCGTTGATAATAAAATAATCGATGAACGAACGTGTGCTGATGTATTTGCGATAACCATTCACTGTATCCATAAAGTTCGGACCATATAAGGCCGTTTCATAATCATTCACGAATGTTTGGATGTATGTTTTCTGTTGCGGAACAATTACATTATACTTTGGATAATAATAAACCAAATGCACATCAAACGTCGGGTGATCGACAGGCGAATAATTCAGCAGCCATGAATTTGAATTATCCCAATAATCGGTTTTCAGGATGTAGCCGCCTGATACATTCGGCCATGTGGTTTCATTCGGATCAAGCTTCGCAATGTCAACACGGTTATTATCACGTTTGATCGTTTCTGTCAATTCATAAACGCCTTTGTATTCGCCATTGAGTACCACTTCGCATAATTCATTCCGCGGCCCCCAATGGCCCATGTCGGTAAATGAATTATACGAAAGCAAATTGCGCATAAATGATTTGTCGTTGTACATCGCAATCAAACACCAGTCATGTTCCGATGGCATTTCGATCAACGAAGTATCCAGGTTATTTCCGTTGATGTCCCGCGTTTCAAATTCATAAGGCAACTGCGGAAGTGAAGCAGAATAATTTCCGCGTATTTCGATACCGATTTTTCCATTGTAATTATTGAACGGATCAGTCATATAATTGCGCACGCCGGTTCCGTTATAAATAATTCCCATATCGGCAGTGATCTTGCCGGTCTGCATAATCGTTTGGTTATTGGTATTGATCACAACGATTGGCATATTCGAAGAGGAAAATGACTGGTACGTTGCCGGATTATTTCCAAACGTAAGCGACCATGATAAAAGTGTTCCAACATCCTGAGCAGCCATGTCGCGCACACGAAGCGTCCAGACTCCATTTCCGTTCTGACCAT
Organism: Bacteroidia bacterium; assembly: GCA_039918435.1. GTDB lineage: Bacteria > Bacteroidota > Bacteroidia > Palsa-965 > Palsa-965. The sequence continues at coordinate 20,388 of JBDSHN010000028.1, read as the reverse complement.
TATTTACCATGCCCATCAAACCTTGCGGAGTAAATGTTCCGGTAAATGGCGGATTGCTGCTTCCGATAGCTGTCGGCGCATAACCATTGAAACAGGTGTTGGTGTAATTCTGCCCGCCACCACCAAGACCCGATGCAAGAACTTTGGAAGTTCCATCCGGCGCGATGATCGAAATTTCAAGATCACCATCGTAGGTGTGATTCAGATTAATGCAGATCGTTTCGAGTCCGGAATTATTTGTGTCGATCGTTGCAGGCGATAAACCCGAAACGGTTAATGGAAAATCATTTGTGGCAACATCATTGATTGGTCCGCTTCCGCCGGTGAAGGTTTGGGCGGAAAGGGAAACGGAAAAAATAAATACTGCGAGCGTTAGAAATGTTTTCATTTATAAGGTATTATGGAACTTCGCACATATTTGAATTCGCCTTCTCCGGCAAGTTCAGAACCGCACAAAGGCAGCGTTAAAAAAATCATAATTCGTACATCGCAATTCGTAATTCTTTTACTCAGCCTTTGATAATTGCTCAGTCCACATTTTATTTCCGGCAGTAATACGCAGCAGGTAAATTCCCTTAGGCAAAGATTCATCCGCCCTGAATTGAAGCGTTTGATTTCCTCCGGTGTGTTGCATCGTTTCAAGCTGCACAGTTTGCCCGAGCGCGTTGATCAATTCAATTTTTACCGGCTGCGATTCCTGCAGGTAAATAGTAAGATTGATCACATCAGCAAATGGGTTTGGATAAGCAGGACTGAAATTATTTGATACATTTTCATTTGTAATTCCCGAGAGATTACAATTCTGCATAGTACCCGGCATATTTGCATCAAGCCAATTCCACCTTAAATTGATCCATGTTTTCAGCTCATTTATTTCACCCTGATAAGTTGTTGGAAGCGGGCTTGGATTTGGCCACACATAAGAACCAAGTATCGGCCATACGGTAAAATTTCTTGCAGCACCTTCGTTGAGCAGCACTGCCATTGAATCACAATAATCAAAAAGAAATGTTTTGCTTAAGATAGTCTGGCTCAATTCCGTCCAGCGACATTTTACTTTATCCCGGAAGGCAGGATCCTGCATCAATCGCTCCCACCAGAAAGGAATCTGCCATCCATCGCCACTGCAAACATTTCCGAATTCGTATGCCCACCCAGAAGTAACATCTCCGTCACAGTAATTTGCATTGCCCCACGCAATATCATAATCCCATGCCGGACCCATGATCAGTTTTCCGCCCTTGCTTCTTTTGTCTTTATACAAGTAAGTGCTGATGCGATAACCATCCACATTCTTTGCCATTTCATCTACCAGAAAATAATCAATGAAGGAATTTACATCCATGTAGTGCGCATAGCCAATTGCAGTGTCTGCAAAGTTCGGTCCGGCCAAAGCAGTTTCAAAACTATCCACGTACATCTGAATGTAAGTTTGCTGCTGCGGCACAATGTTCACATCACTCGGATAATCGTATTGGAAATAAATGGTCTGGCCATTGGTTGCAACTGCCGGAGCAAAGTTAGATGTCCAACCCGCTCCACTGCTCGCGGTGGTTTTATCAACTTTTATAATATACCCTCCAGTCAAATCATCACCAGCAATTTCTGTTGGTGTCAGCTTTGCAATATCCACCCGGTTGTTATCCCTCTTAATCTTTTCGCAAAGCAAATACACACCCATGTATTGTCCATCAATAACCAGCTCAACACATTCCCACCGTGGCGCATACCAGCCCATCTCACGTGAGAGATAATAGGAAAGCGAATTATTCAGCAATGATTTATCTGTATAATTCGCTATCAGGCACCAATCACTTTCTTTCGGCATGCCCAAGAGTGAAGAATCGATCGCATTGCCATTTACATCCCACAATTCAAGCCCATACGATTTTTTCGGAAACATCTGTGAACTCGATCCGCGCGTTTCAATGCCGGCTTTTCCACTGTAATTATTCCATGAATCAGTTAAATAATTCCTGTTGCCGACACCGTTGTAAATAATACCCATGTCGCACATAATTTTCGGGTTATCGGGAATGGATTGGTTGTTGGTATTTATTACAACCAGCGGAAGATTTGTGCTCACAAAAGAAAAATAAGTAGCTGGTGTACTTCCGAATGTCAGGTTCCAGCTGATCATATTTCCCGAATCGCCGCCCCAGCTATCGATCACACGCAGGATCCAGGTTCCATTTCCGTTCTGGTTATTATTTACAATTCCCATTTGACCCTGCGGAATAAAAGTGCCGGTATACGGAGGCGAGCCTTGTGTGATTGGCGATGAAGCCGAATTATTAAAACACGTATTTGTATAATTCTGCCCTGAGCCACCATTGCCACTGCTTAGAATTGCACTTGTTCCATCAGGCGCAATTATTCTGATTTCCAGGTCGGCATCGTATGTATGCGTAAAATTCACACAAACCGTTTCGAGTCCGAAATTTACGGTATCAATTGTAGATGGAACAAGCCCCGAAACTGTTACCGGAAAATCATTGGTAGCAAGGTCATTGATCGGACCACTTCCGCCGGTGAATGTTTGTGAAAATGCAGCAGATGCCGTAAGCAGAATTCCTGCCAGGGAAATGTAAAATCTTGTCATGTATCGCTTTAATTTTTTCTTTTGCTGAGGGATGTCCGATCTTGAGAATTTACAGCGTAGGGATGAAGTTAAGAAAAAATTATGCGCATTATCACATTGTAAAGCAATTGGCCTGCCCGCTGAATTACCGCTAATGGTGATGGAGACGCTGCCATCGATTTTCTCCCACTATTTTTGATATGAGATTTTAAAAAAAGGTGCAGAAGCTTGGTTGCACTTGCTCTGCCACTTCGTGCATTTTTAACAAGCTTGAGCATGCCTGTCCCTTTCGCTTTCAGCTCAATGCGCTTCATCAATTTTTTATAATTCGTTTTACTAAAATCAACTTCATGGGTTTTAAAATGGCATTCAGGGACAATAACAGGCCATTCGGCAGGAATTGTCAATGTCAAAACAAAAATCATAATGTGCTGTTTGTTAATGATATAAACATATTTTTCTGCCAAAATGTGAGCAATCACAGGGGTTCTATTGCCATTTTTGTATATTTGTTTTTCACAATAAAAACAGTATCACAATGGAAAGTGGAATAGTAAAATTTTTTAATGAGTCTAAAGGTTTTGGATTCATCAAAGTAAACGGATCAAATCAGGAAGTATTTGTACACGTTTCAGGTCTTACAGATCAAGTCCGTGAAAACGACGCAGTTACTTTTGAAATCCAACAGGGGAAAAAAGGCCTTAATGCCATAAACGTAAAATTGGCTTAATGACCTGTTTTATAACTTGTAAAAGCTCTCAACTCCGGTCGGGAGTTTTTTTTACCCATTTTGTTCATAACTAAAATTTATTTTAATTTATAACTATCGCATATTCAACACATTATATTTAATTAAGTTTTGCTTACGGTCAAATTGTGAATATCTGAGAATTTTAGGTGTATCTTTACTGCTCACAAAAAACAATTATTACAATGGACAGTGGAACAGTAAAATTCTTTAATGAGTCTAAAGGTTTTGGATTCATCAAAGTAAACGGGTCAAATCAAGAAGTATTTGTACACGTTTCAGGCCTTGCAGATCAAATTCGTGAGAACGACGAAGTAACTTTCGATCTTCAAGAAGGCAAAAAAGGCCTTAACGCCGTAAACGTAAAATTGGCTTAATCACCTATTTTATATTTGAAAAAAAGTCCCGCCCTCCAGCGGGACTTTTTTTATGGAGCAACCGAAGTCAGGAAAAAAACTAATGATTATTTTACTGAAAATTAAATAATTTCAGCTCAACACTCAATTTTTTGGTTTGCCTATCATTTAAAAAACGTACCTTTTCGGTTCACAAAATAAAAATCACATCACAATGGAAAATGGAACAGTAAAATTCTTTAATGAATCAAAAGGTTTTGGATTTATTAAAGTTGATGGATCAGGCGAAGAAGTCTTCGTTCACGTATCAGGTCTTACAGACGAAATCCGTGAAAATGATAAAGTAACATTCGATCTCCAGCAAGGAAAAAAAGGTTTAAATGCTGTAAACGTAAAAGTGGTTTCCTAATTTACGCACGACTTTAAATTGAAAGCTCTCAAGCAATTGGGGGCTTTTTTTTGTGGGGTACGAATTACGAATGAAGGCGAATTTACGAATGCCGGCTTGCAAAATCCTTCGAATCTGTTAGCAATATTTGTGGGCGTGCCCCTCGTGCCTCAGGTCGGGCTTTACGCGCTACACGGTAGCTTGCTACAATCCCTCACGCAAAAAAAAGGAATTATGATGACGCAGCCGGCTCGAAAAGCAAATTACTTATTTGGGTTTCGCTTTCTTCTGTTTCTCAATTTGCTTCAACTCTTCGATATTTTTTAAGCATGTACGCCTGCAAATATTCGTCGATAAACATGAGAGCGATGTGCCACCGGCAATAGTGTACGTTTCATAATTCGCATAAACAATATATTCGCTTCCGGCGGCAAATTCAAATCCGCAATCGCCGCCGCCAAGCCCGGCAATTATTTCAACAGTATCCGAAGAAATTTTTCCTTTATACAACGACTGCAGCTGAAAAGAATATTTTCGTTTATAAACCTTAAACATGGAACCTGGCTCTGTAAAAATTAAAAGCGTATCCACAGAAATTACCTTGCCGGTAAAAACAATGTCAGACCTTTTAATTTCATCCTTTACCGATATTTCCCCGATACAGGAGCAGGAATTAGCAGGTTGCTGAAACAGCAGTGTAAGAAAAATCACGATCGATAAAAACTTAAATCTCATGCAGTGATTTTTTCAATTGGTGGTTTCTGAAACAGATCAGATTACTTTACTTTAATCGAACTTCGCATCAGTTCCATCGCCCTTCTTTACGCCGGTACGATTAAATTTTATTCCAAACACAAGCTCATGTGTTCCTGTAGAATAATTTCCTAAATCTGTTATTGTCAAATCGTACGAATAACCAAGCATTAAATTCTCCCGGAAAATATAACCGGTGTAAATTGCAATTGCATCACGGATCCTGAAAGATGCGCCTAACCAGAATTTCTCTTTGTAGATAGCGCGCAGGCCAAGATCAAATTGAAACGGAGCCGGCTTCGCGAATTTCAACAAGGCTGATGGCTCCAGCACAAAATCATCTCCCAGCGGCTGGCGATATCCGAGCATGCCGTAAAAATGCCTGGTCATAATGCTCGAAGTGCCCGACATGTAATCGAAGAATTTTAATTTATTCGCTTGTATCTGCATGGCTGATGCGCCAACCCAGAAGCGTTCACTGTACAAATAAAATCCCGCGCTGAAATCCGGCGTCAACACAGATTGCAATGCGTTGGTCAGAATCAAATCGCCTGCGTCGTGCAGGTTGATCTTCTGTCCGTCAACCATAAACTGTGTAAGCCCTGCCGACAACCCAAACGACAATTTTACTTTATCCGAAAGCGGCGCATGATAAGCGTACGACAAATTAAATCCTGTACGTCGCGTAGGGCCAACAATATCGGTAAACAATTGTCCGCCCACACCCATGTGATCATATTTCAGCGGACCGTTTACACTAAGGATATAAGTGCGCGGTGCATCTGTAATTCCTGTCCACTGGTAACGGTTGGCAGAAATTCCTTCGAAGTAATTATTTTTTCCGCCTATTGCAGGATTCATCACATAATCATTGATCATGTACTGACTGTAATGCGGCAGCTGTTGAGAAAATGCAGCAAATGGAATTAACAGCAAAACGAGAATCATCCTGCTTGCTGCAAATTCAATATTCAATATTCCAAATCCTCTAAGGTTTTGAATATCGAATGTTGAATGATGAATGTTTTTTTCTCTCATTTTCATTTCTGTTAACGCATGATCGTAAGTGGACCTGTATATACTTCAGGGAACAACGGATCATTCAGCTTGATAATGTAATAGTACGTTCCGACCGGGACATCTTTTCCTTCAAAGCGTCCATCCCATGGCGGATTGTATCCAATGGAATTGAATAATAATTCGCCCCAGCGATTATAAACCTGAACCTGGCAATCGGGGAACAGATAAATATTGTCAATCTCCCATACATCATTTATTCCGTCACCGTTTGGCGTAAATCCATTCGGAAAATCAATGACCGGCACAACAACAACAACCATCGTATCACTTCCGGTACAACCATTCGCATCCGTTACTACTACAACATAAGAAGTTGTTGCTGCCGGAGATGCAACAGGGTTTGCAATTGTCGGATCACCCAAACCGGTTGATGGTCCCCACGCATAAACTGAGCCTACTGGCCCTGTAGGATTTCCTCCGATGGTCACTGTCATTCCAGTAACAATTTCCTGATCTGGTCCTGCATTTGCTGCCGGGCCAGGGGAAGATGTAACAATAACGGTATCTGTTGCAGTGCAAACCCCATTGGTTACAATCAGAACAAAAGAAGTTGTTCCCGGAGCAGGATTGATATTTGCAGTAACCGAATTACTTATCACTGCCCCTGATGGTAATTGTATCCACTGGTAAGCAGTTGCATTTGAACTTCCCGATCCGTCAAGAATTAACGTACCGCCCACACAGGAAGCCGTATCATTTCCCGCATCCGCAAAAAGTGTGGTCAATGCATTTACCAGGATAGTATCTGTAACACTGCAACCATTCGCATCTGTGATGGTTATCGTATAAGATCCGGAAAATACATTGGTGATGTCTTGTGTGCTTGCCGTAAATGAGCCAGGTCCGGTCCATGAATACGTATATGGAATTGCGCCGCCGTTGACAGTAACATCAATTGCTCCGTCCGGTGAATTACTGCAGGTTGCATCGGTTACCACGGGAGCGCTTAACACCAGCACCACAGGTGAATCAACCGAATCTGTTTGTGTTAATACACAACCATTGGCATCGGTGACAGTTACTGTATATACTCCGCCACAAAGATTTGTTGCCGTTTGTGTGGATTGTGCGGTTGGATTCCAGCTGTATGAATAAGGTAATGTTCCGCCCGATGGAATTGCAGTAATTGATCCGTTACACGCATTGGCACATAATTCATCCTGCACAAACGGGAACGAACCTGCCAATGGTGTCGGTTCACTAATCACTATTCCGGCAGTAGTAACACATCCTGAAGCATCTGTTACCTGTACAATGTAATTTCCTGCACATAATCCATTCAGCGTATCAGTTGTTGCGGCATTGCTCCAGCTGTATGTGTAAGGAGTATTTCCACCAACAACCGTAATCGTCGCCGAACCAGTACAGCTTGCGTTACAGTTTACATTTGATGTGCTTGCGGAAATGGCCATGCCACTATTGAAATTGCTTACCGGAATGGCTTGTGTTTTTGTACAACCTGTTGCATCAGTAATAGTTACAGTATATAACCCGGCACACAATCCATTGATTGTTGCAGTGGTTTGTCCGCCAGGTGCCCAGGAGTATGCGTAAGGCCCTGTTCCGCCCGAAGGTGTCAGGGCGATGCTTCCTGCACAAACGCCACAGCTTGTATTTGTAATGAATTGATTCGGAACAATTGCAGATGGTGAAGTAAGCACAAAACTTTGGGTCAGTGTGCATCCTGCTGAATCGCGCACCTGAACGGTATAGCTGCCTGCGCACATATTTGTAACCGAAGAAGTTGTTTGTCCGCCCGGCAACCATAAATAGGTATAAGGTAAAATACCCCCGGTTGGTGCTAATGAAATTGCCCCGTCACAGGTTCCGTTACAGGAAGCATTTACCAGTGCTGCATTTACTGCTGTTGGTCCTGCACTGCTGCTGATGTTTATTGTAAATGACATTGTACAACCCGCAGCATCAGAAACATTCACCGTATAAACGCCTGCGCACATTCCATTTACAGTCGAAGTCATTGCGCCATTACTCCAAAGGAAAGTATACGGTGAAGTTCCTCCGCCTGGGTTTAATGTTACTGCTCCGTTACATTGCCCGCAGGTTGTCGGCGTAATTACCGGTGCAATTACAATCGGGTTCGGAGTGTTGAGTGTGACGGGAAGTATAGCGCTGCATCCTCCGCCATCAGTAATGGTAACATTATAAGCACCTGCGCACAATCCTGTTGCTGTGGATGTAGTTTGCGCAAGCGGATCAGTCCAGTTATAATTAAATGGGGCTGAGCCTGAAGTAATATTTACTGTGGCTGAGCCATTACATGCATTACTACAACCCGGATTTGCCGATGTAATTGTTGCAGCAAGCACATTCCATGGATTTACCGTCGATGCTGAAGCTTGCGTACAACCGTTTGCATCGGTAATTGTTGCCGTGTAGGATCCAATGCACAATGAATTTATGGTGGCAGTAGTTTGTCCGTTCGGCGCCCATGAATACGTATATGGTCCTGTTCCACCGGATGGAGTTAATGCAATTGCGCCGTCACAAATTCCGGTACACGTTGCATTGGTCACAAACGGATTTCCGGTTATCGGCAGTGGCGTATTGATCACTACCGGTGAAAAACGGATACAACCATTTGCATCTGTAACCCGCAGGAAATAATTACCGGCACACATTCCCGTTAAACTGTTGACGGTTTGTCCGCCGGGAATCCATAAGTAAGTATAAGGGCCGATTCCTCCTATTGGTGTTACTGTTGCACTTCCGTTGCACGAGGCCGGACAAGTTACATCAACAGAAACAACCGTCTCTCCTGTTGGTCCGCCTGAATTATTTATAATTACTGTAAATGTTCCCACACATCCTGTTGCGTCTGTCAGAGTAAGCGTGTAAACACCTGCGCATACGTTCACCTGGTTTGGGCCGGAAGGTAATCCTCCCGACCAAACAAATGAATAAGGTCCAACACCACCAGAAGGCGTAACATTTATTGTTCCATCACAATTTCCACAGCTTGCAGGTGCTGTAGCCGAAAGCACTGACATTCCGGAAACGGGAGTAACGCTTACAGTCCGTATATCCGAACAACCGTTTGCATCGTAAACTGTTACGGTGTATGTTCCTGCGCAAACATTTGTGATGGTTGCGGTCACTTCGCCATTCGGAGCCCAGAGATACGAATATGGTCCTGTTCCGCCGACCGGATTTGCAGTTGCTGTTCCGTTGCATCCGCCATTACATTGTGGGCTCGTAAAAGAAGTATTGGCTTGCAGCAGCGAAGGTTGTGCAACGGCAGTACTTACATTTTGCGAGCAGCCATTAAGGTCGGTTACCGTAACTGTATAAATTCCGGAACACAACATTGTTGCCGTAGGAGTTGTTTGTCCTCCCGGCGCCCAATTGTAACTATATCCGGGTGAACCTCCTGAGGCGTTCACTATTGCCACACCATTGCAATTTCCAAAACAGGTAACCGGTCCGCTGCTGGCTGATAAAACAATTGCCGCTGGCTGTAAAATAATGACGGATGAAACGGATGAACACCCATTTGTGTCCAGCGTGATAACTGAATAAGCACCCGCACAAAGTCCGCTGGCAAATGGAGTTGTACCACCACCCGGCGACCATGTATATGAATAGCCTGGAATTCCACCACTTGCAGTTACCGTTGCTGTTCCGTTACAAACACCGTTGCAGCTTGCATTGGTGGAAGTAATAGAAGAAATCAAAGGTGCCGGCTGAGTAATTGCAACAGTTTGTTGAGTTGTACATCCGTTTGCATCGGTAATATTCACCGTATATGTGCCGGGACAAAGATTCGCAACGCCCGCTGTTCCTTGTCCTGAACTCCAGCTGTAGGTATAGGGCGCTGTTCCGCCTGTTAACGTTACTGTTGCTGTTCCGTTGCAGGCGTTATTACACAATATATTTGTAAATGCCATTGCCGCTGAAAGCACTGCGGGTTGAGTAATTGTAAACTGTTGTGTTATAGAACAAAAGTTCGCATCGGTAGTTGTGACTGTATACGTTCCGGCAACTTGTCCGGAAATTGTTTGTGTTGTTTGCAGGCCCGGCAGCCACGAATAACTATACGGACCTGTTCCGCCGGAAGGATTAACTGTTATGCTTCCATTCATATTTCCATTGCAGGAAACATTTGTAATTGCAGCAGTTGCAGCTAACGATTGGGGTTGTGTAATAATTATACTTGCAAATGTGATACAACCAACACCATCAGTTACCTGGCAGAAATATGTACCTGCACACAAGCCGGTTACCGAAGGAGTTCCGTCACCTGCTGGGTTTCCTGGCGTCCAGTCATAAACAAAAACAGGTGTCCCGCCAGTTACATTTGCATTACCCGTTCCATCACAAACGGCATTACAGCTCACGTTCGTGGAAGAGGAAATAACGGTTGGCCCGTTCACGTTGCTTACCGCTATTGGTGTGACCACTGAACATCCGCTGGCATCGGTGATTGTTACGGTATAAATTCCGGGACAGAGATTTGAAATAGACTGTGTCGTTTGTCCGCTGGGCGCCCATAAAAATGTATAAGATCCGACTCCTCCTGCGGGATTTGCGGTAATGCTTCCGTCACATAATGTACAGTTGGCAGGAATAACAGTTTCACTCGAAGTAATTAAAGTTGGTTCTGTAATCATAAATGTTGCCGTTGCTGTACAATTATTTGCATCGGAAATTGTACACGTATAGTTGCCAACACATAAATTACTTATGGAAGAAGTGGTTTGTCCGCCGGGCGACCACACATAGGAGTAAGCGCCAGTTCCACCTGACGGAGTTACCGTAGCGTTACCATCACAAACACCGTTACAGCTTACGTTGACAGAGGATGCCGCCGCAGTAAGCAAAGGTGGATTTACAAACGTTACTGTAGATGTATTGAAGCAGGCATTTGCATCTGTTGCTGTTACGGTATAAGACCCAGCACAAAGACCAGTAACGGTTTGTGTATTGTAATTGCCCGGCATCCATAAATAAGTATATGGATTTGCACCTCCTGCTGCATTCGCGCTTGCAATTCCGTCGCACGAGCCAAAACAGGAAAGACTTGTCGTAGAACTGGTGACAACAATATTTACAATTGGTAAAACGGAGCAGGTTGCTGTTGTTGTGCATCCGGCCGCATCTGTGAGGTTGACGGTATAATTTCCGATGCAAAGATTGGTTGCTGTCGGATTTGTCTGATTGGTAGGTGTCCAGAAATAAGCATACGGTGCTGTTCCTCCGCTCACTGCTACTGTAGCTGTACCGTTACAATTTCCACAGCTGGATGTTGTTGCAAGAACCAAAGCAGATAACGGTGCAGGTTGTGTAATTGAAACCTGCTGATTTAAGGTACATAAATTCGCATCAGTAATGGTTACAGTGTATGTACCCGGGCAAAGTCCGTTAACGCTGCTTGTCGTAAAACTTCCGGGCATCCAAAGAAATGTATATGGCCCTGTTCCTCCTGCTGGTGTCGCAGACGCAGACCCGTTACATCCTCCATTACAGGAAACATTATTTGAATTAATTCCTGCGGTCAGTGCAGGTGGTTGTGTTACGGTTATGATTTGCGTGCTTGTGCAACCGGAAGCGTCGGTTACAGTTACAGTGTAAGAGCCTGCGCAAAGAGAATTGATGGAAGAAGTTGTTTGACCGCCGGGCGCCCATGAATAGGTATAAGGACCCATACCACCGGATGCAGAAACAGAAGCTGTTCCATTGCAGGAACCATTGCAGCTTGTATTTGTTACCGATGGCGCGAGCACAAGTGCGGTAGGTTGAATAAGCACAACTGATGCTGAATTCACACAACTGTTTGCATCTGTTATCTGAATCGTGTAAGAACCTGCACAAAGGTTGCTGATGGAAGGTGTGGTTTGGTTTCCCGGTAACCACAAATAAGAATACGGTGGTGTTCCGCCTGAAACAGCAGCAGCGGCAGCGCCGTTACAAACTGCATTACATGAAATCTGCGTTGCGTTGATAGTAACAGTTAATGGATTTGGTTGTGTAATAATCACTGTCTGATTCTGAACACAGGAATTTGCATCCGTAACTGTAAGCGTATAAGAACCTGCACATAATCCGCTGATCGAGTTGGTTGTCTGTGAACCAGGCATCCATAAATAGGTATATGGTCCAACTCCGCCAACCGGATTGGAAGTAGCTGTTCCATTACACAGATTGTTACACGTAACATTTGTTGAAGTTGTATTTGGTTGCAACACGTTTGGCTGCGTGATAGTTACTGTTCCGGTTGCATTACATCCGTTTATGTCTGTAACAGTGACTGTGTACGAGCCCGGGCATAATGCATTTATGGTTTGCGAATTAATATTTCCCGGCAACCAGTTATAGGAATACGGCCCCACGCCACCTGAACCATTTGCAGTGGCGCTTCCATTACATGTACCAAAGCAGGTAACGTTTGTACCGGATGAATTGGAAAATAATTGCGGCGGTTGTGTGATGGTAACCTGTCCGCTTCCCTGGCAGCCATTCAAATCAGTAACAGAAACTGTATATGTTGCAGGACAGAGCGAAGATGCCGTCGGGCCTGTTCCTCCGCTTGGCGCCCAGGAATAAGTATATCCCGGTGTTCCACCTGAAACGTTTGCTGCCGCTGTTCCTGTGCAGGTTCCGAAACAGGCGATATTCACTCCTGTTGGTGCAACAATTAAAGCTGGTGGTTGTGTAATCGTTACCTGGTTGGAAGCGGTGCAGCCGTTTGCATCTGTAATGTTGAGCGTATATGTTCCTGCGCACTGACCGGAAATATTCGGTGTGATCTGCAATCCCGGCAACCATAAATAAACATAAGGTGCTGTTCCGCCAGTAACCGTGCTTGTTGCAGTTCCGTTGCAAGAACCATTACAACTTGCATTTGTATGTGCAATGGTTACCTGTAATAATGCCGGCTGAGTGATTACAGCAACATAGGTATTCTGACAACCATTATTATCCGTAACAGTGCAGGTATAGCTTCCGGGACATAAACCAGAAATCGAAGGTGTTGTCTGTCCGCCGGGCGCCCATGAAAAACTGTAAGGGGCTGTTCCTCCTGCGGGCGCCACTGTAGCAGTTCCATTGCATGCGCCAAAACAAGTGACATTTGTTCTGATTCCATTCGGCACAAGCGGTGATGGTTGTGTAATAACAGATTGTTGTGTGACAATGCAACCATTTGCATCGGTCACCGTAAGCGTATATACACCCGCACATTGATTGGTGATAATGGAAGTGGTTTGTCCGCCGGGCGCCCACAGGTAATTGTATGGTGCTGTTCCTCCTGCAACGGATGCAGAACTGGAGCCATTGCACATTCCATTACAAAGCGGCGAAACATTTGAAAAGAAAATAATCAGCGGCGGCGGATCAGTAACAATAGCAAATGCGGGAACCTGGTCGCCGTTTATGAGATCGGTAACTACTACAAGATATGTTCCGGCACAAAGTCCTGTTGCTGTTTGAGATGTTTGTGTATTGCTCCAAGTATAAGTAAACGATCCGGATCCTCCAACAACAACAGCTGTTGCCGTTGCCTGGCAATCTCCGTTGCAAAGATTAGGAACAACGACGGTAGTTACAGTGTGCGATTGCGGAGTTGGGGGCGGATTGCCGATGCGTTGGTTGCTACCGGTTACAAAGCGATTTACTTCTTGCTGAACAAGGGTTGCCTGCGGATCAGTTGTCAATGTCAGCAATGCTACATCTGCATGCCGGGTAAAAAATAGGCGGACGTTTTTTTCAACCCTTACTTCATTATTGACATAAAATTCGCCTTCGATAGAGTATGTATTTTCCCAACCCGGATTTTCAGACGATTCAAAAATAAATTTACCTGCAAATACATGTGTTGAGCCAGAAACGATGGCGATGGAATTATCGCGATAGCCGGAAATTCGATCCTGCAATTTCCATGTTCCTGTAAAATAATCTTCGAAGCGCTCACGAATTACCAGCGAGCCATTCAGCTGAATTTTACCATTCCCTTTTAAAACGAGCATATTATAAGAGCCATGCGGATGAGCATCGTAATTTGGAATAAGCTCATTGCCTACTGCAAATCTTCCGCAGGTTGCATTTCCATCAATATGGAGGGTGTCTTTCGCAGCACCGTTTCCATCGAGTCCCAGGAAAACATCATCATTTGCAGTTGGAATAGCAGCACCACCAATTCCGTTTATTGTAACCGACCAATGTGCAACATCATTCCAGTTACCGGAACCGCCTACCCAATACCTGTTCTCTGCAAAAAGCGAGCAGGTAATAAAAAGGAATATAATGAAAGCAGGTAAACGCTGTTTCAAATCAGTTTTGAGTTAAATGTAATTTGCATGTAATGGTCAACGAATTCTATTTGCCACCGGTTATCGTTGCTTGTTGAAAACCAACACGGTTATGTTAACAGACAGATCCGGGGCAGAATCATTGTCATTTACTCTATAAATATAGGGAATTTCAGGAAAACGTGATGGCTCAGCGTTCACGGTCGCGAATAATCACCGCATCCGCTTTTATTTATGGTTTACATATTAAATCCAATGTTGTGAAAAGCAAGATGAAGTGATGGTTTCTGTAGATGAATCTCTTTCTCATAATAAATCGGGGATCATTTATTTTTCATCGAATTCAATTCATTCCCCGTTCCGGAAAGATTGCAGGATAAATCTGATTAATGAATTGAATTGCTTGTGAGGGTGAGTGATGATAAAATGACAGAGCTGGTGAAATAATATGCTTACCCTCTTTGCAATATCAACATCAATCCAAATTCTATTGCGAAACCTGCCATAAATCCTGCTAAAATCTGCGCGGGCGAATGCGCTTTTAAATAAAGACGTGCCGTTCCAAGCAATCCTGCAACTACAAACAACGACATGAGCAACAATGCGCTTCCTCCTCCGCTCAGCAAAACGATCACTACAATTCCGCCGCAAAGTCCGCCCACGCCAATCATGTGCAGACTGATTTTCCATGCCAGATTGATCACAAGCGAAAATAAAACTCCAAGTGTGGCGCCCAATAAGAAAAGCTGAATGAAGACGGGAATGCCTTTTCCCTGTATGATATAAAAAGAGCAGAAATAGATGAGCGCTGTGAGCAACAATGGCCAGCTTCTTTCTTTCTGATCTTCGATGCGCATTGATTTAATAGTGCCGAGCTTTGTTAAAAATAAAAGCAACGTAATCGGAATAAAAACAGTGCTGGTTAAAAGCATTGCAAGAATACGCCATGGAATAAAATTATCCTGGTAAATAAAATCGGAAGGAAGAAGAAAAAAGTAAATCGCCGCTGCATAGGTAACCATGAAGGCGGGATGAAAAAGGACGGAAAGAAAACCGGAGAAGTGTTTCACAAAAATTTAAAATCAAATGTAACCGTTAAGATTGAAAATGATTGTGAACACTTGTAACTATACATGAACTGCATTGCTGCAGAGTCACTGCACTATTCTCACAACTCTTTTCTCAGACGCGCTACCGGAATGTCTAATTGTTCCCGGTATTTTGCAACCGTACGACGTGCGATATTGTAGCCTTTATCCTTGAGAATTTTCGCAAGACGATCATCTGTAACCGGCTTCTTTTTGTCTTCGGCTGCTATTACATCTGAAAGAATTTTTTTCACCTCGCGTGTAGAAACTTCTTCGCCGGAATCAGTAGAAAGTGATTCGGAGAAAAATGTTTTCAGCAAAAATGTTCCGAATTGCGTCTGCACATATTTACTGTTTGCCACGCGTGAAACGGTTGAAATGTCAAGGCCTACTCTGTCCGCAATATCTTTGAGGATCATCGGCTTCAATTTTGTTTCATCGCCTTCGAGAAAATATTCGTATTGATATTCCATGATTGCTTCCATCGTGAGCAATAAAGTTTGCTGACGCTGGCGCAATGCATCCATGAACCATTTTGCGGAATCAATTTTCTGCTTGATAAATGTTACTGCTTCCTTGCTGGTTTTTTCTTTGCTGCGCCCATATTCCTGAAGCATATTCGAATACATTCCGCTGATACGCAGATCAGGCATATTGCGATCATTCAATGTAAGATCCAGCTTGCCTTCATTATTCATTACCAGGAAGTCAGGAACAACATCCTGCACATTACGTGTTCCTTCGCTTACGGAACTGCCCGGGCGCGGACTTAAATGTGTGATTTCTTTTATGACCAGCTTAAGCGATTCATCATCGATACCAAGACGGCGGGAAATTTTATCGTAATGCTTTTTGGAAAATTCTTCCATGTGCTCCCCGATCACCCGCATGGCCATAATGAGGTGTGGCGTCTTCGGCGTTTTTCTTTGCAATTGCAGCAATAAACATTCCTGTAGATCGCGTGCACCTACTCCCGCCGGATCAAATGTCTGGATGATGCCGAGCAACTCGTTGAGCTCTTCCTCTGTAGTCATTACATTTTGGGAGAAAGCAAGATCATCA
Organism: Bacteroidia bacterium; assembly: GCA_039918435.1. GTDB lineage: Bacteria > Bacteroidota > Bacteroidia > Palsa-965 > Palsa-965. The sequence goes on along the minus strand of JBDSHN010000028.1, from coordinate 4,068 downwards.
ACAATTGCGCTGAGTTCACGACGCATGTAACCGTCTTCATCCATATTGCCGATGAGGTAAGCTCCCACCTGGTAATGATGATCATCGATCGGCTGCAATCCTAATTGAGTAAGCAACTGATCATGAAATCCCGGTCCCTGAGAAAGTGGCATTTCCCGGCGTTCGTCATCCGGGCTACTGTTGTTGGCATGCTCTTTATAGGAGTAGCCTTCATCCTCATTCATATAATCGCCTAAAGCGAAATCATCATCGCCATCGCGGTCGGCATCTTTTTCTTTTCCATCTTCATACAACCCATCATCATCTTCATCAATCTCATCCTTCTGATCTTCTTCTTCGTTTTCCTCACCTTCTTCAAGGGCAGGATTAATTTCCATCTCTTCTTTGATGCGTTGTTCTAACGCAACTGTTGGTAGTTGCAGCAGCTTCATGAGCTGGATTTGCTGCGGAGAAAGCTTTTGCAGCAGCTTTTGATTAAGGCCTTGTCTTAACATAATCGGGACGATTTAATGCCCCAAATTAGCACATAAAATCAAAAACTGGAATGATTTTTGATAGTTTGTACTGAAAATAAATCAGGAAGTCCTTAAAATATAAAATCCCCCTCTTGAAAATTCAGGAGGGGGATTTTGCGTTTTAATAAATTTCCGACGGTTTGCAGTAAATCACGGACGGATTAAATATGGTTTATGCGATTACCGCAGCTTTTGCTTCGATTTTGGTCTGCATCTGTGAAACAAGCTCGTCAATTGCCTTATCCTTAATAGGATTGGTGAGAACAGACGGAATGTTGTGCTGTGAAATGACAGGGCCGATGTGCTGATCAAACATATCATTTGCCTGGCTTTTCAGTGCCGATTCGAGTTCATTTTTTCCCAAACCTGTTAATTCATCCTTCGCCGGGCTGTTTTTGCCTTGTTGTACCAGGTCTTTCACAAGCAAACCCACGTAAGCCGCTTTAATTGGTCCGCCAACAACAGGCATTCCGCTGAAATTGTTGAAAAGAAATTTAATCATAGCTTTTGTTTTAAGTAGAAGTTCCAAAACCAACGATTTTGAAGGAATGGGGAGATTTGAGGCAATTTAGAATAATAAATGGGAGAGACAAAGGTTAATTACGGACATAATTACCTCTTTCTAAAGGAATTGAACACAGGCAAGTTTTTTTACATAAAATGCACATCTAAATCGCTGTAATTGAAGTAATTTTGAAACTTATCAACAATACAAAACGTATTGATAGTGTGTTAAAAAATAAAAAAGCTACCCCCAATTTCCACCACGCCATAAACCTGTGAAACTTTCGCATTTTTTGCCCATTGCCTGTCTTTTTGCTTTTTCCCAAGCGCCTTCCCAGACTGGCCCAAACAGCCCCACCACCGCCACTAATAATGCCGGAACAGGAACGAACGCCTGGACCTCTCCTGGAAATATTCTCACTTCCAACAATGTGAGAGCTACGGTTTCGGCTACCGGTAACACAAATTATCTCTTCGCTACCAACTTCGGCTTCTCAATTGCAAGTCCCGCCAATATTGATGGCATTGCCGTTGAAGTCGAGAAACGCGAAAACACTCCTGCCGATGTTGCCATTCTGAATGCATGGTCAACAGGGCTTACTACTACTGTTTCTGCTGGAACCAATCGCTGCCTCATTGTAGTTATCGGACTTGAAAACGGAAGTGTAGCCCCGGATGTTACTGCACTTACTTATGGCGGACAAGCCATGACGCAAATTTACGAATCGATTTCCAACGGTGGATTTGTAGATAAGCTGGAAGTGTGGATGCTGCTTGAAACCGGGATTGCGGCAGCAGTGGGCACGAGCCTTGTTCCGACTTATGCAGCGGTTGTCAACACAGAAAATTGCGATTTTTATACCAGCATTGCTTTTCAGAATGTAGATCAGACGCTTCCTGTTTCCAGCGCAGCAACATCCCAGATCAATGCGTCAACCAATCCACATCAGCTCGGTGCGCCATTCAATACGCTCGCCGGAAGTATGGCGCTCACCGCAGTAATTTGCGGGAATAACACAACTCCGACTGTGAGCATTGGCGGCACAAATACGTATACTGTTAATTCTTCTTTTGTAGAAGGAACGGATGTATATGCAGCAAATCCAAGCTTTTCTACTTCCGGCTTTTCTATGGAAACCGCTACAAAAGTGATTGCGGCTCCGGCAACTGAACAGCCAAGCTTTACTTTTAATGGTTCTGTCAATCGTTCTGCCTGCATCGGTTTCACACTGCAACGTGCACGTGCGCTTGATAATATTGTGCGTATCATGAAAACGGGAACGCCAGTAGGAACTAATCTTGCACTCACCACTACTTCGTGGCCAACAACAGAAGCTTATGTAACCTATGGCGGACCAGCAAACCTGTGGGGCCTTTCATGGACGACTGCCGAGGTAAATGCGGCAACATTCGGAGTTGCGCTCAGCGCTCAGAAAAGAAACGGAAACCTCGATGTGGATCATGTTCGTATCACTGTTTGGTCAACGAGCACTTTGCCGATTGAGCTGCTTGAATTTACTGCGGCACCGGAAGGACAAGATGTAATCACACAATGGGTTACCGCAACGGAAACCAATAATGATTATTTCCTTGTCGAGCGTTCCATCAATGGTTCAACATTTGAAACAGCAGGAAGAGTGGACGGCGCGGGTAATTCAACACAGTTGCTTTCGTACCAGTTCAAAGATGAACATCCATATACAGGCACCAGCTATTACCGCCTGAAACAAGTTGACTATAATGGTGGCTTCAGTTATTCGCAAGTTGTTCCGGTAACGTTCGCACCTGAAACTATTTCTGCTGTTTATCCGAATCCTTCCTGCGATGGCGTATTTACATTCGTGCAGGGAAGTGTTGCTGTGAATGAAGTCGCCATCTTTTCTGCCGATCTGAAATTGATAAAAACAGTTCAGCTTGCTGCTGGAGAAAAACCAATTGTCAGCATCCAAGATGCGGCAGATGGAATTTATTTTCTCATCTATGAAGAAGCGGGTGTGCGGCAGGTGAAGAAAGTGCAGAAAGCTTCAGGACAGAATTAATTATTCTTTTCTCCATAAAAAAATCGCGTGTCAACTAAAGCTGACGCGCGATTTTTCTTATGCAATTAATTATTTTTTATTTCTTCAACGTCGCTACCAAAAACTCACGATTCAATCTTGCAATTACTTCAAGTGAAATTTCTTTTGGACATTCCGCTTCGCATGAACCGGTGAGCGTGCAATTTCCGAAGCCAAGAACATCCATTTCTTTTACCATGTTCAGTGCGCGGTCGGTGCGCTCTACCTGCCCTTGCGGTAATAAAGCGTATTGAGAAACTTTCGCTCCGACGAATAACATCGCGGAAGAATTTTTGCAAGCCGCAACACAAGCGCCACAACCAATACAAGCTGCTGCGAAGAAGGAAGCATCGGCATCATGTTTTGGAATCGGCAGACAATTTGCATCCTGCGCATTTCCTGTATTGATGGAAACGTATCCGCCTGCCGCCTGGATTTTATCAAAAGCCGAACGATCAACAACGAGATCTTTGATGACCGGGAAAGCTCCTGCGCGCCATGGTTCAACGGTAATTGTATCTCCGTCGTTGAATTTACGCATGTGCAGTTGACAAGTAGTTGTTCCTTGTTGCGGACCATGTGCGCGGCCATTGATATGCATGCTGCACGCGCCACAAATTCCTTCACGGCAATCGTGATCAAAAGCAATTGGCTCGTGACCTTCCCTGATCAGGCGTTCGTTCAGAACATCAAACATTTCAAGGAAAGACATATCAGGGGAAATGTCGTTGACAGGGTAAGTTGTGAAACCACCTTTGTCATTCGCGTTTTTCTGTCTCCAGACTTTTAGAGTGAGATTCATATTCAGAATAATTTATCGTGTTTCTTTTCGGTTAATGCTTTAGACCATTTGAGAACGATCGCGGCTGATTTTAATGCTTCTAAATAATCTTTTCTGTTCGTTCCTAAATCATCACCAGGGTACCTGGATAGTACCGCGTATTTCGTCAAAAACCTGCATTCGCTCACTTGTTCAGGTAATGCGATTTTAT
>JBDSHN010000027.1:0-19081 GCA_039918435.1 Bacteroidia bacterium | reverse complement strand
TCCCTTATAGTAAGTCCCGTCTTTTTGACTTTTAATTATGTAAACGTAGTAGTACGGCATAAAAGCAACAAAGCCCCCTTGGAATAAACCAAGAGGGCTATTGCGGAACGGACGGGACTCGAACCCGCGACCTCCGCCGTGACAGGGCGGCATTCTAACCAGCTGAACTACCGATCCAATTTAAATACAAATATAAGAACTTAATCTAAACTCGTACTTGTGATCCCGCTGGGATTCGAACCCAGGGCCCCTACATTAAAAGTGTAATGCTCTACCAGCTGAGCTACGGAATCAAGCTTTTGATCTCTCAAACGCGGGTGCAAAGATATATTCTTAAAGCACTCCGCCAAATTGTTTTTCAATTATTTTTTGAACCATTGTTAGTAATATGTTGGATAGGTTTGCATTTAAAGTTGTAAAGAAATTGGAATTACAACTATTTTTTAGCAAAAAAGCATAGAATAATAATTGGCGCCTTCTTTAACGCTCATATTAAAATTAAACCAGCTTGATTTTGGAAATTTGTTTGGACCTTTTGTATTAGGAAAAACGAATGATTCAATTTTGAAAATGGGAAAAGAGTGCCCTGGCCCGTGCAAAATTAATTTTACAGCAATTTATACTGCTTCAATTTATTATAAAGCGTCTTCCTGTCAATATCAAGGATCTTTGCAGCTTGTGATTTATTGAATTTCACTTGCTCAAGCGTTTCAACGATCTTCTCGTATTCTGCATTCAGCGCTACCGTTTTAAGATTGTTTTTTGTGTCGTGCGGCTTATGTTCGCCGTTTCCATTCTCAAAATTGAATGAGAATTTATGATTGAATGAAATTTCAACAGGCAAAGCGCTGAGCTGAATTTCTGTTCCGTCGGTGAGAAGGGTAACACGTTTGATAATATTGCAAAGCTCGCGGAGATTGCCGGGCCAGCGATACGTTTTAAATACTGAAAGCACCTCCGGCGAAAATCCCTGTATATTTTTTCCAAGCTCTTCAGCGGTGATCTTCAGGAAATGATTTGCAAATAATTCAATATCCTTTCCGCGCTCACGAAGAGGGGAAAGTGAAATGCTGAATTCATTAAAGCGATGGAATAGGTCTTCCCTGAATCTTCCTTTGGATGCAGCTTCCTGCAGGTTTTCGTTCGATGCTACAATGATGCGTACATCTATATCAATTTCTTTCGTTGAACCGAGCCTTCTGCATTTGCGTTCCTGCACAACACGCAGCAATGCCACCTGGATATCATAAGGCAGGTTGGCAATTTCATCCAAAAAAACTGTGCCGCCATTTGCAGCTTCAAATTGACCTATCTTTTGATTCAGCGCACCTGTAAATGCACCTTTTTCATGTCCGAATAATTCACTGCCGGCAAGTTCACGTGTAAGCGCACCGCAATCGATGGCCACAAAAGGTTTGTTTTTTCTTTCACTGTTATTATGAATAGCCTGGGCGATGGATTCTTTACCTGTTCCGCTTTCGCCGTAAATAATCACACTATAATTAGTTGGCGCAACTAACCTGATTTGTTTTTCAACTTCCTTGGATTGCGGACTTATGCCTGAAATGTAATGCGCATGCTGATGCGCAAACATCTTTTTGCTTTTTGAAGTACTACTATCTTTTTCTGGAGTTGCTTTACCTGAGTCAACGTTGTTTAAAATTTCTTCCCGTTTTGCAATTGCTTTATCCAGAAGCAGTAAAATTTCATCCGGGAATAATGGTTTGGTGATGTAATCAAACGCACCCATTTTAATTACATCAACAGCAGTCTTGATATCCGAATAACCTGTAATAATTATTACTTGAGTTTCCGGGCTTTTTTCTTTTACTTTTTGAAGAATTAGTTTGCCGTCGGTGCTGCCTAAACGAAAATCAGAAAGTACAACATCGAAATTTTCCTGTTCGATCAATGCAAGGGCGGAAGTAGATGTAAATGCTGTTTTTACCGTGTGCCCTTTTTTAGATAAGAACCTCTCGAGGAGATTACAAATATCCATGTCATCATCAATTACCAGAATTTTGTACATGCTGTTGGATTAGATATTAAATAATAACAATATTCCGTCAACTTCATCCACCAATTTTATCCAGTATTGCCGTTCTGTTTTTACGGATAAAATAGGACATGATTTTTTTAATGCCGGCTTGGATAAGGAAACTTTTAATTCCGCCATTTGTTGTTTTATTCATGATCTTATCCAATACCAGCTGTGCTCCAAAATTCATTGAAGCGCCAAGTGCATCTGACTTGAATTCTTTATCCTTGCCCAGGCTTGAAACAGTAGATTTTATCACATTGGTAATGCTCAGGGAATTTTGAATTTCACGAATGCTTGCTTTTAATTCAGCTTCCTGAAGTGTAAGTATTTCCTGTAACAAAGCTTGTTGTAAACGAAGGTCGCGTATGTTATTAATTTTTACGCCGGTTTGAATTTCCATAGCTGGTTTCTTTAATCGTTTAATATTTCACTTATAATTTTATTGGCTACAGGTCTTTTAATCATAGCTTCTCTTCCAAGGAACAGCACCAGTAATACCACTAAATAAAAACCAGCCACAATAAAGAAACCGGAAAAACTGCTATTCATTTGAGCGCTGATCCAAACGGCCGCGCCGATGCTTAACAGTACAAAGATTATGGCGATCAAAAAAGCGAAGATCATGTAAGAGACTGCGATACCTGATATTGCCGAGGCTTTATCAGTAGCCCGCAGCGCAAGTATTTTTCCTTTTGTATTGGCACAATCTTTTACGTGATCGATCAACTCCTCCAGCTTTGAAGGCTGTTCCATACTTTGGCTTTCCGGTTTCATATTGCGAAAATTAATGGTGATGAATTAAAAATTTGTGTTCTTTTTTACATTTGCAGCAACACCTTCAGCTTTGTTCATAACGTGGTCGGTTGCTTTATTGACTGCACCTTTCACTTTATCTTCAGCTTCTTCTTCTTTTTCCATCATACGATCTTTCCAATCAAGGAATTCCTGGTATTTTTCTGAAGCTGTATCAGCTAATTCATCTTTCAGATCAGCTGCTGATTTTGCAATGCGTTTACGTGTGTTTGTTCCTTTATCAGGTGCGAAAAGAATTCCCAGGGCAGCTCCTACAACTGCGCCACCGATAAATGTGATGAGGACTTTGCTTGAATTGTTCATTGTTGTTTGTATTAAATGGTTAGACTTGGATTGTGATATTAGTTAATGGAATTCTGTGCCAAATGCCCGAATGCCCTGAAATCAAGGAGTTGGGGGCGTTCGTCTATTAATTAGTGGGGAATGTGTTGTACATTTTTGTTGAGAATATTCCTCACATTATTTATTCTAAGGCAAAAAAGAACCGGCTAAGGAAGCCGGTTCTAAATGTGATCGTGTATTGATTTAAATCGGGTCTTTTCCGCGGATAAGGCGAAGGATAACCGCTACAACTGCGATAACAAGAAGAATGTGAATAAGACCGCCTGCGCTGTATGCGAAGAATCCGATTGCCCAGGAAATAAGCAGGATAACTGCTATAACATAAAGTAGATTGCTCATGAGTTTTATTTTTTAGTTAGTATTATTTTGCAGGATCAAATGAAACTATAATGCCATGATCATTTCAGCATAATTCATAAAAGCAAAATCAGTTGGTTTTCATTCGTGCATCATTCTTAATACAAGTCATATTTATTGCACAATTTCAGTACTATCCAACAGCCACATTCTTTTTTCTTGTGGATATTCAGAAACGTTTTGGGCAATTTTCGCACATGGCTTTAAGTCCGTTTAACCATTTCTCCTGATACCCGAATGGCATGATTCTTCTTGTTTATTATTCAATTAATAAAATATGGAAAGGATGCCTATTCCATTCTTAAGAATTGGAAAAAATTAGATACCTCGATTTTCTACAGAACAATAAAGGTCAGACGTTGGCTGCAACCTTATGCTGTACGACCTAAACCGGCGCAACGGTTTTATCGCCATTAGACTGGAAAGAAGTAAATGCAAAACTCAACACGGCCGATTTTACAATCAAAACCATTCAGAATCGACTCGATAAAGCAGGTGATCTCTGGAAACCTGTTTTAGCAAAAGGCCAGGACATTCTGAAAGTGCTTAAAAAGATGCAGGCAAAAGAATAAATCAGGAGGCTTTTTTTCGTTTGCCCAGGCTCGCTTTTAAAGCATCCATGAGGTCGTTCGACTGTGTATGAACCACTTTTAATTTTGGTGCAGCTTTGAGCTTTCCTTTTGCTTTTGCCTTGATGATCTTAAGCAGGTTCGCGGTATAGGTGTCCTTGTATTTGGAAATATCAAACTTTGTAGTCAGCTGATCTATTAATTTTGTGGCCATCGTAAGCTCAGCGCTTTTTCCTTTTATTACAGGAGGAGTTGCAATTTCTTTAATATCGCGGATCTCTTCCTGGAAACGAATGCGGTTAAGCACAATTACTTTTTCATAAGGCTTTATAATTACGAGCGATTCTTTGCTTCTCATCACAAAAGTTGCAAGCCCTACTTTTCCGGAATGCCGCAATGCATCGCGCAATAAACCATACGCTTTTTCACCCGATTTATCCGGCTGCAGGTAATAAGGTTGTTCGTAATAAATACTTTCAATTTCTTTTTCATTGACGAAATTCTGAATGTTGATGGTTTTTGTTTTTTCCACATCCGCATTTACAAAATCATCATTCTCAAGAATCACATATTTATCATTGACTTTGTATCCTTTAACGATATCCTTATAATTCACTTCTTTTCCTGTGCTTTCATTTACACGCTTAAACCTGATATTCGAATTATCACGCGAATCAAGCATGTCAAGGTCAAGCGTGCTATCCTTCACTGCTGATAATAATTTTACAGGAATATTCACCAATCCAAAACTGATGGCACCTGTCCAGATTGCTCTTGGCATAAAAGTATATTTTAAATGCCTGTTGAAAATTTTATGCCAAATAGAAAGATGAAAGAAAGATGTATGAATAAAATGAAAGAAAGATGTATGAATAAAAAAGATGAATAATGTATGAATCATGATTTAATAATGACGATTTATTATGGAGAAGTTTTTTTGTTTTATAATGGACATTCGTAAATCATGATTCGTAATCGTGCATTCCCTTTTGGTATATTTTTTGGCGTAATTGATAAAAAACATGCTGATGAAAAATTTGTTTTTAAAAATAATTTGCACTGTGGTCGTTGCACTTTAGGCAGACTGCCATACCACTGAAAAGGTAGATAAGTAGATAATATGAATAATACTTTCCAACTGAAAGTTGAAGTTGCGATTTCACATAATGAGAAAAATGAGGAGAAGTATGAAGGTCAGCAGTCCGGAAATCGTTTTGGTTCCGGATCGCAACTGGACAGTTCTGCAAGCTTAGCTACACCTCTCGACTCTAATCCGAAATAAAATGCCTGAAGGTCCGTCTATCGTTATATTGAAAGAGGAAGTGCAACTTTTTAAAGGCAAAAAGATCATCGGTGTAAGTGGCAATACAACAACTGAAAAAGAACGGCTGCTCAATAAAAAGATCGTTGACTTTAAAAGCTGGGGAAAACATTTCCTGATTTGCTTTCCGGGATTTTATGTAAAGATCCACTTACTCATGTTCGGCTCTTACCGGATCAATGAACAAAAGAAAAATGCTGCTCCGCGCCTTAGCATGAAATTCAAAAACGGAGAATTGAATTTTTATAACTGCTCCGTAAAATTTATTGAAGGTGATGTAAAGGAACACTACAATTGGGAAACGGATACCATGTCGGAAGAATGGAATCCTGAAAAAATTTTGGCGGCGATTAAAAAACAGAAGGACAGAATGGTTTGTGATGTATTGATGGATCAGTCCATTTTTACTGGTGTTGGAAACATCATAAAGAATGAAGTTCTTTTCCGCATCGAAGTGCATCCTGAATCAGAGATCATGGCACTTCCTTTGCCTAAGAGAAAATCACTCGTGAAAGAAGCACGGGACTATTGTTTTGATTTTTATAAATGGAAGAAAATGTTTGAGCTCAAAAAACACTGGCTGATCTACAGAAGTAAAGCTTGTCCCAAATGCAATTTAAAAGTAAAGTATAAGCCGACAGGAGCAGGGGAGAGAAGAAGCTTTTTCTGTGAAAATTGTCAGCGACTCTATAAAACTGCGTAATTAATAATAGGCTAGATATTAATTTATTTGCAATGTGTGGAATTGCCTCAACACTATGAGCAATTAAATCGCAGCAAAAAAGGCTTATTACGGTTAAACGCCTGATATCAGTATAGAAGAATATCGGGAATCGTTTTTGCATCTTAAAAGAGAAACCAATTACCTTATGGAACCGTCAACTATAAATACAAAGAACGGAAGTGTTACTTCTGGTAGTAATACTACTTTCTGGATTGACTCTGCGGAGTCACTGGCTTTTGAAAAACTGGATGAAAATCTGGATGTCGATGTTGTAATTGTTGGAGGTGGCATTGCCGGAATCAGCATTGCATACAATCTTGTACGATCAGGAAAAACTGTTGCTATTGTTGAAGATGGATTGATCGGAAGCGGGGAGACGGGAAGGACAAGTGCGCATTTAACCGCTGTGCTTGATGATCGTTATTACCATTTACAAAAATTATATGGTAAAGAAGATACAAAACTCATTGCGGAAAGTCATCGCAAAGCAATTGAATTTATTGAAACCATTGTAAATACAGAATCTATCAAATGTGATTTCCAGCGTGTCTATGGGTATTTGTTTTTACATCCTACTGATAAGCCCGAATCACTTAAAAAGGAACTTGACGCTGCCTGTGATGCAGGCCTTGAAGTAAGCGAGCTGCAGGACGTTCCCGGTATAAATAATGTTACAGGTCCTTGTCTGCGTTTTTCACATCAGGCACAGTTTCATCCGTTAAAATATATTCACGGATTAATAAAAGGAATTATCGGGCAAGGGGGAAGAATATTCACCAATACCCATGCATCTGAAATTGATGAAAACGGAATTCTGACACGCGACGGTTACAGGATCAATGCTAAACATATTGTTGTTGCAGCAAATTCTCCTGTAAATAATAAATATATGCTCAACATGCGCCAATCGCCTTATCGCACATATCTTATTGGTGCGCGCGTACGGAAAGATGTGGTGAAAGATGCATTATGGTGGGACACCGGCAACCAGGAAGATAAATCACATTGCTATCATTATGTGCGCGTGCAAAAATTGGATGATGATTTTGATCTGCTGCTTTGCGGCGGTGAGGATCATGCAACCGGGCTGAGCGATGACAGTGAAATACCAAATGAAGCCGATCGTTATACTATTCTTGAAAATTGGCTGAGAGAACGTTTTCCAATCGAAGATGTGGTTTACCAATGGTCGGGTCAGGTTATTTATCCTTTTGATTCGCTTGCGTATATCGGAAGAAATCCAATGGATAAAAAGAATATTTACATCGTAACCGGAGATTCCGGTAACGGAATGACCTATGGTACGATAGCCGGAATGCTGATTACAGATCTTATTAATGAGCGTCCGAATAAATATGAAAAATTATATAGCCCATCCAGGTTTAAATTAAAAGCAGCAAATGTTTTTATTGAAGAGCTTGTTGGCGGATTATCTTCTTACCTGAAGAAACGACCGACACATCCTGAAAATACACTAGAAAGTATTTTACCCGGAGAAGGAAAGATCGTTGAAATTGAGGGTAAAAAATACGGTGCGTTTAAAGACGGTGGAAACCTGCTGCATGTTGTTGCTGCAGAGTGCACACACATGGGTTGTATTATAAAATGGAATCGTGATGAAAAAAGCTGGGATTGCCCTTGCCACGGAAGCCGTTTTACAAATAAAGGTGCTGTGATCAATGGTCCTGCTAACGTAGATCTTCAATACCATAAAATCCACGCTGATGAACTTTTGGCAAATCAGGATATTAATTTTAAAAAATAGCTCATGAATTTATTCATTCAGAAAAATACAGAATTACATCCCGAAAGTATTGTAGAATTGCAATACTGGTCAAATAAATGGGGCATCAGCATCCGGCAGCTCAATGAAGCTATCGTGGATACTGGAAGTACAAATATCCCTTATCTCAGAACGCATCTCATTAAAAATAACATCGTGCACGTTCCGTTCCTGGGTTGGATACGCAACTTTACGAATAAATTCAATTCAATAAAACTCATTGGACACTAACTAATTAAAACTACAAAATTATGGAAACTCCACATAAAATGAAAACTTTGTCAGAGGTGATTCAGGCAATTCAGAAAGATGGATTCAAGGAAAATTTTATGGTGAAGGAAAGTCTTTTATTTGCACCGGAGGCAAATAAATATTACGCCGCACTAGAAGTTCGTATTGCTAACTTCTATCGTTTTGAAGGTACAAGTGATCCTGGCGACAATTCAATTTTGTATGCAATTGAAAGTACAGATGGTGTAAAAGGAATTCTTATTGATGCGTATGGTGCATATTCAGACGAAATGACCACAAATTTTATTAAAGAAGTGGAAGAGATGGGAAAAAAGACCGAACATAAGATAAACCGATAATTTTTTGATTTGAATGTATGTGTTTTGCATGTCAAATGGTAAAAATAAACAATGAAAAAGCCTGTTTCGCGATGGTTGAACTTCTCGCGAAACAGGCTAATTAATTTCTATTTATTTTCTACAAGCATGTCCTTGATGTCGTAATTTCCATCCGAAACTACGAGGTCAAAGGATTTTACAAACTTGAAAATTTCAGGCCAGGTAATTCTCACTTTGAATTTATGAACCGGCAGCTTATCCTTTGGAGTGTTTTCTTTTTCATGTGCTGATTTATCCAGGGCATAAAGGGTCACAACAGGATGTTCCCCTGAAATGAAAATTTTAAGCGCAACCGGATCAAAACGGTCGGCATCATATCCAAGTGCACGTGATGCGAACGATTGGAAATTATCACTGTCATAAAATTCAAGAGAAGCAGAACCCGACAGATCATGTCCACGGGTTTCAAAGGGTTCAATGTTGTTTGTCATAGAAATTATCTTTCATTTTAAATAAAAGCCCCCCGTATTCAGGGGGCTTTACATTTTATTTTGCTTTTATGAATTAACGATTATTGCGCTTGTTCTTTCCGCGACGGCCGGAATTTTGTGCAGATCCATATTCGGAATCATAAGAACCAGGAGAACGGTAATCGTTCTCATTATTCATTCCGTATCCGCCTTCTTCACTTCGTTCGCGTCCATAAGATGACTCATGATTGTAACGGTTATCGCTATATCCGCCACCCTGATTTCTGCCGCTTCCATAAGAAGAGCCTTCATCACCATAGCTGCCTTGCTGACCATAATTATTTTGTCTATCGTAACCGGAACGCCCTGAACCTTGATTTGAGCTGCTGTTTTGGTTACCAGAATTATGTCCGTTGTAATTCCCGCTGCGCTGATGATCAAAAGAATCCTGGAAACCATATCCGCTTCCGTAATTATCAATTCCCTGATCGCCGAAACGGTTTTCCATTTGGTTTTGGTTTCCGTTGCGACCCCATGGCTGCTCACTGCCACCGCCATAAGAATTCTGTCCGCCACGATTGTAACCGCGGTTACTATTCATTTCGTTTTCATCTTGTCCGCGTCCATAAGATTGTCCCTGGCCGTATCCGCTTCTGCCATATTCGTTTCCGCTATTACCGCCGCCATATCTGCCACGGTTTTCTTCCTGTCCGCGGAATTGGTTACTATAGCCCTGCGAACCGCCTTGGTTGTATTGATTTTGATTTTCATACGGGTTGTAGCCCTGGCCTGAATGACCATAACCAGAATTTTGATTTTGCGAGTTGAACTGGCCTCTTCCAGATTGACCGTATCCGGAATTTTGATTTTGTCCGTTCATTCCGTAACCAGGATTCTGACCTTGTCCGTATTGATTTTGTCCGTTCATTCCGTAACCAGGATTCTGACTTTGTCCGTATTGTCCCGATTGACCATAACCAGAATTCTGACCATGTCCGTACTGCCCTGATTGATCAAAACCGGATTGACCATGTCCGTACTGTCCTTGACCGTAACTAGAATTCTGATTTTGTCCGTATTGACCTGATTGACCAAAACCCGATTGACCTTGTTCGTATTGTCCTGAACCGGAATTCTGGTTTTGGCCATACTGATTTGAGTTTTCATTTTGCCGACCATATTGGCCACCGCTTGATTTTTGATTTTGTCCGTACTGACTGTTTTGATTGGAAGATTTGCTGCTTGATTTGTTACTTCCGAAACTTTCGTTTTCATCTTCGCTTTCAGAATCTCCTAAACCTGAAGACGATTTTGAGCCCGAATGATTTTTCTTTGAATCAGAGCTTGATGAATCTGTAGACTTAGAATTTGTTTTACCGCTTGTTGAATTCAGATAATCACTTGAATCTGTTTCTGAATCGCTTGTTCCTGTTCCGCTTTTTGATTCTGTAGTTGAATCAGTATCGGTTGAATCAGTAGTGCCTGTTGTTTTTGAAGAATCGTTAGAACTTGAATTCGAACTTCCGTAGCTCGATTTTTCATCGTGGCTTTCTTTCTTGTTTTTGTTGTTCGACATTTTTTTAAGGATTTAAATTATTAATAAGAGAATTACTACTACCTACTAAGCCTAAAAAATATGCCAGATGAAAAATTGCTCGTAACTGTTTGATTTTCATTAAAAAACCCGGTTTTTTTATGATACGAAAAATTAAAATGTAGAATTCAGTTCACGAATTGTCGCTGAATTTCACGCTCTTGTTTTTTGCGTATTAATTAACCGTAGTGAAGGATAAAAAAATATTCTTGACGTCGTTTGCTCTTAAGTTCTGCAATAAAAATTTTTGAATTATTAGTTCAGTAATTAATTGCTTAGAGAGGGAATGGTAAATTTTACAACGCAACCATACTTATAAAAATTATTTACGAAACTCCGAAGACTGTGAAATAAATTCCTCATTAACAAATCGTATCGAGAGATTATTCCTCAGATATAGATGCCACTCTTAGTTGCCATTATAATAGAAAACGTATTGGCACAGTTTTTCCATTGCATAGTCACATCCTGAAAAAGAAGGAGCATGGTTCAGTACTCAAAAATTGTACGCTCTGTGTAATTGCAAAAACATTGTATACATACATGTGCCTGCTACTATCATGTGCTTAGTAATATATAATCAATAAATCTAAAACCATAAATACTCAAATCTATGAACAAGCTAATTAAACTTCCAATCATGTTATTTGCAACTCTTGCTTTATCCTTCGTCTCCTGCGACAATAATAATTCAGAAGGCAATACGGAAAAACAAGCTGATAAACGCAACGAAGAAAATTTGCCAAACACGATGGAGACAGACGCAAAATATGTTGTGGATGCGTATGTAGGAGGTATGATGGAAATCCGCATGGCGGAACGTGTTAAGGATATGCTGACAACACAAGACGCAAAAGACATTGCTAATATGATGATTACAGAACATACTGCAATGGGTAATGATATGCGTGCGCTTGCAGCTAAAAAACAAATATCACTGCCGACTGAGCTCACAAAAAACCAGCAGGATGATATCAATGATGTTGCTGATGAAACGGGTTGGGATCTTGACAAAGAATATCTTGAAGCAACCGTTTCAATGCACAGAGATGCTGTTGATCTTTTTGAAAAAGCAATTGACAAAACAAACGATGCAGAAGTTAAAGCTCAGTTTTCAACAGGACTTCCAAAACTTCAGAATCACCTCGATATGGCTAAAGCAGCCCGTGATAAAGTAAAGGATATGAAGAAGAACAATAAGAATAATAACAATGCGAATGCTGTTGGCGGACGCGGATAATAAATCAGTTTTTTTGGGAAAGTCTGCGCACCTATATGGTTGCGCAGACTTTTTTTATTCAGTCACATATCTTTTTAAATACGATGCAAAAAGAAAGCACATTATTTTTTATGCTGCGTTGGATTTTTTCCTTTCAGGCGTGTATTCGGATTTTCAACGCTGTTCAGAATGGTAACAATCCTCGAGTAAAGAACTTTTGATGAAAATGGTTTTGAAATATAACCATCCATTCCTGCCTCGTAACATTTTCTTTCTTCCGATTGCATGGCATGAGCTGTCATCGCCATGATGGGCATACTACATTTCGGTGCTTTTAAAGTTGTCCGTACCCTGCGGGTTGCTTCATAGCCATCCATTTCAGGAAGCTGAATATCCATAAGCACAAGGTCAAAATCCATCGTCCTGATCTTTTCCACGGCAATCTTTCCGTTTTCAGCCAGCTCAACATTCCAGTTCCATCCCGTTAAAACTTTTGTTGCAAGAATCTGGTTCATCTCATTGTCTTCTACAAGGAGAATATTTAAGCCCTGTACAAGATAGGTGTCGTTTTCAAAAGTATCCAGCATGGTATTAACCGGAACCGGCGGCTGGAAATCTTTTGCAAATCGCAGCAGGAATGAAAAGGTTGATCCTTCACCGACATTACTTTCAACGCTCACACTTCCGCCCTGACGTTCTACAAACTGGCGTACAATCGAAAGTCCTAATCCGCTTCCACCATATTTTCTTGTAGTATCGCTGGTTGCTTGTGTAAATGGTTCAAAAATGGTCAGCAATTTTTCTTCGGGAATTCCAATGCCCGTGTCATTTACAGAAAACTTCAGTTCAATTTCATTTTCGTCCTCGTCCACAAGATCAATGATCGTTCTTACTTCACCGGATTCAGTAAACTTGATTGCATTACCTACAAGGTTCAACAGGATTTGATTCAATCGTGTCGGATCGCCGATAAGCTGTTCAGGAATGCGTTTGTCGAGTATAACAGAAAGCTTGATATTCTTTTCAATCGATTTCGGCAACATGAGATCGGTCATTGTTGCTAAGATCTGTGGTAATTTGAATTGTATTTTTTCAAAAGTAATTGCACCGGCTTCCAGCTTTGAAAAATCAAGAATGTCGTTGATGATAACAAGCAGGTTTTCTCCCGAAGTTTTGATCGCATCCGTAAATTGTTTTTGTTCGGATGAAAGCCCTGTGTTAAGAATAAGATCTGTAAATCCAATGATCGCATTCATTGGTGTGCGTATCTCGTGGCTCATGTTTGAAAGGAATTGCTCCTTCACACGCATGATCTCTTCGACCTTCCTTTTCGTTTCCATTAATTCACGAAGCGCTTTGTCTCTTTTCAAAAGAGAATACTCCGCAATTTTATTTGCAAGGATCAGCTCCTCTTCCGTGCGTTTTTTATCATCAATATCCGTATCCGTTCCCACCCACAACACAATCCTTCCCTGCTCATTGCGCTGTGGAATGCTGCGCGACAAATGCCATCTGAATTCACCATCTTCTCTTCTGAACCGGTGTTCGTTTTCAAACAGCTCTCCTGACTTGACAGAATTCTGCCACTTTGTATCACATGCCTCAAGATCGTCCGGGTGCGTAATGCAGGCCCAGCCATTTTCTTTGAATTCTCCCACGCTGATTCCGGAATATTCAACCCATGGCGCATTCATGTAAGTCACTAAACCTTCCGGTGATGCTGTCCATACTTTCTGTGGCATCGTATCCGTTAGAAAATGAATATGCTCTACGCTTTTAAGAATATATTTTTCTGTTGCCTTACGTTCGTTAATATCAAGTGCAGTTGCAAGATAACCGGCAAAATTTCCGTTGGCAAAATAACGTGGAATTCCTTTCGTGAAGTACCAGCAGTATTCGCCGGTTTTTGCATTCTTCAATCGGAATTCAGAAGTATAGGGCTCTTGTTTTGCAAAAGCATCTCTATACCTGCCAATCACCGGTTCAAAATCATCAGGGTGCACAAAGTCAATCCACGATTTATTATCAAATTCGCTCTTGTCGGATTTACCAATGAAATCAAGGAATGTTTGATTAATAAATTCGGAATGCCCCTCTTCATCCGCCATCCAGATAAGCATCGGAGCATGATCTGCGATCGTACGGAACCGCGATTCACTTTCACTGATAATTTCACGCGCCAGTTTGATTTCAGTGATATCAACAAGCATATTAATAGCACCGGTTAGTTTTCCGCTCGTGTCAAATATTGGTTCCGGATGAGGAAGCACAGTTCGTTTCTCTCCATCAGGACGAAGGAATACAACTTCTTTTCCTTTAACCGGAATTCCTGTTTTGAGTGCAGCAGCCATCGGGCTATCCTCCGCAGGTAATGGTTCACCTTCAGGAGTAAATATTTGTAATGCGCCCGACCATAAATCCTTGCCATACTCCGGTTCACGTCCCCAAAGAGTAACAGCAGCCTTATTGTAAAATGCAATCCTGCCTTCCAGATCACACGTGTATAATGCAGAAGGCAACGCTTCGATTAAGGTACGGTAATGCCGTTCGCTGTCTTCCAATGCACTATAAAGCGCTTTTTCATTTGTAACATCAATCGTAAAACAACGTGTATGAATAAAATTATCATTTTCCCAGAGTACATTTGAACTGATCTGTACAAACCGGGTGGAGCCATCTTTACAACGCAAGGAAGCCTCATATTTATTCAGCGTTTCTTTTGTTGAAAGCCGCGAAAGAATATCACTTATGGTTTCAGCATTCACATGAAATTCTGAAATATGTTTGCCAATATATTCATGCTCTTTATACCCGAGCATATCAAGATCTGCTTTATTTGCCCAAATAATAATTCCATCTGAATTCACCCAATGCAGGCCTACACTCGCGTTGTCGACATAATCCTGCAGCTCGAATGTTTTACGTTCCAGTTCTTTCTCAACAGATTTTATATGCGTAATATCATTTATGAAAATGGTAAGACCCTTTACAGTTCCATCCACTGATTTATCGGGCGAATAAACAAACTCCATTGTCCTCGAACCGTAGCTGGTTATTCTTTGTTTGATGAATTGTTGCTCTTCACCACGCAGTGCACCCTGGATGTGTGAATAAATAGAATCAAATTCATCCAGTGAAAAAAAAGTGGTTGCAGTTTGGCCAATAAGATCTTCCGGGGATTTTCCGAATGAACCAGCGTATGCCTTGTTTGCATAAACAAAACGGAGTTCCACATCCACATAAGCTACCATTCCGGGAATGGAATTAAGGATGTGAATAAACTGCTGTTCTTTTACTTCCTGGTTAAACGGTAAAGCTTGCAAATCTCCCATGTACATTCATATTTGTTGCATTGGGGATTGCAAAATGAAAAACAAACCGCAAGGCTGTCTTAGTAAATAACAAGAAATGATTTCTGGTGGTGCAATTTTTACGAAATATAGAACCTTTTGCTTTAAAATTCTAATAAAAGCCAATGGTTGTCCTGTAGAATAATTTCTACATTATTTCTCCCAATACCATTTCGCCTTGGACGGTGCATCGGATTCCTGCTTCCAGAATTTCGAATCCACAAACTGTCGTGATGGAGTTTGTAATTCTTTATTATATACTGCGCTCACCGGATTAAATGTAATATCAGTTACACCCACAATAAATGTTTCCGGTGGTGCAGGCGGTGCGGGTGGTGGAGGCGGTGCAACTTCTCCTTCTGCTAAAGGCGGCGCAGGTTTAGATGCTGCAACTTTTGGTGGCGGACTTTTTACAACAACAACAGTAAACTTGTTGAACTCAAGAAGATCTTTCAGAAACAGAACACGTTCAGGTGTGCAGCCTTTTTCTACGATAGAACATTTTATTCCATCTAATTCTTCGAATGCATGATTGGGATTGAGTGCCATTGTTTCCTGTTTTTTTAATGAAGCATGGAAACGATATAATCGTAAATGCCGCTGTAAAATCCTGTTGCTATAATACCGAGCATACAAATTCCTAATGCCAGCTTAACTGCAAAACCCGATTTGATTTTTTCAACCGGATTTTCATTGCTGTTAATAAAGATGGCTTTTACCACACGCAGGTAATAAAACAATGAAACCACCATGTTCAACGATGCAAATGCAATAAGCAGGTAATTTCCTTTTGCCGCACCTGCTGTGACCAGAAACATTTTGCCAAAGAATCCTGCTGTTGGTGGAATGCCAGCAAGCGAAAACATGGCAAGTGCCATTACCCAACCACTTACTTTATTGTTTTTGTAAAAGCCGTTGAAGTCCGAAATGTTTTCTTTTCCTGTCTGCTCTGATACCATGCTTACCACTCCGAAAGCTGCGAGGTTAGAGAAGATGTAAACGACAAGAAAATAAATTGCGGAAGCAGAACCCATTTCTGTTCCATTCGTCAGTCCGAGTAAAATATAACCGATCTGCGTAATGGAGGAGAAAGCGAGGAAACGTTTTATATTATCCTGTCGCATCGCAAATAAATTTCCGACGGTAATGGTCATCACAATAGATATTACAAGGATATGATACCATGTTGCGCCCATTGTGGTGAACAGATTACTGAGCGATGTAATAAATACAAACACGATCGCACCTTTTGAGATCACAGATAAATAGGAGGTGACTGCGATCGGTGAACCTTCGTACACATCTGCTGTCCAGAAATGGAAGGGAACAACAGAAAGCTTGAATGCAAAGCCGATAAATACAAAAATGAACGCGAGCATCTGTAGCATTCCTCCATCAAGGTGTCCGGGTAATTCTGTAAATGTCAATGTTCCGGTTGTTCCGTAGATCATTGAAATACCAAATAATAGAATGCAGGAAGCGAAGGCAGATGACAAAACCATTTTTAACGCAGCCTCGGAAGATTTTAATTTATCGAGATCAAAATTGCAAAGAGCAGCCAATGGAATAGTTGAAAGCTCCAGCCCGAGATAAAGCATCATAAAATTGCCGGAGGAGATCATAAAATTCATTCCCAGTAATGTGGAAAGCAGAAGAATGTAAAATTCCAGCAGATGCTCATGCTTTTTCAGCCAGTCCCACGCGAGCAATGAAATCAGCAAGGTGCCGAATGCAAGTACATTTTTCTCCAATACAATAACTGCATTCGTATGATACATTCCACTGAAAAGTGTGCCTTCGGAGTTGAAGAAAAATCCGGCAGCGAAATTCAGCAGCAGCAACAAATTGACAAGCGAAAGCAATGTGGATTTTTCTTTTATGCCGTCCCATATTTTCAGGATGAGCAATAAGAAGATGATGAGCATTAAGCCCAGCTCCGGTTTCATCAGGGTGAAAAATTCTTTTCCCATACTATTAAAGACCTCCAGCGTTAGTAAGATGGTCCATTATAATTTGCGAGTCCGGCCCGACAAGATTTATGAGCCAGAAAGGTGCCATTCCTATTGCTAAAATCGCAGCAAGCAATAATACTGAAGCAAATTTTTCATTCCATTTAGCGTCTGTTAATTTGCGGAATTCTTCGTTTTTGATCGGACCCATTACCGAAGATCCTGCTGCACGCAGAATGTAAACTGCTGTAACCACGATTGAAGCACAGGCAAGAATTGTTGCAAGCCTGTGCCACATTTCCGGATTTTGCCATGAACCCATGAACACCGTCATCTCTGCAGCAAATCCGCTCAGGCCTGGAAGTCCGAGTGAACATAAACCTGCAATCACAAATACAACACCGATGAACGGCATCACTTTTAATAAACCGCCCAACTGTGCCACTTGTCTTGTGTGTGTGCGGTCGTACATCATGCCTATCGCACCGAAGAAAAGTGCTGTCATCAATCCGTGTGAAACCATTTGCATCACAGCGCCGACAATCGCAGTATGTGTCATCATTCCGATTCCGAGCAATACAAATCCGCAATGCGAAACGGAAGAATATGCATTAATGTATTTCAGATCTTTTTGCATCAGCGTTGCAAACGCTCCATAAATAATTGCGATGGTTGCAACAAGAATGATTGCCCATGAATAATGATGCGCACCTTCAGGCATTAAATACATCGCAACGCGTAGACAACCGTAACCTCCAAGTTTCATCGAAATGCCGGCGAGGAACATGGATGCAGCCGTAGGAGCGGATGAGTGTCCGTCGGGCGCCCAGGTATGAAAAGGAAACATCGCAGTGAAAACGCCGAAGCCAGTAAACAGCACAGGGAAGAAATACATTTGCAGGCTCATTGGTATATGTTGCTGCGAAATTTTCAGAATGTCGAATGTGTGATGACCAGTTCCGTCATTCGTATTATAATAAATACCAAGAATTCCGATCAGCACCAATGCAGAACCGCCCATGAGCATGAGTGCAAGTTTCATCGCGCTGTATTCTTTTTTTCCGCTGCCCCAGATACCGATCAAAAGGAATTTCGGAATGACTGCAACTTCAAGGAAGAAGAACATCGTAAAAAGATCGAGCGAAATAAAGAATCCGTAGGCGCCAACGCTGAGGAGCATCAGCAAAAAGAAAAATTCTTTAGAGAGCATTTCCATTTTCCATGAGATCAATACGCCGGCCGCAACAACAAATGCAGTGAGCAGGATCATTGCAATGGAAATTCCATCCACACCAATGTAATATTCTATGTTCAGCGCCGAATACCAGGAATGTCTTTCGCTGAAAAGCATCTGTGCAGTATTTCCTGCAACACGTTCTGCATGGTAAGCAAGCAGCAACATTCCCGAAAGTCCCAGCTGTACTAACGAGCCGATAAAAGCCACCCAGCGAACTGACTGAAGGTTTTTACAGGTCAATATTACTATTGCTGTGATTAACGGAATTAGAATGAGTAAAGTAAGATTCATTTAATAAGATCAGTTGGTCCAGAAATAGATGAACAGAACAGAGAAGCCGAGCACGCCAACAAAAAACCAAATGGCATATTGCTGCACTTTTCCTGATTGCGCAGGGCGAATAGCTTCTGAAAAATTCTCTGCAATAGTAGCAGAAAGATTGATGCAGCCGTCCACTACATTTTTATCAATCCATGCCGCGGGGCGACCAATAAGATTAAAAACAATTTTTTTTGTCACGAATAAATAAATTTCGTCAATGTAGAATTTGCGGTAGGCGGCACGATAAATTCCGCTGAATGCATTAGCGATCGTATCCGGCCTTGAATTATTTTTCTTGTAAAGGAACATCGCTAAAAATATTCCGCACAATGCTAATATAACCGGACCAATGGAAAATAACGGGTGAAATTCTGTTTCAAGTGCTTTTCTGTCGCTCGAAACAAATTCACCGAATGGAATAA
>JBDSHN010000026.1:0-7433 GCA_039918435.1 Bacteroidia bacterium | reverse complement strand
CGAAGATATAAAATACTTTTCATCGCCGCCGTTACAAAATATGAACACGCGTGCATGCTCCAGGAATCGTCCGACAATGCTGGTTGCTTCAATATTTTCACTGAATCCTTTTACACGCGGCACGAGTGAGCACGTTCCCCGCACCAGCAGCTTGATCTTCACACCCGCGCGGCTGGCTTCGTATAATTTCAGGATCATTTCGCGATCTACCAAGTTATTCAGCTTGATGATCATCCATGCCTGTTTTCCTTCCAGCGCGTTATCAATTTCTTTTTGGATCAGGCTGGTGAACTTTTTACGCATGTTGAAAGGCGACACGGCAAGATTTTTATAATTACCCGGCTTCAGATTATCACCATAAAAATCAAAAACTTCCTGCACTTCATCGGTGATTCGCCGGTCTGTGGTGAGCAATGTTTTATCGGTATAAATCCGCGCTGTGTTTTCATTCAGGTTGCCGCTGCCCACATGTGCATAGTCAATCATCTGTCCTTCTTCCTTGCGCGAAATCATAAATAATTTGGAATGCACTTTAATTCCGCGAACACCGAAAATGACACGCGCACCTTCCTCCTGCAAACGATTTGCCCAGGTAATATTATTCTCCTCATCAAAACGAGCCTGCAATTCAACCACTACCACAACTTCTTTTCCATTCTTTAACGCATTGATAAGCGCATTGGCAATGTTCGAATTACGGGCAATGCGATAGATCGTGATCTGGATCTTTTTTACATGAGGATCAATAGAAGCTTCACGCAAAAGATCAATGATGTGATGAAAAGACTGGTAAGGGTAATGCAGCAGAATATCTTTTTCGCGGATCACATTGAACATACTTTCACCGGGCTTAAAGGAAGGATGCGCAATGGGTTTAGTTTCCGGCCACGCGAGTTCTGCGTGACCAAGATCAGGAAAGTGGATGAAATCTTTAAAATTATGATAGCGCGATCCGGGAATGATATTATCCTGCCTGATCACATTTAATTTTTTACGAAGGAAGCGCAGCATATCCAGCGGCATTGCCTTATCATATAGAAAACGCACAGGAACACCTTTTTTCCGCCTCTTGAGACTGCCGGTAATTTTCTCCACAAAACTTTTTGAAATATCATTATCAATATCCAGCTCAGCATCACGCGTCAGCTTGATCGTATATGCGCTGACCTTTGCATATTCATAAACAGGAAAAATTTCGTGCAGGCAATAACGGATCACATCATCCAGCAACATCACATATTGATTAGCACCTTTTGGCGGAAGCACAACAAAGCGGGAAAGATTATCCGTGGGCACTTCCATCAATCCGTAACGCGCTTTTTTATTGCGTTCACGCCGTTCCATTTTAATTGCAAAATAAATGGATTTGTCTTTCAGGTAAGGAAAAGCCGGCGCATTGTCAAGCATGATCGGGAACAAAGAGGGCATTACTTTATCACGAAAAAAATCTTTCACCCATACGCCTTGTTCAGGAGTGAGTCCATCCTGGTCGATGATATGTATGCGTTTTTTTTCGAGTTCAATTAAAAGTTCATCATACACCCGGTCGAAGCGAAGCGATGAAATGATCACTCTTTTTTGCAGTTGCTCCAGTATCTGCTTCAGGTTTCCGCCTAATAAAACTTCCGCTTTTTTGCCAAATCGTGTAACGCGTTTTAATGTTGCAATGCGTACACGGAAAAATTCATCCCGGTTATTGGAATGAATTCCCAGGAAGCGTAAACGTTCGAGCAGCGGGTTTGAGTTGTCTTCCGCTTCCTGCAATACACGGTCATTAAAAGAAAGCCAGCTTACTTCACGGTTGATGAGAGGAATTTTCTTTTTTGAAATTTTCTTGCGCGTCACCTTCTTCACTACCCTGGCTTTATTTGCGGTCGTCTTTTTCTCCGGTGCTGCCTTTTTTGTCTTTACTATTTTTTTACTCATAAATCGGGATCCTGTGCTGTAAAAATATAGTTAAATCAACCTCCTTGTTTAGGTTAACAATTGTTTAATACTAGCTGATGTTCCTTGGAAAATCGTAAAGGATCATCCGGCCGAGCGACCCGTGCACTTTTTTCCAGGTCATTACTTCAAATTCAATTCCCACAATTCCTGCAGTTGCCATTTCTATTAAATGCATTCCGCCGAGCAAGTTTGCTGTTTCCGTAATTATTGGATTGTGACCAAAGAGGAACGCTGTAGAATGTTCATCAGCAAGCGAGCTGATGACTTGCACGTATTGTTTGACGTTTGTATCGTAAAGCAATGGATGCAACTGAATACCTGCTGCGCTTTTATCAAAATGACGTGCAAAAATGAGTGCGGTTGATGCGGCGCGGATGGCCGGAGAAGAAACAAGTATTCCGGGATGAACCTTTTTATTCACACGCTTAGCCATATCGTGCGCGTCTTTATAACCACGGTCATTGAGCGGCCTGTCAATATCAGTTATGCCCTCAATATTCCAGGATGACTTTGCGTGGCGGACGAGATAGAGTGTTTTCACAAATGAAAATTGTTTCCTCTAAAGGTAAGGATTGATTACGGCTTTTAGTTAGAGGACAATTGCTTTTGCCTCGTTCGGAATTGTTTTTTGATAATAACCCATAACGGCGCAATAAACCTTCAAAAAGATTCATCGCATCTTCACATACTTCTGATATTTCAAGCAAAAAGGTTAAAGATTTTATTTGTTCGCTGCTGGATAGCATTGTGTAAATGCGCAGCGAAAGCGGTTTGAAAAAAAACAGCCCTCCGTGGGAAATCCGGAAGGCTGGGGCAGGGAAAAAAGCAAATTGGGTCCTGCGTAAAATCAAAAAAACGGGCGTGCCGTATAAAATCGGTTTAAATCAGATGACAAATTAAAATCTAATTTACCACAAAGTCAATTAATAATTGCCATAAAGTCAATAAAAAACGCACATTACAGTAAAATACCTGAAAAACGGGCTTTTTCACCCGTCTCAGGTTGTATCCTTTGCCAATGCCCGCAAAGCCGAATATGATAAAAAAAGATAAACACAGTCATTTTTATCCCAACGCTGATTTATTTTGATATTTAAGCGTTGTGATAAGCATCCGGCATGATTTTTTAAAAGATTGAATAAAAAGGCCGGTAATCTTATGCTTTCAGGATGAAATATGACTTTTGAAAGCGAATATTTCACCTTGGATGTTTAAAAGGACAATTAAATATTGTCTCAGAACCAATTAATAACGTTTTAAAGGGAATTAATTCTTGTCCGATCGCCCGCTACTTTTGAGCCATGCACATTGGCGAAAAAATAAAGGCGAGAGCAAAAGAGCTGCGCATCGGTCCGACCGAGTTGGCGCGTGCAATAAAAACATCAAAGCAGAATGTTTATGGCATTTACCTGCGTGAAACTATTGATACCGGCTTGCTTCAGAAATTAGGCAAGGCGCTTGAGTTTGATTTCTTCGCGTATTACGACACAACAAGCAGTTTCGCAGTAAATAATCCCGCCGGTGTATACAACAGGCGCAAAAAAGGCAGTCCGCAGTCCGACGATGAATCTTCCGTGCTACGCAAAGAGCTGAATGAATTTCGTGAAAAGTACGAATTGCTCAAAGCACTCTATGAAGCGAAGACAGGGAAGAAGGTACCTGGCTCTTTGAGCTAAAAGGGGCAGGAAAAAACGCTGCCTCCTGCTGCCTTTTTTCCTGCCCCTTTTATTTATTCAACCAAGGCTCCGGATCCATTTTCCCAACGCCGCTTTTCCATACCTCGAAATGTAAAATGGTCTGACCGTCTTCGGCATCTTTGGAAACTTTGCCGATGTTCTGTTTGGTCTTTACATTATCGCCCTGCTTTACATAAACATCTTCCAGCTTGGCATAAACGGTGAGAAATTCTCCGTGCCGCACGATCACCAGCCAACCGCTTCCGGGAATGTTGGTTACGCCAGTTACTTCGCCGTCGAATACTGCGCGAGCAATTGCTTCGGGTGTGGTGGAAATGTCAATGCCGTTATTATTTACGAATACACCTTTGAGAACCGGATGCGCTTGTTTTCCGAAATGTGAAGTGATGCTTCCCTGTGCGACGGGCCACGGAAGCGATCCTTTGTTTCCTGCAAAATTATTTCCGAGCGTAGTGGCTTCGGGTGTGAGCGTGATCTTTGCAGGTGTATTCGGTGTTACCGGATTATTTTTTGGCGGCGTTGTTCCGCTTTTGGGTGTGGTTTTGACCGGTGCCGTCGCTCTTTTAATTTCAGCAGCGATCAGGTCCTGAATGGCTTTATCAATATTCGTTTTCTCCGATTTTTTTCTCTCAAGATCCGATTTGAGCTGCACTTCTTTGGTTTCTAATTCGCGGAAGGTTTTATCCTTATCATCTTTTTCCACTGCGAGGTGCTTCTTCTCTGCTTCACTGTTTCCAAGCAATGCTTTTTTATCCGCTTTCTGGTCTTCCAGCGCACGGATATTTTCATTCAGCTCCTGCTGACGTTCTGTAATTTTTTCTGCCTGCTGCTTTCGTCCTTCGCCGATCTGCTGGAGATAACGCATGCGAAGGAATGCCATGTTGAAATTATCGGCAGAGAAAATAAACATCATACGCTGGTATGCGTCCTGGTTGCGGTAAGCGAAAACGATCATGCGCGCGTAATCCCGCTTAAGCTGCGCGATCTCCGTGTCTTGCTGTGCTACCAGTACATTATTATCCGCAATTTGTTTTTCCAGCTCATGTATTTCTGCATTGATCTCTTTGATCAGCGATTCACGCGCTTCAATTTTTTGATTGATGGCAACAAGCTGTCCGAGAGAAAGCGTTTTTGTGCGACGCGTTTCTTTCAGCAATTTATCGGTAAGGTCAATTTGCGATTGCAGCGATTTCTTTTTTGCTTCGAGTGATGCCTTATCCTGCCGCTCAACTTTTTTTGTGCTCTTCTTTTTCTTTTTCGTCTGCGCTAAAACAAAAGGAGTTCCTGCCAGCAAAATAGCCAGCATAATCAAAATGGCAACAAAACCCTTAATGCTGACCTTGCGGCTGCGGGGATTTTGGTTGCTCCTGGATGATAAGGATCGGTTGGCAGTCATCGGGAAAATTAAATGGAAACTCTAAACGTTGATTTAATTTAACTCGTTTGTACTTCACATCAAGCCGCGCTGATTTTTGTGCGCCTCTTGCGAAATACACCGCTTTATGCGGGAACATCAGCGAATCTTCCATGGAAAATTCGCTGAAATTGGCAGTGAAGGTCCTGTTTTGTGCATCGATGAAAAGAATCTTCATAATCTTAAACGAAACAGGATCCATCGTTATTGTCTGCAAAGGTTCTGCGGGAGCTGTTTGCGGATTATTCAGCACTTTATTCAGCTTTCTTTTACGAATGGTGCTGAGAATATAGTTACACTCGGCACGGTTGATGGAAGAATTTAATTTTTCATCTTCTTCATGAAAAGAAGCGCTGTTTCCAACAAGCAATGATTGAATCATGTCGTAATCCACTTCGTTTTGCAGCAAGTTGGAAAGAATGACAAAGTCACCGGCAAAACATTTTTCTTCCGGAAGCTTCTGAATGAACTTAACAGAATCTTTGGTGATCAGAATACGCGCCACCTGTATTCCTATAATGGGGTCTGTCACCATCATCCAGATCACGCTGTCTTTTCTGATTCTTACGTTCACATCAAAATTAAATTTAGAACTATCATCAGAAGCTTCACAATCGAGCTTGCCTGAAAACCATTCAAACTTAAATTCATTCTTCCGCATATCGCTGATAAGCTGCTTTGGAAGACGGATATTTATTTTACAATTGCCCGCAGTGAGTGAATCGCCTTTCGGTGGCTTGGGAGTTGATTTTCTTCCCTTGCAGGAACTGAATCCCGCCAAAGAAAATGCCAGCACAAGAAGCAGTAAATTTTTCATGAAGGGGATGCTGATCGTTCTGCGCATTTAATTTATTCCATTGATTTTGTTGCAATCTTATTGTCCAGCTCCTGGCTTGTTCCGCCATTTGCTTTCGCTTTTTTCCAGTAGGCCAGGGCGATTTCCTTGTTACCGTTTTTGTATTCGATATCACCCAGGCGCTCGTTTATACGCGCATTCGCTGGCGTAAGCTGTATTGCTTTCGACATCCATTGCGCTGCAACTTTGTAATCATCCATTTGATATTCGATCCAGCCAAGCAGTTCATAGTAAGCAGCGTTCCCCGGCTCTTTTGTGATTACATATAACATCAGCTGACTTGCATCATAAAGTTTTGTGCCCTGTGCACTCATCGATTCGCAGTAAGCAACGATCAATGGAATATTGCTGCTGTCCTGTTGCAATACAGATTCGCTGTAGTTATCTGCCTTTGTTGTTTTGCCCGCGTTGCGATAAGCATCCACAAGAACAGTTTTTATCTCTAAATCTTTTTTCGGATTGTCGAGTAAAAAATCTCTTCCTGTTTCCAGGTTATTAATTGCTTTGAGATATTCCTTTTTGTTGTACTGGATCATTCCCAAATAGAAATAAGCATCGGGCTGAATCGGAAATAATTCCATTGCCTGTTTTGCATCTTTTTCCTGCGCAACATTATCGCCCAGCTTTGCATTGATCTCCATCAAACGTTTCCAGGGCGCATATTCATCCTGTCCGAGGGCCGATGCTTTGTGATACATTTCACGTGCTTCTTTGAATTTGCCTTCCTTGTAATAAATATTTCCGCTGAGTGAATAAGGTGCTGCATTGTCTGGATGAACCCGCTGCAGAATATGGCAAAGCGAATCGGCTTCTTTTCTTTTTGAGGGAGATAAAACAGGGTCAGCATCGCCTGCAGGATAAAGCAAATTCATGGTAACAATTTTTTCATCCAAGTTATCGCCCGGAATTTCAAAAGCACGCACGACTTCTGAAAAAGATTTTGCGTCTTCTCCCTGTGCAGCGTAATTCGCGGCAAGTTTTAAATGCGGCGCGATGGTTTGCGGAAAACGTGTGCTCATGCCCGCAAAAACTTCCATTGCTTTCAGCGGCTGATTGGTGCGCACGTAAAAATCACCAAGTCGTTCGCTGTAAACAATATTATCCGGAAAAGCATGCTCCAGCGCTTTGAGCGCATTCTCTTCGCCGATGATGTCATTTTTTGATTGGTAAATTGCAATGCGTGATTGTTGAAGCGTATCTGAAATTCCTTCAAGCGCTTCAACACGATCGTAAATTTTCAATGCTTCATCGGGGCGAGCTGCACTTTTTAATGCAAGAGCATAACGCAGCAAAACATCTACATTTTCTGCTTCGTTATCTGCCAGTTCTTTAAATATTTTCATTGCCTGTTCCGGTTGATTGTTATCCTGCAGAATCGTTGCATAACGCAATTTATACCAACGATTCTCAGGAGCAAGATCATTAGCCGCTTTTGCATACTTCAATGCGCGGTCAGCTTGTCCCTGACTGCTGAAAATTCCTGCAACCTCGTAATTGGCCGCCGCACTTTTCGGATTCA
>JBDSHN010000025.1:0-12830 GCA_039918435.1 Bacteroidia bacterium | reverse complement strand
AGGTTTTTCCCGGCATAAAGCCAGGCACAAGCTCACGCTGATTTATTCCAGTTCCACCTTGCACCGCACGGATCGTTTTCGGAAAAGAGTGGTTTAAGGGATGGCGGGAGCGGGGGTGTGGGTAGTTATCCCCTTCCAATTCATTTGTACAGAGCTATGCTGTCTGAGTTCATTAAAAATGAAAACTATGGATTCAGCAGACGCACACAACAAGCCGCGCACGCGCAAACGGAAAGTGTATTACAAGTATTCCCGTCGCGCACGAAAATCAGTCATCCATCCAGCTATTCGGATTGACGGATTATACCTTAAGGAATACGGCTTCAATATCGGGGACAATATAGAAATTGCCTGTGAAGAAGGACAGATCATGATTCGCAAACTGATGCCGTAAACTCCCAAGGGAAAAACTAAGAAGACCTGACAACAGTCGGGTCTTTTATTCACCCCGTACTAGTTGCTATTTGTATTTTCTGTTAGTATAGACAAGCTAAGAATAGAAAATTGTTACATTTAAATATGAGAAATAAAAACAAACTTATCGCACGATATATCGCACACTATGCTGTTCGCAATTCAATTCTGGAAAATTTTCACGCAGGAACATTCCCTTCTTCAAAACGCAAAGACTCCTCTGACGTTAAGGTAGTCACTCCCTATGGAGAGATTCCGTGGAAGGATGTGAGCAGGATTTCTGATGTTGAAATGCGTAAGCTGATGCTTGATATCGAAAAGAACATAGCACGTGTATTGACCAAGCTACCTGAGATGCTTGAAGCTGCAGGATCTTTAGAAAAGTATTACGAACTGCTCGAACAGTGGGGGTTCGGTGAAGGAGCTGGAGTATCATGGGATGTTCCCGCAGCACAGCACAAGAAGTGGCTTAGTATTGGAAAGCAAATTAAAAAAGAGAAAAGCAAGAAGTGAAGCATAGAATTAAACAATAAAGGACTGTCCTTACTAAGAACAGTCCTTTATTGTTTAACCTTTTAGATCAGTCGTTATTTGCCTTTCGGCTTAGGTGTGTTCCCTCGACCTTTTCCTGATTCATTCGGAGTTGTGCTTGGATAATTCGGATTTGGTGGTGGTGTTGTCGTTTTAGCCATTTTGCGTATGTTTTTAGTTATAGCAATTTAAGAAATTAGATCGGATAATTTGCTGCCAATACTTCCATCAGCTTCTTGATCTTCCTATATCCTTCTCCTTACTCTTTCTCAATTTTTCCAGCCCTGTTGGAGTTAGGCTGCCACCTATATCAATCCATATCTGTGGGGGTATTTCTTCGCGGACAATGGTATCAGTAGATCGTGCAACGGTTATGGCTTCTTGCATTTTTCCTTGTTCATGCAAATGCTTGATGTCTTTGAGCACAAGCCAGTCTCTTTGGTCGAGATGAGTCGGTTCCGTCCAATCGTTATTTTCATTTTTCATTGTTGTGTTTGTTAAATCGGATAATTAGCAGTGAGCACTTCCGTTTTTCTTCTGCCGTTCTTTTTCGCTCCCTGCACCGATAGATTCATCTCAATCTCCTTGGTATGCCATTTGTATTTTCTTGAATATTCCTTGAGCAACTCGGAAGGATATGACGAAAGAAGGAACTTCCCTTCGATTTTAGAGAGGATAGTAAGCAGATTACGGAAAGCCTCTTCTGTATAACCGCCATAATGGCCCATATCGCTGTTGTAATAGGGTGGGTCGCAGTAGAAGAAGGCTTGGGCCGAATCTCGCGTTAAAATCACTTCCAGCGCATTCCTGCACTCAATCTGCACCCGTTCCAGGCGTTTCGCATAGTCTTTGGTAAATGAGCATTTTTTGGAATGAAATTTCTTCTCGGCTGTTGCATCTTTCACGCCGCACGACCATGTGGAATCGAGAATTGAAGAATATGACTGATGCGCCATGATAAACACTGCCCAGGCGCGTTCGATCGGAAGAAAGAGATGTGGTTGATTATAGATGAAGCGGGCTTTGTAATGCAGGTTTCTACTGTGCAACGAGGATTCGATTTCCTTTTTCAGTTTCGGGAATTTCTCTTTGGCCATTTTGTAGAAGTTGATCAGTTCCCCATTGGTGTCATTGAGCACCTCGATCTTCGAGGGGTGCTTTGCAAACAAAATGGCAGCTCCCCCGGCGAAGGGTTCACAGTACAAATGATGCTTGGGAATAAGCGGCAATATCACCGGCACAAGTTTCTGCTTGCCGCCGTAATACGTTAAAAGGGCTTTCACGGTTTATCGCTCAAAACCGAGATCACGGTCTTGCTCATATAAGCTGCTAATGGTTAACCCGTCCTCGATGGACATTCTGACGATTGAAGTATAAAGCAATTGTTCTTTTGCATGCTTGAAGACACGATGCAGTTCCTCATCCGAGAAGCTTTTAATGTCTTTTTTTCGCATGAGATTAAATGCGGACTGCTTCATCTTTTCATATTGAGTCGGGGCATCATGCACAAGTTCCCGCTTTCTTTTTTCAAATCGGCCTATGTCTTGTCTTTCATTTTCGTTCGCCATTCGTTCAAATGGCAATCCGTGATCAACAACTTTTTCAAGTTCCTCCGGTTCGCCAACAAGTACTACTACACATTCCACCGCATCCTCTCTTCGCATCATCGGCAAAGTGGCAGCAATGACAGTAACTTCCGCTCCAATCTTCAGAATAGAGTGCTGGGCATACTTCGATAATACTTCTGTAATCTTTTGAGGATTGTATTGGCAAACGTCAGGAACAAATTCGGGCGTTAGTCCCGGCATTCCAATCTTGGGGAGGATTTCTTCAACAGATATGGAAAACCATATTTTTCTTCTGGTATCGTTTTTATTTATAGGCATTAATTTTTGTAAGAATTTATTTTGTAAGAGTTTCTTTTGTTATGCGCATTTTCTGCGCAAGGGCGGCGCAGAGTTTGCCGAACTCGGGTGAAAAATCTGCGCAAGCTGTTTCGTTATCCCCTGACTTATCCACCGGAGTATCCACAGCGATGCGGTAGTAGAGCCGGATTTTTCCCCTGCGATCTTTGGGCGTGTGAAGTATTTTTCCGTGATCGTCTGCAATGAGAATCATGTTGCGGAATGAGAGTGTATTGATTGCGGACCCGATGGATCTGCGCGAGAGTCCTGTCTTGTTTTTGAATTGCGAAGCTGAAATCCAATCGGAAACCTTGCGCTCTTTTTGACGCAGGTGATGCCGCCAGCCCAGGGTTTGGCGAAGGATGATCAGATAGAGCTTGAGTTCCGCTTCTGACAATGAGGGGATATACTCAAATACCGCGTTGGGAACGGGTGTAGTGTTTTGCATTTGATGAATGAGATGATGCTGATAATTGCAAACAGGAAAATCTATTCCGGTTTTTCCATATTGGTATCTGCATCAATTTCAGGAAGCTTTTCTTCGGTGTCGAAGAAATAATAACGGATTGCAGGGTTCTGATACAGGCGCATAAACATGCGGCCAGTGGCTTCATCAATATGAAGTTCTCCTGCCTTGTAATATTTCCGCTTCTGTTCACCGTCCTTTTCGTATTCGGCACGGGTGGCGATATTGTATAAACGCATAATGATTATTTGACTAATGATAATAATGCGGCGAGCGAGCAAGAAAAAAGCCCCGCTTTTAACGAGGCTCTAATCTAAATGTGCTATTTAATTATTTCTTTAGGAGTTCACCGGCTTTTATCACATGCTCCACCAGCGTCGACGTGTACCCCATTTCATTACTGCACCATGTGACTTATTTCTGTCAACATGGGAGAATTATAGCACAAATAGTATTAGAGCCTCGCAGCTCGCCTGCGCAGCACAGAACCACTTATTCCGTACTACGCACACAAGCCGAAGGAAGAATTATCAAAGATTATTTACTGCATTTTCTCACTGAATAAACAGAAAAACAAGTGTGGAAAATGTTATCCAACACTTGTTTTCTATTGGCAATATTGAATGCCTCATGATCGTCCCAACCTTCCGGTTTTTAGCCTTCTGAAAGTTGTCGGCCTGTAAGGGCTTCTAACAAAAGCGCGCTTGGTATTTCTTAATTTCGGGAAGTTCATTGCTCTTACTGGGGCTTTTCTGACCGGACTTCCTCTTTTTTTCATGATTGTCTTCCATTCTTTTTTCATTTCTTCATCAAAGAGCCAAGCATAAATCCTTGAGCTGTCTGGGCTGGAATGACCCAATTGATTGCCTACGGAAAAATCACTACCAGTAGCTTTCTTTGTATCTCTTCCGAAAGAATGACGAATGGAATGCGCATTTGCAACAACCGAAAGCCCTGCACCATTAGATAGCATTCTCATGACTTCGGCAATTCCACGTGAATTCATACGTGATCCGCGAATAGCACTTCCCGGAGATTTTGTGATGGTCGTGAATACCGCTTCGGGATGCTGAAACGTGAAAAGTTTCTGCAGTTCATTTTTCTTTTTCAACCATCGTTTTATTGTCTTGCCTGTTTCTGCAGTCCAGAAAATTTGTCTTATCGGACGACGGCCCCGCGATTTTTCAGTTTTTATGTAAGCTGTTCCCGATCCATCGCGATCAAATTTCAAATCATCATCATCAAGCATGCACAGTTCGCCGCTGCGTGCGCCGGTATCCCAAAGAAGCAAAAGAAATGCACGGTTGCGAATATGATGTGGCCGATTGGTGCGAGTTGGAATTCGTGCAAGGAGTTTTTTGAAATCCTTTATATTGGCAACACGCGGGATATTGCATTCTTTCTCTCTAATCGGAATAAGCTGTTCACTGAATGAAACATTGTATCCGCGCAAATGACAGAATTCAAAAAACTTCTTCAAGGCAAGTCCGATTAGATTCATTCCGCTCGGTTTCCATCCGAGCCGTTCGAGTTCGCTGAAATACCAAACGATATGCGTAAGATCAATTTCCTCAAGTATCGGATCTTGCATGCACAGGCAAAAAATACGCAAGGTTATTTGGTATCGTGCTGCAGTCTTTGTAGCCCGAGGTCCTTTGGCTGCTCTTAATTCTACAAATTCTTTAATTGCTTCAGATAATCTCATAAAATGCAAACACCCACCGATGGAATCAGTGGGTGTTTGCATTAGTCGCTTATTTCTTATTACAAGAAAGAAACGAGATGTCGCCGTTAATACGCAATTGCATATTTTGGAGTGACGACTTCGATATAATACAAACCCAGAGTTCCATCGAGCCTTTCGGCTGATCCTCTTACGAGGACAGTGGGTTTTATTTTTCTTTAGTAATTCTTTATAAACGACCGATTATTATACTAGCATAATTGACCTTTCTTGTCAATAGCCAATCAAAATTTTTATAATCTCAAATATCTTGAAGCCCTACCATTCCCAAGTCGTTTGATCTTGCCAAGTTTTTCAAGTCGTTCGAGTCCCTGCCTGACTGTCGGCATTCCAATACCTGTCGCTTTGGTAATTTCAGAGGGCGCAATTTCATTATTCTGCGAAATGAAATTCCACACTTCCAATTGCTTCGGCGAAAGAATATCCTCGAGCTTTTCTGATTCGAGATAGATGAGCGCCTTTGTTGCTTGTTCATGTATTACGGAGAAAAAGAAAGTGATCCACGGCTCTATCGTTTCATTCTCGGTTGCAAACGTACTCTGTGATCTGCGAAGTGCGAGATAATATTCTGCTTTTCGCTTTTCGATAATTTGTTCATGCGAAACATATTGAACGAACTGATATCCCTGTTGTAGTAGGATGAGATTTGTCAGCACACGGGAAAGTCTGCCGTTTCCATCTTTAAATGGATGGATTTTAAGAAATTCAACAAGAAAATTTCCCAGGATAAGTAATGGATGAAATTGCGCTTTTTCAAATGCATCAGCCGTCCAATCCACAAGCTCATTCATTTCTTTCTGTACCAAATATGCACGCGTTGTTTTGAAGATAATCTGCGTCGGATTGCCTTTTTCATCGGCAACGGCGACGATATTTTCTTCTTTCTTATATTCTCCTTTATGCAGCGCATCCTTTTTTGAGTATTTCAAAAGCTCTTTATGTAACGCCTTAATCACGCCTTCTCGGATCGGCAGCGCGTTAGGACTATCGAATATGTTTTGCAACACTTCCAAATATCCCTGCACTTCCTGACCGTCACGTTCTGCAAATTTTGAAGTGGTGACTCCGCGCATGATTTGCTCAACTTCTGCGTCGGTAAGTTTTGATCCTTCAATGCGCGTCGATGCGCCAGTGGAAGTAACAATGACTGATTTCCGCAGGTTGGTAATTGCTTGCGGAGCCATACGCAGACCGCCTTTGAATTCTCCCTTTATCTCATCTATTCGCGCCAAAAGCCCAACGATTTGTGGGTTTGGTGTGCTTATTCGCGTATCAAAATTGTTTTTCATAATCCGCTATTTAAGGTATAGCAGATTGTATCAGATTATAGCAGATTAGGTCAACACAGATCAGAAAAACTTAATCGACATAGAATGACGTGTTTTTGGAGCACGGAACAACCGCTCCTTGGGAAATATATGCGTATAGTCTGTCATTTTTGTCTGAAATTGGGATATGTATGTAACCCCCACAAACACAAACCAATGACCAATGTACAGATCGCACCCGACCCAGTTATTACAAGTAATCACGGAAACGAAGGACGCCGAAGAAGCCGAAATCGCATTCCAGGAATTCCGCCTCCTGATCGAGCCGCGCTTTTCTAAGCCGTTCTACGCCGTCTGTTGGAAGTTCTTCACTGCGGATCAGAACTCCGTGTTCGTGGAACATGTGTATAGCAAAGTGTTCGACAGTATGTATCAGGATCTGCGCGGAAAGAAGTTTGTCATGGGAGCGTACGAAAGCGAAGACGAAGCGGTCGTGCATGTTATGAAATGGATGCTCGGGAAAATCAGGCATATCGGATTGAAAGAACTAGAGAAGAATAAAAAGGCCGAGGCGATACTGCGTGCCGCTTTTCTCGATCTGACTGATGAGGAAT
Source organism: Bacteroidia bacterium (assembly GCA_039918435.1). Taxonomy (GTDB): domain Bacteria; phylum Bacteroidota; class Bacteroidia; order Palsa-965; family Palsa-965. The sequence continues at coordinate 5,889 of JBDSHN010000025.1, read as the reverse complement.
GGGAGGTTCGTGAAACGAGGTTTGTGCGCGTTGAAGCTGCGCTGCCGAAACTCTCGGCAAAGGACCAAGACATCCTGAAGGTGTATTATTTGACTACCGACCTTCCGTCGTTTGAAGTACGCGAATCGTTGATACGCAAATACCGCATTCCCAGTACCAATGCCTTTTCACGCGCGAAAAGTGAAGCAATCGGCAGGCTTCGGAAACTGCTGAACCACCCCCTCAAGAAGAAAGGAGTTACCGCAAAGCGTACGAAACTTAAAAAAACATAGCAATGAAAAAATCAGAAAGAAAACAGACCAGAAAGACGCAACACAAGACGAAGAAGCATACTGATGAAGAGATTGAAGAGGCGGTTTTCATCAGTTTCGCCGCGTCGGATGAAGACTTCGTCACTGCGTTTCTGGAAGTGAACGGGCTTGATGCGAACAAGCCGCCGCCTAAAACGAAACCGATTAAAAAAGGAGGAACAAAAAACAAGAAGCATGGAGCAGCTCCGCTCACTAAAGGAGCACCGACTTACCCCAGACGGTAATACGGAAATAAGTGAATACTATTGCTCTTACGGATTTCTATAAGAGACCTTGGCAACAAACAACAAAAACTTTTTCATCGCTGCATGGAAATATGCACCGGTGATTTCCCAGTTGATATGTCAATAGTAGCCTGTACTGATGCATAGGACACATGAGTACAGGTAGCACTGAAACCGCACTAAATACGAAAGCCATTTGCTGATACCGGCAGATGGCTTTTGTTTTGTTCTACATCCAATCTGGAAAGTATTGTTGTTGATTTACATGTAGTAAATTGTTTTACTACATACTCTTCTCGCTAGATTGAGTAAATCCAATAGAGTACATTCCTTGAGCAATGATTCACAGCAAAGTTCTTTCGTAAGCAGAGTGTCATGTCAAGATAAGATTTGCATTTAACTTCTATTATGTTTGTTTTATTGCTTGTTTATTCCCATTTTCAGATTTCATTCCAATTAGCTCAAGGGTATAAACAGAAAGAATAAATCTCCCATGCATGCAAAAAGAAAACGCATTCAATTTTTAACCTTTGTCAATTCTTTGCATCTTGATGATAATGATGTAAAAGATTTTCAAAATTTCTGTTTAGCCAATAAGCGAGTACTAAAGACTTCAAACCCACATTTGCATGCAGGACATTTTTCTAAACTTCGCCCGACTGCAGAGCAACTTATTGGATATTTTAAATGCATGGTCGAGTATTGTGAAAATAAAGATAATATGCTTCCGTTATCCTTCAGAATGGACAAATTGACCTTTCAGAAGATTATGGAAGAAATTGTAAACTTGCCTGGCAATAATAGAAGATAACCTTTCGTTTACCTTTTTGGCAGAAATTTTATAGTTTCAACCAATTTTCCGAATAATAACCTCTTTTTCTAACCCAAAATACCCCGGAATTTCGTATCTTTTTTCCTTAATAAATTTCAGCCCTATTTAGTTACGTACTGTGAAAATGGTTTAAAAACAAGTGAAGAGATTTCTGGGAAGGAATATATTTATAGATCATTCCATTGTAATGGGAGTAAAGAAATAATTGTGAAGAGAAATAAAAGAGGGTATTTAATTGGCCAATATTGCAAATGGAATGAAAATGGTCGACTTGTTATTGAAGGAAATTTTGCCACCACCGAAATAGTCTATACTACTATTCAAGATGGTATTGGCTTTGGACAGAAAGAAGGGAAATGGAAGTATTATGACAACAATGGAAAATTATTACGAAGCGAAAAGTATAAAAAGGGAAAACTAATTGATAAAAAATAAGCTACAAAGCCTTTGATTTATTTTCTCATTGGATGTACTCTCATAAGTACCTTCATATCATCCTATGCGAAAATAATATAAGGCAAACATGTTGTTTATTATAAATTAAATTGTTTCATCATTATACAAAGACTGCTATAAAATTAGAATTTCCTGCTTTTATAGTTGACTTACTTCTTTTGTCACCCAACATCAAGTACCTATAAGTGTTCGTTCCTCAATCTCGGCTTTTAGACTTTCGAAAAAAATGATACTTCAAAACTGACATTGACGCCTTTTCATAAAAATATTTAACAAAACCAACTTGTTGTCCAATGGATATTTCAGTAAGATGATAATCATCGATTCCATAAGATGTGGATTCCTTTAACCTTTTTAAATTATAAAGCGTATCAGCATAAACCGAATCAACTTCAATACTTGTTAATTGGAAAGTGTTTTTTCCAGGAAAAAAACTTGAGCCATAAAAAGTAATTTTATCACCTAGCTCTAAATCAAAATTAAAAAATAATTGTTCTGACAGCCTAGGGTCATTTTGTGAATAGGACTTAAATCTATTATCAATATAGAAAATTTTTCTTCCTTCTTTTCTAAAAAATCCAATTGTATCATAGTAATTAATTCCACCTAGCAATAAATCATATTTTCTCCCATTAATAATCGCACGAGCAACTTGCTCTTTAAAATAAAAAGTAGGAAAAGGTTGTTCAAAACTATATCTAAGATCTTCGCTAAGTGTATCTGGAATATATGCAAACGTTGTTTCCTTTTCAGGTTTAACAAAAATTGAATCGGACTCGCGTGCATTGTTACACTTAATTTGCAATGATAATATCAATAAAAACAATAAAAATTTCATAATGGATTATTTAGGTGCACTAATTTCGACAGCTTCGGCTGGCTGCGTATTTGGTCTAAAGGCTGGTGTGCCATATGGATTATCTGAAAAATGGCCTCCGTGCGCGGAAAACTTTGTTTTGCCATCCTGAAAGTTTTTTAGATCGATTAAATTCATTCTAATATTAAAAGCAGGGGTCCCTGGTGAAACAGTATTTAATGAGGGAGGTTCAGCACCACCATTTTCCGTGGATGATGAGCCATATTGAAAATGCTCCTCAGCATACCTTTCTTGACTCAACTTCATTTTTGTTTGTGCATTATCAATATGCGCATCAAGTTCATGATATATCACCTCAGCCAATTGATATTTATTTGCGGTCTCTGCTTTCTTTTGATTAATAGATATAAGCGAAATCGATTTTCCTACGGATTTTGTTACGTCCAATCCATTGAAATCTCCAAAGTTTTCAGTGGATATTGGTGCCGTTGCTACAGAAACGTCCACTTTATAATCTACGATAAGTGCGGATGTTGCATCTGGCGGATAAGTGGCAGCAAGTGTATTTGAGCTAGCATCGTAAGAGTTAGAAACAGCTATATAAACATCAGCAGTTGTACTATTTTTATATTTTTCTACAAGTTCTTGCCCATTCGGAGTTTGTAAAAGCGTTGTCATTGCGGATTCATAATTTGCATTCGCTTGACCTACAAAATAAATACTATCACCATTAGCGTCTATGGCTACTATCGGCATATTTCCAGCAAAAACATAAGGAGAGATTTCTGAATTTTTCCCCCAAAAATTATCGATGCTCGTCCATCTACCCAAGCGCGCATCATACATTCTGGCCCCGAAATCGTAACTATCTCCGTCATTTCCGTGCATCTCATCGACCTTCTCTTTCCCATTAAAGGCGTAACGGTAACCACCCGTAGAAGAGGTGAAATTTCGGCCTTTCATAGGTGCGCCAAACGCATAATAATCTGTAGCACTTACGATCTCAGCCACGTAATTATCTACTATCGTATCATTATTCCAATCCTTCGGAAGAATCTTATCAGTTACCACACTCAGAACATTTCCCAGATGATTCGCTAACTCGTAAAACTTCTGTCCAACTGAATGAGAAAAATTACTCGTATCAACGGTAGCACCAATCATTTCCAGTGTATCGGTTTTCATCCCAAGTCTTGAACTTCCGTAAATATCTCTTTCCTTCAACTTGTAACTTATTGTCATAGAAGCAACTTCATGGTCATATGTAGCCATAACATTCCCTTGAGGGTCCCTAACGTAATACGTGGATTTCTCCCAGTTATTGCTCGAATCGAATATATGCTTGGCTACTCTCATACCCATTGCGTCATAATCAAATTTAAGATTTTTCTTGCTGCTTCCAATGCTCCGGATCACCTCTTTTACCTTACCGGTCACAGTCCAGACAATTTGAGCTATTTCTTCCTGGTCATCTCTTACTAATCTTCCTTCAGCATCGTAACCGTAATTATTCGCTGTGTTAATTGTGGCTATGCTGCTACTAAAGCTTCCTTCGTCATCAATATCATCCGCATGACGGATAATTGCTACCGTATCATTTACATGGTAGAGCCTATTGCGCAGCATCTTTCCATTGGCATCTCTTTCATAACGGTATTTTAAGCTGTCGATTGCATTTCCTGCCTGGTCATAACGCAATTGTCCCAGGATGTTTCCATTCGCGTCGTAGCTAAACGCGTTGTAGTATCGATTGGCATATGTGCTTCCGCTACTCCATGTGTTTGTTGCCACATTAATATTTGTATATGCTTCTGCGTTCAGTAAACGGTTCAACTGGTCATACGTATAGGCCATTCCCTGTGGCAAGGCGACATCATCAGTATCAGTAATTGTAGTGACCATAGCTGAAATATTCCCATTGAAATAATTGTTTCTTGCAGCAAGCAAATCACTTCCTGCTTTATTTGCTTCAAATCTATCCGTGGCTGTAGTCCACTTGTTCGCCGCATCAATTGGTTTATAATCGCCATCAAAATAGTTGAGCGTATAACCATATACATCTTTACCGAACAAACGATTTGCATTTGCGAGAAGCGTATCAGCATCTCGTCCTATATCACGAGTCGAATCAAGCGTGTTTGAGTTTACCCCTTTAATCCATCCTTGTAATGTGTAAGCGTAATCTATTCCCTGCACTTCGTCATTACCAAGTTCAGTGCGTGCCAAAGGTCCGTGTGCATAATAAAAATACTTCGCATCCTTGTCCCATAGCACAGCATCTGTACTCGTTTCAACCTGAGTTATCCGGTTATCCGCATCGTATTCATAACGATGATGCATCTGATCAGCAGAATCGTTTTGGTAATCTACGTTTTTAACATTTCCTGAGATCAGATCGTATGAATAATTGAGCTGCTTGAATTCCTGTTCGGACAGAGCTCCGCCCGGGGCGATTGTAGCAAGAGCTTTATTATCCTGTAATAACGTTTTGACATTACCATGTATATCGTAACTATAATGTGTAGCGTAATTGTACGTCGAATCATAGCCATCAAGCGTATCACAGTAGGTGACACATGCAACGCGCTTTCTTAAATTATCCTGTGAGAAATTATTCGGCAAATAGCTTGCAATTGAAGCTACGGTTGTATCGTAATACGTATGCATTACTTCAGTGCGTATGCCACTTGTTTCTGTTATCCATGCTGTCAACTTCGTATCATCGATAACCTTAGGATTATAAAATACATTTATATAGCTGCCAAAAATGCTCGACATCTGCGCATCTCCATAACTATTCTCATATTTTTCTCCGGCTTCGTTCACTCTACCCAATGCATCGTAAGTAGAGTAACTATATCGTTTAGGTAACTGCGCATGTTGTCTGCTGTTCTGACTCAGCACAATTCTTCCGAGTTTGTCATACCAGAAATAAGTACTGAACTCATCACTTTCGTCATGGACATTTCGTGCTAATCCAACCTGTGCTGTTGGTTGCGAAGTATTATCATAAGTTCCCCCAAAGAATCCATCGTGACGGGTAGCGAATGCGATTGTGGATTCGCCCATCTTGGTAGAATCTGTTTGACCGCCTAAACTATCATCAGTATTTTTTCTCAGCCAACTTCCAGAAGTAAATAATCCTGTTGTGCTGCTGAATGCAAATGCTGTGCTTCTAAGTACGCATCCTTTAGTTCCAACGACATATCCAGTAAGATCGTCATGGAAGAAAATATCCGTAAACGTTAT
>JBDSHN010000024.1:0-17799 GCA_039918435.1 Bacteroidia bacterium | reverse complement strand
GCTTTATCAATGTAGATGGTTGTAGGAAAAGACATAATCCCATTTAGGAATGGCAAACTTTCCGATGCAGCATTCTTTCCTGTTTTTCCTGTATTGAGAAAAAGATAAGGCGCATTGAAATGATTTTTCACACGACGTATATTCGGATTTGCTTTTGATGTATCCGTTGAACGCTCATAAGCTAATGCAACAACTTCAAGTCCCTGCGAATGATATTTATTATACACTTCTGTCATCCATGCTGTTTCATCCATACAATTCGGGCACCAGCTTCCCATGATCTGGATGATGACTACTTTGCCTTTGAATTTCGGATCAGATAATGAAACAGGGTTTCCATAAAGATCATTGAAAGTGAAATTGACATTAGAAGAATCGTTCACAAACGTCAGTTTCTCCGGATCACGCAATTCAAACTTCGGATTCTCTTTCGCGATCCATTTTTCGTAACTGTATTTTCCATACCACGCGTGACCCTGGATGCCGGTTCTATTAAAATTCATTTCAAATAAAAACGCATGCGATCCGTCAAAACAAGAAAGCATCATTTTTCTGCATTCTACAAATCCGCCTTCGAGAAAACGATAATCGCCGGTCTCCGTTAAAAATGTTCCATAATAAAATTTGTTTTCAACATCGCGTTTGAAAATCCCGATTGCTTTGCTGCTGTCGGCTGCCCCCGGACTGAATGTACATTCCCACCTGTCATTATCCCAGACCGGATCCGCTGAGCGGCACTGCACGTAATCAAAACGATCCTTTTCATATTCGGCACGGAAATTTAATTGATAAGGTTTACTGGCAGAATTATTAAACCAGGTTCCGTGAAATCCGCGCAGCGAATCAATTTTACAGGTAAACCAGGAATCAAAAACCGGCATGTGCCAATGGATGGAATCTCTCGTCACGCGAAGTTCCTCCACTTTGATCTTTTCGCTTGCATTGCGGATTACGAGCACGTAATTATCCTGCTCAAGGGCAATTGTAAATGTAAATGGCAATTCGGTTGAATCGTTTAATGTCAATACGCCGCGCCAATTGCCGGGCTGAATTCTTAGCGGAGGAGAAAGTCGTGGAGCGCTGGATTTTTGTGCGGGAGAGATAAGTGAGAGAAGAATGAAAATGGAGAGAAGAAAAATGTTTTTCACGGTAAATTTATTTAGCTCGTTTCTTTTTAGGATTTCTGCTTGTATGAAAGACTTTATGAATAATTATTTTGTTATTCACAACACGATAAATTATAACAAATGGAAATGTGCCTATGTAACATTCCCTGTAATCTCTTCTCCTCGCTGGAAAGCCAAAAGGCAATTCAAGAATTAAATCAAATGCTTTGTCAAGATGTAAAACAAATTTCGCGCCCAGAGTGGGTTGCTGTTCTTCATACCAATCAAAAGCATTATCTATTTGCACATTAGCTTCATCTAAAACAAAAATCGAAAGCCTCATTCAGATTTAGGCTTCTTTTTGCTAAGTATGCGTTTCTTTACTTTACTCCATGACTGCATTTTACTTTCACCTGCCTCCAGACGCCTTACTTGTTCATCCAGCTCTTTCTCGTCTTCGTCAGTCAAATAAGAATTTGCCTTATCGTTATGTAAAAGCTGGGTAAGCATCGCATCCAGAACACGCAAAGTATTTTCGTCCACCTGGTCCACATACTTATGAACTTTCTTTCTTAAAAGTGCTTTTGTCATAAAACTAAATTACAAAATTGGAGTGTTCCTAAATAAAATGATTGCAAAAATAAAAATGGAGAAGACTATTCCTTAACCCGGAATTTATTTGACTTTTTTCTTTTTAGGATTTCTGCTTGTATGAAAGACAGCATGAATATAAACCGTCTTATTTACTATTTTATAAATTACAAGAAATGGGAACTTTCCTAAATAACATTCCCTGAATTCATCACGTTTTTTAGGAAATGAAAATGGATGCTTTAGTATTAGCTCTAATCTTTCGTCAAGCCCCGCCAGAAAATCTTCTCCTAAACAGGCTTGTTGATCTTCGTACCAGTTGTAAGCATCTTGAATTTCAGGTTTCGACTTTGGGAAAACTGAAGTCGGAATGTCATTTAGATTTCGCCTTGTAAGTTTTGCGAATATCCGTTTTTAGCTTTCCCCAGGAAATTGCCTTGGTTTCGCCCGCTTCGAGGCTTCTGGCTCTTTCTTTAACCTCTGCATACTGCGCATTACTCATCATCGATTCTCCTTCATCTTGAATGTCTAATGCCTCGGTTAACATCGCACTTAATATGCGCAATGTCTTTTCATCCACCTGGTCTACGTACTTATGAACATTTTTTCTTAAAACTGCAGTTGTCATAAATCTAAATTACAAAAATTGAGAAAGAAATTCGCCTTAAACGCAACAGACCACAATAGAATTCTACTGTGGTCTATTTGCCTTATTTAAAATCTCTAAATATTAAACTCGATCCCCTGCGCAAGCGGCAATTGATTTCCGTAGTTGATCGTATTCGTCTGGCGGCGCATGTAAACTTTCCAAGCATCACTTCCTGATTCACGACCACCACCGGTTTCTTTTTCTCCACCAAACGCACCACCGATCTCCGCACCCGAAGTTCCGATGTTCACGTTTGCAATTCCGCAATCTGATCCTTCTGCTGAAAGAAATTGTTCCATCTCACGCATGCTGTTGGTGAAAATGGAAGATGATAATCCCTGCGGAACACCATTCTGCATTTCAATTGCCTCGTCGAGCGTTTTATATTTCATCACATAAAGTATCGGTGCGAATGTTTCTTCCTGTACAATATGAAATTCGTTCTGTGCTTCGATGATGCATGGTTTTACATAACAGCCGCTTTCATAACCTTCACCATTCACAACACCGCCTTCTACGATCATCTTGCCGCCTTCTGCTTTTGCTTTTTCAATTGCTGATTGGTAATCCTTCACCGCATTTTTATCAATGAGCGGACCCACGTGATTGTTTGCGTCTAATGGATTTCCGATTGACAACTGCGCATAAGCATTTTTCAAAACTGTAATTGTTTTATCGTAAATGCTTTCGTGGATGATCAGTCGTCGTGTAGAAGTACAACGTTGTCCTGCAGTTCCCACCGCACCAAACACCGCACCCACCAACACCATGCTCAGATCTGCATTTTCCGAAACGATGATCGCATTATTTCCGCCAAGCTCAAGAATAGTTTTTCCGAAACGTTCTGCAACGAGTGTTGAAACTCTTCTTCCGATGCGTGTTGATCCGGTGAAAGAAACCAAAGGCACACGTTTATCATTGTTCATCAGATCGCCAACTGGATTTCCGATAAGCACACAACTTACACCTTCAGGAACATTATTTTTCTTCAGCACGCTTGCAATAATATTCTGACATGCGATTGCACACAAGGGTGTTTTTGAAGATGGTTTCCATACGCATACATCACCGCATACCCATGCAAGCGCAGCATTCCAGCTCCACACCGCAACAGGAAAATTAAATGCAGAAATAATTCCTACAATTCCGATCGGGTGCCATTGCTCATACATGCGGTGACGCGGACGTTCGCTGTGCATCGTCAATCCATAAAGCTGGCGCGAAAGCCCGACAGCAAAATCACAGATGTCGATCATCTCCTGTACTTCGCCCAGACCTTCCTGCAAAGATTTTCCCATTTCATAGGAAACTAATTTTCCAAGCGGCTCTTTATATTCACGCAGCTGATCGCCCATCTGGCGAACGATCTCACCACGCTTAGGCGCAGGAATTGTTCTCCATACTTTCGCCGCTGCTGCTGCGGTTGACATTACTTTTTCATAATCCTCCGCCGTACATTGATTCACGCTTCCGATGAATTGTCCGTCGGCAGGAGAAAAGGAATCCACTTTAGGCCCGGAAGTGTTCCAGTGCTTTGTGCCGGTAGAAGCGCCGAAGTTTTGTTCTTTAAGACCCAGCGCCTGCAACGCTTCAGCAATACCAAAATTATCAGTCAATACGTGTGACATAGTTGTGTTTTTAGAGGAATACAAAGGTAGAGAAAAGGGAGCTCCTGCGATGGGAAAGGCGGCAGGAAAAATAGGTGCAGGCGACAGGAAAAAACTAAAACGTGTTAAGAATGACGTTTAAAGAAGAAGAAGTCTGATGGCAAAAATCCTGCTGCCTGCCGCCTCTTTTTCCTGGCGCCTCCCTTTATTGCTTAGGCTTAATCCCCAACAAAAATTTCGCGCTAATGGATTGCGAAAGGGCTGCGAAAGTAGTTTCGATAATTTTTTTCGGAGAATTTATTGTGGAGGGAAATGTGGATCTGCTTTTTCCCATCGCGACGCGTTTTCCATCTTCGGTTTTGAACATCGTCCAATGCAACACAACAGAGCGATTGAATTCTGATTTTCCCATCAGGTTGGTTGGATCTGCTCCGAGATCATTTTCCATGTCAATCTCATTCAGGAATAAAACATAATCAGCATTATATTTTTTCCTGAGATAAGCAAGCAGGTTCGGATTGAGCACAATCGTGTTCATGAATTTTTCGCCTTCATCGCTTTGCACAGCTACCTGGCCTTTTTGAATTCCGTTTTGCTGCTTCAGCTTTACGGAATCGGCTTTGGTAGGATTAAGCGGAAAATTCACTGGTGTGTACGACATGGTTGTATGCGTGTACACATAATACAAATCAGTTTCCATCTTCGTTGTATCATCAATAAGTGAAACAACACTGTAAGCTGATCCGAATGATTTTTTGAGCTGATCCACCATTCCACGGCGGAAAGATTCCTGTATCTGCCCGAATTTCTGCGAAGTTTCTTTGCTGATGGCACGGGAAATATCCGACATGCAGTTAAACATCCGCGGCTCCCAGGGAATCACAAGTATCCTGGTTTTTTTTCCAACAGAAACGTCTTCTTTCGTGCCTTCCGTTTTGGTCGTTGATTGCCCCGAAACGTTCAGCGAAAGCAACAGGAGCAGTGGAATAAAAAATAAAATGCGCCTCTGTATCATGTTCATTTTGCCGGCAGAGATTTATGCTGTTTGAATTGCAATTGTAATGCCATACATCAACAGGCTTACCGGGTCTTACGAAATTCGCAAGAAAAGTCCCGCTGCTGCGCAATGCTCAGGGTTATTTATTAAACGCCACTTTTTAATAAATAGCCTGATATGAAAAGCTTATTTAGCAAAAATTGAGAATCCGCTTACTTGAATGCGCGCAGAATATCATTTCCATTGGAGAAAATGAGTAGTGCCAGAACGAAATACATTCCAATAGTCAGCGCCTTCTGCATGAACTTATCGCTCACTTTTTTGCCGGTGATCATTTCCCAGAGGATGAATAAAATGTATCCGCCATCGAGCACCGGGATTGGCAATAAATTCATAAACGCAAGGATTACTGAAATTAATGCGGTCGTGCTCCAAAATGATTCCCAATCCCAATCGCTTGGATACATTTTTCCAATGCTGGCAAATCCTCCGAGTTTGGAAACACCGACTTTGGTGAACAATAAGCTAAATTGTTTTACATAATTTCCGAGTGTTCCAGTTGTCATTTCCCATCCTTGCTTCCATGCACCGAAAAACCCGAATGTTTGAGTATTGGTTTTAAATTCCGGGTCCTTCGGACCTATACCAATTCTTCCTTCAGTGCTCACTTGTACATTCACAGTATCTATTATACCATTTCGCTTGAACACGATATCAATCTTTTTACCCTGATTGCGCTTGATCTCAGTTACTCCCTGTTGGTAGAATTGTATCTGTTTTCCATTAACTGAGAAAATTGAATCTCCTTTTTTTAATCCTGCAAGGGTGGCACCCATATCCGTTTCAAGAGAATCTACAATAAAAGGAACTCCTGCTTCAAAGGGAAGCGCTTCTTTATCTATATATTTTAATGCCGTTTCTTTTGAAAAGTTGACGTCGATGATTTTGCCATCACGCTCAACTTTCAACGAAGGCTGATCCAGTAAAAGCGTTCCGCGGGCTTTTCTCATATCATCTACCGGCTTCCCGCCAACAGAGATAACCTTGTCCCCATTTTTCAATCCAATTGATTCACCGATTTCATCAACATATATTCCATAGGTGAGATTTTTTGCAGGAAGTGTTGTTACACCCCATTTCCATGCAACCATGCTAAAGATAATAACAGCAAGAAAAAAGTTGACAAGAATTCCACCGGCAAGAATGATCAAACGCTGATATGGTTTTTTCGCGCGGAACTCATGCGGCTCCGGAGCTTTATCTGTTTTGTCATCAGGATCGCCCATCATTCCGTCGATGTCAACGTAGCCGCCAAAAGGAAACCAGCCTAAACCATATTCTGTATCGCCGATCTTCTTTTTGAAAAGCGAAAAGTTCAGAATGCCTGCAAAAGGAAATAGAAAGTCGAAGAAGAGATAAAATTTATTCACCTTCGTTTTGAACATCCTTGCAGCAATGTAATGCCCGAATTCGTGAAGGATGATCAGCAGAGAAAGAGAAAGAAAGAAAAGAGTAAACTTTATCACGGACGAGGATTTACGATGTACTAATTACGAGGTGCGATTTTGATGGTTTCAGAATCGATTTTTAACGGATACAAAAGTAAGGAATAATAGCTCGTATCAGTGAAATGTGATTGGTCAAAGGAACCTCAGATAGCAGTTTGGCAATCTGCTTTAACATTTGTTGTGGAAATGTCATTCTTCCAACGCCGTATAGTTCTTGGAGGAAACAGAATAAGTGATTGCCTCTAATGCCACCTGAAATGGATTTTCCTATCTTTCATTATGAAATGGCAGAATTATATTTCCTCTGACAAGGAGGTTCTTCTCGGGAAGCCAACAATTACAGGAACCAGAATTTCCGTTGATCATATTATTGGATTGCTTGCACAAGGTTGGGATGAAACAACTGCTTGAGAATTATCCTAGGCTCAATAAGGAACATTGAAGGCTGTTTGCTTATATTCATGAATGTATTAAAGACGGCCTTCTTTACGCAGAGATTAAAAAGGTTGTATAAAAGTTTCTCGGCAAAAAGTGCACGCTGTTATTTTCCACCTCTCACCATTTCCAAAGCAATCCTTCTCCCCTCTTCATCACTCGCCACATAATCTTCAATTGCCGGTTTAGCAATAAAAGCGCATTTCGCGATCGTATTTTCCACCACCTCCGCAATCTGTAAAAAGCCGATTTTATCAGCGAGAAATGCATTTACTGCTATTTCATTCGCAGCATTCATCACACATGCTTTATTTCCGCCATCGCGCATCGCATCGTAAGCAATTCCAAGGCAGGAAAATGTTTCTGTATCCGGCTTTTCAAAATTCAATGCAGGATAATTCATAAAATCAAAACGCGGAAAATCAGATTTCAAACGGGCAGGATAACCAAAGGCATATTGGATGGGCAATTTCATATCAGGCAAACCCATTTGTGCTTTGATGCTGCCGTCGCGGAATTGTACGAGTGAATGCACAATGCTCTGCGGATGCACAATCACATCGATCTGTTCCGGCTTCAGGCTAAAAAGCCATTTCGCTTCGATGACTTCACATCCTTTGTTCATCAATGTCGCAGAATCGATCGTCACTTTTGCGCCCATTTCCCAGTTCGGATGTTTGAGCGCTTCTTTCTTCGTGACATGCAAAAGTTCTTCGCGTTTTTTCCCGCGAAAAGGTCCACCGGATGCCGTGAGATAAATTTTCTCAATAGGACTTTGAAATTCCCCTGCGAGGCATTGAAAAATTGCAGAGTGTTCCGAATCGACAGGATAAAGATTAACACCTGCTTTTTTTGCTTCAGCTGTTACAATATCGCCGGCAACAACCAACGTTTCTTTATTGGCCAATGCAATTTGTTTTCCTGCTTTTATTGCCGCAAGTGTAGAGTGCAATCCTGCATAACCCACAATCGCAGCCAGCACCATGTCGATTGTTTCCATCTGCACCACATCTGCAAGCGCATCTATTCCACCGTACACTTTTATGCCTTCATCCAGCAATGCATTTTTCACTTTGGCCAATTGCGCAGCATCATTGATGACCACAACATTCGGCTTGAATTTTAACGCTTGCTGAATTAATAAGTCAGCGTTATTTCCCGCAGCTAAAACTTCCACAATAAAACTTTCGGGATTCGCCGCAATAACATCAAGTGCCTGTGTACCGATGGAACCGGTTGAACCTAAAATGGCGAGGTGCTTTTTCTGAATTTCTTGCTTAGACATGGTGGGTAAAGGTAGCCACAGATTACGCAGGTTCGAAAACAGAAGCTGATTACATAGAATACCACATTGAACCATTTATTATGAAGGAAATGATACTGGCAAAATTTGTGTAATCAGAAAAATTCTGAACAGGTAATTATTCTTGAATCGTCTCGCTAACTCTGCATTAATTTAAAGAAAATGGATCGAGAACAATCTGCGTAATCTGTGGCTGCAATTATGTACACTTCTTCAAACGCGGATTCTGAATGGGAAATATCCCAAAAACAATTTTCAATCTTGAATCTTGAATTTCATCAGAAAAGAATCTGTGTAATCAGCGTAATCTGTAGCTACTGAAAAACCATATACTCGTTCGGATCAATCGGCGTTCCGTTGTACCACAATTCAAAATGAACATGCGGACCAGTATTCTGCTCTCCCGAACTTCCGACAATCGCAATCGGGTCGCCGGCTTTTACATATTCACCCGGCTTTTTCAGCAACGCAGCATTGTGCTTGTAGATGGAAATCAAATTATCAGAATGCTGCACCGTAATTACGTAGCCATCGCCTGTTGTCCAGCCAGCTGAAATTACCGTACCGTCAAGGGTTGCACGCACCGGCTCATTATCGTCACTTGCCGTTACATCAACGCCAAAATGTTCCTCGGCGGCGTTGAACGTATTGGTTACACTTCCGGTAACGGGAATGAAAAAGAAAAATCCGCTGATGCCGCCTTTTTGTCTAACACCGATTGAAAGTGAATATTGATCCATCGATTCGATTTCATTCCGCAAAGCCGAATCTGCAGCGCTTGGCCGGAAATTCAGGTCGGTATATTTTTTTGATGAGTCGCGCGGATCTGCCGGATGCGCGGATGAATCCCTGCCGGACAAGATCATCGCAAGATTATCCATGTAACGCTGCTTATTCACAAGCGCTTTTTCCATGGAATCGGTTTTCCAGGTCATTTTAATCAAATCTTTCTGCATCCCCACATCGGCGTAGCCGGGAATATATTCGCGTAACGGTGTAAAGGCAACGAGACTGACAACCAAAGTGATCATGATAATTGTGGAAACGAAGATCAAAATGAGGAAACCCAGTGGTGTAAGCCGGAGTGAAACCCGTTCTTCAAACGTATCATCGTTCATTACCACCAGGCGGTATTTATTTCGCAGGCGATCAATCAGTTTACGTTTTTGCTTTTCTGCTGTCATAAGGGAGGGTCACAAATATCGCAATAAACCAAGGTTTTAAGGCAACCCAAGGCAATTTTGGCCGTCTTCTTTGAGAGAATACACTATTTTTGCATTTCCGGCGTTACCCTGATTCAGCTGGCTTTAGTCCTGTGAAGAAATACTCTATATATCATTTCGGCTTTCTGCTCTTTTTTGTCCTGATCATCGTCGGGGCATGTTCCACAACGAAGAACACTTTTGTCACGCGCACCTATCACAACATCAATGCGCGTTATAATGGTTATTTCTACGCACGTGAGAGCATGAAGGATGCCCAGGAAAAAATCGACAAAAGTTATATTGACGATTATTCCCAGCTCCTGCCGATCTTCCGTTTACCGACTACACCGGAAACAAAAGGCAGCTTCACCGATTTCGAAAAAGCGATCAAAAAAGCCACCACATGCATTGAGCATCATGGCATTACCCTTAAAAACGGCGCGGAGGTTGCAGGCGCGGTAAAATGGATTGACGATTGTTATCTCGTTATTGCCCAGGCGCATTATTATAAAGGAGAATACATCACAGCGATGGAAATCTTCGATTATATGATCCAAAAATATTCTGCTTACCCGATTAAAACAGATGCATTGCTCTGGAAAGCCCGCACACAAATTGCTCTCGGCGCTTATACGCAGGCCGAATCGCTGCTGGATGTGGTTTCCAATGATAAAACAGCGTCTAAAAGTGTTATTGCATTAACAAAAGCCACTTACGCTGATCTGTATATGCAGACCGGTAATTATGTGAACGCGATTAAATACCTGGAGCAAGCGATTGCATTGACAACGAACAAAAAAGTAGTTGCCCGTTATACTTTTATACTTGCGCAGCTGTACGAAAAGGTCGGAAAAGAAAAAGAAGCTTTTGTGTTGTTCGGTAAAGTGGCCGACATGCATCCTGCTTACAATATGTTCTTCAATGCAAAATTAAATCGTGCCCGATTGAGCGGTTCGAATGAGAAGAACAGAACGCTTGCGAAAAAAGACCTGCAGAAAATGCTTACTGATCCGAAAAACACAGAATACAAAGATCAGATCTATTACACACTTGCACAGCTCGATCAGCGCAGCAATAATAAGGCAGGCGCCACAAATAATTACAAACAATCGGTTGCTTACAGCATTGGCAATAACAAACAGAAGGCACTTTCTTACTTAGCCCTCGGCGATATTTATTTCGCTGAAACAGATTACCAGAATGCACAGGCGTATTATGACAGCACCATGAACGTGCTTCCGAAAGATTATGCCGGTTACAATACGATTTCAGAAAAACATAAAAGCCTCGCCAATCTTGTGCGTTACCTCAATATTGTTTCCACAGAAGACAGTTTACAAAACATAGCACAAAAATACGGCAGTGATACTGCAACGCTTTACCCTTACATTGATAAGCTGATTGTACAAAAACAGTTGGAGGAAAAACGCAAAAAAGACCTGCTCGAGCAGCAACTCGCTACTGGCACAAATTCCACAGCGAATACGGGTCCTAATATCGGCGTGGGTGCAAGTGCTTTTTATTTTTACAATGCTTCCAATGTTTCTTTCGGTTTGAATGAATTTACCCGAAAATGGGGAAACCGGAAAAATGAGGACAATTGGCGGCGGGCAAATAAAGAAACTGTTCTGAATGAAGGCGAAAACCCGGAAGATGTAGATACTTCCAGCACGACGGGCGGCCCGAAACCAAAATCCAGTAGTCAGAAAATTGCACGCGCTCCTTACCTGAAAAATCTGCCATTGACACCTGAAATGATGGCAAAATCGGACGACCGTATTGCAGATGCTTTATACAATCTCGGCACTTTGTATAAAGAGCAAATGAACAATACAAAAAAATCGGCCGAAGCGTATGAAACGCTTGCAAAACGTTTCCCGAATCATAAGTATGCGCTTGCTTCTCATTTTCAGCTCTGGCGTTTGTACAAGCAGACCAATGAAACCGCGAAATCGGAAGAACATAAAAATTACATCTGCAACAATTTTCCTACAAGCGAATATTGCGAATTGATCAATGATCCGAATGCATTGAAAGGCAGAGAAAATGAGCGTACAAAGATCAACACATATTACGCAGTAACTTATGATGCGTATACGAAGAAGGATTATGTACAGGTTATTGCACGAAGCAATTATGCCGATACCACATTCGATAAGGACAATGATCACGCAGCGCAGTTTGCTTATTTACGCGCGGTAAGTCTTGGAAAAACGCAAGGCAATGCCGTGATGGAATCAGAGCTCATTCGCATCGTTGCAAATTATCCGAAAGATCCTATGCGCCAGCAGGCACAGGCATTGCTCGACGCGCTGCATAAAGTTAAACCGGCAGCCGATACATCAAATGCCATTAAAGGGCCTCCTTACCTGCTGAATGAAAATGTTGAATACCAATATATGGTAGTCGTGGATAATGGAAAAGGCGACCTCAATAAATTCAAAATCGGTATGTCTGATTATAATTCACAAATGTTCGCTTCGCAGGGATTAACGATCAGCAGCATGGTGCTGGATAATCTGCATACGCTGGTGCTTGTAAAAACATTCACCGGACGAAAAGCTGCAATGGATTATTACAACCTGATGAAAACACAGGGAGAAATATTCGCCAACCTTGCGCCGGGAACTTTCCAGGTGGTTGTCATTTCAACAGAGAATTTCAGTCTTTTCTTCAAAGACAAAAACGTCGATACTTATAAATCATTTTTCGACGCCAACATCAAGAAATAAGGTACGAATTACTCCGCCGCGGCGGAGTAATTCGTACCCTTTGCCTAACTTTACCTGAAACACAAACGTTCATGTTTAATAAAAGCAATAATACAAGCATTCGGAACAATCTCCCTGATTCAGGAACCGTGAATATCATCGGCGCCGGTACAACTATTGACGGAGATATTATTTCCAGCGGCGATATCCGCATTGACGGTTCACTGAAAGGTACTGTAAAAACACGTGGCAAGCTGGTCGTCGGGCCTTCCGGTATTGTAGAAGGAGAAGTGAATTGCCAGCATGCAGATATTTCAGGAACAATCCGCGGCAAGGTCAACGTGGCCGAGCTGCTTTCGCTTAAAGCAACAGCAAAGCTCAGCGGTGAAATTACTACAGGCAAACTTGCTATTGAACCGGGCGCAGATTTCTCGGGCTCATGCAGCATGGGTGGCGTTGTGAAAGAAATTCAACATGAGCACAACGACACCGGACTCGCCGAAAAAACGGCCTGATCTTTCTGCAGCAAAATATCTTTCGATGGCTACTTATATGGCCGTCATCATTACATTGGGCACACTTGGCGGGCGCTGGCTCGATCAGCATCTTCAACTTGTAAAATTTCCGCTTTTTACACTGGTGCTTTCACTTACTTCCGTCTTTGCTGCCATGTGGTATTTCATCCGCGACTTTACGAGAAAAAAGTAATGTGCAAATTTTAAAATGTGCAAATGAAATTTTCTTGTAAAGCTTAAACATCCAACAAAAAGTTTCCCAAACAATCTGTGCAATCTGTGTAATCTGTGGCTTACCTTTGCCCCCCAATGACCTCGCACACAAAATATTTTCTTCGCTATTCCATTTTTCTCGCACTTATTGCAGCCGCATTATATTTCTGGAATGAATCTCAGCCGGTGCAGAAAGTTCATCCTTTATCATGGGGCATTTTTGGGTTTTTTGCTGTGCTGTTTTTCTTTCTCCATCTTTTCCTTCTGAATGCCGAAGATAAAAAACCTGGTGTTTTTGTAAGAAGATTTATGGCCGTTTCAACCATTCGTCTTTTTGTGCTCGTAATGATAATGGTCATCTATTCATTACTACAGCCACTTTATGCCAGGTCTTTCCTTCTTCATTTTCTTGTTTTCTATTTCGCCTTTGCTATTTTTGAAATTGCTTCGCTTTACCATCATTTTAAACCAAAGACTTAACTTTGCGCTTTAGCTATTCATCAAATTATTTACGTTGTTTTAATTCAGTTTTATGAAAAAATTACTCGCTTTCAGTATTCTCTTTTTAACAGCGGCTTCCTTGTCGGCACAGGAAAAAACCGGAACACCGGCAGCAGAAGAAACCCACAATTACACCGCCGGCAGCATTGGCTATTATTTCCTTCCAATGGCCAGCGTAAAAGCATATTATGCCGGAATGGGCGTAAATATGGGCGACGGAACTCAAATGATAGGAGTTGGGCTCGACCGCGGATATAATACCCTTACCAATAAGCTTGATAATGGAATTACCGGGTTGCTTTCGTTTCATTATTTACTTCCGCTGCATTTCAGCAATACGAATAATACAACTAAAATCGACCTTAACGGCTACAATGCACAATTCGATTTATTAGGCGCAAATTTTATAAAATCGCAGGTAGTGACATTTACCGGCGGGCTTGGTTGGGCATTCGGAAGGGTGAAAGTGACAGAACAAACAGTAACAGGAAAAAGTACTTTCCTGAATAAATATTTTGCCCCGGAAGGCCGTGTGGAATTCAATGTGCGCTTTCTCGACCATTTTTATGTGGGCCTGCGTTATGCTTATCGTGCAGATATTACCAAAACACGTTGGGTGCGATCTTCCGGCGCGAGCAGCACAGATCTTCCTACAACCAATATGAGCGGTACAATGGTGGGAGCATTTATCGGGTACGGAAAATGATTCATCGTAAACTATAACCTGTTCAGAGGGAGATCATTCGAAAGAATCCGGTCTCTTTTTTTTTGCCTTTGCCGCCTTTTTAAAAAGTTGAAAAATCTTCTTGAATCAGGCAAAATACCTTGCTAAATTCTTTCAGTACTCCGAATCAAATTCCTATTTTTGCACCGAATTTCAGGGCGTAACCTGCAATTCCTTGCTAAAACTCTGTTAATCAATGCGATTCAGCACCCTTGTTGCCCGTATTGCCCTCTTTTTAAGCGTCGCCTTTCTGCCGACGGCCGGTTTTGCTTATGAACCCGAAGAAAATGTAGCTGATACATTAAAAGAAGGTAATGTCTCTGAACCTGGTCAAGCCAAAAAAGAAGGTTTTAACCCAGGCGAAATGATCATCGAGCATATTTCCGATAATCATGAATGGCATGTTTACGGTAATACACATCTTCCGCTTCCGGTTATTGTGAAAACCGATAAAGGTTTTGAAATGTTTTCTTCTGGTAATTTCCGCAATCACGAAACACACGAATTGCAGCCTTACGCAGGGAAAAATTATACCTACGCCTTAAAAGAAGGAAAAATTGTTGTTTGGGATGAGCAGCTTGGAAAAGAAAACGAAGAAGCGACAAAAACAGTACTCGATGTTTCCATTACAAAGAACGTAGTAACACTTTTTATTGTCGTCGGATTGATGATGTTCATATTCATTAGCGTTGCGAGGTCATACAAAAAACGTGTCGGGCAAACTACTAAAGGAATGCAGTCTCTTTTCGAGCCGTTGATCGTTTTTGTTCGTGATGATGTTGCAAAAACAAGCATCGGCAAAAAGTATGAGCGCTATATGCCGTACCTGCTTACCGTATTTTTCTTTGTTCTTATTTCAAATCTCCTTGGGCTTGTACCGTTTTTCCCGGGCGGCGCAAATTTCACGGGCAGCATTTCTATCACTCTTTCTCTTGCGCTTATAACGTTCATCATTACTCTTTTCAGCGCGAATAAAAATTACTGGAAACATATTTTTGCAATGCCCGGTGTGCCAATCGGCGTTCTTATCATTCTTACACCGATCGAAATTTTCGGAATGTTCCTTAAGCCGATCGTATTGATGATCCGGCTTTTCGCAAACATCACCGCAGGTCACATTATCGCCCTTTCTTTCTATTCCTTGATCTTCATTTTCGCTAAAGGCGGCGATTCAATGGGAGCCGGTTTGGGTGTTTCTGTTGCTTCTGTCGCGTTCTGCGTATTCATGATGTTCCTGGAATTGCTCGTCGCATTTATCCAGGCGTACGTTTTTACCCTTCTTTCCGCGATCTATTTCGGATCAGCTGTTGAAGAACATCATCACCTCGATGAAAATTTCGACGGTAAGCCAAATGAGCTTGCTGCCGCACATTAATTTGTAATCTGTTTAATCTTTAAATATCAATTATCATGACATCACAAATTCTATTACAAGCTGCTGAAAACATCGGAATGGGCTACGGTCTTGCCGCTATGGGAGCAGGTCTTGCTGCTATTGGTGCTGGTATCGGTATCGGTCGTATTGGTGGTTCGGCGCTTGAGTCAATCGCGCGTCAGCCAGAAGCGGTCAGCGATATCCGCTCTAACATGATTCTTACAGCTGCTCTCGTTGAAGGTGCTGCCTTCTTCGCAATGGTTGTAGGTCTGCTCGTTATTCTTACCAAATAATCCGCAGAACAAGATTTTCATACTGCTTTCACGGTTGGTGAGAGCAGTATGATTTTTGAAATTGAAGATTACGATTAAACAGAAAAGACTTTTAACGACTAAAATACTTCGCTCATGCAATTAGTAATGCCCGATACCGGTTTGTTGATCTGGATGATGATCACTTTCCTTATTGTGTTGATCCTGTTGAGAAAATTCGCATGGAAACCGATCCTGAAAATGATCAAAGACCGCGAAGATTCTATCGACGGTGCGCTCAAGTCAGCTGAAAATGCAAAGCTTGAAATGCTGAACCTGAAATCAGACAATGAAAAAATTCTCGCACAGGCCCGCAACGAACGCGATGCAATGATGAAAGAAGCACGCGATCTGAAAGACCAGATTGTTGGCGAAGCAAAAGGAAAAGCGAAAGAAGAAGCAGATAAAATTCTTACTTCTGCACGTGAAGCAATTCAAAATGAAAAGATGGCGGCAATCACCGAGTTGAAAAACCAGGTCGCTCTTCTTTCTGTTGAAATCGCCGAGAAAATCCTTAAGCGTGAATTATCTGACGAGAACAAACAGAAAGCCCTCATCGGCGATTTGCTGAAAGACACAAAGCTGAACTAAAATGATCGAAACAAGAGTTTCATACCGTTACGCGAAATCACTTCTTGATTTGTCTCTTGAAAAAGGACAGCTCGAACAAGTTCGTGAAGACATGCAGTTGGTTTTCGACACGATCCGCGATAACCGTGATTTGTCTGCAATGCTCAAAAGTCCGATCATCAAAACAGATAAAAAGCAAACCATCCTTAAAGCCATCTTTGGAGGAAAGATCGGCGTCATTTCTTCCGAATTCCTCAACATCATCACGGGCAAACGCCGTGAAATGGAACTCGAAGGAATTGCAGATGCTTTTTTAGCACAATACAGAACACACAAGAAAATCCTGACCGCGGTTATCACCACTGCATCCGGTCTTGACAAAACCCTTCGCGAAAAAGTATTGCAGATTGTAAAAGGCGGTACCAATTCAGAAGTTGAATTGACAGAAAAAGTAAACAAAGATCTTATCGGTGGATTTGTTCTGCGTGTTGGCGATCGGCAGGTGGATGCAAGCATTCTCCGCCAGATCAAAAACCTCGATCGTTCATTCAGCGAAAACCCTTATATAAAAGCGATTTGAGTTCAGCTAATTATTTGTTCCGTTTGAGAAACAAACCAAATAATCCGCTGAACTAAACACTAAAAACAAACAACCAGGAAAAAAGAACGAGAATTGAGATCGTAGTAATGAGTTCGGAAATTAATCCGGGCTGAATCTCCGAACTAAAAACTCCTCCGTCGCGGCGGACTAATAACTAAACAAAATGGCAGAAGTAAAACCAGCGGAAGTTTCCGCAATCCTACGAGAGCAATTAGCCGGTTTCAAATCGGCGAAAGAAATGGAAGAAGTCGGAACTGTTCTCCAGGTTGGAGATGGTATCGCCCGTATCTATGGTCTTTTAAATTGCCAATCGGGTGAGCTTATCGAATTCGAAAACGGATTACAAGGCATTGCTCTGAATCTTGAAGAAGATAATGTTGGAGCCGTTGTACTCGGTTCTTCTAACGGAATCCGTGAAGGAGATACTGTTCGCCGCACAGGAAAGATCGCTTCTATTAAAGTAGGAGAAGGAATGCTCGGCCGAGTTGTAAATACACTTGGTGAGCCGATCGACGGTAAAGGACCGATTCCCGGAACAACTTACGAAATGCCACTTGAGCGTAAAGCTCCCGGTGTAATTTATCGTCAGCCGGTAAACGAACCTCTTCAAACCGGAATCAAAGCGATTGACGCAATGATCCCTATCGGTCGTGGTCAGCGTGAGTTGGTGATCGGCGATCGTCAGACAGGAAAATCTGCTGTTTGTATTGATACCATCATCAACCAGAAAGAATTTTACGCAGCGGGCGCACCGGTATTCTGCATTTATGTAGCAATCGGACAAAAAGGCTCTACCGTTGCTAACGTTGTCCGTACACTCGAAGAAAACGGAGCAATGCCTTATACCGTTGTCGTTTGCGCAACAGCTTCTGATCCT
>JBDSHN010000023.1:0-15657 GCA_039918435.1 Bacteroidia bacterium | reverse complement strand
TACTGTTATTTTTTTAACCACGCACCTGCACTCTTCTGTCCCCGTAGATTCATTCGTGATCCGGAAATAGATCAGTGGATAATAAATACCTTTTTTGTTGTAAATATGGCTTGCTGTTTTTCCTTTTGATCGGTAACCATACCCAAAATCATAATAAACTTCTTCTACTTTAAATCCCGCTGCTACAGTATTCTTCGAATTAATCACAAAGGGCTGACCAATAAATGCAGTGTCCGGCAAAAAAACTGTGATGGGATTTGGCGGCAGAATTTCGAGATCAAAATTCATCCGGTTGCTGATGAACATTTCACCGCTCGAACTATCGCGAATATCCAGGCTTACAGTATAAAGGCCGGTGCTATCAAAGCACTTTGCAACTTCATAACCGCGCATGATCGTTCCATCGCTGAATGTCCATTGATAAGCCATATCAACAGTATCAACAGATGCAGCGCTCGCTTCCTCGAAAAATTCGTAGCAGAGCACCGGT
Organism: Bacteroidia bacterium; assembly: GCA_039918435.1. Taxonomy (GTDB): domain Bacteria; phylum Bacteroidota; class Bacteroidia; order Palsa-965; family Palsa-965. Next base: position 15,167 of record JBDSHN010000023.1, on the reverse strand, counting down.
TTTTTGAGCGTATCATAACTGAGCGGCTCTGGCCAGGCTATCTTGAAATAATAGATATCATCATCGGATTGGCTGTTATTCCTGTTTGAAGAGAAAAATCCTTCCATATTTTCTTCTGAATACCAGAATGCGAAATCATCAGCAGGAGAATTGACAGCACCCTTTAAAATTTGTGGTTGCGTAAATGCAGAATCCCTCATATCCCAGGCATAAATGTCGAGCATTCCAAATCCGCCCGGACGATCGCTGTCAAAATATAAATTTCCGGAATCAGAACAGAACGGAAATTCTTCATTGTAAATGGTATTTATTTTATCACCAAGATTTTTTGGCGTGCCCCATCCTGAAGTTGAAATGCGCGAATAATAAATATCGAGTCCGCCATAACCTCCGGCGCGATCAGAAGCAAAATAAAGCACACTGTCATCCGGTGAAAACGAAGGATGCGTAAAATTCGATTCAGCAGAGCAAAAAGAAAGAACCTCCGCCTTTTGCCATTTGCCATTTACAAAATGACTGGTCATTAACGTCAGCTTTGTACGAACCGAACTATCAGCTATATGAACGGAAGGCAAACTTCGGGTAAACACTATTGTAGTTCCGTCATGAGAAAATGAAGCAGGTCCGTCATTGTATTTTGAATTCAGCTCTTTTGCAAAAGGTCTGGGTATGGAGAATTTTACCGAATCCTTTTTTTGAAAATAATAAAGATCCAATAATGGTGCCAGTGTATCGTCAGAATAATACAGCACGCCAACCTGCTCGTTACGTGAGGATGAAAACACGTAACCGGATTTATATTTCGTAACTCCGAAGTCCGAATTTTTGTTGTTGATGTTAATACGGACAGGATGAACCATGCTGGTATCCGAAAAAATCAAGGCAAGATGATTCCTGTCTTCCTGCGATTGAAGCGGAAGAGAAATCAGGAACAATACGGCAAAAACTATGATGCAGGGTTTAATCATTTTATGGTATCCGGGAATTATGGAACCCGCGGACTTTTTGCATTCACGTGGAAAGAAAAATCATACCGAAGTAACAGTTCATGTGTTCCGGATGAGTAGGTGCTTAAATGAGAAAGCGTGTAATCGTATGAATAACCGATCAACAGCTGATCGTTTATTTTCATCTGCAGAATGCCGACAATTGCATCCGTATAACGATAAGATGCGCCGAAAGAAATCCTGTCGCGGAACGTAGCCATCACATTAATATCTGCCTGGTAATAGCTCTTTACCATGTAGCGCCCAAGTGCTGAAACGGTAATCGAAGCTTTTTTTGGATCACCAAATGTATAACCAGTATTCACAAGAAATATGGGTTGATCTCCATTCACGGATTTAACTTTCTGATATAGTTTTGCGCTGCTGCTGAAACCAAAGAAAAAGCGTTTCGATTGAAGATAGAGACCGTAACCCATGTCAAAGCTGACGCTTGTTTCTGCTGATTGATAAGCTGCATCACCCTGTGTTGTTGTTTTAATTTCATCCCATGAATTTCGCAAAAATTTTATGCCGGGTTGAAATCCTGCAGAAAAAGAAAACTTACCGTTAATTATCCTGTAAGCATAAATCAAACCCAATTGCGATTGGTGCAGCACCGCAAGATTATCCTGTGAAGCAAGCAAGCCGATATTGTAATGTTTGTTTTTCAGTGGCGTATTTGCGGTGAATGAATAGGTTTCCGGTGCGCCATCAAATCCGAGCCATTGCTTACGGTAACTAAATGTTGTTGACAGAAAACCTTCCGAACCCGCATAAGCAGGATTGATCACAATACGGTTAAGTACATACTGGCTTTGCAAGGGATTATACTGCGCAAACGCTGTGCAAACCAACAGGCAAAATAAAACAGAGCTGATTAATTTCTTCATAATGTTTTCTGTTTTAAAGAAACATATCCGGTAAACACTGTGCCATCGTCAAGCTTCAATATGTAATAATAAATATCATCCGGAAGCACTTGTCCGTTTCCTCCTGCCCCGTTCCAATCATTTTTATAATCAGAAGTAATGAATACCTGGTTGCCCCAGCGGTTAAATACCTCCAGCGAAGTGTTTGAATATTCAAGCAAACCTTCTATCACAAAATTATCATTCGTCCCATCTGCATTAGGAGAATACCCTGTAGGAATAATGAGCGGCCTGCTTTCGATCTGCACATCATCATCTGTTTGCAGACAAACGCCATTTGAAGTTGTCCAGCGAAGAATATTTATTCCACCTGCAAGATTCAAAACTTTTGTTGCCGGATCATTTATATTTTCAATTGCACCTGAACCTGAAACAAAAGACCATGTTCCAAAACCTGTATCACATGCAATGGCATTTAATGTTGCAAAAGTAGTATGCACCAGCTGGTCGGCACCAGCATTGGCAAGTGTTGGTGTTGAATAAACATTTACCACAACTGTATCAGGATTCGAAATGCAATAGGCATTGGAAGTGGTCCATGTATATAAATAAGAACCATCCGGAATATTATTCAATGCAGAAAAAGGATCAGCAGGATCAGCAAAACTTCCTGTGTTGGAAAGATTGTTCCAGTAACCAGTTCCAGTCACAGGAAGTTCTCCCTGCATAAACGCATCATGCGCACAAACAGAAATATCCGGACCGCCATCTGGTGCTGAAGGACGTTGCGTATAAAAAACACCAACTGTATCGCGCGATGCCGGACAGGTTCCGTTCGTGATCACCCATTCAAACTTATTCCAGCCTGCGGAAAGATTGCTTACACCTGTTGTCGGCGCAAGTGGAGTATTAATCACTGCTGCACTGCTGATCGTATACCAGATGCCTGAACCAATGAGTGGAATATTTCCTGTCAACGTATCAAACGGATCGCATATCTGTGCATCAATTCCCGCATTGGAAATACCCGGATTTTCATCAACACTGATCGTTATTGTATCGTGCGATGAGGGACAAACACCATTGCTGACTACCCATTCAAAAACATTTAATCCGTTGCTAAGTGCATTTACTGCTGTTGAAGCAAGCGAAGAATTTATCAATGAAGAACCACCTGAAATCACATACCATTGCCCCGCACCTGTTGAAGGAACTGCTGCATTCAAAACAGAAGTGCTGCTGCAAATGGTTTGTGCAATGCCCGCATTCGCATTGGAAGGCATTGAATCAACAGCGATAATTACGGTATCAACTGAAACAGGACAAACACCATTTGACATCCTCCATTCAAATGTGTTTTGGCCTGGTGAAAGATTAGTCACAGCAGTAATTGCTGAAGACGGATTTCCTGGCAAACCTGTTCCGGCAAGAACGATCCAGCTTCCTGTTCCTATAGAAGGAATATTTCCCTGCAACACTGAACTGCCTGAACATATCAGCTGATCGGAACCTGCATTGGCTACAGTCGGAAAATTATCCACAGAAATCATAACTGTATCATGTGAGGCCGGACAAGTTCCATTTGTAATTACCCATTCAAATGTATTTGATCCGAGGCTCAAATTTGTAACTGCTGTATTCGGTACTCCCGCAGTTGTGAAATTTCCAGTGCTGTTTACAATCAACCAGGTGCCGGTTCCTACTGCCGGGATATTTCCATTCATGGCAGAAACAGAAGAACATAGCTGCTGATCCGGTCCTGCATTTGCAAGTGTAGGAAACTGATCAATCAGAATGGAAACAGTATCCTGTGACAAGGGACAAACACCATTTGAAATTGTCCATGCGAAAACATTCAGACCTGTTGCCAGGTTGGTCACTACGCTGGAAGGCTGGGAAGCATTTGCAATAATTCCAGGGCCGCTGATCACACTCCAGGTGGCGGTTCCTGTCAATGGAATATTTCCTGTAAATGAAGATGAAGAGTTGCAAAGTGCCTGATCGGATCCTGCATTAGCGGTTGTTGGATACGCATCAACATTTATGGTTACCATGTCGATAGATGATGGACAAGTTCCGTTTGAAATTTCCCATTTGAAAATATTCGCACCAACACTTAAACCTGTAACTGTTGTGACAGGTGAGCCGGAAGAAGTAATTATTCCTGAACCGGAAATCAAGGTCCAGTTTCCGCTGCCGGTTAAAGGCACATTTCCAGTGAGTGTTGCAGACGAAGAACATATTGTCTGGTCAGAACCAGCAGCTGCCGCAGTAGGAACAGGATCACGATAAATTAGTACAGTATCTAAAGAAGCTGAACATGTGCCGTTACTGATTTCCCATTTGAAAATAGTTGCGCCAGCGCTTAAACCATTCACAACAGATGATGGTGAATTTGGCGTAACGATTGTTCCTGTGCCGGAAATTAAAGTCCAGACTCCAGTTCCAATCACCGGCGTATTTCCTGTAAGCGAAGTGGATGATGAACAAATTGTCTGATCAATTCCTGCATTTGCTGTTGTTGGATTCGCGTCCACATTTATCGTAACCTGATCGGATGAGGCTGGACATGTTCCGTTTGAAATAGTCCATTGGAAAATATTTGCTCCGACAGATAAACCTGTGACAGTTGAAATTTCGGAAGTGGAAGTTGTAATAATTCCTGTTCCGGAAATCAACGACCACGCACCGCTTCCGATGGATGGAACATTTCCTGCAAATGCTGTGGATGAAGAACAAATAGTTTGATCAGGGCCCGCAGCAGCTGTCGATGGAATAGGATCAACAATAATCGTTATTTCATCAAAAGAAGCTGTACATGTTCCGTTTGTAATTGTCCAGCGAAAAACATTTGCACCCGGAGTCATTGCGCTTACAGAAGAAGTTGGCGATGTCGGCGTAACAATTGTTCCTGTACCGGAAATTAAAGTCCACAAGCCATTTCCGATCACCGGCGTATTTCCTGTAAGCGAAGTGGATGACGAACAAATTGTCTGATCAATTCCTGCATTTGCTGTTGTTGGATTCGCGTCTAGATTGATCGTTACCTCATCAAATGATGCAGCACAGGTTCCATTCGTGATCGTCCAGCGGAAAATGTTTGCACCAACCGATAATCCATTAACAGTTGAAGTTGGTGATGATGGTGTAACGATTGTTCCAGTTCCGGAAATCAAGGTCCACAATCCTGTTCCGATGACCGGAGCATTTCCTGCAAGTGAAGTAGCTGCTGAACAAATAGTCTGATCAGCACCCGCGTTTGCTGTGGTCGGATTCAAGTCGCGGTTAATTGTTACCTCATCAAATGTAGATGGACAAGTTCCGTTTGATGTAGTCCAGCGAAAAACATTTGCACCTGCCGACAAACCATTTACAGCAGATGAAGGTGAAGTTGAATTTACCAATACGCCGGTTCCTGAGATCAAGGTCCAGTTACCCGTTCCGATTGTCAATGTATTTCCTGCAAGCGCTGTAGAAGAAGAGCAGATGGTCTGATCACTTCCCGCATTCGCTGTTGTCGGATTCGGATCACGGGTTATTGTAACATCATCAAACGAGGATGCACATACTCCATTTGTGATGGTCCAGCGGAAAACATTTGCACCAACTGATAATCCATTTACCGTTGATGTTGCAGACCCGGGAGTAACAATTGTTCCTGTGCCGGAAATCAATGTCCAGTTTCCTGTGCCGGTTGCAGGTGAGTTTCCGGCGAGTGAAACAGATGCAGAACAAATATTCTGGTCAGCGCCTGCGTTCGATGCTGTAGGAGTTGCGTCGCGGAAAACAGTTACTTCATCCAATGTGGACGCACATGTTCCGTTTGAAATCGTCCATCTGAAAATATTTGCACCGACAGATAATCCATTTACCGTTGAACTTGCAGAAGAAGGAATTGTAATTATTCCGGTACCGGAGATCAATGTCCAGAATCCCGTTCCAGTAGATGGAATATTTCCTGCAAGTGTGGCTGACGAAGAACAAACGGTTTGATCAGTACCTGCATTTGCAACTGTTGGATTTGCATCGTGATTGATGGTAACCTGGTCAGAAGATGCAGGGCATGTTCCATTGGAAATGGTCCATTGAAAAACATTTGCGCCTGTTGTTAATCCTGTAACACCTGAAGTATTTGAGGTTGGCGACGTTGCGCTACCTGTTCCTGAAATAAGCGTCCATAAGCCTGTTCCGGTTGCAGGGCTGTTCCCTGCTAACGTAGTTGTAGAATTACACAACGTCTGATCTACGCCGGCATTTGCAACAGTTGGATTTGCGTCTCTGTTAATCGTAATGTTATCAAACGATGCTGGACATGTTCCGTTCGTGATCGTCCATCGGAATACATTCGCACCGACCGATAAGCCGGTTACTGTTGATGTTGCAGAGGAAGGTGTGGCAACACTACCGGTTCCGGAAATCAGACTCCAGAATCCGTTACCAGTGGAAGGTACATTGCCGCCAAAGGTGGAAGAAGAAGAACAAATAGTCTGATCAGGACCCGCATCTGCCAGCGTAGGATTTGCATCAACGTTTATTGTAACAAGATCATTCGTTGAAGGACACGAACCGTTTGAGGTGGTCCAGCGGAAAACATTTGCACCCGTGCTCAATCCGCTTAAGGAAGAATTGGCAGATGCTGGCGTTGCAATCACTCCTGTACCGGAAACCAACGACCACAAACCTGTGCCGATTGAAGGCGCGTTACCTGCCAGCGTTGCATTCGATGAACAAATGGTCTGATCGGGTCCTGCGTTTGCTGCTGTTGGGTTCGGGTCGCGTATTAGTGTAACATTGTCGGAAGAGGATGGACATGTACCGTTTGAAATGGTCCACTGAAAAACGCTGGTCCCTGATAATCCGGTTAAGCCGGAAGTCGGTGATGTTGGAGTTGTAATTGTTCCGGTACCAGATACAAGCGTCCACATTCCGGTTCCAGCCACCGGAGCATTTCCTGCTAAGGTTGCTGTAGATGAACAAACATTCTGATCTGCACCGGCATTTGCAGTAGTTGGATTTGCATCAATAAGGATCGTAATCTGGTCGTTGGTTGATGCAGGACAAACGCTGTTGGTTATTGTCCACTGAAACACACTTGAACCAGCTGATAAACCAGTGACGCCAGATGTGGGTGAAGAAGGTGAAGTGATTGTTCCGGTGCCTGAAATACGTGTCCATACTCCTGTTCCGGTTATGGGCGTATTACCTGCCAGAGTTACTGTTGATGATGCGCAAAAAGTCTGATCTGCTCCGGCATTCGAAACGGTGCAAGTGCAACCCAGCTTGGCAACATAAATATCGAAATTGCTTGAAGTACTTATGGATTGCGCATCAAATGTTGCCGGACTTGATTTATAGGTTCCTGCAATATATGCCGATGTATTATCAGGTGCTACGATTCCTCTTCCATAATCGTCAGCAGAACCAATCACTTTTTTCCCCCACAGAAAGGTGCCGGCAGCATTATATTTTGTTACAAAAATATCATCAGCGTTTGCGCTAACGGAGGGGCCGCTGCCAAAAGGAAGTGTTCCCGAAAAGTAACCGGTAAGAAAAACGTCTCCCGCAGGATTTGCGGAAACGCTTAATGCTTTATCTGTTGAAGTTCCGCTTTCGGATTTCACCCAGGCATAATTTCCGCTTGTTGCATCGTATTGAATAATAAATGCATCGATTCCGGATGCTGAAGTAATTGTGGCCACTGCAGGTCCGGTATCAAATAAACTCATTGTACCTGAAAAATCGCCCGCAACATACAACAGGGAGCCACTCACGGAAATTGAATTTCCATTATCATCCCCGGTTCCCCCGGCTTTTCTTTTCCATATACCAGTTCCGGCTAAGTTGTATTTAACTACAAATACATCGCTGGCACCGCTATTTGTAAGTGTGCCGGGCATGTTTTGAAAAGTGAGTGTGCCATCATAAAAACCGGAAACATACACACCGCTTGCGTCAGCTGTAATTCCGCTTCCAACATCATTAGAACTGCTTCCACCTTTGATAGCCCAGTTCTCAGTTCCGGTAGCAGCATTATAGGAAGCAATAAAAGCATCCGTTCCTCCACTGGAAGTGAGAAAAGGAAGCGATCCGAAAGCTACGGTGCCAGCAAACTCACCGGTAATAAATACATCCGTTCCATTCGTACAAACGCCCAAAGCAGAGCCATCGTTTGAACTGCCGGCCCGCTTTACCCACAATACGCTGCCGGAAGAATTGTATTTAGCAACAAAAATATCAAAGTTACCAGAGCCTGAAACAGTAATATTCGGCGAACCGAAAAAAGTAGCTGTTCCTTCGATAAATCCGCAAACGTAAACATTGCCGGAGTTATCTACCGCGATTGATAATCCACGATCATTACCCGATCCACCGGCTGGTTTTGCCCAAAGAATATTGCCATTCTGATCATATTTCGCCAGAAAAATATCCTCTCCCCCTGTGGACGAAATTAAAACACTGCTGAAATTATTGTTGTTGCCTTTTATGAAACCGGTTACATATACATTTCCACTTAGATCAGCCGCCACTGCATTCGCATCCTGCTCACTGCCCGTTCCCGCGCTTCGCACCCACGTAAAGGGCAACGCTTGCGCTGACCCATACATCACGAAAAGGTGAAATAGAATGAAAATTACCCAAAAAGGGGAAATTCTTACCCGGCAAGATTGCGTATTCATCCCTACATGCAATGGTTTTGAAGTAGATTTATACTATTAGTGCAGTTGACAGGACAATTTACGAAAAGTCCGCACAAAAGAGAATTCAATAAAGGTGCCATGCAAAGGGGGAGAATTGAAAGGGTTATGGGGGAAATTTAACGCGCAAAGGTAGAGACCGTGGCGTTATATTAAATACAAAATCAATCTATCAATTACACCTGTAATAAAAGGCAGGTATTTGTTCTGATTGTAATGTATTTACCAAAATAATTTATAAAACACATCAAAAATTGATACAGCCAATATCGTTGTAAGGTTGATTGCAAATTTAACAAACGACGTTGATTGCAAATTTAACAAACGACAAAGTTCAGCAACATTTACAATTTAACCACCAACCTTTTTCTCGATCAGGTACGTATTTCTGTCGGGTGAATTTCTCGCTAATAATTCTGCAAGAAAACCGGCAAGAAAAAGTTGCGTTCCGATAACCATGGCAACGAGGGAAATGTAAAACCATGGACTTTCAGTAACACGCGGGGCAATAGAATGATTATGATAAACGATCCAAAGCTTATTGATGATCAGGTAAAGGAATCCGGAGAAACCAAGGATGAACATCAGTGTTCCGTTCAATCCGAAAAAATGCATTGGACGTTTTCCGAATTTGGTGACAAAAGAAATAGAAAGGAGATCTAAAAATCCATTGACAAAACGTTCGAGTCCGAATTTTGTAGTACCGTATTTTCTCGCCTGGTGCGCAACACTTTTTTCTCCGATGTTTGTGAAGCCGGCGCGTTTGGCAATGACAGGAATGTAGCGATGCATTTCTCCATACACTTCAATGCTTTTCACTACATCGCTGCGATAGGCTTTGAGTCCGCAATTAAAATCATGCAATTGTATTCCTGACATTCTGCGCGTAGCGGCATTGAACAATTTTGTCGGAATGGTTTTCGTGATCGGATCATATCGTTTTTCTTTCCAGCCCGATACGAGATCAAATCCGTCGGCGGTGATCATTTTATAGAGGTCCGGAATTTCTTCTGGTGAATCCTGCAGATCGGCATCCATGGTGATGATGACATTTCCCTGCGTGGCTTCAAAACCAGTATTCAGTGCGGCAGATTTACCATAATTTCTTCTGAATTTAATTCCGTGAACCGAAGGATTTTTTTTCGCAAGCTCTTCGATCACTTTCCACGAGCCATCTTTACTTCCGTCATCAACAAAGACAATTTCATACGAGAAATTATTGGCTTTCATTACGCGATCAATCCAATCGTGCAATTCGGGAAGCGATTCAGCTTCATTAAAAAGGGGAACTACGATGGAAATATCCATTAATTAACGTAAGGATTATTGGGAAGATTAGCTGTGCCCGGATTTTCAAAAGTAACAGGCGGATCTTTTTTCATTACGGCAGAAATGATGAGATTAATAATTGTAATGAAAAACATATTGCCAATCAATGCTAATACTGCCATAACCGGCGGTTGCATAATCATTTTTGACATCTTAATCCCCATTTCAATTTGTTTCGGTTGCAATCCTTTTGCTTCCATTGCGGCCTGCTGTTTTAAAAGCATTTCACCAACAAGTTCCGGTGCAATGTATTTCATGAAAAAGAATGTCCAAACAGCGATCAGTAAACTATAAAAAAGTGCCATCAGCGAGCCGTATTTCATTACGCCGCCAAAACTGATAATGCCATTGTTTTCTTTATCGCGCCAGCTCTTTATCGCATATATTGCAATTCCGGTAAAGATCGCATAAGAAAAATATTGCAGCGCATCGATCCTGATTCCGCCTAAATAGATCAGCAGGGAATAAACGATAACAGCAAATACAGCTGCAACAGCATAAATAAAGGAATGTTTTGACAGGCTCATGGCTCTCGGTTTTAGTAAGCAAATATAGGGAAGGAAAAGTGAGAAAAAAGTATGAATTATCACATTGTGACCATTATGTGGAGATGTACGATGTACGATTTTCAAAAAAAATGGTAATTTCTATAATCTTACCTCTTTCAGAAATTTCCTGATGAAATTATCCAAATTTCTATTTTCTCATTTCGCGGTTCACTTTTTTTATACCTTTGCGCCGGGTAAGTCTTATACAACCAGCTCCTGCTGACCCCCCCAGGACCGGAAGGTAGCAAGGGTAAGTGGTTGAGCGGTGTGATGTAAGTAGCTTACCCATTTTTTGTGCCCGGAATTTTCAGAAAAAGAGAAGAATCCAAAACCGAGAACTTTCCCCCGATCTTGAATCCTTATCAATTGAAAAATCTCTTTCTTTAGTCCTTATTTCTATCCGGTTCTTCTTTCTTCCAGAAAACACATTAGAATTTAACGGTGAAAATATGTTCGTTTTGATCGAAGCGGTAAGAAACAACGAACCCGCTTTTTTCACAAATTTCTTTTACGATTGCCAGGCCGAGTCCGATTGAATCGTTAGCTGCATCGTTTTTACCAAAACGCTCAAACAAAATTCCGGGCTCCACCATGAACAGAGAACCACTATTGGCGATGATAAATGCTTCTTCGCTGAGCAAAACTTTCACTTTGCCAACGTTTACATTATGCCTGATAGCATTATGGATGAGATTATTGAGAAGCATTTCTGCAAGCGTAGCATGAATAGGAATATTTACATCGGCGAGTGAAGTTTCAAGCTGAATATTTTTCTCAGCAATAAGATCTTCATAATTCAGCAGCAACTTTTCTGTAAGCGGTTTCATCGCCACAGGTAACGTTGCTGTGAACTGATCATTTTCAATACGCGCCAGCAATAGCAACGAACGATTCACCTGGGCGAGCTTGCGTACTGCTTCCTGGATGTCCTGTAGCTTTTGCATTTCAGCCTCCGGAAGTCCGGGCGATTGAATAAGAAGTTCTGTTTTTGAGCGGATCACAGCCAGCGGCGTTTGCATTTCGTGCGAAGCATTTTCGGTGAACTGGCGGAGATTTGTATAATCATTCACCATGCGCGTTGTCATTTGTCCGATAGCTGCGCCGAGCTCATCAAATTCGCGGATGCGTGATGCTTTCGGTACAACCGCCTTTTTATCCTGCACACGGAATTTTTTCAAATCGGCAAGCATCTTTTCAAAAGAGCACCAGAGCGAATGTGAAATAAAACGGTTCAGCACTACAATTGAAACGAGAAGAATCAACGCAGTGATCAAAAATGCTTTAGCGATCGCTTCCACAAGATCATCAGATTCAAGCAGCGATTTACTGATCGTTACTTCATACATTTCCCCGTTGACAGCATGAGAAAAAACAAGCTGCCGGAAGGGCAATAATTCTTCATCCGCCAGATCGAAAATCATTGTATCACGCAATATTTCTTTGTGTGCAGATGATATAGGTTTGACTACAATAAATTCACTCAAAAGAAAAGGTGGTGCAGCACCGTTATCTTTCAACTTGCCCAACACTTTTTCCTTTTCAGAATAAAGCTGTTCATCTACCTCCTCTTTTACAATTGCCTGAATAGCATAATAAATCACAATTCCACCGGCTGCAAAGATCAGCAACGAAACTACCAGGTAATACAAAGTGGCTTTGTTAAGTAGTTTCACGCTGTTGTAAATTTATAACCCATACCGTAAACTGTTTTAATATAATCCACGCTCCCTTTTTCGATGAGCTTGCGGCGCAGATTTTTCACATGCGTATAAATGAAATCGAAAGAATCAGCCATATCCATTTCTTCTCCCCACAAACGTTCTGCAATAGCTTCTTTTGTGAGCACGCGGTTTGTATTGGAAGACATAAAAACCAGGAGTTCAAATTCCTTTTTGGTAAGTGCAAGCTGCTGTCCATTTACAAGCACTATCCCGTCTTCAGGATAAATAAGTATTTCGTTGATATGAATTTCCATTTTGCCTTGAAAATTTCGTCGCCGGTTAATGGATTTGATCCTTGCATTCAGTTCCGGTAAATGAAAAGGTTTCGTGAGGTAATCATCAGCACCCATTCCGAGTCCGGCGAGCTTATCATCCAGCGAATTTTTCGCTGACAGAATAATGATGCATGTTTCGTTATGGAGCCGTTTGATGGTTTCAATGAGATGCAATCCGTTTCCGTCAGGCAGCGTCACATCGAGGACAACACAATCATAAAAGGAAGTCACCACTTTGTCTTCCGCCAACTGGTATGACGCAGCACATTCGCAGAGGTGGCCTTCCTGTTGCAAATAAGCAGCAATCGATTCCGCAAGTTTTTTTTCATCTTCGACCACCAGAATTTTCATGTTTCAAATGTCTGTAAAGATTCTGTGTAAATTCTGATTTAATTCAGGATTCTCGCTACCGCACTTTTGCCCATTCCTATTTTCCAGCAAGCTGTTTTTCCCATCAAGACACAAAGTTTATGGCCATCACTATTTTCCTGGAAGTTGTTTGTCCACAAAGAAAAGGTAAAAACTCCGTGCCGTAGTGGTTAAACCTGCCATGATGAAGTTGAAAGATTCGTTTAATTTTGACAATCGTGATGGTTTCACTCAAGCATCTTTAATCTGAATTCGTTTATGAAAATTGCGTCATTCAAAGTTGAAAATCTGTTTCTGCAGCTTCGGAATTATAAGCTTTCAGATGCCGCTTCTCTTTTTCGGCTGGTAGATTCAAATAAAGAAATTCTGAGAGATTATTTCCCGGTGAGCGTTGAAAATAATAGTTCGGTAATGTCTTCCTGCAAATACATTCTTGAACGAAATTCAGATCGTAAAAACGGGAAAAGTTTGTTTGCCGGAATTTTCACTGCGGATGGAAAAACCCTCATCGGCCAGATTTGTGCGAAGGGTATCAACTGGCGTGTTCCTAAATGTGAAGCGGGATATTTCCTGGATAAAAATTTTCATGGAAAAGGCCTGGGAGAAGCAGCATTGCAACTATTCAGCAACTATTGTTTTGAAAATCTCAGTATGCAAAAAATTACGCTGCGTATTGAGCCTAAAAATGCTGCTTCTAATAAACTAGCTTTGAAATGTGGCTTTGAAATGATCGGGATTGCGAAAAATGATTTCCGTTCTTCGGATGGAAGGCTGATGGATTGTGAATTGTGGGAGAAAGTTTCGACCGTTGCGGATAATGTGCTGGTGCTATATTGAAATTGATTATTCGCCAGTTGAAAGCCTTGGAGGTGTTGTGTTGAAGCAGGAAGAATCAGTAGATACGAAAACTTAAGCCTGCAAAATTCTAAGCAGATCATTGTTAATATAAAACACTTCTCTCCCATCTTCATTTGGTGAAAGTATTCCAAGATCAATTAACAGCTGCATGTATTTTGTGAGTGTTGTCCTGCTGGTTGCACCTGTAATTTCTCCAACGAGTTTTTGCTTAATGTACGGTTGAGAGAATAACGCCTGGTTCAATTCAAGTGAATACCATTTTAGCTCTTTGTGGGCATACAGGTACGTCGCATCCATTTGTTCCAAAATATCATCAATTTTCTGATTCGTTAATTTCGAGGTGCTTTCAACAGCACCAAGCATAAACAACAACCAGGGCTTCCAGTCTTGCCTTTGTGTAACCCCTGCAAGATGATGGTAATAATCATTTTTGTGCGTAATTACATATTTGCTCAGGTATAGCACCGGGTGAGAAAGCAGCTTCTGATCGACCAGGTATAATAAATTTAATATTCTTCCTGTCCTGCCATTTCCATCAGAAAAAGGATGGATTGCTTCAAATTGATAATGCGCAATGACCATTTTTAATAGCGGATCGAATTGGGTATCATTATTCAAAAAGTTAAACAAGTTTTTAATTTTTTCTTCAAGAACGCGCTTTCCTCTTGGAGGAGTATAAATAACTTCACCCGCTTTAAATTCACTCTGACCACGTTTGATCACCACCTGCGATTGCGGTGAACGGAGCCGCTCCTTCGTATTTTTTATTTGCTGAAAAATTTTTATTGCGATGGATTTATCAAAATTTCCGGTCTTCAGCAACGCAAAAAAACCACCCCATAATGCTTCCCGGTATTTTAAGACTTCTTTAATTGCAGCATTTGCATTCCCTTCTTTAACGATATCCGAAACTGCCTTATATAATTCATCTTCTGTTGTAAAAATATTCTCTATTGCTGTTGAGCTCTGCGCCTCCTGCAACGAAATGGTATTAATAAACATGGCTGGATTTGGAATACGTAAAATATTTTTATTCAGCTCTGCCAATGCCCTTGAAGCCATTCCCCATTTCATTAAAATCTCTTTATCAATTATATCTTCAGAGGGAGGTAGTACAGGCAGACTATTATAGGGCAAATTGCGGTCAAATCTTATTTTGGGCAACATGTTCATTTTTTTACTTAAAGTGGACATATCACAAATATATGTTCATTTTCTGAGTTTTAAAAACAGATATGTTCATTTTTTAAAATAATATGGACATATCACCAAAACATGTCCATACTAAAAGACTTCCGTATCTGAAAACTTGTTAACTACTTCATCCCTATTGTTCTCTGCCAAAAGTGTAAATTCGTGCTCACATTTTAAACTTCCTTATCCAATGAAATTTTTCATCGACACAGCTGATCTCGAACAAATAAAAGAAGCACAGGACCTTGGTGTGCTTGATGGTGTTACTACTAATCCTTCTCTCATGGCCAAAGTCGGCATTAAAGGTGAAGCTGCCGTAACAA
>JBDSHN010000022.1:0-7738 GCA_039918435.1 Bacteroidia bacterium | reverse complement strand
TAAATGTTGGAAAACTCTGGTCGGCAAAGATAGGCAATAACCGCGCCGTAATTGCCTATTCTCCAATATGATAATTCAATAATCCTGCAATTGGCGTCTCAGTTACGCGCACCAGCCTTATCCCCTGCTCTTCAGCAACGCGGCGCAATAAATTGCTGAAATAAAATCCAACTGAACCTGTTACATGCAAGGGCAATTCCTTCACATTTGGATAACGTAAAATATGATGCGTAAAAAATGCACGGAAGTTTTCGATCACCATTTCTATGCATTGCGGATGTTCTATATTCTGAAAAATAAATTTTGAAAACGAAGCAAGGTAACGATTGGGCAAAGATTCCCTGTAAACATGATCGAGTACCTGTGCGCGGTTCAGATTGAAACGTTTTGTGAAGTTTTCTTTCAGCTGTAATTCAAGATCATCATAAAGAAATTTTCGCAGCAACTCTTTTCCCAATACCGCACCGCTTCCTTCATCACCGAGGATAAAGCCAAGTGAAGGCCGGTTTTCAAGAATGTTTTTACCATCAAAGCTGCACGAATTACTTCCTGTGCCAAGGATGGCAGCTATGCCCGGTTCAGGCCCGCAAAGAGAACGCGCTGCCCCGAGCAGGTCAGAATCTACTTCAATCTTTAACTGACACTTAAAAACTGCAGCAAGCACGGAAAACATGATTTGTTTTTTTTCTGGTGTCCCACATCCCGCGCCATAAAAATAAATTTCATCCGGTTTGCGTTCACCAAGCTGAATCAGCACTTCACTTCTGATACTCGCTTCTATCTCCTGCACATTTCTCACCTGCGGATTATATCCTTCCGACCGGAACGCGAATATTTCTTTATTGTCGTCAATAAAACGCCAGTCTGTTTTGGTCGAGCCGCTATCCGCAATAAGAAGATTCATGGTGTGAAGGTAGGAATTCGGGTTAAGTGAATTAAGCTAACAGGGTTGGTTGGCAATTGCAGGTTTTGAAACTTCAATACCTCAAATACCTGTTTTCTTAATTCTGTTTCCTACAATGATTCCAGAAAAGTCAGCAAAGCATTCCTTTCCCCCAACGACATATTGACGAATGCGTTTTGCGATGCTGCTGCTTCGCCACCATGCCAGAGAATGGCTTCCTGGAGTGAACGTGCCCGGCCATCATGCAAAAAATAATTGTGGCCGTTAACAGTTTGCGTCAATCCAAGTCCCCATAAAGGTGTTGTTCTCCACTCCTGCCCGTCTGCATCGTATTCCGGACGATTATCCGCAAGTCCGGGACCCATATCATGCAGCAGCATATCGGTGTATGGAAAAATGACCTGGCTGGAAACTTCCGGAAAAGCAACATTCACACCCGTGCGCATGGCAGGAATATGGCATGAATTACATTTCGCCGTCATAAAAAGTTCTTTCCCTTGCTTCACCACCGGACTTGATAGATTTCTCCTTGCAGGAACACCCAGCGTGCGGATATACATTGCGACATAATACAACACGCTGTCCTGCACTTCATTTTCATCATCCAGGCCATCATACTGAAGCTGTCCAAAAGAACTTTCAATTGGAAAAATATAATTCGTAATTCCCATATCTTCATTATATGCGCCTGCAGATTGTTGCAGCAAATTCGGTGCACCGCATTTCCATCCGAATCTTCCGAGGGTCATTTCATGCGCAACAGCATCCCACACCACATTCGGTTTTCCTGAAATACCATTTCCATCCGCATCGTTCGGATCTGCAAAACCAAGTATTGTTTCTTCTGATACTGCTTCCAGTAATCCGAGTCCGAACACCGGCGGAGCAATCCTCGGTGAAAGCATTACACCTGCGGGAAGTGGTATATAGGGATTTTGTAAAGCATAAAAAGGTGCACGTAGTGTATACGGCATTCCGTCAGCAAAATTTCCATTGATGGTGGAATGCGTGATCACAACATCAGCTTCAGGTTGTGTGCCGATGGTGGAACGCGGTTGTAATTGTCCGCCAAAACCGGGAACAGCATTCGGTTCACCATGCGGACCAGCTCCAGGAATACTGATACGTATAAGCATGGAAAGCATTTGTTCTGCTGCTTCAGGTGGTTTTCCACGGCCATCGGCAATATGACAATTGATGCAGGAAACATTATTGTAAACCGGGCCAACGCCTCCGCGTAATGGTGCAGGAGCAGTAACAAACGGCGATTCAAACGCGCCATCGCCAATGCCATGCATGGTGCCGGTGTATTGACTCATGACTGGAAATTCATGACTGAATGCGCCGGAGCCCTGGTCAAAAACAGTTTGCGAACCGCCGGCGTACAATTCATTGTACGCTTCGGGTTCAGTTATTTCCGGTTTCCTGCACGCCTCTGCAAGAATAAAAACAAAAGCGAAGATTACGCCTGGAATTAAAAAATGTTTTTTACGCATCAGAGGCTGTTAAAATTTTATGTTTCGGAATTAAAATTTAATAGTCTCTTAATTCGTGTGAAGCTGAACAAAAGGAAGAAGATCGTTTTCAAGAACGGTTTTCAGATCGTTGATCGCATTGATGCTGTTCTGAACCTGCACGGGCTGCTGTGTGATTGCCTGGCCGAATGGAACAGTGATGGTTCCGAGCGCTGCAATAGCTGCATCTGCTTTTTGCTTTATATTGCCGTCAAGCGAAAGGTTGTACGAGCGCACAAGATCTTCTATGCCTTTTCCGTCAGCAATATAAATTCCACGATATACATTCTTCACGCCTTTGATATTGTTCGTGAAATCGGTAATAGAATTAAATGCAAACGGAGATTCTTCCAGTGAAGGATCCTGCGCGATAAAAGGCTCGCTTATTTTTCCATTAGCAACTTCATCACAAATTCCGATCATCGCGTTTACCATTTCTTCATAAGCGGAACGTTGCGATGCGTAAATAGTGCTGCCCGAACCTGCGGTATTGAATTCATTATAAAAACTTCCTTGTATGGAAGAATTCCAGAATGGCGGAAGCTGGCTGACGAGCGACTTTAGATTGAGGGATAATGCACCAAGATAATCGAGTTCACGCGCTGTGAAAGCAGTTGCAGTTTTATTTCCGCTTGTCCCGAAGAGCAGGTATTCAATCGGGTGAAAACCTTTTAATGCATCATCGAGATTGTCGATATATCCTGTGGTGAATACAGATGAACTTGCAAGAACAGAATCCAGGTCAGCGAAATTTACCGGCCAGGTATCAATGCGCGGATCGATATTTTCTGTTGCCACAGGTCCGAAAAGAAATGATTCGGATTGCTCCCATGCAGAACGGCAATCGCGCCATGCCTGTTTGCATGCAGTGAGATTCGTTTCATTCGTAGTAACCTGCAGCGTCAAAATATTCTGGTTAAGAATTTCCGCTTTGGCATCGAGATCATTGTAAGTTGCCACAATCACATTATTCGAAAATTCATGAATAATCTCGCTTGCCAGACTCGGTGACGGAGCCGGTGTTTCCGGTTCATCTTTTTTGCACGCGCCGAATAGCCCGAGAATACTTGCTAAAATGAGAAGTTGTTTTTTCATTATATCAGTTGAGTTGAATGATTATAGATTCACCGTTTTGAGTTGCTTTATACTTTTTGAGCGGAAGTGTGGCAGGCGATTGCGTTACATTTCCTTCAAGGTCAAATGAGCTTCCATGCGCAGAACAATGAAGCCCGTTCCCGCTTACACTCAGCGGCTGATCCTGGTGCGTGCATTTCATGTATAAACCGTTGAATGTTCCGTCCGCATTTCTGACCAGCAGAATATCATTTTCAAGCGAATTCACCCGAACAAGAACGTAAGGTTTATCTGTTGCAAATGCGTTCACAGGAACAGAAACTTTATTATTTGCCGCGCTGGCTTTTATCATTGGAACGGAAGAACAACTTTCCAGCAACGATGAAGCAAACCCGATGCCTCCGAGTGCGACGCAAAAGCCACATGTTTTTTTCAGGAAATTGCGGCGTGAATTCATGTTTAAAAGCTGTAAGCAATTCCAAGATTTACAAATCCGCGCGAAGCATAAAATTGCTGGCCGTTAATAAAAGGATTGATCTGCAAAGCGGGATTTGGTGTTCCGGTCATGCGCTGCACATAATCCGCTTTTACAGCTACTCCTCTTACCGGCTGAAATAAAATTCCTGCAACAATATATTGCTGCGCTGTAAATTCATCTTTGATCCCGTTTTCCGGCATCGACGCATTCAGATCCAGCATTTCATAACGACTGAAGACGATGAATTTTTTCTCAGAATTGGCGCGGAGACTTAACAGGTTAAAGCCAACCTCAGCATAAGCGCCCCACATCATGGAAGGCGTATTATTAGCATAAGCGAGATTGATCTTGTCTGCATCCGGGATGCTCACAATCGTTCCTAAAATTCTACCGGTGAAACCTTTTCCAATATATTGTGCACTCGCTTCGCCGAGAATAACCGGTGTGCCGAACGGGCCTGAATCCAGTCGCAGGCTGTCTGCTTCCCGCGCACTTAGTCCTGCTGATCCACCAAAATATCCGGAAACCTGGAAACGAAAAGATTTCAGGTAATAAAGCGCCGCCCCTGTAATTGCAATATTTGAAGCAGTAGCATTTCTTCCTTCAAATCTTCCTTCACGTATGCCCGTTCCTTTGCCGAATTCAGCCGAATTTAATCCGTTATAAACGCCCAGCGAATAATTGAAGCCTTGTAAACGTGGGGTTTGCCCGTAAATTCCAACGCCAATCTCGCGCCATGTAGATGGAATTATAAATGTTTCTACGAATGGGCGGTCAACGCCATTGAAAGTAGTCGGCAAATGGTTTTCATTAATTATGCCGATACGTGGAATAAATAATCCTGCTGCGAGATAAATATCCCTGCTGATATTGAATTTGAGAAATAATTGTTCCATTGCAATTTCTCCTCCCACTTCACCTCCTGCTACTTTTGCATCTTCAATTTCTAATTCTGAAAAAAGTGAAATTTTAGAATTGAATTTATGACCGAGGAAAATAACGTTGCGGGTAAGATTCGCTTCTCCTGTTTTAAAGCGGGTGTCATAGCTCACCTTTGCTTCGCCATATCCTGAAAGGACAGTCATACGGTCGCTCCTGTAAAGTCCCGCCTGCAGCGAATCTTCACGGGTTAGCACTTGCGCACTTAAACCGCAGGTGAAAAAAGTCAAAGAAAAAATCCAGTAAGAAAAACGCATTGGGCATCTGCTTTTAATGTGGATCCAAAAGTAGACTTCAATCACCCGCAACCCAATACCTTAAAGTGGGTAATCAGCAGTAAAATGAAAAGGTTGTTGTCCGCCATGGCGCACACTACTTTTTTACTTCACAAAAAGCCGCTCATCAAATTCAAAAAGCTCCGTCCTGACAATTTTTATTTTGCTTATTAATTTATGTGCCGGATTGATCAGGTAATTATAATCTCCCTGCACAACAGCAGACGGAACTTTCAGTACAGGAAATTTTGCCGAAGTAAGAAATTTATCACCGACGAGTTGAGTAGAATGCGGATGCGGAATGGATTTCCAGTCGCGTGGCAGATCGGCTGGTTTTATCTCCCCTATTTCAAAAGAAGCGGGAATTTCAATGATGGTGAGATAATAATCGACAGGAACATTTCCAAGAGGTGTACGCACGGCAATTTCGGTTGTACAAAGCGCACGCGATTCGCTGGTATAAACCATTGCCAGACCTTTACTGTTCCATCTTGCCCCGGCCTTTTCCGCCCCTTTTCCGCTCAGATCATTCTTGTATCGTTCATTTCCCAAACGATAAACGATCATGCGAGCACACCGTATTCTATTCTTGTGAGCTCGTCTTTTACCAGGCTGATGCCAAATGTATTATCGAGCAGATCTTTTGGCTTTACACCACCGAGCATGATGTTTTTGGTTTCAAGCCAGGTGTTGAACTTTTCATTGCTGCCGAATACGTCTGATCCGAATTTGTATAAAAGCGTTACTTCAAGAATTTTTTCTGAGTAGATCGGGTCAAAGGATTTTTTTTCTTTTTTGTAACGCTGCATGGTGCGTTCTGAAATATGCAGAAAGGATGACCATTCATGGAGGCTGAAAGGACTTTTTTCTGCTAATGAAATAAACAATGCATATTTAATGCCCTGCCTGATCGTGCTGATCAATTGCAAAATATCACGATCATCTACGGAGCTGTAGGTGATCGTGCTGCTGATATCAAGTGCTTTTCCCATGGTTATTTTATTACCACAAAGTTATACATTCTGTCGTAAATAAAACGACAACTGTCGTAATTTATTGCAAAAATAAATCCTTCCATCAACATTCGTGCAACAAAAGAACTGGGTAACTGGGTGATCTGGTGACTGGCGATTGAAAAAGAAAAGAGAAAGGAGTATTGCCGTTAGTCCGTGCATAAATCACCCAGTTACAAAATCCCCCACAAGAGAAAGCCTCTCCCTGAAAGATAACCTTTCCCGGGCAGGATTAATTGGTATTAAACAGGAAATGGTTCGGAGAAACAATATTGTTCCGGATGGCGAAGAGTACAAGTCCGGCGGTATTATTAACGCCAAGCTTCGCCATGATATTCTTGCGGTGTGTAGTAACCGTGTGTGCGCTGAGAAATAATTTATCAGCAATCTCTTTATTGGTAAATCCTTCTGCTACCAGGCGGATGATCTCTCCTTCACGGTCAGAAATTCTTAATCCTTCACAGGAAACCGATTCTGCAGTAGGTAAAGCTTCGTCATTTGTTTTCAGAACTTCATTCAGAATTTTTCCGCAGAAGAATTGTTCGCTGTTTGAAGTAGCCCTGATTGCATCCAGGATTTCTTCCTTTTCACAATCGCGTAAAAGATAGCTGGTGATGCCGGCAGCCAAAGCATCGGAAAGCATCCAACGGTTTGGCTTATCAGAAATGGAAAGAAAATTCACATCAGGAGCAAGCGTTTTAATTTTCCTGACCACCGAAATACCGAAAGCAGGATCGTTGTGATCAATGATAATTACGCCGGATTTAAAAAACTCAACCTGCAAAAGCAATTCATCAGCAGTTGAAGCATCACTTTTAAAAAGCAACTCTTGTTCGCTATAAACCAAAGACTTAAGACCTTCTTTAACAAGGTAATTAGATTGCGCGATCAAGATTGGAATTCCCATATTCTTATTTAGACTAATTTAAAATAAGCTGAAGCAAAGGTATTCGTTCATTCCGACTACACAAAAGAAAAATAGCTTATTTTTTCACAAAAGGCTGTTCAGGGATATTAAAAACATGCCCTTCCTCGCCCAGAAAAGTGTTCGCAAATTCAGTCCGCGCTTCATTTAATAAAGGCATGAGATCCATATAACGCACCGAAAAATGACCTATAATGAGCTTTCCGACCTTCGCCAGGCGTGCCACCCTTCCCGCTTCCAACGCCGTGGTATGGTAAGTCGATTTGGCGCGCTCCAGCAGTTCATGCAGGAACGTGGCTTCATGGTATAATAAATCCACATCTTTCACAGCCGCAATCACACGATCGTCAAAACGTGTATCAGAGCAAAATGCATACGAGCGCGCTTTTTGCCGCCCGCGTGTGATGCTGTGATTGGGTACAATCGTTCCGTCTTCCAGCACCGCATCATTGCCATTCTTCACACTCATCATTTGCGTTAAAGGAACACCGTAATAAGCAATTTGCTCTTTATCAATGGAAAATGCTCTTTCCTTTTCGCGAAAAATAAATCCGACACAAGGAATCCTGTGATTCAGCAAAACCGTTTCTACCGTAAGCATTTTATCCTCGAATAT
>JBDSHN010000021.1:0-66647 GCA_039918435.1 Bacteroidia bacterium | reverse complement strand
AGTAGATGCCTGGCAAGCAAATAGAAATAATAAAAACAGCAAAATCAATTGGCAGTTTACCAACAAAGAAGCCAGAGTTAAATTGAAAAAATTGTATCCGTCAATTCAAACTTAACATGACACTAGTGCAAAGCTGAATAGAAGTAACCTGAGCTTCATTGGACATTTTTTATGTTCTGCAACCTGATATTTCGCATCCAATTTACGTCATTATCCGTGAAAAGGAAAAATGACTTTATGGCATTTGTTTGTCATCACTCTGCGGTACTCTGCGAGAGAAATTTACTTGCGATGGATTTAATGACTGGGTGATTCACTCACAAATCTGCGCTCTCTGCGGAAATCAGGGTGAGAAATTCTTGCGCGTCTTTGCCACAGAGACACGGAGGCAAAGTAAAAATCCCTGCCTGACTTTTTTTAAAATCTGTATCAATATGGAACCAACCGAAGTATCGCTAAAACCATATAAATCCATCCAACGAAAAACAAATATTTAGAAAAACCGAAAATCATCCCTGCTTTAATCAGGTGATGAGCTCTTGAATTGACAGCGATGCTATTGTAATTAATTAGTTTTGTAATCGTCGATGGATAAACTCTTATGGTTGTAAAGTCGAATCCAAATTCCTTTTTAACTTTTCTGAATAAAATAAATCGCCCGAGCATTCCTATAACAGTAACTACAAAACAAATGCAAAATAGAATTGGAGTGAAGTGCATTGAATGAAGTTAAGTATCATTACCTGCTCTCCCAAAACAAAAAAGCTCCTCATTGCTGAGAAGCTTTTCCATTTTCAGGAAGTGGCTTGGAATGGAATCGAACCATCGACACATAGATTTTCAGTCTATTGCTCTACCAACTGAGCTACCAAGCCTCCTTGCTCCTGCGGAACTTGCTCCTTCGGAGGTTTTTCCATTCTGGTCATCTAAGGATTTGCACCCCTGATTCCCTTAACGGGTCGCAAATCTACTGATTAATTTAAAAACGAGAAATATTTCCTTGCATTCTCCCTAGATTTGTGCTCCATGGAGTACCGTCTTGTCCTCGATTTTGGCAATACTGCCCTGAAAGCTATCATGTTCCGTGATGGAGAAGTATTTGCGCAGGAACTTTTAGAATCGCCTTCAACCGACGATATTCTTGCTTTTGCGACCAGTAAACCCGTAAAATATGCCATTCTCGGCTCAGTCGTCAACCATTCTGATACCCTTATTGAAGAATTAGCCCCGCTTTTTCCACTCGTTATTCTTGGTTCCGGCACACCAATTCCGATCACAAACAATTACGAATCGAAAGAAAGTCTCGGTTATGACCGGATCGCGGCTTCTGTCGAGGCCTGGCAACTATTTCCCGATACTCCCGTCTTGGCCATAGTGGCCGGAACCTGCATTACCTATAATATCGTGGACGCAAAGGGAAATTTCCTCGGAGGCGCCATTTCACCCGGATTGCACATGCGTATACAGGCGATGCATGAAAAAACAAAAAAACTGCCTTTGATCAATCTCGAAGGGAAACATCCTTTAACAGGAAATAACACAGAGACTTCCCTGCGTTCCGGTACTTTTAACGGCACAATTGCGGAACTCGAAGGAATGATTTATCAATATCTCAAACAATATCCCGGCTTAAATACAGTAATTGGCGGCGGAGATGCAACCCTTTTGGCAGAAGCCCTGAAAAATGGCATCTTTGCACGCCCAAATCTGGTATCCCAAGGCCTTTACCGAATTCTCGATTATCATGTCGCAAACCATTTGCTCTAAATATTTTATCTTCTTCCTGTTTTTTGCTGTGTTTGGATCCGCATCCTTCCTGCAATTGAATGCGCAAAGTCCTGCCGTGCTTCAAACCGTTTCTCCTTATTCGCGTTTCGGTATCGGCGACTTTCAACAGAACGGAAGTATCATCAATTCCGGAATGGGTGGCGGCGGAATAGGAATACGCAACGACTCACTCATTCCGCAATATTTCAATTTCGCGAATCCTGCTTCACTCACTTCAAACAATTTTGTTGTGTATGAAATTTCATTGCTGAGCTCGACCGTTCAGCTTCAGAATCAAACTGACAAAGCAGTATTCAACCGTTCAACGCTTGGCAACTTTTCACTGGCATTCCCGGTTACAAAATGGTGGGGCGCCGGTTTCGGATTGGTACCTTATTCTTCTGTCGGCTACAATGTTTCTACCAGCGATAGCCTGGAAGGAATTGGTCCGGTAAATTATAAATATGAAGGGTCGGGCGGCGTAAACGAGGTTTTTCTTTCCAATGGATTTCGTCCCTTCGCCGGTGCGCCACGTAAAATGTATCTCTCCGAAAAATATGCAAAGTTGAAATTTGCAGGAGATACTGCATCGCTGAAAAAAATTGTTCGCAGGAATACAGCATTGTCAAATATTTCTATTGGCGTTCAGACTTCTTATTTATTCGGATCGCTGAATAATATCCGCCGCAATATTTTTCCTGATTCAATGAATACTTATAATACCAAGATCACCAAACGCACCTTGTTCCAGGATGTTTATTTCAATTACGGAATTCAGTATTCTTTCCGTTTTAAAAAATCCCTTGATCCAAAATATATTGCCATGCCTGATTCCGTTGTAACCGGAAAAAAGTGGTTGGGTAACAGGTATTATTACAACAATAAAGGAATTACAGATACTGCTTCATTGTTTGTACGTGCACCAGGAATCCGTGTTTCTGTTGGCGCTGTTTTTTCAACACCCACAAAGATCAACGTGAAAAACGACTGGCTTGGACAGACATATAAGCAAATTGGCACACTTGAATCTTTTAAAGATACCGTTTTCAGTGTAAATGATATGAAATCGTATGTGAACATTCCTGCCATGTTCGGAGTTGGTATTGCGTTTAAAAAAGATGTTAAATGGATGTTCCAGGCCGATTACATGATGCAGATGTGGAGCCAGGCGGGAAATGAAGATGCATCTTTTAACCTGAAAAATTCACAGCGCATTACAGCAGGTTTTCAACTTCAGCCAAAAGCAAGCGGAAGAGGAAATTATTTGACCGCAATCCAATATCGTTTAGGCGTGCGTTATTACCAGACAGGACTGGAGATCCGCAATATTGCATTGACAGAAAGATCTGTGAATTTCGGAATGTCATTTCCTGCTCCTTACAGAACCAAGCTGGGAGAACCTGTTTCACGCGCAACAATCAATTTTGAATATGGTGTGCGCGGTACAACAGAATCAAATCTTATCCGTGAAGATTTTATGCGCCTGACGATCGGCTTCTCCATTAATGATCGCTGGTTTGCGAAATATAAATACGATTAAGAAAAAAGTGACCGCTGATTGGTTGAAGGGATAAAAGGTTGCTTTTTGAAATTAATGCGGAATACGATGAATCGTTTCTTGATAGTTACTTTTTTCTCTGTAACGTTGTTCACCTCCTGTGTGAATGATCCGGCGAAGGTGAATTCATTCTCGAAGAATGCAAAAATTCCGCTCCAGACAGTAAATGATGTTGATCTTATTTACTCGGATTCTGCACACGCGAAAATACACATGACAGCTCCGGTGATGGAAGATTTTGGCGGAATAAATCCTTACCAGGAAATGCCCAAAGGTGTGAAGGTTGAATTTTACGACGAGAATCAGAAAGTAAACAGCTACCTGACTTCCAACTATGCAATCAATAAAAAGCGGGAGCAGATCATGGAAGCGAAAAATGATGTTGTTGTCGTAAATATTAAAGGTGAAAAATTAAATACCGAACGCCTGATCTGGGATGGAAAAAAAAGAAGAATTCACACCGATGCTTTTGTAACGATTACCACAAAAGACCAGGTCATTACCGGAACCGGGCTTGAATCGGATGAGCGTTTTGAAGAGTACGAGATCAAAAATATTTCCGGGATCATTAATTTTAAGGATGATTTAAAATAATACAATGAAAAAATATCTCCGCATTACAGAATACGTCTGGATGGTTCTCGCCATTCTTTGCGCCTGCGTCACGGCTTACTTTTTCATCATCAAAGACCAGGATGACGGAACTTTTGCAATGGTCGTCACCCTTTTCGCTGGCATCATGTACAGCCTCCGCCGCCGCTTCAACCGTCATCTTGAGCGTGTCGAGAAAAAAAACAGCGAGCAGCAGAACATCAAATAGAGGGACTGGAGATTTAATGACGGGGTGACAAGGTGTCCGTCGTGGCTTAGGATTACTTACCTCAAACAACCACTTCATTTACAGTCAATTATATCCAAATCCTGTGATCGGGCTTGCCCGTAGTTAAATTCATTCAATTCATACTTTTTTTCAATCAACCAGTCACCATCCGCCACGGCGGACACCCAGTCACTAAATCCTACCTCATGCGAGGATTCCCTTCGGAGGAACAACCTTTTTCCCTCCACCGCAGCGGACACCAATCACTTATTTTGTATATTCGCGTCCCAATTCTATTAAAATTCAATTATCATGACCATTCTTTCCACAATCCGTAATCGTGTCGGACTTCTTGTCGGTATTATTTTCCTGGCATTGCTTGCCTTTGTTTTAGGCGATTTTTTAAGTTCGCAGCATGGACTTTTCGGAGGTCGCAGCAGCAATGACATTGGTGTAATTAACGGCCACGAAATTTCCGCAGTTGAATTCCGTAATGAGATCGATGCATTGAGCAACGGCGAAAATCTTAACCAGGAACAACAGGATCAATATTCCGAAGGTGTTTGGCAGGATCTTATCCGCCGTCATATTTTCGAGCCGCAATTTAAAGCGCTCGGAATTACAGTGACCGAAGATGAGCTGGCTGAACAAATGTATGGCAACAACATTTCGCCGTACATGAACCAGTTTTTCCAGAACCCACAGACCGGCCAGATCGCTCCTGATTTCGCTGATCCTATGACCGGGCAGCTCAGCGGGCAAAAAGTACGCGAATTCGTTGGTAAAATGGATGCTGAAACAGAAACAAAATGGTCACGCATTGAAATTGATATGCGCAAAGTTCTGCTTCGTGAAAAATACAATGCGCTTCTCCGCAAAGGATTTTATGCTACCAATAACGAAGTAAAGCATGAATATGCAGATGAGAACACGAAATACAATTACAAATACATTGTAAAAAGATATGCGGACGTAAAAGATTCTACCATTACGCCAACAACTGATGAGCTGAAAGATTATTACAATAACCACAAGTGGAAATTCAAACAGACAGATGCTGTCCGTACAATTGAGTACGTTGCTTTTAATATTATGCCATCTGCAAATGATATTTCAGAGCAGAAAAAAGCAATGGAAGAGCTTGTTCCGAAATTCAAAGATCAAAAGCCGGAGCAGGATTCTGTTTTTGTATTGCAGAATTCTGAATCAGGAATGTTCACCAAAACTTACATGCATCCCGGCCAATTCCCTGCAGGATCAGACAGCGCGTTCATCAAAGCAAATCCCGGTGATGTACTCGGACCGTTCACAAACGGCGAAAGCAGCACGATCTATAAAGTATACGGAAAGAAAGTTTCTACTGACTCTGTTAAAGTGCGTCACATTCTTATCGCTTACAAAGGCGGTGAACGCGCAGGTCCGGAAATCACACGTACAAAAGTTGAAGCAAAAGCGAAAGCTGACAGCATTCTCCGCGTTGTAAAATCGGGCAAAACAAAGATGGAAGACATTGTGGAAAAAACCACAGACGACCCGGGTTCTAAACCACAAGGTCCCGGCCCTGGAAATAAAGGAGACTATGGTTGGTTCTCAGAAGAAAGTGGATTTGTTCAGGAATTTAAAGATGCAGGTTTCAAAAATCCGAAAGGCGCAACAATTGTTGTAGAAACTGATTTCGGTTACCACGTTATTCAGGTACTTGACAAATCATCAGAAAGCACAAAAGTTCAGGTAGCATCAATTGATAAAAAGATCGAGCCTTCTGAAGCTACCATGCGTGATGTATACAGCAAAGCTTCTGAGTTCTCCGGAAAAAATAATAACACAGAGTTGTTTACCGCTGCGGTGAAAAAAGATAATATGTCGCCTTTCAAAGCAGATCCGATCATGGAAAACTCCAAACAAATAAATGGTGTTGAAAATCCAAAGGAATTGATCCGTTGGTTGTATGATAATAAAACCGAAGTTGGTTCAGTTTCACACCCTTTCCAGAATACAGATCGTTATATCGTTGCCCGTGTAACAGGAATTCTTGAAAGAGGAACCAAACCATTCGAAGACGAAACCGTTCAGGAAATCTGTAAAGTAGAAGCGATCAAGCAGAAAAAAGCAGATCTATTTACAGAAGAGTTGAACAAAGCAAAAGGAAAAACAATTGAAGAGACCGCAGCGAAAGCAGGAAATATTCCTGTAATGCCGGGAACAGGCATAACAATTGCAGCTCCTTATATGCAAGGCGCAGCATTTGAGCCTGGTGTTGTCGGAACGCTTACTTCACTTGCTCCGAATACAATGTCTGCTCCGGTAAAAGGAACAATGGGTGTGTATATCGTAATGCTGGAGAAAGTAGAAAAGCCGGCAGCTATCACACCTGCTGATGCAAAAGCAAAACAAGCAACAATTATCGCAGGATTAGCTTCACGTGCTGATGCATCTGCAGAAGGAATTCTGAAAGACGCAGCGGAGATCGTGGATAACCGTGCGAGATATTTCTAGAATATAAATTGATAAGATTGGAAAGGCTCTTCAGAAATGAAGGGCTTTTTTTTGTGGATTGAATAGGAATTTGCTGGAGAGAAATTGATTGTGACATGCTCCTTTTAACGCGGAGGCGCGGGGGACGCGGAGGGATTCTCAATAAAGAAGATATTATCCTCCTCTTGCTTCCCGATAATTACTTGTAATTACTTTGTAGCTGGTATATTGAAATACTCTCGCTTTGTCAACGGGTTGATCGGTATGAAATCCTTCAGGAAAACCTTTTTGCTTGTGAAAATGCCCTGTGAATTTAATGAGGTCCCCATTAAAACCTAATGTATCAGGTAATTTTAAAGTACTGTTTGCGGGCTCAATAAATATGCTTCGATTGTAAAGCGTATCACCGGAATTATCGTTCAAATATTTATCCACATCATCTGTCGTCGCCCAGTTCGCACATTCACATCCCCAGGCAATGTAGGTAAGCTCGATTGTTTCTTCTTTTTCTTCAAGTGGATTGGAACATGAAAAAAGAAACAAAATTGAAATTATGCTTACAAATATTTTCATGCTTATTATGTTACACAATTAACGCAACACCAACAATCGGTGCGAATCAAGTTTCACGAAAATAAACAAGAGGATTGTAAAGCTGATCAACGATGATCCACCGTAACTGAAGAACGGAAGTGGAATGCCAATCACGGGAAGCAAGCCCACAGTCATCCCTATATTCACGACAAGGTGAATGAAAAATATCGCGGCGACAGCATAGCCATAGATCCGCGTGAAATCGGAGCGTTGCCTTTCTGACATAATGATGAGCCGCATGATAAGAACAAGATAAAGAATGATCAGAAATCCTGTTCCGGCAAAACCCCACTCCTCGCCTACTGTGCAAAAAATAAAATCAGTTTCCTGCTCCGGCACAAAACGGAATTTGGTTTGCGTTCCCTGCAAATAACCTTTTCCCGTCCAGCCGCCGGAACCAATCGCAATCATGGATTGATCTGTATTGTAAGCGTATTTGTCATGGATCGCCCGCGACACAGGAAGGCCAAGCCAGCATTTAATTCTTCCTTTCATGTGATCGGGTAGTTTTTCAACTACGACCGGTGCAATCAGAAAAATTCCGGTGAAAATTGAAATTACAACGCCGGTGAAAAAAAATTGTTTGAACGTTCTCCGCACCACGAGCAATCGTAAAATACCCGCAATCGTAAGAAAGCCGACCCAAAGGGCAATCGCTCTCCCATTATATTCGATACTTGTTATTTTAGTAGGCTCAATAAGTTTTCCCTCCACGTTGTGAGCAAGAAAAACAACGGTTCCCGGATATTTTATTCCGATCACTGCTCCTACCGCGGCGAAAATACCTGCCAGTAAAATATATCCCGGTATAATTCCTTCACGATAGAGCACAAAAATAAACGCGGCGAAGACAAGCGCACATCCTGTTTCATTCTGAATAAAAACAATTACAAAAACAGGAACTGCTATAATTCCAAGGGCGATGAAAAGTTTATTGACAACATCTGCTTTTGAAACACCGCTTAGATATTTTGCCAGTGCGAGACCCGTAGCCCACTTTGCAAATTCTGCCGGCTGCATACTTAACGATCCTACCTTAAACCAAGAATGACTTCCGCGGATATCAGTGCCGAGAAACCGAACGGCAATGTTAAGCAGAACAATTCCGCCGTATAAAAAAAAGGCGGTGGCGGTAAAAAAAGAAGCGTCCATGATGATAATGGAAAAAGCCAGCACGATGGAGATGCCGATAAAGATCATCTGTTTGCTTTCCAGGCGGCTTACATCAAAAACATCACTCGTAGCAGGATCGTAAACAGCGGAATAAATATTCATCCATCCCATGCCGATGAGCAAAAGGTAAATGACGACGATAAACCAATCGACATTATAAAATATGCTTTCGCTCTTTTCGCGCATTACCAGTAAGCTGGATTAGTTTTTTTGATCGTCGGATCAATGTCGATTAAATTACCTTCTTCCATTCGCTTTTTAATAGCATTGCGGTCATCACCGGAAACTTTACCTGTAAGATACTGTTCCACCATCAAACTTGCGATTGGCGCACTCCACCATGCTCCCTGTCCGCCATTTTCTACCAGTACCGCCACACAAATTTTCGGATTAATTCTAGGAGCAAAACATACAAAGACAGAATGATTATCGCCGTGCGGATTCTGAGCTGTTCCTGTTTTCCCGCACATGTCAATTCCACGGATTGCAGAAGCACGCGCAGTTCCTTCCTTCATTACATTTGCCATACCCGAAATTACATTTTCATACGCTTGTTTGTTCGTCACCAGCGTATAATGCCGGAGCGACCATTTCTCCAATGGATTTGCATTGCCGATTTTCCGGATCACATGCGGCGCATAAAAGTATCCGCGGTTGGCAATAGAACAAACTACATTACACATTTGAAGCGGAGTGAGGCTCAACTCTGCCTGTCCGATTCCAAGTGAAATCACATTCATTGTATGCCAGTGTTTGCCGAATACTTTATCATAATGTGCTTGAGTAGGCAAGCTTCCTTTTGCATCGAAGGGAAGGTCAGTCCCCACTCTTACACCCACACCGAAGCTGAGAATATATTTTCTCCACGCTTCAAATCCGGCCTGCGTATCGCCATGGTATTTTTTGTTGTCGATGATGGATTTAAAAACGTATGAGAAATAAGAATTGCAGGATTGCGCAATAGCATAATCCATGGCCAGCGGACTTGCATGGGCGTGACAACCGGGCATGCCATGATTAAGCGGAAACCCGCTGTGACAAGGATACTGCGTGTTCTCATCCAATACACCTTCCTGCTGTGCGATCAAAGCATCCATCAATTTGAAAGTAGAGCCGGGCGGATAAAAAGATTGCGAAGCACGATTGATCAAAGGCAGGCCGAGTGTATCTTCTGAAAGCAGCTGATAATTTTTTGAGAAGTCACGGCCCACTAAAATATTTGGATCATACGTCGGGCTTGTTACCAATGCGAGAATTTCGCCGGTAGAAGGATCGATGGCAGCAATTCCCCCTCTTTTATTCACCATTAATTTTTCGCCAAGCAATTGCAGATCTGCATCGAGCGTGCAAATTAAATCCTGGCCCTTTATGGAAGCAGTGTCGTAAGCGCCATTTTTAAAGCTGCCTTTGATATTATTATGCACATCGCGCATTTTAATCTGCACACCTTTTATTCCGCGTAATGCTTCCTCGTAACTTTTTTCAATCCCGCTTTTGCCGATATAATCTCCCGGCCGGTAATACGAACTCGTGTCTACAAGCGACTGATTGACTTCACCAACGTATCCTAATAAATGCGCGGCAATCGGGTAAGTATATTTTCTTACCGTGCGCGTTTGCACATAAAATCCTTTGAATTTGTATAGCCGCTCAAGAATGCGCGCATTTAATTCAGGCAACATCTGACTTTCGAAAATATAGGTGCGGTAATCTTTTGCTGATTCGCTTAACGATCCGGAAAATTTAATGAGCCTTGCATTAAATTCTTCACGTGTAATATTCAGAATAGCACAAAGATTCGCAGTATCACAACCTTTCATCTGGCGTGGCACGACCATCAGATCGTAAGCTACCTGGTTGTGCACTAATTTTTTTCCATTGCGATCATAAATTGTTCCGCGCGGAGGATAGTCCGTCACATACAAAAATGCCTGGTTGCGTGCATCAAGCTTGTATTTATCATCCACTACCTGGATATAAAAAAGCCGGAAGCCATAGAGCAAAACGACAAGTCCTGCGAAAGCAAGCAGGATAGATCGTTTTGCATTGGGATTCATGTTTGCAGTGGAATGAAATAAGGTGATTAATGTGTACGCATCTATCTGCGGTTCTTTTTCGCTTTATTGGCTTTATCACTCACACCTCGTCCGCGACTGATCAGATCGGCTTCCATCATTCGTTTTTCAAGTTCCGGCCTTTTGATTTCGTGCGTCAGGTATTTTTCCATCATCAGACTTGCGATCGGCGCTGCCCACGCTGCACCGAATCCCGCATTCTCTACCAATACCGCAATGCAGATCTTTGGATTAACGCGTGGCGCGAAACATACAAAAACCGAGTGATCCTCTCCGTGCGGATTTTCAGCAGTTCCGGTTTTGGCGCACACTTCAATTCCGGGGATCAATGCAACACGGCTTGTTCCTTCAGTAACCGCTTTTGCCATGCCGTCAATTACATCTTCGTAGGCTTGAGTACTGGTAACGAGCGTGTAATGCTTCAGACTCCATTTCTCCAATGGATTCCGATTTCCGATCTTCTTAATAACATGCGGCGTATAATAGTAACCGCGATTAGCAATTGTACAGATGATATTACACATCTGCATCGGCGTAACTCCTAACTCTCCCTGTCCGATGCCAAGTGAAATTACCGAAGCGCTGCTCCAGTGACGTACTCCATGATAACGATCGTAAAATGCATTATCAGGAACATATCCTTTATCCTCGAAAGGCAAGTCTGTGCCTATTTTTTCGCCTACACCAAAACTCAACACATATTTTCTCCACGCAGCAAATCCTTCCCATACATTTTTATAATGCCTCCTGTTATCAATGATTGAACGGAAGACATACGAAAAATAAGAGTTGCAGGAATGTGCGATTGCACCCTCAAGGCTCAAAGGACTTCCATGTGAGTGACAGGCAGGATGGCCGCCCAAAGGAGGATAACCGCGTGCACATGGATAAGCAGTTGACGTTGTAAGAACGCCTTCCTGTAAACCGATGAGTGCATTCATCAGCTTAAACGTAGAGCCCGGAGGATAACGTGATTTTAATGCGCGGTTGAAAAGCGGTTTTCCCGCAGAATCATTCTGAAGCTTTAAATAATTTTTCGGAAAATCGCGGCCGACCAGTAAATTCGGATCGTATGTCGGGCTGGTGATGAGGGCAAGCACTTCGCCAGTGGAAGGATCAATGGCAGCGATACCGCCGATTTTATTTGCCATTAATTCTTCGCCGTACAATTGCAGATCGGCATCGAGTGTACAGATCAGGTCTTCGCCTTTTACCGACGCAGTATCATAGGCTCCGTTTTTAAAGCTGCCTTTGATATTATTATGCACATCGCGCATTTTAATCTGCACGCCTTTTTTTCCCCGCAGCTCCGCTTCATAACCGCGTTCGATCCCGCTTTTGCCAATGTAATCGCCGGATTTATAATACGAGCTTGTATCTACAATGCCAGGATCAACTTCGCCGACATATCCGAGCAAATGCGCAGCAATCGGGTAAGTGTATTTCCGCACTGTACGTGCCTGCACAAAAAATCCATTGAACTTATAAAGCCTTTCCTGTATCCGTGCGTTCAACTCGGGCAGCATCTGGCTTTCAAAAATATAGGTACGATAATCTTTTGAAGATTCTTTTAAGCTTCCCGAGTTTTTGATAAGCCGCTTATTGAAATCTTCTTTCGAGATGCTGAGAATTTTGCAAAGGCTAACGGTGTCGCAACCTTTCATGTCGCGCGGCACAACCATAAGATCATAAGCAACCTGGTTATGAACTAATTTTTTTCCGTTACGATCATAAATTGTTCCACGTGGCGGATAATCGGTGACGTATAAAAAGGCTTGGTTGCGCGCATCGAGTTTGTATTTATCATCCACGACCTGGATATAAAACAGGCGGATAACATAGAGCACTACGACGAGCGAGGCAAAAGCAATAAGAATATATCTTTTGGCTGCGGGATTCATGTAGATTGTTTTGTGCGGTAGAACAGGAATTGTGTAACAATCACAAGAAGTAACGTTGCTGCGCCACTGATAATGACGCGTAAAAATGTAGAAAAGAAATCGCGGAAACTGAACATTTCCAGGTAGAACAATACGAAGTGATGCACAAGGATAATTATAATTGCATAAGTAAGAAACCATGCCCTGCCCATATCCTGAATGGTAGGTTGTGTTCCGAATTCATAACCATCACGCGGCGCCATGAAACGTAAAATTTTGGGACGCATAAATCCGATGAACGTGCAGGCTGCCATGTGCATTCCCATTGTTCCGTAAAACATATCAATGAAAAAGCCAAGGGTAAAAGCGATGATCAGCCCGAGCCATGGCGGTGTTTCAAAAGGTAGCTGCAACAAAAACAAAACATACAGAAACGGATTGATAAATGGTCCCGGCTCTACGTTTTTGAGAATAAGACCCTGTGCCGCAACAAGCAGAATAAAACGCATGATATGCCTGATGATATCATTAATCATTTCCGACTCCCGCTTTTATTTTCAAATCGTTTATTTCATCACGCATTAAATTTTTGACAATGAATGTATGACGCAGTTTTCTATAATCCGTCGCAAGTTTTACTTCAACGATATATGTTTTGTTTTCACCGTTGATCTTGAAAGAAGAAACAGTACCTACCGGAACGCCACTCGGAAACGCATCGCCAAGTCCGCTTGAAACAAGTGAATCGCCGACTTTTATCGGCACAACAGGAAGATCTTTTAATGTGGCGGTCCGGTAATCTGATCCGTCCCACACCAGCGTTCCGAATGAACCTTCCTTTTTCAATGCCGCACTTACTTTAGAATCACTATGCAACAAAGACATGACAACGCAAAAATTATCTGAGACTTCTCTTACAATTCCCACAAGACCTTCCGCGCTCACCACGCCCATATCCACAAGCACGCCTTGCTGGCTTCCGCGGTTAAGCACGATGTAATTATTTCTTCTTGTCACTGTATTGTCAATCACTTCTGCTGCCAGGTATTCATATCGCTGCTTGTAAGTCGTATCGTTATAGGAAGTGCCTTTAGAAGTATAAGTAAAATATGAAGCGTTTGCCTGGTTCATTTGTTGCGCAAGCTTATCGGCTAAAACTTTATTCTGTTCTTTCAGATCGAGGTATTCAGAAAAGTCTGTGCGTGCCTGGTAAAGTGAACCTGTAAACCAATTGGAAGCCGACACCGCGCTTGCATGCTGAAAATAATTACGCTGAACAAGAAAATACAAAGAGAGAACTTCCAACAGCAGGAAAAACAGAAAAAAATAATGACGTACTAGAAAGACTGCGAGATTGCGCATCTACGAAGAGGTGATTGGTGAAATAAGGTAATTGGTGAAATGTGATCAGTGGTTGGTGATTGTAAATGGATATTAGTAATTACCTATTACCATCGCCTTTTTCCCAATCACTAATTACCGATTCCCAATCACCGTTTTTTATTTATTTAATAAGGAACGGAAACTTGTCAATATTCTTCAATGCGATTCCTGTTCCGCGGGCTACTGCGCGTAAGGGATCTTCTGCTACATGAACTGGCAATTTGGTTTTAAGAGAAATACGTTTGTCGAGTCCGCGAAGCAATGAACCACCGCCGGCAAGATAAATTCCGGTACGGTAAATATCGGCTG
Source organism: Bacteroidia bacterium (assembly GCA_039918435.1). Lineage (GTDB taxonomy): Bacteria > Bacteroidota > Bacteroidia > Palsa-965 > Palsa-965. Next base: position 52,613 of record JBDSHN010000021.1, on the reverse strand, counting down.
AAAGCTCTGGTGGCGTCATCTCAAGTGCATTGAGAATCGCTTCTTCAATCTTCGAAATCGATTTGTCGAGCGCGTGGGCAATCTCTACATAAGAAACGTAAATCTCTTTCGGAATGCCGGTCATCAAATCGCGTCCGTGTACCGGGAAATCAGGTGGCGGGTTTTCAATCTCCGACATGGCAGCGCCAACTTCAATTTTAATCCGCTCTGCTGTACGCTCTCCGATTAAGATGTTATGCTGGCGGCGCATGTATTCTTCAATGCTTCCTGTAAATTCATCACCCGCGATACGGATTGATTTATCGCAGACAATTCCGCCAAGTGCGATAACGGCAATTTCGGATGTACCACCCCCGATATCGATGATCATATTTCCCATCGGCTCTTCCACGTCGATACCAATTCCGATTGCGGCGGCCATTGGTTCATGAATGAGATACACTTCTTTTGCGCCTGCATGTTCGGCCGAGTCACGTACTGCACGTTTTTCCACTTCAGTAATGCCGGAAGGAATACAAATTACCATTCGCAATGACGGAGAAAATAATTTGCGCCCGGGATTGATCATCTTGATCATTCCACGGATCATGTGTTCTGCAGCATGAAAATCCGCGATCACACCATCTTTCAGCGGACGAATGGTTTTAATATTTTCATGGGTTTTACCATGCATCTGCATCGCTTGTTTTCCTACAGCGATAATTTTTCCGGAAGTACGGTTAATAGCAACAATGGAAGGCTCATCAACAACCACTTTATCATTGTGAATGATAATGGTGTTTGCCGTGCCTAAGTCAATTGCGATTTCCTGTGTGAAGAGACTGAATATTCCCATAATGTATTTAAGAATTACGATGTACGAATTACGATTTATTTATGATTTGGAATTTTCAAATCGGACAATCGTATATCGGACATCGTACTTTTTTTTCTAATGTTTAAAATGCCTGTTTCCTGTGAAGACCATTGCCATGCCGTGTGCATCGCAATAGGCAATGGAATCTTTGTCTTTGATGGATCCGCCGGGTTGAATGACGGCGTGAATGCCGGCGTTCCCTGCAATTTCCACACAATCGGGGAAAGGGAAAAATGCGTCGGAAGCCATTACTGCGCCATTGAGATCGAAACCGAAGGCCTGTGCTTTTGCGATGGCTTGCTTCAATGCATCAACGCGCGAGGTCTGCCCGGTTCCGCTTGCAAGCAGCTGACGGTTCTTTGCGAAAACGATTGTGTTTGATTTGGTATGCTTCACGAGCTTATTCGCAAAAACGAGATCGTCGTATTCCTGCGCAGTCGGTACGGAAGTGGTAGCCGGTTTCATGTCAGCGGTAATTTCGGTGCGGAGATCTTTCTCCTGGGCAATTACGCCATTGAGCAGCGAGCGGAATTGTGTGTTCGGGAGTGTTGCTGGTTTTTGTACGAGTATAATCCGGTTTTGTTTCTGCTTGAGAATGTCAATAGCAGCCGGATCGTAGGAAGGAGCGATGATGACTTCGAAGAAAATTTTCGTGATCTCCATCGCTGCAGCTACATCGACGTTACGATTGCAAACTAAAATTCCTCCAAAAGCGGAAACCGGATCAGCAGCAAGCGCGGCATTCCAGGCTTCCACAACCGAATCGCGCGAAGCAAGTCCGCAGGCGTTATTATGCTTGATGATCGCAAAGGTCGGTTCAGCAAAATCTGCTATGAGTCCGACAGCCGCATCCACATCGAGCAGGTTGTTGTAGGAAAGTTCTTTGCCATTCAGCTGCTCAAACATACCAGCGAGATCGCCGTAAAATTTTGCCTGCTGGTGCGGATTTTCTCCGTAGCGCAATGAACGTCCGCCATTTTCTGCGTGACGGAAAACCAATTCACTGTTATCGGAATTGAACCAGTTGAAAATGGCTGAATCGTATTGCGAGGAAACTGAAAATGCTTTTGTCGCGAATTTTTTTCTGTCCGCTAATTCTGAATTTCCGTTTTGTTCGTTGAGCAAACTGAGCAAAGACGGATAATCAGTACGGGAAGAAATGATAATTACATCGGTGAAATTTTTTGCGGCAGCGCGTATCAATGAAATTCCTCCGATGTCGATTTTCTCAATGGTATCCTGCTCTGATGCGCCGGAAGCAACTGTTTGCTCGAACGGATACAGGTCAACGATAACCAAATCGATTTCCGGAATTTCATATTCTTCCAGCTGTGCAATATCGGATTCAAGTCCGCGGCGGGATAAAATTCCACCAAAAATTTTCGGGTGTAATGTTTTAACTCTTCCTCCAAGAATGGATGGATAAGAAGTTAATGTTTCGACAGGTGTTACCGGAATTTTCAAACCTTCGATAAAAGTTTGTGTTCCGCCTGTGCTGTAAAGTCCGACGCCAAGTTCATGCAGTTTACGGATAACCGGTTCAAGATTATCTTTATAAAATACGGAAATCAGTGCGTTTTTTATTTTCTTTTGACCGCTCATACTATTCTCAGGGAAATTGAAGTCAAAGCTAAGCGTTTTAGCGCCCTGAATTGCGGTGAAATACTTGTTTTTTCCCAATGTTGATAAAGCGCAAAGGCTGTTCATAAAACGCGTTTGTGAAACCGGAATTTAGTTTTACGGAGATGGAATTTCCGCACGTAAATATCAGCTGAATAAGCTGCAATTTTCCGGAGAACGGATAACTGTCGGGATATAGTTTTTAAGTGCGCCGGATGGTTTGATTTCTTAGCCCGGGGTGCAGCGGAAAACCCGAAGTGCGGCTGGGTTGTGCGCGGACGGCTTTGCAGCGGAACACCGGAGCCGAGCGGAACTTTAATGCTTCTGCCGGTTCGCTTCCTATTCAAAAGAAGTAACTTTGCGCCATGCTATTCCTGATGCTCCTTCGTGAAAGTGTGGTTTTTGCATTCCATGCGCTGCGGGTAAACAGGTTGCGTACCATCCTTTCTTTATTGGGAATTACGATCGGGATCTTCGCCATTATTGCGGTATTTACTGCGGTGGATTCGATGGCGGGAAAGATAAGGGGAAGTGTGAAATCGCTGGGGGAAGATGTGGTTTTTGTTCAGCGGATGCCCTGGGTTCCGGAAGGCGAATTCAAGTGGTGGGAATATATGAACCGTCCGGTTTTTACTGAGCGTGAAAGTGATGAAATAAAACGCCGTTCGTTACTGGCTGATGCGGTTGTTTATACGGCAAACGGGGAAGCCACATTGCGCTACAACACTTCTTTTATTGAAAATGCATCTGTAGTTGCGGCTACTTATGAATACGACAGGGTAAAACAATTCGATCTGTCTTCAGGAAGGTATTTTACGGAACAGGAAAGTGCTACTGGTAAAGCGGTAACGGTAATCGGAAGTTCTATTGCAGACGGACTTTTTCATGATGCAGATCCGATTGGAAAATCGATTACGATCAAGGGCCGGAAGGCTTACATTATCGGCGTTTTCAAAGCGGAAGGTGAAAGTATGCTGGGAAACAGCAGCGATAACCAGGTATTGATCCCGATGGGGTTTGCGCGTTCGATAATGGATGTGGAAAGCGAGCGTAGTGAACCATTTATGATGGTAAAAACGAGGTCGAATGTGCTGGTTGCAGATCTGAAAGATGAGCTTAAAGGAATTATGCGGAGTGTGCGGAGAATTCAGCCAACAGAACAGGAAAATTTTGCACTGAACGAGGTAAGTGTACTGGCTGGTCCGTTGAAGGCAGTGTTTGGTGTGGTTGGAACAATTGGCTGGATCATTGGTGCGTTTTCGATTTTGGTGGGAGGGTTCGGAATTGCGAATATCATGTTCGTTTCGGTGCGTGAACGAACAAGCCAGATCGGAATTCAGAAATCGCTGGGAGCAAAACGCTGGTTTATCCTGATGCAGTTTCTGGCGGAGTCGGTGGTGCTGTGCCTGGTGGGAGGAATTTTGGGATTGCTGCTGGATTATACGCTGGTGCTGATTGCGAATCATTTTATAGATTTTCAATTTGTGCTTTCGCTGAATAATATCACACTTGGGTTGACGATTTCTGTTCTGATCGGAATTATTTCGGGATTTATTCCGGCGTATTCGGCAGCGCAGCTTGACCCGGTAGAAGCAATCCGGAGTAATTGATTCAAAAAATATTCAATATTTTAATAAAAAACAAACGCTCTGAATTGGAATAACTTTGAATATTGAATATGTCAATAGCCATAGGTAAACGTCCGAAAATAATATCGATACTTAGTGTCGTCGGATTTATATTTTCGGCGGGGCAGATCATTGCTATTTCTGCTCCTGCTATCCGCGATGTGGGTGGGTGGTATCCGATGTTGTATGGGTCAATTATTGCGCTGCGGTTTATTTCGCTGGTGGGTGTGTGGTATATGAAAAAGTGGGGCGCGGAATTGTTTGCTTATGTTACAATTACGAAAATTGCGGTGCAGGTACTGGTGGGCGATTTTGGGCTGGCTTCTGGGGTGGATGCGTTTTTTTCTGTTGTGTTTGCTATTGTGTTTTTGTGTTTTTATAAGCGGATGGGTAGGGATTTGTAAAAAAATAAATATGACCATACGTACTAAAATACTAAAGAAGCTTCACAAGGAGAATATATTCGTTGACATTTTCACGGACCTGTTCACTTCTTCCTATTACGGATATATCAGAAAATTCAATGATGATCTTCTGTTATTGGAACATTATAATGATGATGGTCTGTATAATGGCATTGTCGTATTCAGAACTGCGGATATCACCAGGATTAAATGGGATAATAACGACATCAATAGCACGTGCAAAACAATTAACAAGCACAACCAAGGAAAAAAGATATTGGCAATAAAAATTGATTCGCTTGAAATTGCTTTGAAATCAATTGACGGCCTATACAATCATATTACTGTAAGCATCCAACATCTTGACAATGGGATGGTTATTATAGGTACAATTAAAGAAATGGATAAGGAAACTATTTTGATCCATGAATACGGAACAAGAAGCTCGCTGGACAGGGGAATGTTAATGTTGTCCATAAATGACATTACGCGAATAGATGCCGGTGGTACTTATGAAAATGGGTTGATGAAAGTTCATCAAAAGAAAAAGTAAAATAGATTAGAGCTTTTACCTGGGGGCTTTTTAACGCTGGGGGGCGGAGGTAAGGAGAAACGGAGAAGTTTTATTTCACCAAAGGACCTAATGTACCTAATGCCATCTTCACACTTTTCACATTTTCAAACGTCAACGTCAATTTATTATTCGCCTCTTTCATCTTTGCAGCTCTTGGATTGGACTGAATGAATTTCAATACGCGTGTAAATGCCTCCGATTGATAATACGCTGAATTCTTATTCTGGATAAAGTAACCAGTCATTCTTCCACCTTTCAGGATCAATCTTTCCAAACCAATATCCATTCCCAGCCAGCGCAAACGAATCGTATCGATCAATTCAATTACTTGTTCAGGGATAGGGCCAAAACGATCGCGCAGTGATGATTCAAATCTTCCGAGATCATCTTCACTTTGTGTATCGTCCAGTTGTCGGTAAAGTGAAAGACGCTCGGTAATATTATCAACGTATTCGTCCGGTATAAGAATTTCCATGTCGGTGTCGATTTGCGTATCGCGGACGTACACACCAACATGTTTCGCGGACGTATCGTCTTTGCGTAATTCGCGCAGTTCTTCTTCCTCCTTGAACAATTCTTTGAATTCCGTTTCTTTCAATTCACGAATGGCTTCATCAAGGATTTTCTGGTACATGTCGTAACCAATATCTGAAATGAAACCGCTTTGTTCGCCGCCAAGCAAATCGCCTGCACCGCGAATATCAAGATCGCGCAAGGCAATGTGAAATCCGCTGCCGAGATCAGAAAATTCTTCGATCGCTTTTAACCTGCGCTGCGCTTCGGAGGTGAGCAAATAAACAGGATGCGTCATCAGGTAGCAGAATGCTTTTTTATTTGAACGGCCAACGCGTCCGCGCATTTGATGCAGATCGCTTAAGCCGAACATGTGCGCGTCGTTGATGATGATCGTATTTGCATTGCTGATATCCAGACCCGATTCTATAATGGTGGTGGCGACCAAAACATCGAGATTCCCTTCGATAAAATCCACCATCACCGTCTCTAGCTTGTGCGCATCCAGTTGTCCGTGCCCGACTCCTACACGCGCATCCGGACAAAGTCGCTGAATCATTCCTGCTACTTCGTAAATGTTTGAAACGCGGTTGTGCACATAAAATACTTGTCCGCCTCTCTGAATTTCAAACATCACTGCATCACGCACCAGTTCTTCGCTCATCGTGTGCAATTCAGTCTGAACCGGAAAACGATTCGGTGGCGGCGTATTGATAATGCTGAGATCACGCGCACTCATCAATGAAAATTGCAGTGTTCTCGGAATTGGAGTTGCGGTTAATGTAAGCGTATCAACATTGGTCTTGATCGTTTTTAATTTATCCTTCACTCCTACCCCGAACTTTTGTTCCTCATCAATTACGAGCAAACCAAGATCTTTGAACTTCACATCTTTCCCTACAATGCCATGCGTACCAATGAGAATATCCAATTGACCAGCTGCAAGCTTCGCGAAAATTTCTTTTTTCTCTTTCGCAGAACGGAAACGATTGATGTAATCAACCTTCACAGGAAAATCTTTCAATCGCTCTGAAAAGGTTTTATGGTGCTGGATCGCAAGAATTGTTGTAGGAACTAAAATCGCAACTTGTTTCGAGTCGCAGACTGCTTTGAATGCTGCGCGGATGGCAACTTCTGTTTTTCCGAAACCAACATCACCGCAGACAAGACGATCCATCGGGTGCGGATTTTCCATGTCGCGTTTTACATCGTTGATTGCTTTGAGCTGGTCGGGCGTGTCTTCGTAAATGAAAGATGCTTCCAGTTCATTCTGCAGATAATTATCCGGCGAGAATTGAAACCCTTCCTGTGATTTTCTCGCTGCATAAAGTTTGATCAGATCGAAAGCAATTTCTTTGACACGGGTTTTTGTTTTCTGCTTTAAATTCTGCCAGACTGCGGAACCGATTTTATCAATGCGCGGAACTTCACCATCTTTTCCTGCAAACTTTGAAATGCGGTGAAGTGAATGAATGCTTACATACAATACATCATTATCGCGATACACCAAACGAATCGCTTCCTGGAATTTACCACCGGCTTCAATTTTTTCAAGCCCGGCAAAGCGTCCGACTCCGTGATCGATGTGCACAACATAATCTCCCGGGTTAAGTCCGCGCAATTCTTTTATCGTCAACGCTTCTTTCTTCCGCTGGAATCCATCACGCAAACGAAAACGATGGTAGCGCTCAAAAACCTGGTGATCGGTGAAGCAGGCAATTTTTAAAGTATGATCGACAAAACCTTCATGCACCGAATGCACCAGCGGCGAATAATCGAGCTTGCGTCCGATGTCTTCAAAAATTTTATACAAACGTTCGGCCTGCTTTGCGCTGTCGGTGAAGATGACATTCTTATATCCCTGCGCTGTATTTTTTGCAAGCGCTTGTGTGATGAGATCAAAATTTTTCTGGAAAGAAGGCTGCGGTGAAAATGAAAATTCTACTTCAAACGGATCTTTCAATAAAAAACGGTTGCCGAATTCTACCAATGAAAAATCCAGGATTTCCTGCCGGAACTTTTCGCCGTTGATATATTGTTCTTCCGGCGAAAGATGTTTTACCGGAGAATTTTCAGTTTGTTCAGCGAAAGCCTTTTCCGCGGCTTCAAATTCTTTTTCAATGAAACCTTCCGCGCCCTCGATATCTGCGAGCCAAAGTGTGTTGAGTGTGCCGGCGTTTTCATGAACTGCTGTAGCGAAATAATCAAAAAAGGATTCACGGTTTTCAATCAATAATTTTCCCTGCACATTCGGAATGATCGTAAGCCGGTCTAAATTTTTGATCGACAATTGTGTGAGCGTATCAAATGTGCGGATAGAATCAACTTCATCTCCAAAAAATTCTATACGATACGGATTTTCATTTGCGAATGAAAAAACGTCAACAATTCCTCCGCGCACAGCATATTGCCCGGCTTCATATACATAATCAACACGATCAAATCCATATTCATGAAGCAGGTCGGTGACAAATGCAATTGAAATTTTTTCTGTGCGTTTCAGCTGCAGCGTATTTTTTTCCAGCAGCTGACGCGTCACTACTTTTTCTGCAAGCGCACCGGGATAAGTAACCACAAGCACACGCTTTTCCCTTCGGATACGATCAAGCACTTCTGCACGAAGCAGTACATTCGCATTGTCCGTTTCTTCAACGTGATATGCTTTGCGGTAAGATGCCGGAAAAAAGAAAAGCGGAATATTGGAATTGGTCTCTCCCTCTGCTTCACCAGCACCTGATAAACCTTCCAGATCATTTAAAAAATACGCAGCGGTTTCCTGGTCGGGAAGAATGAAAAGATGTGACTGTGAAGTTCGTTTTACTACTGACCAGGCAATAAATGCCCCTGCAGAACCTGCTAATCCCCGGACTTGAATCCGTGCTGCTTTTGTTCCACCCAGCTCCTGTATCAGTTGATTCGCTTGCGGCGAATTATTCTCATACATCCCGATAATTTCCCGGATCGTCATGAGGGTGCGAAGGTAAGGAAAAGAAAAGGGACGGAAAAAGGGGACGGGGGACGGAAAAGAAAAGGGACGAAATCCGCCGCGGCGGAGGGACGAGGGGACAAAGAGGGGACGGAAAAAAGGCGGAGGAAAATGAAAAAGGGACGAAAAGAAAAGGGCAAAGAGAAATTTTGCTTGTGGGATTTCTGGCTTGATTTTAGGTAAATTCACGGCATGAGAAAATTGCTTCTTTTCTTGTGCCTGATTTTTGTGATGTCCTGCAAAAAAGACAATACGCCGCCTGACCTTTTATTAAAATCCGGGCCGGGATATACGGCAACAGATGTGTCTTTACCTCCGGGAACTACGTTTCTTGTGCACATGCAAATGACAAAACGTGCTGATGATCTTTCTGCATTATATACAGAAGTTGCTTATGATATTTCGAATGTGCCGCGATTGGTTTCGCGGTTATATATCGGGCCGGACGATCGCTCACATTTTGAAAAAGATATTACAGTGACTACACGTTCCACTCCCGGAACAGAACGATGGGTTTTTAATGTAAATGATTCGGACGGCAGGATTTCTAAAAAGGAAATACGCATTACTGTTCAATAATCAGTTGCCGGTTTTCGGTTGTCAGAAGCGGGTTGCCAGTAGTCCGTTGTTGGGTGTCAGGAGGCCGTTTTGAGTCGCCGGTTTTCAGTTTACATACCGAGCCTGTTTTTCTTATCTTTGGAATACGTGAAAACGGCACTCTCTATTAAAATTTTCCTGTTGTCGCTTGCGACACTTGTGCTGTTTAACGGCTTTGGCTTGTATGTTTATGCATATACCCGAATCGGAATTCACCGACTGGATCAGAAGGAAAATATAAACACCCTGGATTTACAGCGATTGGTTTTAAATGGCGAAGAATTTTCAACCATTGCATGGATCGGCCCTGCTGATTTTATTTATAAAAATCACGTTTACGATTGTGAGCAGATTGCTTCTTTGAATGGGAAAATCACACTGATGTGTTATGCAGACGAAGAAGAAACAACTATCAAAAACACAGTTGCGGATAGTTTTGAAAAACACGATTCAAAAAACACATCTTCAAATAAAGCGCATAAAGACCTGTTGAAGATATTTCCTCTGATTCTTTTTTCTGAAAAGTCTGCCGTTGTTTTTAATTCGCGAAGCACGACAATATTTTTGTCTGCACCTGCAAGCAGCACATTCATTTCTCCGGCACCTGAAATTACTTCTCCTCCCCCGGAAGTAGCCTAACCAGATTTTTATTTTTTAAATTGTTCATCCATACGGAAAGGCAGCCGTACTGATGCGCATCCTATATTCCTTCTGCCAAATCCTAATCTTAACAAAACTTAAAATGAAAAAAAATTTTATTCTTGGTTTAATGGTGGTCGTAAGTGTTGCATTTACCTTTTCTTCCTGTGCAAAATATGAAGAAGGGCCAAAATTTAGCTTCCTGTCAAAAAAATCGCGACTCGCTAATACATGGAAAGTTGAAAATGCAAAAACTACTTCCTCATCCGGAACATTTGATTTCACGAGTCTTATGACAGACTATACATTAGTGATTGAAAAAGACGGAAAATATTCCGTGACCAATGGATCTTCAAGCGACAGCGGTACATGGGAACTGGGTGAAGATGGTGATGATGTTTTCTTCCAATCTTCGCAATCAGGATCAAGTCAGGAAGCTTACCGCATTCTGAAATTAAAATCAAAAGAGCTGTGGTGGAAACACACCAATACAAACGGAAGTATTGACGAATTTCATTTCATAGAAAAATAAATTTCTACAGCAGCGTGCAACGTCAAACTTGCACGCTGCTCTTTTTTTATGCGGCAAGCTAAATTCTTTTCTTTTATTCTGCTCTTTCTCTTCGGAGGAAATGGAATTATTGTTGCCCAATCACAGCTGCAAGTGACCGTTGTAGATGAAACCACAGACAAGCGAGTAGCATTTGCCGCCATCTATCTGCCTGACCTTGATCGTGCAGTTACGGCGGACGAAAACGGGTATTTTGTTTTAAACAACTTGCCAGGCGCAGGACAGAAATTTATTTTTACCTGTCTTGGTTATCACCCGCTTTCTAAAACAATTTTCTTTGCTGATTCGCTCACAAAAATCACCATTGCACTTTCACCCGGCGGTAAAGAAATGCAGGAAGTGCTCATCATCGGCACACAAACCAATACAGAAAACCAATCGGCTTCAACTATCGTTTCGTTATCGCAACGTGATTTGAGAAGTCGCGGCGCACTCAGCATTTCCGATGGCGTGGCAAAGCTTCCGGGTGTCAGCCAGCTTTCGACAGGTGCGGGAATTTCAAAACCTGCTATACGTGGATTGTATGGAAACAGGATTCAGACGGTTGTGATGGGAATGCGTTTTGATAATCAGCAATGGCAGGATGAACACGGGCTTGGCCTGCAAGACATCGGAGTGGAACGTGTGGAAGTGATCAAAGGTCCGGCAGCGTTGATGTATGGCTCGGAAGCGATGGGTGGTGTAATTAATATTCTCGAAGAAAAACCTGCTGATGTTGATTCGATGCGTTGCGATGCGTCAATGCGGTTATTCAGCAACACACTCGGCGCCGGACTTGATGCAGGAATACGTTCAGCGAAAAAAAATTATTCCTGGCGGATTCGCCTTGGTGCGGAATCACAGGCCGATTACAGCGACGGGAATAATAAGCGCATTCAGAATTCCCGTTTCGATGGTTATGTTGGAAAAGCTTCTTTCGGATACAACCACAAAAATTGGGTGAGCATTAATAATTATCTCTTTTCCAAAAGTGATTTCGGATTTATTATGGACACAGCAAATGCGCTGATCCCGGATTCAAGAATCAGCAGGGGTTTTGCAAATCCGCATCACACTGTTTTTATTAATCTTTTTACTTCGCAGAATACGTTCTTCGGAAGCAACGGAAATATTTTCAGAATTATTTTCGGCACCCACATCAACCGGCGAATGGAAAATGAAGGCGGTGGCGGTATCAGTCTCGATATGCAGTTGATCACTTTTGCTTTGCATTTGCAGGATGAATTTCCATTGAATGACCACGTAACATGGATCAATGGGATTCAATCGCAATTCCAGGATAATAAAAATCTCGGTTTCCGTGTCATTGTTCCGGATGCAAAACTTTCGGAAGCTTCTTTATATAGTTATCTCAAAAGCATTGGTAAAATTTTAGTGCTCGAAGCCGGTTTACGTTATGATATGCGGCACATCAGCACACAACCTGTCAGTCATTTTCTTGCGTATACGGAAGTACCAACCGTAAATAAATTATACTCCACCATAAACGGTTCTTTTGGAACTTCCATTGCTATTATAAATGAGCTGCGTTTCAAAGCAAATGTAACAAGCGGTTACCGCACACCGAACCTTGCGGAATTACAATCGAATGGTTTGCATGAAGGAACATTCAGGTACGAAGTCGGCGATGCGAATATGAAGATCGAACAGAATTTATGCGCAGAAGCTGGATTTACATTTGATAAAAAACAGCTGAGCTTTTCTGTGGTGGCTTATCATAATCGTTTTCTGAATTACATCTACCTGCAACCGACGAACATTGATTTCTACGGAACAACGATTTATAATTTCCTGCAAACGAATGCCACACTACAGGGAGGCGAAGCTTCATTCAGCTGGACTCCGGCAAAACTTGCATGGCTGAATGTTGCTGCGGCGTACTCCCTGATCCGTGCAAAAACAGATGAAGGTAATTACCTGCCATTCATTCCTGCTGACCGGATTGACGGTTCACTGAAATTTGAACTGGGTGATAAAGGGAAATTCCGCGATCTGTATTTCCGTTGCGGTACACAATATTTTTTTCCGCAGGATCACCCCGCGCAGTTTGAAACTTCAACAGCTGATTATGCATTGCTCGACATCGGAACAGGTACAAACATAAAATGCAAACGCGGTAATGAAATGATCCTTGATATCTGCTGCAATAATCTTTTGAATAAAGTGTATTACGATCATCTCTCCAGGTTTAAGGATTTTGGAATTTATAATATGGGCAGGAACATTTGCCTCAACCTGAAATACAAATGGTAATTTAAAAACAGCAAGACAAAAAAGATAAAATGAAAAAACTTCTTATCCTTCTCAGCATTACCGCCCTCGGGTTATCCAGTGCATGTAAAAAAAACCAGGACGCGCATATTCCCCCGGATCTTGCTTTTAAGACGGGCGGAAATTATACTTCAGCTGACAGAAGCATTATGAATGGTGATTCAATAAATGTGGGCGTGACCATCACTAAAAAAGAGGATGATATCCGTAACCTGAATATTTCTTATGCGTATGATGGCAACAGCGCAACAGCAACTTTGCTAAACGTAGCAATGACTGCCGCTGAATATTCAGGTTATGATCACGATTTCTGGATTCGCACACGCACCACGCCCGGAACAGAAAAATGGGTTTTTACAGTAACAGACCGTGACGGAAATCTTGCGCAGAAATCGATCACGCTTACTGTTCAATAAAAGTCACATAAAGTTTTTATTCTGAGATCACAACTTTACCGCTTGAAGAAATTTTTCCTTCCGACATGATCCTGTAAAAATAAACTCCCTGTGCATTGCCGGAAAGATCAACATCTGTTCTTACTGCAGTCAATGGCACATTGATTATTTTATTTCCAAGCATATCAAATAATTCAACATGCACATCTTCGAATGCAGCATCAACTGATTCAATGCTGAATTTTCCATTGGACGGATTTGGCGAAACTGTGAAAGCATTTCTTTCTTCTTCATGAATTCCAAGCGACCACTGCAATGAAAGAATAACACCTCCATCACCTACCGCCCAGCCAAAAAGATCAAGCGGAACGGTCATGATTACGGAATGAAGAGCATTCGTAGTAGGAGTTGTATTCACATTCCAGGTAGCTCCATGATCAGTACTTGCGAGAATTGTTCCATTTTCTCCGACAGCAAATCCATAACAAAGGGAATTGTATGCAATGATCCAATGCAGAGAATTACCTGTACCCGAAGTTTCCGGTGACCATGTTGCTCCTCCGTTAGTAGTCTGAATGATCACACCACCATCACCCGATGCAATAGCTCTATTGTTAAAACAAGGCTCGATTGTAATGGAATAAAGCGCACTTGAAATATTTGAATTCTGCACATTCCAGGTCATGCCGGAATTTGTAGTCTTCAAAATAACACCACTATCACCGACGATATACGCAGTTGAATTGTCCACCATTCTTACTGCCCGGAGAGCGGTGGTAACGTTGCTGGTTTGCGACATCCATGTAATTCCTCCGTTGACTGTTGCCAAGATCGTCCCGTCATCGCCGCATGCAAATCCATTCGTGGCTGAATTAAAATAAATGCACGAGAGAACTTGTGTTGTTCCACTGATTTGTGGTATCCATGTACTCCCAGTATTGGTGGTGTGAAGAATTGTTCCATTCGCACCGCTGATCCAGCCGGCAGAATCATTCGCAAAAAAAACTTCGTAAAGCGTTTCTGTTGTTCCGCTCAACTGGCCGGTCCATGTCGCACCAAAATCAGAAGTGGTGCGAATAGTTCCTGCCGTGCCCACAGCAAATCCATCCTGCGCAGCATCGAAACTGCTCCTGGTAAAAAATACAGAATACAAATTATTGGTCGTTCCGCTTACCTGTTGATTCCAGGAATATTGTGCAGAAAGGATATTGGCTGTAACGAAAAACGAAAGCAGCAGAAATATTTCTTTAGTAGGTCGCATGATCAAAAGTAGACCATCGCGCCAACAAAAAAAAATGAGATTGAAAATATCTTACTTGTTCAGCAGTAAACCGAAAGCCGTTACCGGCTATGCGGACGCACGAAATGCTAAATTAAAGAGGAATATTACCGTGTTTTTTTCTCGGCAATTTATCTGCTTTGTTTTTCAGCATTTCAAAAGCCGCGATAAGTTTTGTGCGGGTATCTTCCGGAACAATTACTTCATCAACATATCCACGTTCAGCAGCACGATAAGGATTCGCAAACTTCTCCAGGTATTCAGCTTCCTTTTCTTTGAGCTTTTCCGCTGGATTTTCTGATGCAGAAATTTCATTCTTGAAAATAATTTCTGCTGCGCCCTTCGCTCCCATCACTGCAATCTCAGCAGATGGCCATGCATAATTCATATCAGCGCCGATGTGTTTTGAATTCATTACATCATACGCGCCGCCATACGCTTTTCGTGTAATGACGGTAACACGCGGAACAGTTGCTTCACAGAATGCATAAAGCAACTTCGCGCCGTTGGTAATAATTGCTTTCCATTCCTGGTCGGTGCCCGGTAGAAATCCCGGAACATCTTCAAACACGAGCAATGGAATATTAAAACAATCGCAGAAACGAACGAAGCGTGCGGCTTTGGTGGATGCGTTAATATCCAACACGCCCGCAAGTACTGCAGGTTGATTTGCAACAATACCAATGCTTCTTCCGCCAAGTCGCGCAAATCCGACCACAATATTTTCTGCAAATAGCTTATGCACTTCGAGGAATGAATCAGCATCAATAACATGCCCGATCACTTCACGGATATCATAAGGCTGGTTTGGATTTGCAGGAATAATTGAATTTAATTCTACCCTTTTTTCATTGGACGATTCATAATTCATGCGCGGTGCTTCTTCTTCACAATTCTGCGGCATATAGCTGAGCATTGAGCGGATGGTCTGCAAACATTCAAGTCCGTTTGCAGAAGCGAAATGTGTGACACCCGATTTTGTTGCATGCGTCATTGCACCGCCAAGCTCTTCGGAGGTAACTTCTTCATGCGTTACTGTTTTCACTACGTTAGGACCCGTGACAAACATGTAAGAAGTATTTTCCACCATAAGAATGAAATCGGTGATAGCAGGAGAATAAACTGCACCGCCGGCGCAAGGTCCCATCACGGCAGAAATCTGCGGGATAACACCTGAAGCAAGTGTGTTGCGGTAAAAAATATCCGCATAACCGCCAAGTGAAACAACACCTTCCTGGATACGTGCGCCGCCAGAATCATTCAGCCCGATAACCGGCGCACCATTTTTCATCGCGAGGTCCATTATCCTGCAGATTTTTTCCGCATGTGTTTCGGAAAGCGAACCACCGAAAACAGTAAAATCCTGTGAATACACATAGACCAGCCGACCGTTGATCTTTCCGTAGCCGGTTATAACGCCATCGCCAGGGTATTTTTCATTTTCAAGTCCGAAGTCATTTGAACGGTGAGTTACCAGCATGCCGATCTCTTCAAAACTTCCGTCATCGAGCAGAAAATGCAACCGCTCACGCGCAGTGAGTTTCCCTTTTTTATGTTGCGCGTCAATTCTTTTTTGTCCGCCGCCAAGATGTGCCTCGGCGATTTTTTCCTGTAGTGCTTTTATTTTTTTTTCCATTCTGAAATTGCAGAAAATAGATTTTGTTGCTTAAGATTGAGTGGTAAATAACACTTGCGAAGATAACCTTCTTCATTCAAACCGAGGTAATTTTTCCTCACTCCTTCTTTGTGATTTGCTGCACATTCTCCACATTTATCAAGCATAATTACCATAAATGCTTATCGCTTCCAGGTACCATTTCCGCAATTTGTCTTCAGAATGACTTAACCTGTTTTTATAAAGCGAAAGGTGTCTGTTAAAGTATGCGGATGAAGACTGTGAAGCTGGGCAATAGTTTTGGTACAACCAGCATATTTAACTGAAATTTCTTTGATACAGGTCATAAATCAATCGGCAGAATTATTTTTTGAAATTGATTTTAATGTGTCTTCATAAATTTCAAGCAACACTTCTTTTGTAAGTGGTTTATTGTAAAAACCTGCTATCCCGGGAGATACTTCTGCCCGTTTTTTATCATCCGGATTGGCAGAGGAACTTAAAACAATAATGCGGGAACGATCTGTAGCAGGAAGCATTTTTTTATACCGTTCCAGAAATTCCCAGCCATCAGTTTTCGGCAAATTCAGGTCGAGCAGGATAAGATCAGGCTTGTTGGAAGAAAGGTATTTTAAAGCGTCTTCGGCTGTTTCGGTAACATGAAAGGAATTGGTGATCTTTTCGTTCTCAATAATAACACCATGCATGAAATTGACTGTCATGTCATCATCAATTAAAAGTATATCATCAAGCTTCCTTTTCATCATTCCATATTTTCAGGTATGCTAAAATAAAAAGTCGCTCCTTTTCCTTCCTCCGATTCTACCCATATTCTGCCATTATGAAGCTCCACTATCTTCCTGCAATAAGCGAGCCCGATTCCCGTTCCCTCGTATTGAGAACGGGTATGCAGCCGCTGGAAAATGATAAATATTTTATCCTTGAATTCGGGACTGATGCCAATTCCGTTATCCTTCACAAAAAACAGCTTTCCTTCATCCGTAGAAGTAGCACCGATCTCTATTTTTGGTGCAATTCCTGGTTTGCTGAATTTGATTGCATTCGTTAAAAGATTCTGAAACAGCTGTTTAATTTCTGTCGGGTACGCATTCAAAACAGGCAATGGCCGCAAGATAATTTCTGCATGGCTATCATAGATCAGGGCCTGTAGACTATCTTTTACTTCTGCCACAATTTTATTGCAATCCACCACATCCATTTTCTTTTCCATTCCGATCCGCGCGTATTCAAGCAAACCCGTTACAAGTGAGCGCATGCGGTCGGAAGAAACCTGGATGTGATTCATTATTTCCTCATTTCCCTGCTGCTCGTTGCCCCTTTTTTTCAACAGTGAAATCAATCCCGATAAGCTCCTGAGGGGTTCCTGCAGATCATGCGAGGCGATGTATGCAAATTGTTCCAACTCATTATTTTTATACTTTACCTTATCGAGGGAAATCAATAATGCCTTTTGATCTTTCTTCAATTGCGCTTCAAGCATTTTTTGCTTATCAATTGTTTTTTGCAAACCATTAATAAGCATTGGTAGCAAAACAGTCATTACACTGCTCAATAAAATGACATTGGAAGAAACCGCTATCCATCCGCCAATTGAATTTTCCGGGACAAGATGCCTGTCAACTAAATTGTAATGAATTGCAAAAGCGAAAACAATACAGACTGCCAGGTTTATTCCGATAGAATAAAAAGCAAATTTTTGCGGAAGAATGAGGATGACAAAAATAGTTACTGCAAGCAAGTATAAAAGCCCGGGACCAAATGAGCCTAAAAAATAAAGAAGGACTATTGACGAAAGGTAAAGGAGGATTATAAAAAGAATCTTACGGGCAGGAATTGATATTCCAGGCACGAGGGCAATCACGGCGATGAATATGACAATAAAACTATCTGCAATGGCCAGTGGAACTGCGCCACCGATTATGGACATAATTACTCCGGGAATGACTGCCATGTAACTCAATGGCAAGAGGTAAACCATGATAGCTGCAAATAGTTTATCGCGCCAGTATTGCATACCTGCTAATTCCGAGGTTTCACCAACGCAATTACGATAAACTAAAGAGGTGTAGCTATGCCACAATCCAATTTTTGCACTTGGGTTTTTATTCATTTTGGGGAAACCAATTCTTAAAGGTAAAACTTTCCTGTAATTCAGGCCCTGTACCATTTAAGGAAAGGATTAAAATAAAACATCCCGATTCTTAAATGAATCCGGATGTTTTATTACGCGGGGATGTTGTGTTTTATTTCAAAAAGTGATATTAATTCCGGCAGTGAACGGATAGACTACAGGGCCATGTCCTTTTTCAAATAAGGAAGAGAGCGAATATTTTCCGAAAAGAGTAAAGTTGCCATAGCCGATACGTCCGATCACATCATATCGGAATGGATTAATATTAAAATCATCTTTCTGCCGGGTTTTGATCCTGTGTCCGTCCACTTCATATTTCTGCTTGAGCAAATTATTGAATACGTTGTATCCGAATTCCATTCCGCCGCCGATATGGAGTGAATTTCCTGCATCCTTGTTGTTTGTATTGAATTCAAGGAAAAGCGGAACATTAATGTAAGTAAGTCCTAAACGATTGCGTGAATAAGTGACCGTAGAATCGAATGTAGCAGTTTGATAATCGGCATTCGGTGTGAGTGTGTATGCGTTACGGAAATTGTAATGATACCAGCTCAGGCCAAATCCTGTTCCAAGGTTTACATTATTACGATAGATGTGAATATTTTTCTGAAACATATTCCAGCTGAAGAAATAAGATCGTGCATAATTCAACTCAAGAAATTCAAAACCAGCCGGAAGCTCAATTTTATTATCAGCAGTGAGGTAACCATTCACACCAAAATCAATTCCTTCCCAGAACTCAAAGTCGCTATCGTCGGCATGCTTTTCACGATTTGAACGTTCATCATCATCATCATTCTCGGTTACATGCACATCATATTTTCCGACACGAATGCTTGTGGTATCGCTTGTGTTGGTATGTCCTTCTTTTGAAGAAGCAGAGCTTGCACCTGAAGATGCGATGCTTTTCACTGACGGATTTCCATCGTAATGCACTTCAGACGCGCCCGATGTTGAAATTGCCACGGAAGAAGTTGCTGTAACATGCGCAGAGGAAGCGCCGCTTGTAGTGATTATTGCTTTTTCAGCAACCAACTGGTACGCTTTGAGCTGCGAAGCTCCTGAAAGTAATACATCAAGCTGCGTTGTTGTTCCCGAAATTTTCAAATTGCTTGCACCATTAAGATTTGTTCTGATGCTGTTAGCCTGCACATTCAACGTCATAGAAGAAGCGCCGGAGCCAATAATAAATAACGAATCTACAATGAGCTTATTGGTTGTGGTGGTATTTGATGAACCGGTAACATCGATCCTATGAAGATCCTTTACGGTGACATTCACTTTCACATCTTCTACATTGGAACAGAAAATAGTAAGCGTACCGTCGAGCACTTCTGTTTTCAGATCTTTCAGTTCGTCCTGCGGACCTTCAACAGAAACGGAACAAATATTGCCCTTGGTTATTTCAACATGAACAGCACAGGGAGTGCGGATGCCGGTAAAATCACCGACAGTTCTTACTTCGGTTATGGTCTGCGAAAAAACAGCAGTCGTGAATAATAATGCGATGGAGGAAATAAGGATTTTCATTTTGGATCTTTTATTTGCTTTGGGATAAGACGATTGAAGGAAGATGTTAGTTACAGGCCATTTCTAAGTTAATTACATCACCTTGAAATTCAGCCAAATAGAAAACTCCTGGCCATTTGTTCCCTTCGAATCTGAGAAATCAATGGCTTCAAACTGGCTGGTCACTGATGCTTTTAATTCCGGGCGGCGGGTGCCAATATCGAGCACATGTGCTTTGCCATTTTCGTCAATGGTAAACACCACACGCACACGTTCAGATGATACTTTGGTTTTCATGCTCTCCGGCACGCGCATACACTGCTGGATCTTTTCAAAAATTCCGGCCTGTATGGCAGCCGGCGCCGTGCCCATTACTATTGCCGGATCATTATTTTCAGCTATAAAAGCAGGTTGTGCATTAACACAAACAGAGAACGCGCAGAATAGAATTGTCAGTGAAAGAATAATTGTTTTCATTTTAAGGATGTATTTAGTTTATGCTGAATGTGACTTCAGGCATAAGACGCTGTCCTTAAATTAAAAGTTACAGGGAATTTTATTTTATTTATAACGCTCATTTAAGAAACGAGCGTTATAAATAAAATAGTTTTCGGAATTTTTTACAAAAATTATTTACAACATTCAGGAATTAACTTTCGCAACTGTTGGAGAGAACTTGTGCATTAAATCACAGGCTTTATCCACCATGTCTGCTGAACCGGCGAAGAAAGAAGTGCGCTGGTGAAGTGTTTTAATTTCCAGCTCCATAATTCTATGTGCGCCATCAGTTGCTTTACCCCCGGCCTGCTCAATGATAAATGCCATCGGATTGCATTCGTATAATAACCGAAGTTTTCCGTTTGGCGAAGAAGCAGTGGTCGGATAAATATAAATTCCTCCTGTAATAAGATTGCGATGCACATCTGCTACGGCTGAACCAATGTAGCGGGAAGAGTAAGGACGTTTTGTTGCTTTGTCTTCTTCCTGGCAATATTTTATATATTTTTTTACACCATCGGGAAAATGAACATAGTTGCCTTCATTGATCGAATATGTTTTTGCCGATGCAGGCGTTTTCATATTCGGGTGCGACAAACAAAATTCTCCGATGGAAGGGTCAAGTGTAAATCCGTTTACTCCTTTTCCGGTTGTATAAACGAGCATGGTCGAAGAACCATAAATAATATAACCTGCTGCAACCTGTTCTGTGCCGCGTTGCATAAAATCCTCAACATTTCCCGGACCAGCAAGAGAAAGCCTGCGATAGATTGAAAAAATTGTTCCGACAGAAACATTCACATCAATATTCGAAGACCCATCGAGCGGATCCATTGCTACTACATATTTTGCATTTTTAGATTGCGGACTGTCAACAATAATCATTTCTTCATTTTCCTCAGAAGCAATCCCGCACACTTCACCGCCCACACTTAGCGCAGCAATGAATTGTTCATTGGCAAATACATCCAGTTTTTTCTGAATTTCACCTTGCACATTTGTTTCCCCCGCTTCATTTGCATCTCCTAGAATATCGGCAAGGCCTGCTTTATTCACTTCACGGTTAACAATCTTTGCTGCAATACCGATATCTCTCAGCAAACGGGAAAGTTCACCTTTTGCATAAGGAAAATCTGATTGCTTTTCAATAATAAACTGGCCGAGTGTTTTGACTTTGCTCATTGGAGGAGGAAATAGTTGATTCAATACAAAGATGGGAATTTTGACTGGTTATCGGAAACGAATTTAAAGTACCGTTTGCATAGGTGCTTGTATATTCCTGAAGGCAATCCGTTAACTGGGTGTCCGCCGCGGCGGATGGTGACTGGGTAATTGAAAAAAGGAAGGTGAAATTTCAATTATACCGTTATTGGGTTTAAACAATTAGTATGGACTAAAGTGCTAGCGATCTTTCAACTGCTCTTTGTAATTTCGTGCAAATTAAATTACTAAGATGCCCGAAATCAAAATACGAAAAGCTGAAAAGTCCGACATGCCCGGTGCACTTGCGCTTATAAAAGAGCTTGCTGAATATGAACGTGAGCCACAGGAAGTGGTTGTAACTGTTTCTGATCTTGAACGCGATGGATTTGGCATACATCCGCTATTTCATTGCTTCATTGCTGAAAAAGAAAACAAAATACTTGGCATCGCTTTGTATTATATAAAATATTCAACATGGAAAGGGCCATGTGTTTTCCTTGAAGATATTATTGTAACACAGTCGGAACGCAGAAGCGGAATCGGCAAAATGCTTTTTGAAGAAGTAATGAAAGTAAGTAAAGAACGGGGCGCAAGAAGAATGGAATGGCAAGTGCTCGAATGGAATGAGCCCGCAAAAAAATTTTACGAAAAATACCATCCGTTAATCCTGAAAGAATGGATGAATTATCGGTTAACGGAGGAGCAGCTTTAATCATGCCCCATCCAAGCCATTTTCATCATCGGCTAATTTTTAATTTTCACTCCGCCTAATGTTGCCTTCATTTAATCTGTGCAAGCTGCGTAATCTGTGGCCGAATTTGTACTTTCGCCCTGCATGATTTCGTCCGGACAATTTCGCAGTTCATCCTATTTTCCACAGATAAACCTGCTGAGAGGAATTGCTGCTGTAATGGTGAGCATCTTCCATTACATTTATTTTACCGGTAAAGAAGGCAACCTGTTTTACGAGCAAGGAATGACGCATGCCATCGGAACTTACGGCTGCCAAGGCGTTTATATTTTCTTCGTGATCTCCGGTTTTGTAATTCCACTTTCCATGCACAAAGGAAATTATAGGATCCCGCTTATCGGAAAATTTTTATTGAAAAGAAGCATTCGTATTGAGCCGCCTTACCTAGCCAGCATGGTGGTTATTCTTCTGATCTCCTCCTACTTCGCGCACATCTGGAATCTTCCTTATCCATTCGATCTGACGAAAGTGCTGCTTCATATCGGCTATCTTATTCCTTTCACCGGCGGAAAATATGAATGGTACAATATATTGTACTGGACACTCGCTGTTGAATTTCAGTATTACCTCGCGATGGCTTTTCTTTACCCGCTGCTTTCGCATAAGAACAGGATCTGGCGCTATTTGGTTTTGCTCCTTTTCCTTTTTGCTCCATTACTTTATACCAATCCCGCTTTTCTTCCTTTGTTTGCACCTTGCTTCCTGCTTGGTTTTATTCTTTTTCTGTTTTATACAGGAAAAATGGAAACGCCGGAAATGCTGATCTGGCTGTTCGCCGTCGGTACCATGAATTATTTTTACCGCGATCCTTCTGTGATTATTTCTACCAGCATCGCTTTCTTTTTTATCTGGAAAATAAGAACGGATACGTGGGTGGGCAATCGTCTCGGCGACATTTCCTATTCTTATTATCTTATGCACGGAATTATCGGAAGCAATTTCCTTTTCTTTTATTCCAGCGTTTACGACAGCTACCCGGTAAAGATCGCTTTAGTGCTTTCTGCCATCCTGATCTCCATTATGCTTTCCACTTTATTCTGGTGGCTCATTGAACGACCTTCTAAAAACTGGTCGCACAGAATTAAGCTGCACTAAGTTTTACTTTGCGGCGTACGACAACTGCTATTTCGTACTTTCGTTTTCATGAAAGTCTTCAAGTTCGGAGGAGCCTCAGTCAAAGATGCCAATGCCGTAAAAAATGTAGCTGGAATTTTAAACCGATTTAACGGTGAACCCATAATTGTTGTTTTTTCAGCAATGGGGAAAACGACAAATGCGCTGGAGCAACTTTGTGATGCATTCTATTACAAAAATGGAAACGCTGCTGAAATCCTGGAGGGCATTCGCAAATTTCATTTCAACATTATTGAAGAATTATTTGCTGATAAAAACCATTCCGTTTTTACTGAAATCCACAACACATTTGTAGAGTTGGAATGGGCAATAGAAGAAGATGCGACTCATTCCTACGATTGTGAATACGACCAGATTGTTTCGGTTGGCGAAGTACTCTCCAGTAAAATTGTGAGCGCGTATCTCATGGAAGCGAACATAAAAAACAAATGGTTCGACATCCGCGATTTTATTAAAACAGATAATTCTTACCGCGAAGGAAAAGTGGATTGGCAGTTGACAGAACAAATGATCAGCGAAGAATTAATTCCTTTCTTAAAATCCGGGAATGAGCAGATCATTATCACGCAAGGATTCATTGGTGTTACATCTGAAAACTTTACAACTACGCTCGGCCGCGAAGGTTCTGATTTTACAGCAGCAATTTTAGCGTGGTGCCTCAATGCAGAAAGTGTAACGATCTGGAAAGATGTTCCCGGCGTATTGAATGCCGATCCGAAATGGTTTGATGAAACAAAATTAATTCCGCAACTCACCTACCAGGATGCGATCGAGCTTACGTATTATGGCGCGACGGTTATTCATCCGAAAACAATCAAACCATTACAGAATAAAAAAATCCCATTATTCGTTCGTTCATTTCTAGATCCTGCAAAAGAAGGGACGAAAATTCACGAGCAGCAGGTTCATCTTCCTGTGCCGTGTTTTATTTTTAAGGTGGACCAGGTGCTGCTTTCCATTTCACCAAAAGATTTTTCGTTTATCGTTGAAGAAAATCTCGGCGGCATTTTCGAGTTGTTTGCAAAACATCGTGTGAAGATGAATGTCATGCTGAATTCGGCGATCAGCTTTTCTGTGAGCGTTGATAATGACGCGGTGAAGCTTCCTGCATTGATAGAACAATTAGGTGAAAATTATCGTGTGCTTTACAATGAGAATGCCGAGCTGGTTACGATCCGTTATTACGACCAGGCAACTATTGATCGCGTTACAGAGGGAAAGCAGATTTTCCTGGAAGTGAAGAGCCGCTACACGGTGCAGATTGTGATGAAAAATAATTAGTTGATAATTTATTTCAAGCCTTTTAATGCGATAAAAATTCGTCTGTATTAAACTGCATAAAGCAAACTTTGATTAGTTCGTAAGCATTTGAGACAAGGCAATTTTTACTTGACTGTTTTGTCTGCGAAGTATTCATTTCGCATGATGAATCGATGTTTATGGAAATTTCAACGATCATTCATGGATTTGCAACGATCATTTTTAATCTTTAATGCGCTGACAGTCAAATATTTTTATCGATAATTGATTGCCTTTTCCGATCTTTACGCTACCTATACTATGATTGAGCCTTTAATTATTACGAACACAATACGAACTGCCGGCGTCGAGTTTGATGCTGCTACTGCTTTGTTATGTATCAAAGGAAATTCCATTCCTGAAAATTCTGATGAGTTTTTTCAACCATTATATGATTGGGTTGATCAGTTCAAGATCGATCATAATGGAAAGGTAACGTTCAGGATATTCATGACTTACTTTAATACTTCCACCATTCGTCATATTATAGGTTTAATGAAAAGACTGATTCAGCGCTACGGCAGTGAATTAACAATTATTTGGGCGTACGAAAAAGGTGATGAAGAAATTATGGATCGCGGCCAGGATATTTCTGAAGTGGTGAAATATGCTTTCAAGTTCGAGGAAGTACCACTCTAAGAAAATGCATCTGTAATTTTTTCTGCCAGTATTCTCGCAATTTTTTCATTGCTTTCAAACGTCCACCCTGCAATATGCGGCGTAAGAATAACTTTATCCGACTTTATCAAATATTGAAAAGCTTCGGGTAGCGTTGAGAAATCCATCTTCTCAAAAGAAAGACTTTCATATTCAGAAACATCCAGGCAAGCTCCGCGCACTTTTCCGTGTTCGAGAAAATGTACAAGTGCGCTGGTGTCAAGAATTTTTCCGCGTGCTGTATTGATGAGCCACACCGGTTTTTTAAACTGTGAAAGAAAAGTATCATCCACCATGTAGCTGGTTTCAGAAGTAAGCGGAACATGAAAGCTGATGACATCTGCATGCTCAAAAATTTCTTCCAGCGTGCTTTCTTTCACATCAGCTGTTCCGAAATTCTTTTTGTATCTATCATACGCAAGAACAGTTACATCAAAACCTTTCAGCCGCTGCACAAATGCACTTCCCATATTTCCGTAGCCGATAACTGCCACCGTTTTCCCCTGCAATTCGTAACCACGGTTTCCTTCGCGGATCCAATGCCCGGAACGCACTTCTCTATCGGCTCGACAAACATTATTCATTAACGCCAGCAACATTCCTATCGCCTGCTCTCCTACTGCATCGCGGTTTCCTTCCGGCGCATGAACACATTTTATTCCTCTTGCTTCTGCGAATGCAACATCAATATTTTCCATTCCCGCACCTGCGCGTCCGATGCATTTTAAATTTGTAGCTGCTTCAATAAATACTGCATCAATTTTAAAACGGCTGCGGATCACGATGGCATCATATCCCGGAATTTTTGCAAGAACTTCTTCTTTCGTGCTGACATAATCTTCCTCACACACAAAACCGTTCGCATGTAATGTGTCAATGAGCAGGTGATGATTGCTGTCAAGGAATAATATTCGGTACGACATGTTCTGCTAGAAGGTCTTTCAGGAGTACAATTGAAATGGAGAAATAAATGATCAGGCCTGTTACGTCAACAAGTGTTGCTACAAATGGTGCGGATGAAACTGCGGGATCAAGCCCAAGACGTTTTAATAAAAGCGGAAGCAATGAACCGCACAAGCATCCCCACAATACAACACCAATAAGCGTGATGCCAACCGTCATGCCGATCATGAACCAATGCGGTCCGTAATCCTGCACAAAATTTGACCACAACGCTACGCGAAGAAATCCAATGACACCAAGAATAATTCCAAGCACAAGCCCCGATTGAAATTCCTTCTTCACGATCTTCAACCAATCACGCACCGTAATTTCTCCCAATGCAAGCGCACGGATGATCAATGATGTTGCCTGCGAACCGCTGTTTCCTCCGCTGGAAATGATCAGCGGAACAAAGATCGCGAGGATCACTGCTTTTGCAATCTGGTCTTCGAAAAATGACATGGCCGTTGCAGTAAGCGTTTCTCCGACGAAAAGAATAACCAGCCAGCCAACACGCTTACGGATCATTTGCCAGAAAGGCGTTGCCATATAAGGCTCCGTCAGTGCTTCCACACCGCCCATTTTTTGAACGTCTTCTGTATTCTCTTCACGAATTACGTCGACCATATCATCAAACGTGATGCGTCCGACTAATCTTCCCAGGCTATCGACTACAGGAATAACCACAAGGTCATAACGGTCCATGAGCATCGAAACTTCTTCGGCTGGCGTATGCGTTTTTACACTCCTGAAATCAGGCGTATACACTTCAAGGATCGGTGTGCGCAGATTTTTTGTCAGCAGGTTATTTAATGAAAGCTGCCCGACCAGTTTTTCGTCGTCGTCAACAACATAAATGGTATAAATATTTTCAACTTCTTCCGATTGCTTCCTGATCTCGCGCACACATTCCCAAACGTTTTTATTCAGGTGCACCTTCACCAACTCTTTCGCCATGATACCACCTGCGGTATCCGGATCATAATTAAGAAGGTCAACAATATCACTCGCCTGGTCAACATCTTCTACGTGTGAAAGAACTTCATCCTGCTGCGCATCCGAAAGTTCAGAAAGCACATCGGCAGCGTCATCGGAATCAAGATTGTCGATAAGCTGCTCTGCAATTTGTTTGGAAGAAAGTCCTTCGAGAATTTGTTCGCGCTTATCTTCTTCAAGCAAAAGCAATGCTTCAGCAGCAACTTCTTCATCGAGGCATTTATATGCAGCAACCGCCTCATCATCTTCCAGGTCATTAAGAATTTCAGCAACGTCGGCAGGGTGAAGCTCTTCGAGAAGTTCACGCACAGCATCAGTATTGCCCGAAGACAATGCCTCACGCAATTCATCAAGAAAAATGTCTGTTACCTCGAAAGCCATTTTAGTTCTTCGTTGGAGTTTTTAGTTCGGAGTTAAGAATGAATTTCTCCGAACTGACAACTCAATTCCGGGTGCAAAGTTAAGGTTTCCATTCTAACAAAAATTTGCTTCTTTCTCTAAACTAACTCCGTACGCGGAACCCGGAACTCCGAACTAAACACACCGAACTAAGAACTCTTTTTCCTGACAAGCAAAGTAAGCTGAACAAATTCTTCCACAGAGAGTTGTTCGGCTCGCATAGTAAAAAAAACATGGCCTTCATTTCCTGGAATAATATCAAAAGGATGAAGAGCATTCCGCAATGTTTTCCTGCGTTGGTTAAATGCAGCTTTGACTACTTCAACGAATAATTTTTCATCGCAGGCCAATTCATTCACATCATTTCTTGTGAGTCGGATGACACCTGATTTTACTTTCGGCGGCGGATTAAAAACATGTTCGCTGACTGTAAACAAATATTCGATCTTATACCATGCCTGCAATAAAACGCTGATGATGCCATAGACTTTGCTGCCGGGTTTGGATGCTAAGCGCTGGGCCACTTCCTTCTGAAACATGCCTACCATTTCAGGCACGAGGTTGCGGTGCTCTAATCCTTTGAAAAGAATTTGCGTGGAAATATTGTAAGGGAAATTACCAATGATTGCGAATGGTTCAGTGAAAGTCTCGGAAAGATCGTAACGCAGAAAATCTTTGGAAATAATTCTTTCTTTCAGCTGCGGATAATTTTCTTCGAGATACGCTACCGACTCACGATCAATTTCCACTGCCCACGTTTCATAATTTTCATTCGCAAGCAGGTATTTGGTAAGCACGCCCATTCCGGGACCAACTTCCAATACTTTCTTATAACGATCGGTATGCTTCAGACTTTCCGCGATCTTTCGTGCGATATTTTCATCGCGTAAGAAATGCTGACCAAGATGTTTTTTAGCGCGAACGTTCACAAAAAGGAATTTAATGACTAGGTGCCCGCCTTGGCGGAGATGATTGGTAAAAAAAAATTCTGCCGCCTGCCGCCTTTTTGCCTGCGTCTTTTCTCAAGAAAGGTGATTGGTGATTAAAAAATAATTATACTTCTTCTAAAAGCGTTCTGAATGCAGTAAATTTTCCTCCGAAACTTTCTTCAGCTTTTCCGCGCATTTGTGGGGCGAATTTATCGAAGTAGATCTGGATGGCGTGCATGTTCGGGGCGCGGTATTGGATGGAATAACTAGTGCCGGAATGTTCTTCTACCAGAAGCTTATACATCGAGCCGGAAGAAAAACAGCCTGTTCCAACTACTTCGGGGATATGGATTTTTTTCATCCAGGTAAACCACTCGTCATGAGCAGTATCTTCTACATTTACTGTTACGTTATAAATGATCATACTTATTTTTACTTTATTCTTTTATCTGTGGCAAAAAAAATACGGAGGTACAGAGACGCGGAGATTTATTTATTCTACTTTATCACCGCGAAGCTGCCGGTATTTTTTTCTTGCATCAACAGCAAACATGCTTCCTGGATATTTAATAAAAACATCCTGGTAAAGCTGCATTGATTTTTCTTTGTCCTTTATTTTATTTTCATACAATTCGGCAAGATAAAATGTTGCATCATCACCGAGAATATCATCAGGATAAGTTGAAATAATTTTCGCAAGATGTGTTGCAGCTTCTGTCCATTTCTGCTGCTTCATGGCAATCTGGTAACGCTTGAAAAGCACATCATCTTCCAAAGCATGACCGGGCCAGTTTTTATCAATGCTGTCAAGATCAATAACTGCCGAATCAAAACGGTTCTGGAAATACATCAGGTCGGCGTGCGCGAATTTCATCAACGGATCCGGATTGCTATCGAGTGCAAGATTATCAGTAATGAGCAACGATAAATACATCGCATCATTTGAAATCAATTTGGAAGTTGCGCCTTTCAAAACATCGAGCTGCACCTGCGACCACTTAAAATCGCCAATGTAAAAAGCAATTTTTGCATTCCGGAATTTTGCTTCCTGCCCGATCGGCTCGAACTTAAATGCTTTTTCTACCTGCGAATAACGTAAAGATGCTTCCCACACTTGTCCGTCGAGCAGAAGAATATCACCCAGCTCCAATTTACATTCGGCCTGATCTTTTGGTGTAATATCCTTCAGGGCAATTGTGTTTTCCAACAAGGCAATTGCTGCTTTTGTTTTAAAAAGATAAAATCCTTCCAAATGAGCCAGGTTTTTTTGCAGCGAAACTGTCCGCACATCACGGCCAAGTTCATCCAGCGTAACATTCATTTCTGTCTCGAGCGAAATTAAATCAGCAGAAGCGTAAATTCCTCCGACAGTTATTTCTTCATAACGCGTGCTGATTTTTTCCATACGCGCACGACGGAAATTATAGCTTGATTCGCCAAGAGAAATTACATAATCATATCCATCAGCGGCAGCGGCGTAATCTCCGTTTGACCTTGCGGTTTCACAAAGCTCCATTACCTTATCGCCGTCGAGATGCTTTCGTTTGTCAACAGATTTTGCCTGTACCAGCGCAGCAGAAAAATTCTTCTGTTGCATATAATACCACATGAGCATTTCGGGCCAGATGGTTTTATCAGGACTTTTCTGTGAACGTTTGATCAATTCCGTTTTCAGCACCGTTGCAATTTTATCCTCCGGATCAGCGTCCATTTTTGCCTGCAGATTATTTCTTACCTGCTGCTGATAATTTGTACTTTCATCGAGCATGTCAAGATATTCGTTGACCATGGAAGCGTAATCTTTTTTAGCCGAATACACTTCCGCAAGTTCGATATTGAATGAATAAATTCCTTTCAGCACTTTTCTTCCTTTTAGCAACGAAGCAATTGCGAAATCGGTTTCATTCAAACCCAGGAAAGCATTTGCAAGATCAATTATACTATTCGAGCTTGTGCCTGACGTGATCGCATCAATTGCACCCTGGAATTCTTTTGTCTTTTTTGCATCATCGCCTTGCGCCTGGTAAACTCTTCCCATATCCACACGATAGGTAAGATCACCCGGATTACGGCTGCTTTGTTTTTTTACAATCTTCTCCGCCTTCTTATAATTCTTTGTAAGGATCAAACAATTCAGGTAGTATTCATAATAAATACTGACAGCCGATTTCTCGTAAAGCTTTTCATAATAGACTACCGCCTTGTCGTATTCGCCAGACTGGTAATAATGTGCTGCAAGCTGCTCATCCGTTGTCGGGTCGGAAGGTTGCGCAAAGACAACGCCGGGCATTGACAAAAATGCCAACAGCATAAAAAGCAAAATGCTTTTGGCCGGAATATTTTTTAGTTGTCTCATTTTAATTGAAGTTCAGATTACCTTGTTTCTCCGCCAGCTTTTGGTTGAGCGTTTTCATGTATTCCGCAATTTTCGGCGCAAGCGTATCATAACCTGCTTTGGCCCTGCTTAAAGAAGAACGCATTGTACCTGCAAATTCGTACATCCCGTTCACTTGTTCTTTTTCCTGCTGAATGCAGGTTTCAGGAGACAGATTTTTCGCAAGTGTATTTTTCTCAAAATCATGCGCAAGGTTGTCCAGGCTTTTATTTGTCGAATCAATCGCGGAAGAAAGATGCTTGTGATTCTCTGCTACTTTCTCAAATGCAGGAAGCAGCGATCCATAATTGCTCAGCAGCTTATAGGTTTTGAAATCTACCGTATCACCCAATTTTTTCAGATTGAACTGAATGAATTGCGTATTGTTCTTTACCTCTGCCGCCATTCGTTCTGCAAATTCCAGGTCTGTTTTATTTAAAAGCGAATCGGTTTTTAAAAGTTCTGCGCGAAGTGAATTTATCTCTGTTAATTCTTTCTCATGCTTTTCCCGCACACAAGAAGAAATCGTGGTGATGAGAAAAATTCCGGCTATGAGATTCAGCTTCATTATTTTTTGCCTTTGTCGCGCTGTGACGAAAAAAAGCCACGGAGACACGGAGGCACGTAGTTTAATTGATTATATCAAAGCCGGTATAAGGTCGAAGCACTTTCGGGATGTTGATTCCTTGCGGTGTTTGATTATTCTCCAGCAACGCCGCCACAATCCGCGGTAAAGCGAGGGCGCTGCCGTTGAGAGTATGCGCCAGTTGCGGCTTTTCAGTTCCTTCACGGAAACGCAATTTCAAACGGTTCGCCTGGAACGATTCGAAATTAGAAACAGAACTAACTTCGAGCCATTTTTTCTGTGCGCCGGAAAACACTTCCATGTCGTAGGTCATGGCAGATGCAAAGCTCATATCGCCGCCACAAAGTAAAAGTATGCGGAATGGCAATTCGAGTTCTTTCAATAATCCTGCAACATACTCACGCATTTCTTCCAGCACTTTGTAGGAATTGGAAGGATGCGCCAATTGCACGATTTCCACTTTATCAAATTGATGCAAACGGTTCAATCCGCGCACATGCGCACCGTAAGATCCTGCTTCACGGCGAAAACAAGGTGTGTAACCACAATTTTTAATTGGAAAATCTTCCGCTTTCAGGATCACATCACGGTAAATATTTGTGATCGGAACTTCAGCAGTAGGAATTAAATAAAGATCATCGATGCCGACATGATACATCTGCCCTTCTTTATCGGGAAGCTGGCCTGTACCGAAACCGGATTCTTTATTAATTAAAATCGGTGGCTGAATTTCCATGTAGCCTGCTGCAGTTGCCCGGTCAAGAAAGAAGTTGATAAGTGCACGTTGCAACCTTGCCATTTTCCCTTTGTAAACAGGAAAACCTGCGCCTGCAATTTTATTTCCCAATTCAAAATCGATCAGGTCATATTGCGCTGCAAGCTCCCAATGCGGTTTTGCATCAGCAGGAAGGTTGGGCAATTCACCGTGTTCAAAAACGGTTTTATTTTCTTCCGGTGTTTTTCCTGCTGGTACTTGTTCATTCGCAACATTCGGAATCAGCACCAAAAGATTGTGCGTTTCTTCTTCGATCTTATTGAGAATGTCTTGCAATTTTTTCTCGGTTTCCTTCAGCGCGATGCTTTTGTTTTTCAGCTCATCTGCTTCCGCTTTTTTCCCGCCTTTCATCAGCTCACCCACTTGTTTCGAGATCACATTTCCTTCCGCCTTAATCGCATCGAGTTCCGCCTGTGTTTTACGGCGATCCCCATCGATCGCAGAAACCT
This sequence comes from Bacteroidia bacterium, assembly GCA_039918435.1. Lineage (GTDB taxonomy): Bacteria > Bacteroidota > Bacteroidia > Palsa-965 > Palsa-965. The sequence continues at coordinate 20,012 of JBDSHN010000021.1, read as the reverse complement.
GTTCGATGACATCTGTATTGAAATTCTTTTTTTTCAGTCGAAGGATCACTTCTTCTTTCTGATCGCGAATTGTATTTAGCTGTAACATACTTTTTTTGAAGATGTATTTTGGTTAGTAAAGTTAATGATTTGCCTCTCGGAAGGAGCAGACAAAAAGGAGACAGGCGGCAGGAAAGGACTTTTTTTGTTTTTTTAAGATTAGCAGGAAAAAGAAAATTCCCGCGAACAAAGTCCACGGGAATTGACAAGACTTTTTGACTGCCTTCTGCCTCTTCTTTCCTGCTCCTGTTTTACTCCGCTTTCGCAGGTAATACCGAAACGTACGAACGGTCATCACGTTTTTTCTTGAACGTAACAACACCATCAGCAAGAGCAAACAGTGTATGGTCTTTACCCATTCCAACGTTTGCATCCGGGAAGTGACGTGTTCCGCGCTGACGCACGATGATGTTACCCGCTACTGCGAATTGACCGCCGTAGATCTTGATACCAAGACGCTTACTTTCGGATTCGCGGCCGTTCTTTACTTTACCTTCACCTTTTTTATGTGCCATGACTTATGAGTTATGAGTTTCGTGTTCTGTGTTCCGTGTTGAGCTTAACCCCGAAACCCTGAACGCTTCAACTGTTTATTCTTCTGATTTTTTCTTTGTTGTTTTTTTCGGAGCTGCTGCTTTTTTCTCTTTTGGAGCGGCTTCTTTTTTCTCTTTTGGAGCTGCTGCTTTTTTCTTAGCTGCTTTTTTCGGTTTTTCTTCTACTACTTCTTCAACTTCTTCGTCCTGTTGAACGAAAACCTTTTTAGTTGGCTTCAAACGTGAACGTTCTTTCAGTTCAAGGATAGAAGCGATTTCAAGCTTGCCTTGTTCAGCAGAAAGCTTTTCACCTTTTCCGAGAATTCCTTGGATAAGAAGTTCAGTTAATGACTGACGGTGCCCGTTCAATTTGCGATAGCCTTTACGGCGTTTCTTTTTGAAAACGATCACTTTGTCGCCTTTCAAATGCGAAATGACCTTGGCAGCAATTCTTGCGCCGTCAATTATTGGTGATCCGACGGTGATTTTTCCGTCAACATCAATGAGAAGGACCTTACCGATTTCGATAGAGTCGCCTTCATTAGCCTCAAGGCGGTTCACAAAAACGCGTTGTTTTTGCGACACTTTGTACTGGAGCCCGGCTATTTCTACGATAGCGTACATGTTGGTTAGTTTTAGTTTTTCCTCTTTTCCTAAGGGAGTCCTACGGACAAAAGGGATGCGAAGATAGGATTTTATTGAGTAATTCCATGAATTTGAGGTTGAATTTCGGCAATTATTATCAGAACGTGCTGATATGCAAGCAATACGCATAACGTCAACTCGTTTCACTTAGAAAAAAAACAGGGGTGTGCCTTAACTATAAATTATCATAGTTAATTTTACTCAATTTTCTTTAACTATGCCATTTTATAGTTAAGTTTGCTGTATGGATATCCGAAATTTTACTTCCGGGCAACTGCTTTCTCAGATCGGTTACAAAAGTTTTGCGCCGGAGAAAATTAACCTTGAATGGATAATTACTTCTCCGGAAATCAACACGCTGCTCGAAGAAGCCACGGGCAAAGTAAGCGCATTGAATGTCTATTCTCTGATGATTCCGGATGTTGAAATTTTTATCCGCATGCATATTGTAAAAGAAGCAACCACGTCAAGCAAAATCGAAGGAACGCAGACACAGCTGGAAGAAGCTGTATTGAGCAAATTCCAGGTGAATGAGGAAGGGCGCGACGATTGGCAGGAAGTGCAGAATTACATCCGTGCAATGAACTTTTCGATTGCAGAATTAGACTCATTGCCATTGTCCAATCGTTTATTAAAAGCAACACATCAGCTGCTGATGCAAGATGTGCGCGGAACACATAAGGCGCCCGGCGAATTCAGAAGATCCCAGAATTGGATTGGCGGATCTTCACTGAAAGATGCAGTTTATGTTCCTCCGCATCATACCGAAGTGGAAGCGCTGATGAGCGACCTGGAAAAATTTCTGCACAACAGGAAAATTCATGTTCCGCATTTAATAAGAATCGCAATTGCACATTATCAGTTCGAAACTATTCACCCTTTCCTGGATGGAAACGGAAGACTCGGTCGTTTACTTATCACGCTATATCTCGTAAGCAACCGGATCTTAAAAAAACCATCGTTATATCTTTCCGATTTCTTCGAACGGAACCGGCAACTGTATTATGATAATCTTACAGGCGTGAGAACGAAAAATGATCTTATTCAATGGATAAAATTTTTCCTTGCCGGCGTAATAGAAACTGCTGATAAAAGCATTGCCGTTTTTGATTCCATTCTCGCGCTCAGGAAAACGATTGAAGAAGAGAAAATCATAACACTCGGAAAACGTTCTCCGCTTGCCCGAAAAATGCTCGATTACATTTGCACAAAACCAGTCATCACGGTCAGTGATCTCATCGACGAACTGAAAACGTCAAAACCGACTGCAAATGCACTTGTAAAAGATTTTGTCAGGCTGAATATCCTGGAAGAAAAAACAGGCTACAAGCGTAACCGTATTTTTATTTTTGAAGAATACCTGGAACTATTCAGAAAATAAAACGCAGAGAATTTTTCAGACAAGTTTCTATATTTTCCTGATCACAAGTTTCTGTCCTACTTGAATTACGCTCTTTTCCGAAATTCCATTCCATTCGCATAATTGCTTTACCGTCACTTTATATTGAAGGGCAATTATGGAAAGCGTTTCTCCTTTTTTTACAAAATGAGTTTGTTCGCTTTGCGCAGGATTTGTAATGGTTTGTTCTGTGAATTTCGGGATGTCATTTAGCGGGTTCAATTGCTTTTCAATTTTCGTTTGCAGCGTATCACAAAACGACTGAATGGTTTTGAATTCCTCATTATAAATTTCAAGGAAAGCCAGTGAAAATAAATTCGCCTGCAAACGATAGCCGGATTTCGTAAAATGCAGCTGATCTTTTCCCGCCAAACCATTCTTCAACCAATAAAAAATGGAATTGGTTCCACCCATAATTGCATTTAAATCCCAATAAGCAGCATTTGTTTCTGTCGCGATGAGTTTCAGTTTTTCGTTGATCGCTTTTGTATTGGGCGGAATCCTGTTGCCGGAACGCGTGTCAGGTGTGTTCGTGAAAATTATTCCTGCATTTGGAAATTCAATTTTTATGCGCTGAATGAACTTCAGTACTTTCTGATAATATTCGTTCAGGTCAAGATCGGCGGCATACGATTCATTTGAGCCGTAAGAAAAAATAAGAAGATCTGGTTTCATTTCTTTCAAGTGTGCAATTGTAAATTCCTGCTGCGCGATGAGTTGCGTAAATGTCGCGCCCACTACACCGCAATGACTGTATTGCAATCCGTGTTGCGATTGATTTTCAAAGCTTATTCCATGGAAATTGAAAATTGTTTCCGACCCTTTACTTTCAAATTGCAGCTTAAGCTCTGAACCGATACGATAGTTGGTAATGATCGTGCGATATAAACCATTGCTGCTTCTTATGGAATCAGGATAAATGGCATCCGCACTTCCGTTATTTACTAATCTCAAACGAAAGTTATTACTGCTATGCCAGATCGTAACCGTTTCGAAAATTTTATTGTTGCCATATTGAACTCCGCCTGTCGGAGAATAAATAAATGAAATTTCCGCGGTTCTATCTTTTGTCACAAGTGTATAGCCCGTCGCACCGATCTGATATTTTTCAGGATTCTTCAACAGGGTGGCAAAACTCCAGGTTCCGGTGATTTTAGTTGCCAGATTTTTAGGGCCGAAACTTTTGCAAACGGAATAAGGAAAAAGAATTCCTTCTCCTCCTGATCCGAACGCCTGCTGAAAATTATTTCTGATCACACCGGAAAAATTATCACCCTGGATATGCGAGTCGCCGAAATGCGCAACCACAAAATTTGAATCAGCATTATTTTTCAACCGGTTCAGTTTATTCATCACCATTTTCAAGGCGCTGTCATTCTGAATAAAATTATATTTCGCATTGATAACAGTTTCCTGCTGCGCCGCCACGCAAGAGAATAAATTTATCAAAACAAAAAGTGCAACCCAGTGTTTCTTCATCTTCTAAAAATCAAAATAAATGAATGGATGAACATCTGCGGTGCGCATTTGAATGATGAGCTGAATGATAACAGCGAACACTGCGATCTTTCCTGTAAAATGAAACTTATCATACGTATTCCTGATGACAAGCTTGAGCCTGGAAGGCAAAAGTGCAAGCAAAACTCCGATTCCGAAAACAACCATTAGCAACGGATTATTTTCCATCACCTGGAACATTGTATCAAAACTAAAATCGCTGAAGATCGTTCTGTACATGATAAAAGAATCATTCAGACTCAATGCGCGGAAAGGAATCCATAATAACGCCACACATGAAAACGTCAGCAGCCAATAAAAAGGTTTCAGGTAAACCGTTTTGCTTTCCGAAAAATGGGATGTGAATTTCAGGTACAGCTTATGATTGATAAGCAACAATCCATGCGCACCTCCCCAGAAAACAAATTTCCAATCAGCGCCATGCCAGAATCCGCCGATGAGCATTGTGACAAGAAGGAAAAGCAGCTGAAGCGCAAGGCCTTTATTATTTCCTCCAAGCGGAATATAAATGTAATCGCGCAGCCAGGAAGAAAGTGAAATATGCCAGCGCCGCCAGAAATCAGTAATGCTTATTGCTTTGTAAGGAGAAAGAAAATTCACACCAAGCCGGAATCCCAGCAGCAATGCAACGCCGATCGCAATATCCGTATAACCGCTGAAGTCAAAAAAGATCTGGAACGTATAACAAAGCGTCGCGAATAAATGTTCTGTTCCTGAGAATCCTTCCGGTTGCGAAAAAACAATGTCGGCGTACTGCGCAATGAAATCTCCAATGATCGCTTTTTTAATCAGTCCTTTCGAAATCAGGAAAAAAGCTTCGTTTACATTTTCTTTTGAAATCGAAATTTTCTTCGCGGCCTGTGGCAGAAAATCAGCGGCTCTTACAATCGGACCGGCAATAAGATGCGGAAAGAACGACATGTACATGAGGTACTCGGAATATTTCGGAAGCGTTATTTTCCGTTTGTACGTATCAACCAAAAAACTGATGGATTGAAACGTATAAAATGAAATGCCAATGGGAAGAATCAACTCAAAAAGCGGGTAATTTGTCCCAAGCAATTCGTTGCAATTGGCAAGAAAGAAATTCCTGTATTTGAAATAAAGTAAAAAGGAAAGGCTGAATAAAATACCAATGAGGAGCAGCAGCTTTCTTTTACGTTCGTCTGTTTCTTTTATTATTAGCCACGAAAAAAAGTAATCGAGTGAAATGGTTGTGACCAGCAGGATAATAAAAATCCCACTCGTCATGTAATAAAAATAAAAGCTGAAGAGGATGATGAAAAGATTCCTTGCATTTTTTTTCTCTGATACAAATGAATAGAAGACGAGAAATAAACTGAACAGGAACAGGAATAAGCCGGAATGAAATAATAAAGGTTCGTTCGTGGAATGCCAGAACAAATTTTTGAGGGAAGCCCAGTCTGTCATTTTAGTTGTGCTTTGTCAGACCAAGACAGATCGTCGGACTTTGTTTGGGCTCTTTATAATCGCTCACTTTATTTACAAATGAAAGCGGGGTGCTTTTTGTCATTGCCACTGCAACACTATCAAACCAAACTTTTGATCCATCTCTTGACGGATGTCTTTTATCAGCAGCCCGTTGTAATACCAGTTTTTGTGAAGGATAAAATGAATTGCCAAGTTCCTCGTTCAACACATTCACAATTCCCTGGTCTTTCGTCCAAGCAGCAGGCCCGATCCAGTAATAAGGGATTTTTCTATCGGCAATTGTTTTCGTAATTGCCCTGACATGCTTTCGCCGCGATTCAAAATTCGGAATGAAAAGTTCGTTCAATCCAAGAGCGATGATCACAAAATCAGGATCATATTTTTCAATGAATTGATCCAGTGTATCACTCGTCGCCCATGCTACTGTAGTGGAGCTATACCAAACAACAGTAGCAACGAGCTGGTAATTGTTATTCAGGCAATAATTGTAAACGGGACTTTTCAAATACTCCGTTTGCGAATCGCCGATTAACAAAAGCTTTTTAATGCTCGTGTCTTTCCTGCACACTTTGCTTTGTAAATAAGCATAATCGGTGCACATGAAAATTGTGCTGTCTTTAAAGCGTATTCGTTTTTCATTCAACAGCGGGAAAGCGATTTGCTGCTTATCTTTTTCGCCTTCGTTATATGTCCCGGCCAAAACACTTTTCGAATCTATCGTCTTCAGCTCAAATGGCAGCGACGTATTCAAAAACCCGGCAAAGAAAAAAACACAAAAAAGTCCAAGGAGCGAAAGCCCCGTATAAATGATGTACGATTTCGTATTTTTCTCTTCCATGGCCGGGGCTGAACACAACTTTAGGGTTAGTTTTTTTGATCGTTGTGTACATAGCAAAGCTATTTGCATTATGTATAAAGTGTTTATACAGTAATACAATGTCTATTGACACTTAATCAAAAAAAGCTGCGTTTTTTTTAGAAGAGGTTTGCTTACTTGAATTTCAGGAACCTGAAGGGGTGGAAAAGCCGGTAAAAGAAGGAGCGGGTTCTTGACATCGGAATTCCAATTGATGCCTGAATCCCTCCAATACTGGTAATGTACTCTGGTTTGAAAGCTGGAATATTGAGATGAAGAAAGATATCAAGATGAAAAGATTCTATTCCAACCTGCGGAACTAGTGTTGTCTTAAATTCATCCGTTCCGTTTTCCCAGGCGGAGATTGTAATTGAATCTGTATCGAAGCACGAAATTGCGATTGAATAATTCCCATCAAGGCCTGAAAATTTACTCACGGAATCGCGACCATTAGTAATAAGAACAACTGTACGAATGGGTTGCAAAGAATCGTTGTAAATATTTTGAAATTGGACATTACCGTTGATTGTTATCATGCGATTTCCCTGCGGATCTGCAGTGTTTTTTTGCGGAACGATAACGGTAGAAGCAACCTGTTTTTCTTTTATTTGCTGGGCAAAACCGGGAATGCTCAATAAAAAAGAAGGAAGCAAAAGCAATTGTGTCAGCTTGAACGTGCTTTCCTTTTTTGGATAAATATCAAAGGTTCTATTGAGCTGATCATCGGTTAATCTTCCGCAAACAGCTTTATTCTTCAGCATAAAACGAATCAGCTCGTCATCTGCCATAGTGGTAAAATCTGTCACTGCCTTATTACAAGAAGTGCAGAATTTTTTGTTCCCATCATTTGCGTTCATCGCATCCCAGTTTGTGGAACAAGGTTGATCAATGCTAAGCTTAAGCTGATTTGACTTCATCATGCAAATAACGCAGGAGGATTGATAATATTTCCCTGCTATTAATTAAAGACGCATAGCCCGCTGAAATTCGTCACAGCTATTTAAGCTATCTGTTCCACACCAAAACTATTTCCCCTGAATCTGACCTAAAAAATCTTTCGGAATGTCAGCAGCCTCAACCCAGTGATATTCCTCCGCTCCCATTCCACTTTTTGATGCAGCCCACCCTTTCCTGTACAAACGTCCTTTCTTCTTATCCATCGTCCATACCTCCGTTGTCCCATTCGCAACTTTATCTTCAATATAATAGGTCACATAAAGTTTCATGCTGTTGTCACTTATCAATTTCCCCCTGAAAAAGATTTTCCACGGCGCCGAACCTTGCATAAAATCCCCTGCTCCATGTCCCCAAACAGAATCGTTCTGAAAAGTGAATTTTAAATACTCATATAAAGGAGTAGCGCGCATTGCATTTGGCGAAGTGGATTCAAAATAGATTTCTTCTACCCCCGCCTGCTTTTGAATAATGGTGTCTTCCTTCTTCACATCAGCTTGCGCAGACTCTTGTTCCTGACTGCACGAAAACAACAAACACATACATGCTGCAAGTGACAATAGAAAATTAAAGCCTGAATGGCGCATGGGTAAGTTTGATTAATTTCTTGCAATAAAAAAGGTGATCAATAAAAAGAAATCAGTTTAACCTTCCTCCTTTTTACCAATCACCCTTTACTCTTTTAACAATTCCGTTATTCTACATATCGTGGTGCGACTTTCCAAATTTGTAGAGGTACGTAAAGTTGATCAGGTAATCTGCGAAAGCTGCATCACCATGTCGAAGGCCGTCCGGATCTGCCAGATCGTATGTGTTTTTTACACGATTACGATAAAGTGCTACAGGAACATTCAATACAAACGTGTGATTGCCTTTTTGGAAATTCAATCCCGGCTCAACAGAAATGATGTATCCTGGTCTTCTGAAACCGTCGCTTTTTCCAAGCAGGTCTTTAGCAGGAATTCCTTCTGCACGGCCACCAAGACTTACAAATAAACCTTTGTCATGCAACACCTGGAAATTCATTCCGAAACGGAACATATACTGATCCGCAATAGAATGGAAGTTTGTGATCACATTATCTCCGGTTGTTGCAAGCGGCGAACGGTTTGGCGTTTTATTCACGTTCTGCGGATTAAGCATATAAAAGCCATTGTAATATCCTGAAAAGCGTTTTCCGAATTTGCGGAATCCCTGTGTTTCAATTACGAAACCCCAACCGCCGTCGCCAAGCTGAATAGATTGATCAACCGGTTTCAGAACGGTAGAATCACGTCCGTCAGAAGTTCTTCTGTGAAACTCATCTGTTACATAAGAATTTCCTGTTGGCAATTTGATTCCGCCGCCGATAGAAATATTTCCTGAAGAATCTTTTCCAGGCTTTATCAGCCAGTAACTTGCAGTGAAACGTATATCGCCTACACCAGCAGCCCCGGTATGAAATCTTTTCTGATCAGGATTCGTGTTGGTGGCGTTTCCATAATGCTCGTATAAAGAAGAACGATCAAAATAGATCAATGGAATATTCTGTGAAATATTCCAACGGCTGGTGATTGCATACGTCAAACCAATATCCATAGAATGAGCGGTGTTGATCACTTGGGTTCCGTCTTCCACTCGTTGTTCTTCCTCAACATCCCCGCGGAAATGTTTATAGGATTTAAAATAACGGTAGGTTGCTGAAAGCTGGAAATGTCCCTTTGGAAGTAAAGCGGAACCGTTGGCATAACCAACTCCTGAACAGCTCATCGGGCGGACTGCAACGCATCCCTGTGCATTCATTCGTGCGGATAATAAAAGAGAAAAGCAAATGAACACACTTATTAGTGCGGCAAAGTATATTTTTTTCATGGGAAGAGGTTGGTTAAATTCAGGAGAAAATTAGATCATATTTACCAAACCGGCAATATCAGATTTTGGTCAAAATAGCTTTTTCAACTTCGTCCGAATCCCATTTTTGTTCAATACCCGGCATTGACATAATGCTTTTCATGATTTCTTCCTGGCGTGCGCCTTCTTTCATCGCAGTGGAATAACGTATCTGCGGAGAATAAGTCACCATGGAATAAAGCGGAATCCATTTATCCGGGTACTTTGCACTGAAACGGGCTTCGATCTTTTTCTGCAAAAGAAATTTCGGGTCAGCCGTTTTATCGCGCATCTCGATGAAATTATTTAATGCGAGATCTGCAACTGCATCGCCATCGGGTTTTCTCAGCGATTCATATTCCGAAAATATTTCAGACCAGTTTTCGTTGTGTTTTGTAATAAGTTCATCGAGCACAACACAATCTTCAAAACCGCAATTCATTCCCTGTCCGTAAAACGGAACAATGGCATGAGCAGCATCACCAATCAAAGCAAGCTTATCGTCGAATGTCCAGGGAAAACATTTTACTGTGACCAGCGATGCAGAAGGATTCGCAAAATAATCTTCGAGCAAAGTCGGCATCAACGGAACAGCATCAGGAAATTGCTGATCAAAAAATGTTTTTACATCTTCTTTCGTTTTCAGCTTTGCAAAAGATTGTTCGCCTTCGAATGGAAAAAATAACGTGCAGGTAAAGCTTCCATCAAGATTCGGCAATGCGATCATCATGAAATTTTTTCTCGGCCAGATATGAAGTGCATTTTTTTCAATCAGAAATTCACCATTGGGTCCGGCAGGAATATTCAATTCTTTATAGCCGTGCTCAATATAAAATTGATTGTATTCAAATCTATCATGCGAAAGCATTGCACTCAACCGTGCTGCTGAAAATGCGCCGTCCGATCCGAAAAAAAGATCTGATTCAATATCACTTTCAGAATGATTTTCTTCATTTACAAAATGTGCTTTCCCAGCTTTGGTATCAATATTCGCGCAGCGTTCCGAAAACTTCAATGTCACATTTTTCTGTGCTTCCGCCAGGTCCATCAGCTTCATATTAATTCCGCCGCGTGAAACCGAATAGATTGCCTGCCCCTCTTTTCCGTAAGGCTGAAAAGCAGTTGTGCCATCCGCGTTATGAATAAAACGACCTTTCATCGCAATTGCAATTTTGCGGATCTCATCACCAATTCCAATTCCATCCAACCCGCGAAATCCGCGATCGCTCAAAGCCAGGTTGATGGATTTTCCCGCGTTCATTCTATTCTTCCGCATGTCGGAGCGACGTTCGAATAAATTCACTTTGTAGCCGCGTTTGGCCATGTAGATGGAAAGTAGTGAACCAACGAGGCCTGCGCCGATGATTGAAACTGATTTATTCATTTTATCTTTTTGCGTTTTGATGAAGATGTCGATTTCTTTTCGACAAGAATTTCATTCACACATGAACGAATCCATTCGAAATGCTTTGATTTCTTTTGACTCAGGGTATTTAAAACCTGTTGCAAACGTGTATCTTGAAACGCGTGAGTTGACTTTGTGATTCCCGCAAGCTTAGGGGCTGTATTTGGTAAACGGTATTTAGTTATATCAACCCCTGCCATTTTACATGCTTCCAAAATCCAAGATTCAGATGCTTTAGAAATTTGAATTGCAAAATGTAGATCTTTTTTGTGTCTAAGCAACTTTATTCTAAGTTGTCGACTTTCTTTTTGCAATATGTAATCATTGAGAAACTTCGCTTTTATTTTATCATCATCAATCAAAACAACTGCTTTTCTTCCCTTATAATTTTTTTCAAGTTTTATCCCAATATCATTTATTCCTGCATGTTGATCATTAGGGGAAAAGCCTAAGATTGCTTGCATTATCATATAATCAATGTAACATTCAGTAAGAATGCGATATTCCTTTTCCATCTTATTTACTTCAAGAGTTGGAAAAAAATATCTGTGCCGTAGCTGAGGTAGTCATCTATTTCCTTTTCAGAAAGAGCTTCGGCTGTAGTTTGATAATTTTTATAATCAAGTTTAAAAACTGCTACATCTTCGCGTTTAGCCTTTTCAAGAATAATATTGAGAATAAAAGGACTATGCGTTGTTATGAAATATTGATTATTGTTTTCATCAGCTAGCACATCTTCAGCAAACTGTCTTATATAAGCCGGAAAATTATGAGCTTCTGGTTCCTCAAAAAGTAAAACCGAATCTTTATTGGATTGAATAGCCGCTAAATGGAAAATATAACGTTGTAATGTATCGGCCACACCTACGTAGGGGAAACTTGTGACGATATTTTTAATTTTTTTCTGAATTTCAAAAACCCGTTCCTTTGATTTCATCACAAAGTCCAACTTATACTCTTTGAAAATTGCAGCAATCTCTTTTTGAAGAACTTTATTGTGCTTAACAATTGTATATAAATTATTTCCGTGCGGTGGTAATAAATAGAAATGATAAGGATTTGGAAAAGAGGCGGCCTTTTTAAATTCAAACTTTTTGACTGGATTATTTACGCTTAAAGGGACGTCTTGCCGTTCGACGTTTCCTTGCGGATAAATCAGCTGGTACGAATTTGTAATTCTTAATGGCTTACTATTATTCGCCCATGTATTTAAATAATCTTCAAATGCATTTTTTATTGAATTCCCGCCCTTTTCATCTTTAATGAAAGATAAGACATCCGTACTATCTGCTATGAGATAATGGTGATAACCTGGATTATACTGGCAAATTATGGTTGCATAACAAAGGTCTGATATGATTTCAATTGGATTGCCAGTAAAGCCATCATAATATAATTCGTCAAAATTTTCATACCTGATAAAATCAGACAAGTATTTATCAGAAGCTTGGGTGCCATTCGAATGAATTTTAGTAGAATAATATCCTGCTAATAAAGAAATTGCTTCCAAAACATTAGACTTTCCAACATTAGGCTTTCCGATGAAAATATTAATTTTTTTTGGGTTTATCTTCATATTCTTAATAGACTTGAAATTTTTAATCTCAAGTCTATTGATATGATTATTGCTACTAAATTTCGATGCTGGTTTCTTTGCCAATTTTTGGGCAGGAACTTTTACTTGCTTTTTCGCCATAATACCGAAAGTTAAACAATCTTATTTCATCGCTTCTTTCAACCGCTCCCCAAAACGCCACACATCCTCAAACGAATTATACAATGGAACAGGCGCCATCCTTATCACATTCGGCTCTCTCCAATCCGGCATTACACCATTCGCCATCAGTTTATCAAAAAGTCCGCGTCCATATCCGTGTGCAATTACGCTTACCTGGCAACCGCGCTGTTTCCAATCGCGCGGCGTAATAATTTCAAGGCAATTATCATTCGCAGCAGAAATTTCATCGATGATAAATTCTAAATAGCCGGAAAGATTTTTTGTTTTTTCATTCAACGCTTTCATTCCAACCTCATCAAAAATATCGAGTGAAGCGCGGTGTGCCGCCATGGAAAAAACCGGGGCATTACTTAATTGCCAGCCTTCTGCACCGGGAATCGGGTTAAAACCTTTTTGCATTTTGAAGCGCGACGTTTTTTCGTGTCCCCACCATCCTGCAAAACGCGGCAGATTACTTTCAGCATGCATTTCATGAACAAATGCACCACCCACACTTCCGGGGCCCGAATTCAGATATTTGTAAGAGCACCAGCATGCAAAATCTACTTTCCAATCGTGCAAATGCAATTCAATATTTCCCGCAGCGTGTGCAAGATCAAATCCTGCATAAGCACCCGCTTTATGTGCAGCAGCAGTAATCGTTTCCATATCAAAAACCTGCCCGCTGTAATAATTTACGCCTCCGATAAAAACCAGCGCCAATTCTTCCTTATGCTCTTCAATCGCAGAAAGAATATCTTCTGTGCGAATGATGTGTTCGCCTTCACGCGGCGCTATTTCAATGATCGCATCTTCCGGATCATAACCATGAAAACGAACCTGCGATTCCACCGCGTACTGATCAGATGGAAACGCTTTTTGTTCCATGATGATCTTATAGCGCAGTCCACGCGGACGATAAAAGGAAACAAAAAGAAAGTGAACATTCGCCGTGAGTTGGTTCATCACCACTACTTCAATGGGTTTTGCTCCTACCAGGCGCGCCGCTTTTTCTGTCAGCAGCTCATGGTAAGAAAGCCATGGATTGCGCGCATGAAAATGTCCTTCGACACCAAACTTCGCCCAATCTTCCAACTCTGCATTGAGATATTCTTTCGTCGTTTTCGGTTGAAGTCCGAGTGAATTGCCTGTGAGGTAAACGACATCTTCGCCATTGAATTGTGGAAAGTAAAAGCGTTCACGAAAATTTTTAAGCGGATCTGATGCGTCCTGCTGCTGTGCGTAGGAAAGGGAATAGTTGTGTTGTTTCATAATTTCAGAAGCAAAGATAAATAACCCTGAGCAGTAATCACCCTTTAGTGTAGAACCGATTCCCCACGCATGTATAAACGGTATACTGTTATTACCAACGGAAAATTTTTACTTAAATGATACTTCATGAGAGGGGAAAAGAATGGTGTTGATGTAGTAATTCAATTTATTTTCTTCACTCGGACTGAGTTTTGATTTATAGGATATGGGATTGGGATCTAAAACCAAACCCAAATTCAAAACACACTACTAATCACCAAAGCAAAATGAAAAAGATAGTACTATTATGCATAGCGCTTTTGTTCGGATATATAGCAAAAGCACAGACCGAAGAACTCAAATGGGGTATCGGTCTACACGGTGGACTTATAAATTACAATGGAGATCGTGGCCAGAATTTTTACCATTACGCATCACCGCAGGCAGGATATGGCTTTGCAGGATTTTCTGTTTCCCGTTACCTGTCCAGGCATTTTGAAGCAAACCTTATGATTACTGCAGGACAGATTGGTAATATGCAGCCTGTAAGCGCATGGAGCACGCCTCAAGATTTGGAAAATCGTCATTTCCTTATTCAGACAAACACAACAACGCTGAATGTTCAGTACAACATTCTTGGGCCGCAATACATGGTTCGTCCGTTTATTTTTGTCGGCGCTGGGGCAATGTTATCTGCTGCACAGGAAAGTAAAGGTAGGTACCGCCTTGATGGTGTACCTCTTTCAACTGGAGGCGGTTTAACCTTCCAGGTGACTGATCACATGAGTATTAAATTGACGGAACATTTCCAATATGCAGGCACGGATGAATTGGACAAAACGGTACGTGAAGATGCTGGCATCGTGAATTATAATGATGGATTTTTGTATCACAGCGCCGCGCTTGTTTTTAACGTAGGGCATACGCCTGATGCTGATATGGATGGCGTTTCAGATAAAAAAGACAAATGTCCTGCAACACCTCCTGGTGTGAAAGTAGATGAATTTGGTTGTCCGCTTGATCGTGATGGTGATGGTGTAGCAGATTATATTGATCAGTGCCCTGATGAAAAAGGAGTAGTTGGTTTGAGCGGTTGTCCTGACAGTGATGGGGATGGAATTGCAGACAGAGAAGATCGTTGTCCGCAGAACGCAGGTTCAATGGCTAATAAGGGATGCCCTGATACAGACATGGATGGTGTAGTTGACGTTGATGATAAGTGCCCGGATACAAAAGCAGGCTACAAAGTTGATGCTACAGGTTGTGCAATGGATAACGATAAAGACGGACTTGTAAATGAAGAAGATCGTTGTCCTGATTTTGCCGGACCGCTCGCATTGAAAGGTTGTCCTGACGGAGATGGTGATGGTGTTCCTGATATTGATGACCGTTGCCCAAAAGTAAAAGGAACAATGGAAAACAAAGGTTGTCCTGAGATCGCAAAAGAAGACGTGAAAAAGATCACAATGATCGCAGGTCAGATTTATTTCGAAACAGGTAAAGCAAGTCTGAAGAAAGAATCGTATGCACAACTTGATGCACTTGTAGCTATCCTGAACAAATACCCTGAAGCGAATATGACAATTGAAGGTCATACTGATAATGTGGGTGGCAGTGATTACAATATGGATCTTTCACAACGCAGAACAGATTCAGTAAGAGCATACTTAATGTCAAAAGGTATTCTTGAATCAAGATTGAAAGCAATAGGATTTGGGGAAACAAAACCGATAGCGGATAATACAAAAGCTTCGGGACGAGCAAAAAACCGCAGAGTCGAGCTGCATACAGCTTACTAATACCGGATTTTGTTTTCATCAAAAAATGGGCTGCTCTTCGGAGTGGCCTTTTTTTTAGTTTTTTAGTTCGAAGTGGTTAGTTCGGCGAATTAGTTGGAAGATCAGAATAAGTGAAGGAAAAGGTTTTGAAATTGGATTTCCCGTTTGTTTCTCCGAACTAAGAACTCAAAACCAATCACTCTTTTTCCAACTATATTTGCATAGAAATTTTCCAACGTATGAAGACTGAACGTTCACAAGAGTTGTTTGAAAAAGCAAAAGAATATTTTCCCGGTGGCGTTAATTCCCCTGTGCGTGCGTTCAGGTCGGTGGGCGGAACTCCGCATTTTATTGCACGCGGAAAAGGCGCACATATCTGGGATGCGGATGGAAATGAATTTATTGATTATTGTTGCTCCTGGGGTCCGCTCATTCTCGGGCATGCGGATAAACGCGTGGTGGAAGCAATAAAAACTACTGCTGAAAACGGAACTTCTTTTGGTGCGCCGACGGCATTAGAAAATGTTCTTGCGGAATTGATCCTTTCCAATAATCCGTTCATTGAAAAGATACGGTTTGTAAGTTCCGGAACAGAAGCAGTAATGAGTGCGATCCGGCTTGCGCGAGGGTATACCGGGAAAAATAAAATTTTAAAATTTGAAGGCTGCTACCACGGTCATTCCGATTCTTTATTGGTTAAAGCAGGCTCGGGGCTAGTTACGTTTGGAAATACTTCTTCCGCCGGTGTTCCCGAAGCATTTGTAAATGAAACTATTGTTGTTCCGCTCAATAATAAAAAAGCGCTCGAAGATGCATTCGCGCAATTCGGAAAAGATATTGCCTGTGTGATCATTGAACCTATTCCGGCTAACAATGGTTTATTGCTACAGGATAAAACTTTCCTGAAATTTTTGCGCGAAATAACCATTCAACATCAATCACTTTTACTTTTCGATGAAGTAATTTCCGGTTTTCGTGTGGGCTTTACGGGCGCAGCAGGATATTATGACATCAAGCCTGATATTATTACGTATGGCAAAATCATCGGTGGTGGTTTACCGGTTGGAGCATACGGGGCAAGCAAAGAAATTATGTCGAAGATCTCTCCTGAAGGCGATGTTTATCAAGCCGGAACATTATCAGGAAACCCGGTGGCCATGGCTTCAGGAATTGCGCAGCTTGGCGCTTGCCTCGAAGAAGGTTTTTACGAAAATCTTGAGCAAAAATGCAATATGCTCATCGAGGGAATCCGTGCACATATTTCAAAAAAGAAATATGCTGTAAAATTATTTTCCATCGGCTCCATTTTCTGGATTGCATTTACAGCGCAGGAAAAAATTTCATCCGCAGAAGAAATTGATGCAAACAGCATGACTCACTTCCGGAAATTTTTTCATGCGCTTTTGGAAAAAGGAATTTACATCGGCCCATCCGGTTACGAAGTAGGTTTTGTTTCTGCCGCGCATTCAGAAGAGGATATTCAGAACACGATCATTGCTTTTAACGAAGCGCTGGATGTCGTTTTTGAGTGAGGAGTTTTTTTTCGGCTCCTTTTATTTCGTCCCAAGTCTCCTCGTCCCTTCGTTTCCGTCCCATTGTCCTCTCTATTTCACAAGCCAGATCATTGCTAAAAGCAGGAGCATCACACCATCAATGAGAAATGAAAAATAAAATTCCCTTCGCTGCGGTGTACTTTTCATGATCAGCATCCCGGGAAAAATGCTCCATGTAAAATAACCGAGGAAAACGTAGATTCCTCCATGGTTGTAATAAATCGTTACCACTCCAACCAAAAGAACTGAAGCAAAAAGCGCAGCCAGCGCGAGATAAATTGATCCTCTTACCCCGAGAAGAACCGGGATCGTCCGTAATTTTTCACCATCATAATGCAGATCGCGGATGTCGAAGGGAATGGTGATGGAAAAAATCATCAGCGAGCATGCAACAAACCATAAAATTACCGGTGCAGCAAGCCAGAAATGAAATGTAGTATCATTGGCTGCCGCAGGTAAAATGGTGCAGATGATTCCCCAAACAATCGCGACGATGAATATTTTCAACACCTCAATTTCGCGTAACCTTCTCCATCGTCCCTTAATTTTTATAAACGGAAAAGCATAAGCGAATGAAAGAAATGCAGGAAACAATGCAACCACCTGGGAGCGGCGGTATAATTCAAAAAAACTCCATCCTGCTGCTATACCTGCAATAACAGAAGTTATAGCAAGGAATTTTTTGTGATCAATATTCCATTTGTGACGACTGAATTCACTTTCAATACTCTTAACCGTGAAAGCAGCTGGAAGACGCTGAAGGTTGTAAAGAAAAAAGGTGCCGCAAAAAACAAAAACAAAAAGTTCTGCCCGCAGATGATAATTGAATATAAGCTGTGAAACCAACACCATCGCCACCGCACCAAGTGCAATGTGAATATTGCTGTAGAGATAAAAATCGAAAACCGCCTTGAGGCGTTTTTTCATCAATACAATTTTTAATGATTGATAATCGAAGCCGTAATTACACCGCTGAGCATTCCTGCCCCGCCCCATATCAATGAACGGAAGATCCTGCGCTTCTTTGCTTCTTTTTCATACCCTAAAAGGTAAGTATCATACCTCAGGTAAGCAGGATTTGAAACCGTTCCCGGTTTGATCTTGATACGGAAAAAAGTACTCGTTCCTGCGTATACAAATGGCGCAAGAAATGGAATAATATATCCGCCGAATGCGCCGCCCGCAAACCCAAAAACAAAAGCACCTGCCGACCAAACCGGGCATCGGTAAGAGCGCATTGCATCCCGTTCACCCTGCAAAAAATACCTTACTTCCTGGTCGGTATAATAATTTCCAAAAAGTGTGTCCTGCTTATAGAAAACAGTTTCCACGCCATTTTTATACTTAACTGAATAAACAAGGTCAAGGTCAATAAAATCAGCTTTGAAATTTCCTTTTTTAAGAACAAGGATTTTCAGCTGTTCATCCGTAGAATCTTTTACCACCCCGGCCACCGTTCTTCCGCTCATCAGGTAAACAGTATCCAATGGCTCAGCGGTTTGCGAAAACATGTGGAAAGAGAAAAAAGAAAGCAGGAAAAAGAAAAACAGCCTTTTCATAATGGGGATCAGTTCTGACCAAAGATAAGAATCAAAAGTTCAAATCATATTACAATTGTCACCGACCCAACAAAAAAACCTGTGTTTTCTCCTTATCTTTGCCGACCCCTTAAATCAGAATTCTCATCGCGCAAAAAACGCTGCACCAATCTGCCCCCAGGCAAACAAAATTTACACAAAATGGCAACAGATAATTTTAAAAGACGCCACATCGGCCCCTCTGAAAGTGATGTGAATGAAATGTTGAAAGCAACCGGCGTTAAAACTATTGATGAACTTATTGACCAGGTTATACCCTCCAATATCCGTCTTAAAAAACCATTGGCATTGCCGGATGGTTTAACTGAATTCGAATACCTCCGCATGCTGGAAGAAACCGGCTCAAAAAATAAAATATTCCGTTCCTGCATCGGACTTGGCTATTACGGCACTATTATTCCTCCGGTCATTCAGCGAAATGTGCTTGAAAATCCGGGCTGGTATACGGCTTACACGCCTTACCAGGCAGAAATTGCGCAAGGCCGCTTAGAAGCATTGCTCAATTTCCAAACCATGGTCATGGATCTTACCGCCATGCCCATCGCAAATGCTTCCCTGCTTGACGAAGCCACTGCTGGTGCCGAAGCCATGTTCATGATCTATGGAAACCGGAGCCGTGATGCAGTAAAACGAAACACAAATAAATTTTTCGTTTCAGAAACCTGCTTCCCGCAAAATATTGATCTGCTCATTACACGATCTGCACCGCTCGGAATTGAGCTGGTAATCGGCAATGCGGAGGCATTTACTTTCACAGATGAATTTTTTGGTGCGTTAATTCAATATCCCGATCTCAACGGAGAAATCCGCGACTATAAAAAATTCACAGATGCAGCACATGCTGTTGGTGCTGGTGTAGCAGTTGCCACCGACCTGCTTGCATTGACAATGATCACTCCTCCCGGAGAATGGGGCGCTGATGTGGTGGTAGGAAATTCACAGCGTTTCGGTGTGCCAATGGGTTACGGCGGACCACATGCCGCATTTTTTGCAGCGCGCGAAGATTTCAAACGTTTATTGCCGGGCCGCATCATCGGCGTTTCAGTAGACAGCAATGGAAAAAACGCCTTGCGCATGGCTTTACAAACACGTGAGCAGCATATTAAACGCGATAAAGCAACTTCAAATATCTGCACAGCGCAGGCATTGCTCGCGATCATGGCGAGCATGTATGCAGTGTATCACGGACCGGAAGGAATTCTTTCCATCGCAGAAGAAGTGCACAATAATACACGCTTACTTGTGAGCGCTTTGGAAAAAACAGGATTGAAAAAAATCAATTCAACCTATTTCGATACCGTTTCTTTCGAATTGCCGGCCGGATCTTCCATTGAAAAAATCCGTACAAAAGCGGAGAAGGCAGAAGTGAATTTCCGTTATGGAAAGGATAGCATTCACATCAGCATCGATCAAAGTCATCAGGCAAACGATCTTGCGGATATTAT
>JBDSHN010000020.1:0-46881 GCA_039918435.1 Bacteroidia bacterium | reverse complement strand
GGTGCACAAGGAATTGCAGGAGCAACCGGCGCAAATGGAGCAACCGGAGTAGCAGGTCCCACAGGAGCAAATGGTGCAACCGGAACTGCCGGAACAAATGGTGTAACAGGCGCTACTGGTCTTACAGGAGCCAACGGTGCGACAGGACCCAATGGCGCAACTGGAGCAGTAGGGCCTACAGGAGCCAACGGCGCAACGGGAACAGCCGGAACAAATGGCGTAACGGGTGCAACTGGTCTTACAGGACCCAATGGCGCAACAGGAGCAGCCGGTCCGACAGGCGCAAACGGTGTAACCGGAACAGCAGGAACTAATGGCGCAACCGGTGCAACTGGTGTTACCGGAGCCAATGGTGCAACAGGCACTAATGGAACAAATGGCGCTACTGGAGCAGCTGGTCCGACAGGCGCAAATGGTGTAACCGGAACAGCCGGAACAAATGGTGTTACAGGTTCTACCGGCCCATCAGGAGCCAACGGAGCAGCTGGTCCGACAGGCGCAAACGGTGTAACCGGAACAGCCGGTACAAATGGTGTTACAGGCCCTACAGGCCCATCGGGAGCCAACGGAGCAGTTGGTCCGACAGGCGCAAACGGTGTAACCGGAACCAATGGAGCCACAGGCGCAACTGGTCCGCTTGTAACAGGTACTACGGGTCAGACCCTTTATCATGACGGAACAACATTTGTTGCCACCAGCAATCTTTACAATGACGGACTAAACGTAGGCGTTAACATTATTCCTTCACAGGCAAAATTTGAAGTTGCAGGTGCATTATTTAATACGGTCGGCATGTTCGGCACGGGCAACAAGGGTATATCCCTGATGTACCTGGATGCGCGATTGGGATTCAATATGTACGAAGGTGCTGCTGGTAATTTATATTCTATGGGTGCAGGACGAACAGCACTTATTGCATTGAACAGCACTGCGGATGCGCTTACTTTCTCAGTAAGCAATGGTATTACAGGTTCGCCTTCTACCAGCGTTACAATGACGGAGCGAATGCGTATCGTTGCAGCAAGTGGTTATGTAGGAATAGGCACAAATAATCCGACCAGAAAGCTGCACATAGTAGAATCGACAACATTAAATCAACCGTTGGCGCAATTTGAATATACCACAACAGTATCTTCCAGCGCTTCACCGAATGCTGCCCTGTTTGGTGATGCTGCGGGTAGCGGAACAGGAAATATACAAGGTGGATATTTCATCGGCCGCACTACTAGTGCTTCTGCCAATACAATGGGGGTTTATGGTGAAGCAAAAGGCAGCTCTTTCCGTAACAGTGGTGTTTATGGTCATGTGCCTACTTCGGGCGGAGTAGGAGCATCCATCGGTGTCGAAGGTTTAGCCGAATCTACAAACAGCAGCAACAATTACGGAATCTATGGAAGTGGTGTTGCAGCAACATCCGGAAGCATTTCGGCCTATGGTATTTTTGCAAGTGCAACAAATGGAACGAATTCCAACGCTACTTCTTATGGTATTTATTCTTCAGCTCCCGGATCTTTTGGAACACGCTGGTCAGGATGGTTTGAAGAAGGTAATTTCTATGTCAAAAATGTTGCAGGTTTTGGCACAAGCATAATTCCGGGCAATACCCAGATTGCAGTCAATACTGGCGTAACTGCTTTTTACCAGTTTCGTTTGCTGACTACAGTTACCGGCAACACAGCTACAGACGGTTTTGCATTTGGACAGGCAAACGGTGGCGGTGAAATGATCTTTAACCAGTACGAAAATAACAATGTTTATTTCCAGTACCAGAATGCAAATATGATTCTGTACAACGGTGTTGGGGTTGGAATAAAAACAAGCAGCTCACCAACACAAGCGCTCGAAGTAGGCGGTAACGTAGAAATTCCTGCTGCTAACACTTATAGATATGCTACACCAAAAACCCAATACTCCAATATTCCTGCGTCCGAGTTTAATTATGCGGTAGTCGGTAACTCAACCACATCTTATGTGGAGAGCTTTGTTTCCGGAACAGCAGTTTGGGTAAGGGGCAATGGCTCAACCGCTGCATCCATGTTCGCGCCTGTACATCTTCCACATGGTGCTGTAATAACAATAATGGAGGTGTTTTGCTGGGATAATGATGCCACATATAATGTGTCAGTAGATTTAATGCGCCAGATCGCTGGTTCATCTACAGCCACGTTGCTTGCTTCCACTGGATCCACATCAGGTGCCAGCGCCGCTGTTCAAACGCTTTCTCTGGCACCCTCAGTCACCATTGACAATGCTGCTTACAATTATTACCTCCGTTTTAATACAATTGAAGCAGCAAATAATAATCTCCGTATTTACGGCATTCGCTTCACTTACACGGTAACTTCAACTGATTAACCATGGGGGGCACTTATGAAAAAAAGAACCGATTGAAATAGTCTGCCTTTGCGCTCCTTTTTGAAATGCGGGCGGGGAAAAACAACTTTGAATGAAACGATTATCTATCTTCAACATGAAAAGTAAAATTAAACTGACCAAACTGTTTCTTGCTTCAGCAGCAGTGCTGTTGATGCAAACAATCAGCGCGCAGGTAACAGTAGGATCAATCACACCTGTGCTTATCGGCTCTACCGGAAATTTTTCTTCCGGTGGCGGATATACACTTTCCAGCTCCACCGGTGAACCAATGGTGCCAACAGGATCAAATGGAAATTATATCATCACGCAGGGTTTTCAGCAACCTTCTTCAAATAACTCGCTCGCGTTGAATGCAAATCTTGTTTTTGCAAATTCATCCTGCATGGGTTCTGATGATGCGTTTGCAAATGTTTCGCCCGTGGGAGGATCTGCTCCTTACACCTACGTTTGGTCAAACGGCGATTCAATCGGCAGTGCTACTGATAGTCTCACACCAGGAACTTACACGGTTACAGTAACCGATGCCGGCGGATTATCATTGACACAAACCTTTACTGTATCAGACGGTACAGGAATTTGCGGCATCCAACCTTATAGCGGATTAACTTCCAACGGCGACGGACACAACGATCTCTGGATCATCGATTACATTGATCTTCACCAACCCAATTCTGTTATGATTTATAACCGTTGGGGAATTATGGTCTGGAAAGGTGATAATTACGATAACTCAACCGTAGTCTGGAATGGAGCAGCGCAGGACGGAAGCGCACTTCCCGACGGAACTTATTTTTACGTCATTGAAGTTACTGGCGGACACATGGAAAGCTGGGTTGAACTCTCGCATTGATCTTAATAAAAATCAAAATGAAAAAATATTTATTTCTTTTTTTACTTGCTGTATCCTCGCTCCCTGTGAGTGATCTTTTTGCGCAGCAGGATCCGCAATTCAGCCAGTACATGTTCAACCCGCTTTATATTAATCCGGCTTATGCAGGCAGCCGGGGAGTGATGAATGGCGCACTTGAATTCCGGAAACAATGGGTTGGTTTTGACGGGGCGCCGACGACAATGGTTTTAGCAGTAAATACGCCAACGAAAAAAGGAAAAGTCGGAATCGGTCTGGAAGTCATCAACGACCAAATCGGGCCACGCAGCACAACAGGCGGATACCTTGATTACGCATACCGTTTGCCATTGGGAAAAGGAAAACTTGCATTCGGATTGGGTGCAGGCATCTTGTCGTACAAAGTGAATTTTGATAAAGTCACCTACAAAGATGCTGCGGATAATTACGCACCACTCGGCACGGTATCCAATACAAAACCGGATTTTAAATTCGGCATCTATTTCAACAACAAGAAATTTTATACCGGAATTTCCTTCACTCATCTTAACCAGGAATCCTATACGGTGGAAATGGATACAATGAAGTTTACGCAAAAATTAGTGCCACATGGATATTTCACTATCGGCCGTGCATTCCAGCTTTCGGATAACATTGTTTTCAGTCCTTCGATCATGACCAGAGGTGTAAGCTCAACGGCCACTACAAATCTTGACCTGAATCTTAATTTTCGTTTTCATGAAGTGCTGTGGCTTGGCGTTTCGTTTCGTTCAGAAAAAAGTCTTGTTGCAATGATCCAGTATAATATCACCGATCATCTCAAGCTTGGATATTCCTACGACATGACCACGAACCGTTTGAAGACCTACCAATCAGGAACACATGAAATTGTTCTTGGTTTTGACTTTAATCTTTTCCAGTCACAAGTTCTTTCTCCTCGTTTTTTCTGAGCTTTTGCGCATTTATCCTATGATACAAATTAAAAAAATCGCATTCTTGTTTTTGATCCTGGTACTCGCTCTGCCACTTGCGGCGCAGATAAGAAGGGGCGATAAATATTTCCAGGCGGGAGAATTTTCGAAAGCAATTCCTGCATACGAACGCGGATTGAGATCGAAAAATAATCCACAGGCGATGGAAAATCTTGCCAATGCTTATCGTATCACTAAAAATTATGTGAAAGCAGAAGAGTGGTATGCAAAAACCATTGCGGCAAACCCGAATTGCAATACCGTTGTCTTTTATTATTACGGAATTGTATTGCGTAACAATGGAAAATCAGCCGAAGCAAAAACGCAATTCCAGGCATTCGTTTCTAAAAATCCGAATGATAAAAAAGCATCTGCACAGGTAGAAGCCTTGAATAATATGCAGGTATGGCTTACACAAACTGCAAACTACGCAGTAGCTAATGTGACAACGGTTAATTCTCCGCAGTCGGATATTGCACCTGTTTATTTTGATAACGGCATTTTATTTATTTCAGATCGTGGTGATAAGGATATGCTGAACGGTGAAAATGCTCCTGCTTCAGGCCGTGCATTTTATTCCATCTATTATACGAAAAAAACATACGAAAAAGAGGATTCAATTATTTTCGGAAAAGCAACAAAACTTTCACGCACGATCAATAAAGAATATCACAACGGCCCTGTTTCTGTTACAGAAGATGGAAAGAAAATGGCGTTCAATCGTGTTGATCATATCCTGCTTTTTAAATCAAAGAAGTTTGTGAACCGTCCGAAAATTTATTTCAGTGAACTGGATGGAAAAAACTGGACAAAACCGAAAAGCTTCGCATATAACAGCAATGATTATTCGTGCGGACATCCTGCACTTTCTGCTGACGGGCAAACATTATATTTTTCGTCGGATATGCCCGGCGGACAAGGTGGTAAAGACATCTGGGTTTGCAAACGAGAAGGAGAAGGATGGAGCAAACCTGAAAACCTTGGAAACGAAGTTAACTCTGCGGGCGATGAAGTATTTCCATTTATCCGTAAAGACGGGATGTTGTTTTTCTCTTCTGATGGACATGCCGGTTTAGGTGGTCTTGATATTTTTTCGGCAGTAAAAGAAAATGGTAAATGGGAAAATGTCGCTAACCAAGGCGCACCATTGAACAGTGCTACAGATGATTTCAGCATTTCTTTTAATGCAGATGCAAGCCGCGGATTTTTTACATCAGATCGTGTTGGCGGAATGGGAGATGATGATGTTTACAGTTTTAAAGTGACAAGCAAATTTATCCGAATTAATGGTAAGCTGCTTACAAGTAAAAACGCGACAGACATTCTTCCGAATACAAAAGTTGAGCTGCTTACCAAAGATGGAAGGCCGGTTAAAACTACAACGACTGATGCGAATGGAAATTTCAGATTTGAAAATCTTTCCGCTGATCAATCTTATATCGTCCGACTGGATGAAAAAGATCCGGGTATTGCAGGCAAGCCAAAATATTACATGGCCGATGATAAAGACAATCTCGTTCGTGTAACGCTGACGGATGAAATAGGAGGGAAGTTTACATTTCAAAATCTTCCGCTTGATGCATCACAACCTCCACAGCTTCTTGCCGATGATGAATACCTCACCATTTCCGGAAATCTTATTTCTGACGGTACACCACCAAAGCCGTTTGCCAATACGCCGGTTGTATTGAAAGACGACGCAGGAAATATAGTGCAGACTGCCAACACAAATGAATTCGGTGCTTTTACATTCTCACATATTGCGCCGGATAAAACATACCTGGTTGCGCTGGGCGAAGGGGTTGATCCTAAAATTGATCTTTCATCTCGCATTGTTATCACCAACAAAAGCGGTAAAGAAGTGATGACCACAAAGCCGGATGCGAATGGTAAATTCGAATTCCGCATTATGAAAACCGATCAGGCAACAATTACTGCCATGAAAGTTACAGATGCTGATCTTCGCCTGGATATGCGCGGAACACTTGTTGGTGCGGATACAAATCGCACGCCGCTTGTGAATGCAACTATCAGCATCATGAATGAAAAAGGAGAGGTGGTGCAGACCGCCAAAACAGATGCACTCGGGCATTTTGATTTCACCAATCTTCCTGCCGACCAGGCATTCCTCGTCAGTGTAAATGATATTACTGATCCTAGTATTGTTCGTTTCGGTAAACTTTACATCAAAGATGAAAATGGGAAAGTGATTAAGGTGCTTCGCTTGACAGCCGGTGGAAAATTTGAATTCCGCATTCTTGCGATGGATCGGATATCACTTGGGTCTGTTTATGTAGATGATCCGTGGCTGCAGGTTTTACAGATGAAAGCAAAAGCGTCGAAAGACACGCTCACGATCATCGAAAATATTTATTACGATTATGCAGCATGGAACATTCTTCCATCAGCAGAAAATACGCTGGAGAAAGTGGTGAAAGTGATGCAGCTTGATCAGAACATTACAATTGAAATTTCAGCACATACGGATTCCCGGGGAAGCGCCTCTGACAATCAAAAACTTTCTCAGAAACGAGCGCAGTCTGTTGTTGATTATATGGTGAAGCGTGGCATCGACAAAAAACGGCTTACTTCCATTGGTTATGGTGAAACACGTTTGTTGAATAAATGTAAAGACGGAGTAGAATGTTCCGAAGAGGAACATGCTAAAAACAGGCGGACGGAGTTTAAGATTAATCAAAAGTAGAAAAATACTAATTTATGAAAGCAGGGCTTTGTTACTGCTTTTTTAGTTTTTTGCCCGATGGAATGCAGTACTTGTTATTGTAAGTTGTAAAAAATCTAATTCTGATTAATGTCCAGGTTCTTCGCAGTCTTTCTCTTTCTTTTTATTCCATTTCAATCCCCTTCACAGGAAACACAAAAACGTATTTTATTCCGAAGCGATGCCAGATGGTATGCCGCTGAAGATCAATTATTATTTTCCTCCAATGATAAAGGCTTAACATGGGACACCATTTTCGCAAAGAGAAGTCCTGCCGACACCGTTTTCTTTTACGGAGCATTAGATACAGCCACAAATGTTTTTATCTCTGATGCAAAGACGCTTTTTGTTTTTGGCTGGGATGGAACAATGCATTACAAAACGATTTTATTTTGTTCTTCTGATTATGGAAAAACATGGAACAAGCATATTTTTCCCGGAAATTCCGGGTCTTTAGGTACAAAATATCTACACAAAATTAATGCTGACCAGTTTTTTTTGGATTGCAGGAAGGGCGATTATTACCTGACATCAGATACCGGAAAGACCTGGATCCGGCACACGATGATAAAACAGAAAAATACATCTGCCGACGAACATTTTACCTTTCACAAAAACGGCGATATTACTTTCGAATACCTGGAAGGCAAAAAGCGTTCAAGAGATGGCGGCAACACCTGGGAAACAATATCTAATTAGCTCATTCCGATTCTCCTTAGCTAATCCAGCAGCTTCACATTAGCACATCTTCACATCTTCACATCTTCACATCTTCACATTTGCACATCTTCACATCTTCATATTCGCACATTAACCCATTTGCACATCTTCACATTTCCATCTCATTTTTCCCCGTAACTTAGATCTTTAATCTCTGCGACCGTCGGCTATGAAATTGAAGCATCTTTTTTCCATTACACTTTTTTTCCTTGTTGTAACCTCATTTCGTTACAGCAGCAGCGCTTATAGTTGTCAGATCGCGGTATTGAAATACAATGGCGGCGGCGACTGGTATGCGAATCTTGAAACGTCTGTTCCCAACCTCATCAAATTCTGCAACGATAATATTAACACCAGCATTAATCCGGAGCAAGCCGTGGTAGAAGCAGGAAGCGCGGATATTTATAATTACCCTTTCGTACACATTACCGGCCACGGAAATATCGTGTTCACTACGCAGGAAGCCGAGAACCTTCGCAATTATATGATCAGCGGTGGATTTCTTCACATCTCAGATAATTACGGACTCGATAAATTTATTCGTCCGCAGATGAAAAAGGTTTTTCCTGAAGTTGATTTTGTAGAAATTCCATTTTCACACCCGATCTATCACCAGGTGTATGATTTCCCGAACGGACTTCCTAAAATACATGAGCATGATGGAAAAGCGCCTCAGGGTTTCGGACTTTTATGGGAAGGCAAATTGGTATGTTTCTATGATTTCGAATGTGATCTCGGCGACGGATGGGAAAGTCCCGAAGTGCACCACGATTCGCAGGAAACGCGCTTGAAAGCATTGAAGATGGGAGCTAACCTTGTGAATTACGCCTTAATGGGTGGTGAGTCGAAACATGTGAAGTAGTCGGTGGGCGAAGTCTCTTCTGTAATCCGGACATTTACTCGAATGAAAAAAGCAGGCAAAAAGGCGGCAAGGCTTGAGCAGAAAATTTTTCTTGAATAGGGAGCAAAAGCTTACGCACAAAAAAACCTTTCAGCCATGAAAGGTTTTTTACTACATATTTTTGCCTGCCGCCTGCCCCTTTTTTGCCTGCCCCTTTCATTCAAATGAAGCAGAAAAAACTTCAGCTACATACACTTAGTCCATCTCCGGGCATAAGTAAACATAATCCTTAGCCGGATCAAATCCCGGGGCGTGTTCTAAAAGTGCTTCTGCCAATTGACGCAAAGCATAATTCCTGACAGGGCGACCTTCATTCAGTTCTTCCAGTCGGATGATGTACTGAAAAGGAATGCCTGTCCACACCTGCGCGAGCGGCTCAGAAATATCGGTGAATTTAAATTGCACCCACTTATCGAATTCCGCATTTGGAAATCCGTGACTGCCATTGTGCATGCGGTCAGCATTCACAGGTATGATCCGAAAACCGGAAGTCATTTCCAATACATTTGAAATCATATAAGGCAGATTTTTTTCGTTGCGATCAAAAATAGATTTCAGTTGTATCACCTGTCAACCACCTGTTCGAAGTTTTCTACATTGACCTGTTAGCGGACTTTCTGAAAATGACCTCTTTGCTGTTGATAAGTGGCGGTTTTAAGTTTTCAGATGCCCTGAAAGCCTTATGCTATAGGGCTTTCAGCATTTCGAAAACCGACCTTACTATTTGTTAATATCGGTGCTGACATTAATTCATAAATGATCGTTATTCCGATTTAGTTTTCAACAAAAAAAATAGCTGTCGTAAAACGAATCATTTCAAAATGTATTGAACTTGCAAATGATTTTAGTACTTTTCATAAAACAACTGTGGTCAATGAATGTTATTCGTATCCTAAAAACATTTTCCGGGCTTGTTTGTTTCGTTCTTTATTCCTGCAATGGAGCAGGGTCGGTTAATGACAAAACTGATTCTGTTCAGCATGATTCAACTGCATCGCTGGTTGTTCCGGATTCAGTTCATTATGAAATTCCTAAAGAACTGAAATATGATCCAAAGGATTACAAGCAGGAAAACGATCCATTTAAGCTTATTGCTGTTGGACATTTTTATCCGATAGGCTGGTCGAAAGAAGGCCTGTTTGCATATGCACAAATGATGGCAGATACGTTGCCGGGCAGTAAGGATCAACGTTATGAAATTCAAATACGGAATGTGATAAACAACAGCATTGTGTGGCTGATCACAGAAAAAATTCCGGGCTCGGTCTTCGTCGATAAGGATATGATTGGAACATATATTTCCCCGATCGATAGTATATGGAAAGCGCATTACCCGGAAATTGCAGCTGCACTCTGGCAAAATAAAATTATTCAGCATGAAACTACTGAGATGAAAAATTTGTCTTTTTATTTGAAAGATGACCTAAGCCTATATGAAGACCCTTCCATAAAAATGTCATGGCATTCAGACAAATACCAGTATTGGGCAGATGTCAATTTGCTTATAAAGTCGCGGAAGCTTCAAAAAGAAAAAGTAGTTTACATAAGGCATTTTGGTGTAAACGGGCCAATGTGGTTAACCGGGGCGGGATATCTCCAGGATCCTTACAGCAACCGTATGGTACTGCTGGTAGAACTTTATTTCTGGGGTGGATATAACGGCGGGTTACAACTTCCGATGTATGATATAGCCGGGGTTGATCCGACAGTTTTATAAAAGTAGAAAGAAGGTATTTGAAGATTTATTTATGTTCCTTCTTCAGCGTTTCTGATAAACCTTAATCCATTTTAGTGCGCCACTTGCATTAAAAGCATTCACTTTGGTGTAAAAATCAGTGAAGAAGGCAAGCACCGCCGCGTTATTCGTTTCACCTTTTTCGATTGAAGCAATAATGTCGCGTTCATATTTCCAATGCGCAAGGAACACATCCTTTGACTCCAGTGAAGGCGCTTTCACACTCATTTCATTTATGAGCTTCACATTACGGGTAAATTCAGTCATGGTCCTGATGAATTCAGCCTGGCTTTGTCCTTCACCAACCACTTTGCTGTCAACATCTTCATGTCCCACCACCTGCTGCATCGGATCGAGGTTGTAATTTGCTACAAGCTTGCTCACAAGCAGCCACATAGAATATTTCTGACTTCCACTGACATCCTCGTAGATCATAAAATCATACGCTGCCATAAAATTGAATAATTCTTTATTCAGCTTATCCAATTCCGTTTCGATCTCTGTCTTTCTTGTTGTGGTGGTTTTAGCATTCCCAAGCTCTGTTTCCAGCTTATCCCGCTGCTCCGATTTCAACAGCTGTGCGCTCAGCTCCGGTGATAAATTCAGCTTCCTGAAACTGGCAATAAAATCTGTTTTTTCTTTTTTCGAAAATGATGTGTATTCCGGACCTACCTGTTCCTTAAAAATGAGATGTCCTCCTACTTTCCAGCCGGCTTTTTTGATTGCAGCATACGCTTCAATGTCGATATTTTCAAGTGCAGTGGTTTTGGCATCATCAGTTGGATATATCTTTTTATCCGTTGAATTTTTAACCAGGTCTCTGTCAGCTTGCTTCAATACTTCGTCTGCTTTTGCCTGTGTTATCTTGCCTGAAGTCACCAGCTCACCAATGCGCTGCTTTATAGTTATCATTTGCTTGGCAGAATAATCTTTCCCGAATCGGGAGAGATTATAGGTAGCGAATGAATGATGCTGCACCACTTCAATTCCAATCGAAGTTTGATTGCTTACCTCAGGATTCAATTGCCAGCTTTTAGCTTTAAGCGTATTATAAAGAGCCTGGCTACCCATGTTCGCATAATAATCATGGAGATCTTTTGAAATTATATTAGCTGTGCTCAGCGTGCCATAATAGCTGTCAATCAAATCGCGCGTTGCTTTCATTTCAGCATCGGTAACTTTTGTTGCGTCGGCAACTTTCGGCTCTTTTACTTTCACATCCCTGTTTCCTAACACATGTCCAACACGTTCATTGATAGGAACCACAAGTGACATGGCGCCATCTTCCCCGATAAGATATTGCGCACCGACATGTCCGCCCGAAGTTTTGTACTGGTTCAGCGTTCCTTTTGCAGTGTAACCATCGGTTTGGTGTAATACCACGGAAGTAACTGTTTTCATCGGGTCGCCCGTAGAAATTGCTCCGGCACCTGATTTGGAAGTTTCGTCTTTGATTGTTAAACCCGTGAATTGTCCCAGCGTCATGCTGGTACTACGCCGTGGCATCCATCCTGTTGTATTCGCGACATCAGTCTCTGCTGCTCCGACTTTATAGTGAGCTGTTCCTTTTACTTCTACCCACATGTCATTGGCTGAAGCGCTGACCAGTGTTATTGCATCACCATTTTTAAAATACAACGCATTTTTCTTAGTGGTGTCGAAAATGTTTTTCCCATTAGATGCAGCAGTTGCTTTCGGGTAGGTCTCGCCGTTTGCCGTAATTGTGCCGGATGTATAATCCTTTCCCGGTTCATGTCCATCCACTTTGCGCTGAACTGCATTTTTATTTTCCTGTTGTTTCGTATGCACGAGCTCATGTGCGATCAACTCTTGTCCCTGTTTCGAATTTGTATCAAACTGTCCCTTTCCGAAATATACATCTTGCCCATTCGTAAAAGCTTTTGCATTTATACTGTCACTCATTGCATTTGCTTCACTGCCCGTATGAATTTTTACGCCGCCGAAATCAGTTCCCATTTTACTTCCCATATCTTTTTGAAGATCGGCTGGTAAGGATTGGCCGCTGCCTTTGCTGCCTTGTAATTGCGATTGAAATTCCGGATTGATTTCAGCTTCACCCTCTCCCTTGCGATTAATTGTTCCGCCTGACCCATGAATTCCTCCCGATTGACCATCCACAACCTTCCGTGCTATTTCATCGGCCTCTTTTTCATCCTCATCATTCGGATCACTTACTTCAAGCGATTTTTTCTGAATGGTAAGAAGCTGGTTATGCACTTCATCCCAGTCATCCTGTTGCCGCTGTATATGATCTGCATGCTGATTGGTCCGTATATTTTCCATTTTATAGGTTTTAAGGATGAAATTTACATCATAACCGCTTCATTTTCATGGACAATTTTACGCGTTTGGGACACCGAAAAAAGATGAAATTAAAAATTAAGTAATTGGTTTTCATTAAATTAAACAAAATAAAACACCCAAAAGGTGACTTTGTATTCAAAAAAAAATCCCTCAACAAGGAGAGATTTCTCTTAGAATATAAAGTTTCCGTGTATTCAGACTCGGTCAACTGAGTACAAAGAACCAGCTACTGAATGAAAACTGAACGTTATTTAAACCCAAGCATCATTACCACGCATTCTGATGGCGGCAAAGAATCCGATACAGCAGGAAGAGAGTAATCCACGAAAAATTTTGATTTTATTCCCTCAGGAGTATAGGTGTGAATTTTTTCGGACGGGTTTGCCACGAATGAATACAATTCTTTGCGGCCTTTTGCATCCTTTTCTTTGTTGAAAACAGAAATAGTTACCGGACGGGTGAGAGCCTCAGTATTCCACACGATCTTATATTTTTCACCGATAAAAACCGGGATCTCCAGCTCTTTGATGGCTTCTTTTTTCTTGTAATACAAGCGGGTCAATTTCCCCGAATCATATTTATAAGGATCAAGTGCTGCCTTTGCGTCTTCCTTCAGTTTTTTAGCATCGCAGTCATCTGATGCCTGGATAAATGCACATGTTAAAGAAATCAAGATCACTGACAGAGGAATCAGGAACAGAGTTGAACGTTTCATTGGGGTTGGGGGATTTTTTTAGCGGGTTAACCGTTTACGATT
This sequence comes from Bacteroidia bacterium, assembly GCA_039918435.1. Classification (GTDB taxonomy): domain Bacteria; phylum Bacteroidota; class Bacteroidia; order Palsa-965; family Palsa-965. The sequence continues at coordinate 33,527 of JBDSHN010000020.1, read as the reverse complement.
TTTATTCTGAGGGCTTCGATCTTCGCGATCACAACTTCTATTTCTTCTTTTGATGGTTTAACATCTGAAAATTCAAGGTCCTGATTTTCTTTCAGTTTTTTCATCGATGGCATTCCATCAATCGCATCCTGGATCACCTGCATGTCGGCTATCAGGCCTTTAATGCCAGGATCTTTCGCTTCGTATATTTTTAATTCAGCAATAATGTTGGCTGAAACTGCCATTTGCTCTAAAAGTGCCTGAACTACTTTCTCATTCCCATCTTTGCGGTATACCTGGCCGCCAATGTACATCGACTCGACCCACGCACCTGCAAAGATCACTCCATACAATTCATCCTGCCCGTTCTCTTCCAGCTGCTGATCGGTTTGATATTGAATTTCAGCAATGATAGTTCCTAATGAATCTTCATTCTCAATATTTTTATTGAAACGTTCATAAAGGCTCGACTGGTCAAATACTTTTCCGAGGTTGATCTTTGTTCCGAGCTCGCGGACTGTTTTCAGCAATTGCTGGCTTTCGTTGGTTTGTTTATTAAGCACACAATAAGCCATATCCGCGCTGTAAACACCCATGTTCAATGCACGTATATATGTTGTGGAATAATTTGAAACCTTATCATTTCCATTGGTAATTCCGGGAAGGTATTTCAGCCCGGAGCGTTTGAACATAGCAGCCACCCGAAGCGGGGAAGGCAATGAAGAAACAGATTCAGGAGCTTCAACTGTTGCCACTACAGAATCTTCTTTTGGCATAGTATCTGTGCCGTCGGTAGCAGGCTGATTGCTGCAGGCCATTACGAAAAATACAGGTAACAAGGCAGCAAAACGTAGGTTTATCATAGGGGATTTATGTTTTTAACAACTGCAAAGGTAGAAAAATCAGTCAATTAGGGGCAGGAAAAAGACAAAGGGCGGTCGAATAAAACTGACTATTGGTTGATAATGGTGTGTTTGAGTTGGACTTAACAGTAGTTTTTGGAAAGTTTTATCAGCAAATGTTAAATTTTCATCTCTTGCAGTCTGCTCCTTTTTTCCTGCTCCTCTTTCCTGCTCCGTTGCTTCTTTTTCTTACTTTTACCTGCTCTAAAAAAAATCTCGCAATCCAAATCTTATGAAAAAAAGTGCTCTGCTGCTTGCTCCGCTTCTTCTGCTTGCAGCAACTTCATTTGCCCAGGTCAACACAAGTCCTGCCGTTCCTCTGCTGATTCCAGCTGATCCCAATGATCCTGTTCTCATGAACATTGGTGATACGAAAGTTCATCTTTCGGAATTCATGTATGTCTACAAGAAAAATAACAAGGACCAGGCGAACGATCCTGCTGCTCTTGAAAATTATCTTGATCTCTTCACTACATTTAAAATGAAGGTGAAAGAAGCTGAAGATATGAAGCTCGACACTTCTGCTGCTTTCAAAAATGAGCTTGCCGGTTATCGTCACCAGGTTGCGCAGCCTTACCTCACTGATAAAAAAGTGAACGACAGTTTGCTTATGGAGGCATATTCCCGCATGCAGCAGGATGTTCGTGCAAGCCATATTCTCATCCGCTGTGATGAAAATGCGCTTCCTTCCGATACCATTATCGCATGGTCAAAAGCCAATATCGTTCAATCGCTGCTTGTTGGAAAAGCAAACGCAAAGATGATCAACGATTATGAATCGAAGCTGGAAACTAAATTCAAGATCGGTAAAACATCTTCACCTGCCGATACGATGAAGGTTTACAATCTTGTAAATCCACTTCGCCAGCTTGAAAGAAAATACCGTGGCAAACCGGCTCCGTTTGATGAAGTGGCAATGCTTGCTTCTGAAGAAGAATCAGCAAAACAAAGCAAAGGTGACCTGGGGTATTTTACCGCTTTTTCAATGGTGTATCCATTCGAAACAGCAGTTTACAATACACCGGTAGGGCAAGTTGGAAAAACCATCCGTACACGTTTCGGTTACCACGTAATTAAAGTGATAGATCGCCGTCCGGCTATGGGTGAAATTCTTGTTTCACACATCATGATCAAAGCGCCTGATGGACAAAATGCAGCTGATTCAATTGCTGCTTATGCAAAAGTGATGGAGATATACGCTAAAGTAAAAGCGGGTGAAGATTTTGCAACACTGGCAAAGAATTTCTCTGATGACAAACCATCTGCTGCCAACGGCGGTCAATTGCCCTGGTTCGGACTGTATAAAATGCCACAATCATTCGAAAGAGCAGCATTCGCTATTCCGAATAACGGAGATTATACAGCGCCGGTTAAAACAGCATGGGGCTGGCACATCATCAAACGCATGGACAAACGCGGAATTGCAAGCTATGAGTCGATGAAAAGTGATTTGAAAAGTCGCGTTGGCCGCGATCAGCGGGCAATGCAAGGCCGCACTTCATTGATCGCAACAGTAAAAGCTGATAATAAGTTTGTCGAATTTCCTGCAGCACGCGCTGAAATGTACAAGTATGTTGACAGCACGTATTACCAGGGACGTTGGTCTTCCGAGCGTATGAAAGGAATGAATAAAACATTATTCACGCTTGGCACTACCAGCTACACACAGCACGATTTTGCGATTTATCTTGAAATGCACCAAACCCGCCGCGCGAAAGCAGATGGAAAAACACTAGTGGAAGAAGCGTATAATAACTTCGTGGATGAAGCTGCTGTTGCATACGAAGATTCTATGCTTGAAGTAAAATATCCTGATTTCCGCAACCTGATGCAGGAATACCGCGATGGCATTCTCCTGTTCGACCTGATGGATAAAAAAGTCTGGTCTAAAGCAGTAAAAGATACAACCGGTCTTCGCAGCTATTACGAAACAAATAAAATGAAGTACATGTGGTCGGAGCGTGCCGATGCAACTGTTTATTCCTGCAAGGATGCTGCAACTGCAAAGAAGCTCCGCAAAATGCTGAAGCAGGGAAAGGATGAGAAAACCATTCTTGCTACCCTGAATAAAGATTCGCAGCTGAATGTTACTGCTGATCACAAAACATGGAATAAAGGTGAGAATGCACTTGTTGATGCTAATTGGAAACAAGGCGTTTCTGCTGATCAGGTAAAAGACGGACGCGTTATTATGGTTTCTACTGCTAAAATTATTGCCCCGACACCAAAATCTTTACAGGAAGCACGCGGCGTGATCACTTCTGATTACCAGGGCCAGCTTGAAAAAGAGTGGGTGGAAAGCTTAAAGAAAAAATATCCTGTCACGATCAACAGAGATGTGCTTAAACAAGTAAAATAATTTTCCTGCATGGCCGGTTGGACCAGTAATTTTCCGGACAGGCAACGATTTAAGATTGCCAGCGTCTTCCTAAAGGGGACGCTGGTTCTCTTTTTGGCCGGATCATGCACTCCTCCGTCCGAAACCAAAACCCAGCTTGATAAAGGAAAAATAGTGGCACGCGTATTCGAATACAAATTATATACTTCCGATCTCAAAAGCGTGATTCCTGCGGGTATTTCTGCGGATGACAGCATGCGTCGTGCCGATAATTTTATCAATTCATGGGTGAAGGAAAAATTGCTCGTTCATAAAGCGGAAAACAACCTGGGAAATGAGCAGAAGAATGTAGAAAAGCAATTGCAGGATTACCGCAACTCGCTCATCATTTACGCTTATGAAAAAGAGCTGGTCCGCCAAAAGCTGGATACAGTTGTGACCGATGAGATGATTAAGAAATATTATGACGGTCATCCGAATGATTTCGAACTCAAAGACAATATCCTGAAAGTGGTCTACGTTCGGGTGGATAAGAAAGCGCCGAACATCGCGAAGCTTAAAAATCTTATTCAATCAGACAGACCGCAGGATCGCATCGAGCTGGAAAGCTATTGTAAACAATTCGGACAGAATTATTTTCTCGACGATAATGTGTGGCTCCTTTTTGATGATCTGCTGAAAGAAGTGCCGATTGAAACCTACAACAAGGAGCTGTTTATTCAGAATAATAAATTTGTTGAGCTCGCTGATTCTGCCAGTTTTTATTTCGTCAGCATAAAAGGCGTGATGACACGGAATTCGCATTCACCGCTTGCGTTTGAAAAAGAAAATATCCGTAACATCATTCTTAACCAGCGCAAAAGAGAGATGATCGAGCAAATGCATACCGACCTTTACAAAGAGGCGGTGGAAAATAAGAATATTGAAATTTACCGTAAATAAAAAATCATGAATTCATTGAAGAAAATTATTGTCGCAGCTTTTTCAGTACTTGCACCGGTAGTCGTATTGGCGCAGCAAAGCGGAATGGTTGTCGACAGGATCGTTGGTGTTGTTGGAACGCAGATCGTGAAGGAATCGGAAGTTCAGAATGCGTTTGAGCAATATAAAACCGCCGGCATTCCTCTCAGTGATAGTGTTACTACTGTAGTTTACGATCAGCTCATGTTCAAGAAGCTGCTCGTTAGCCAGGCAATTCACGATAGTCTGGATGCAAGTGAAGCAGAAATTAACGGCGAAACAGATCGAAGAATGCGTTATTTTCTCACGCAATTCAAATCGGATAAAGAGTTTGAAGCTTTTTATGGCAAGAGTGTCGATGCGTTCAAGTTTGAGCTGCACGACCAGGTAAAAGAATTATTGCTTGCACAAAAAATGCAGTCTAAAATCACAGCTGACATTTCGGTTTCTCCGGCTGAAGTGCAGGCTTATTTCAGCAAGCAACTTGCAGACAGTCTTCCGTATATCAATGCAGAAGTGGAACTCGGACAGATTGTTATCGTGCCTGCAGTAAATCAGGAGTTGAAAGAATACACCCGCCAGAGCCTGGAAGATATTCGCCAGCGTATTTTAAAAGGCACGCTGAAATTCTGCGATGCGGTAAATATTTACACCGAAGATCCGGGTTCAAAAGCGAATTGCGGCGAATATGATAATGTACGACGCGGAACATTTGTGCCGGAATTTGATGCCGTTTGTTTCAGCCTGAAGGAAGGCGAAACCTCTGAAGTATTTGAAACGGATTACGGCTTCCACTTCGTACAGCTGCTTTCACGACAGGGAGAAGAGGTTTCGATCCGCCACATTTTAAAAACCGTTCCTTCATCACCTGATGATCTTCGCAACTGTAAAGTGAAGCTCGATTCTATCCTGGGATTGATTCGCAAAGACTCCATCGATTTCTGCGGTGCAGCAGCTAAATACTCAATGGATAAGGAATCAAAATACAACTGCGGACTTTTCATGAATCCGGAGACAGGCATCACCCGAATTGATGTCGACCTGCTCGGACAGCTCGATCCTGACCCGCAATTTCCATTGATGGTCAGCCAGATGAAAGTCGGCGCTATTTCGGCTCCACAGCCTTGCGTAACCCGCGATGGAAAACAAGGTTATCGCATTCTTATGCTGCGTTCCCGCTCTGAGCCTCACCGCGCAAATCTGAACGACGATTACCAGCTCATCCAGGATATGGCATTGCAGGAAAAACAAAACGCCGCTGTGGATGCATGGGTGAAAAAACGTCTTGCCACCACGTATATCCGTGTAGACGAATCGTACAAAAAATACAATTATAATTATCCCTGGCTGGCTTACGTCAAATAAAAAATCTGGTCATTTGGTGTCCGCCGCTGCGGATGGTGACCGGGTGATTATAAAATAAGAAAATTTAACGCCTGGGCGATTTTGCTACTGCGTGATTGTTTCAATTACTTCTATCTTTAACTCTGACAACTCAATCACCCCGTCAACGGATCACCCGGTTATTAAATCCATATTAAGATGAATTTCAAATCAGATGTAGAAGCAGTAGATTTTTTCAGAGAAAAGCACAACAAGCTTCGTGCTGAGATCGGGAAAGTTATTGTGGGGCAGGATGACGTAGTGAAGGATGTGCTTATTTCTATCTTCAGCAATGGACATTGTTTGCTTGTCGGTGTTCCCGGCCTTGCAAAAACACTTTTGGTAAATACCATTGCACAATCGCTTGGCTTAAGTTACAACCGCATTCAGTTCACTCCCGATCTGATGCCATCTGATATTATCGGAACAGAAATTCTCGATGAAAGCCGCCAGTTTAAATTTATCAAAGGCGCTCTTTTTTCCAATATCATCCTCGCCGATGAGATCAACCGTACGCCGCCAAAAACACAATCTGCTTTGCTTGAAGCCATGCAGGAACGTTCTGTTACCGCAGCAGGAAAACGCTACGAATTAGCAAAACCATTTTTTGTTTTAGCAACTCAGAATCCAATTGAGCAGGAGGGAACTTACCCTTTGCCAGAAGCGCAGCTTGACCGTTTTATGTTCAACGTAATGCTCGATTATCCTTCATTTGAAGAAGAGTTGATGGTGGTAAAGAACACAACTTCTGATCGCAGCGTTAAGCTTGAAAAAGTGCTCGATGCCGAAGAAATTATTTTCCTGCAGGAGTTAGTCCGCCGCGTTCCTGTTGCAGATAATGTATTGGAATATGCTGTAAAGCTCGCCACTAGGACCCGTCCGAACACGCCAGCGGCAACGGCAGATGTAAATCGTTTACTCTCTTGGGGCGCAGGTCCGCGTGCATCACAATATTTAGTGCTCGGAGCAAAATGCCATGCTGTAGTAACCGGAAAATATTCTCCCGACATTGAAGACGTACGTGCAGTAGCCGCACCGATTCTGCGTCACCGCATTGTAAGAAATTACAAAGCTGAAGCAGAAGGTGTAAGCGTGGAAGAAATTATTAAGGGACTGCTTTAACCTGTTGACGAGCGGCATTTCCCTGAAACGAAAGCGGCAGGCAAAAAGCGGCAGCGGCAGGGATTAAGAAGGAAGTAACAAAAGGCAGTCAAAAGAAAAGCCACAAAAAAACGCTCTGCCTGAGCGTTTTTTTTATGCGTATAATCCAATGTGTTTTTGCAAATTTTCCTGCCGCTGCCCCTTTTTCCCTGCCGCTCTAATCAGCAGGAACTCTCACCTCTGATTATCTGTGACCGTCATTAATCAAATCAATTAGCCGAGTGATCCCACGCATACGTTTTCTCTGCAACATTATAATGTAAAGTGCTTGTGCCTGTTTTATAGGTAACATTCACTTCATTATACCTGATCTTCCAGCGTTGTGCGAGCCAAATGGTGCCGATGGTTGGCATTTTTTCGGTGGGACAATTTACGGTTAATGTGTTCCCTGCTTTTCCCGCCATTACAGCAGGTTTATTTACAATCTTGCTCGTCGAGAGCGTTTTTCCGTTCGGAGAATACCACCAGGAACATTCGGGGCCATACCAGACATTTCCTGCGGCATCAGCATCGGGGAAGGCCCAGATGGTGATGGTTTGGTCAGGATTAACTTTTGAGAATTTTCTCCAGGAAGGCGCGGTAATATTGAGCTTTGCAAGGGCGAGATTAGCATTGTGAAGCGCCCTGCCCATTGCAGTTACCTGTATGGTGTCGAATTTCTTTTTTGAAAGCGTAACCTGATTTTTAAGATCAACAGTGTAATACGCTGCTTCTTTGAAACCGGAAGTATCCGCTTTTCCGGCAACAACTTTCCAACCGCGTTTGTCCTGGTAGCAAATGAAGTCTTTATTATCGTCAAGATGATCGAATGCTGCTACGCGTTGCCATGCACTGTCGTATTCCAGGAAATACATCGCCTGCGACTGGTTGGCTTCAAATTTTTTAAGCTCGAATCCTGCGGGAAGGCCAAATCCCTGCGCAATCAGAAACGCCGGAGCAAAAGCGATCAAAGTAATCAGGAAAATTCGCGTGTAAGCGTGTTTCATAGAGGAAGGGTCGTCGCAGCAAATTGCAAATAGTATGCCGTACTGTCTTAACAAAGATAAGGTAAAACGCTTATCTGTCAAGTCCTTGTGATGGAAGGCTTTTTACAATCAACAATGCAAAAACTTAATGCATCTAAAAGTTTTTGGCTGTGTGTATTTATCATTTTGAAAGTCATTAATGTAAAATGATAAGCCGGAAATAGTATGCCAACAGTTAAACGTTCACGTTGACAGTGAGCTGTAAAGAGTATGATCTGCTCTTGAAGAATAAAATCCACAATAAGGTCACCTCATAAATGTAAAACGTGTAGAACAGCGTATCTTTGCGCCTTCTTTAATTTTAACTGATTTGAATAGTTCAGATTCTTCCGAGGCGGCTGAGTACAATAATGAAAAGCAGCTTTATGCTTATCAGCAAAATGCTATTGATGAAATATTCAGGAGAATCTCTGCGAAAACTTCGAAATACAACCTGCTTTACCAGCTTCCCACCGGTGGAGGAAAGACGGTTATCTTCTCAGAACTTGCGCGTCGTTATATAGAAGCCACCGGAAAAAAAGTGCTCATTCTTACGCACCGGGTAGAACTTTGCAGGCAGACAGCACAAATGCTGCAGGAATTTGGTGTAAATAATAAAGTGATCGACAGCGCGGTGAAAGAAATGCCGGTGCCAAATGATTATATGTGTTTTGTTGCGATGGTTGAAACACTGAATAACCGTTTGCGCGATAAAATGCTTGATCTCGATAATATCGGGTTGATGATTGTGGATGAAGCGCACTATAATTCATTTGTCAAGTTGCTTCGGTTTTATGAAAAAGGCGTTGTGCTTGGCGTCACAGCAACTCCGTTAAGCTCCAATATTAATATCAGGATGCGTGATAATTATGATGAACTTATTGTAGGTGAATCTATTTCTTCGCTGATCGAAAACGGGTTTTTGGCAAAAGCAACTACGTATCATTACCACGTAGGGCTTACTTCTTTGAAAGTGGGAAGAAGCGGCGATTATACGGTGAGCTCTTCGGAACGTTTGTACAATAATCATGCGATGCAGGATAAATTGCTGAGCGCATACAGGGAGCAGGGCATCGGGAAAAAAACACTGATTTTTAATAATGGAATTGCTACTTCGCATTATGTATATGCAACATTCCTTGAAGCCGGTTTTGCAATAAAACACCTGGATCATACACATACAGCAAAAGAGCGGAAAGAAATATTGCAATGGTTCAGGGAAAAACCGGATGCGATCCTTACTTCAGTGAGCATTCTTACCACTGGGTTTGATGAACCTTCGCTCGAGTGCATTATTTTAAACCGGGCAACAAAATCACTCACGCTTTATTTTCAGATGATCGGTCGTGGTTCGCGTGTGTTTAAAAACAAGCGCGACTTTACTGTTATCGATCTTGGAAATAACCTGAACCGTTTCGGAGTTTGGGATGCGCCGATCGATTGGGCAAGTATTTTCCGTTCGCCGGAATCCTATCTTTCTACGATACGAAGCGATGAAGAGATTGAGCACAGCTATAAATATGTAATGCCGGATGAGCTGCGTGCAAAATTCAGCAAATCAGAAACAGTTGATTTTGATGTTAAAAAAGAATACACACAAGCGAAGAATGCCGGTGAACGTTCCAAAACAGTGGTTGAGCGTTCAATAGAGCAGCATGTAACCATTTGCATGCAGAACGGCGAAGGAATTGATGAAGCATTAGGGCTTGCTGTTCTTCTGAATGAAGAAATTGATTATCGTGTGCGTGTGTATACAAGGTGCCTGAGCAAAACTTCCGAAAGTTATGTGAAGTGGCTGCAGGATGAATACAAGCGTAAGATGAAAATTTCACTTATCAAACGAACACAAAAAAGTGTCGAAGAACAATTAGGCGATTCCGATACGCAACGCATTGAATTTTTTCCGGGGGAAGAAGAAAACGGGCAGGATGAATCCGGCGAAGAAGAATTTTTTCCTGGCGTGGACGATGAAACGGATGACAGCGAAGGAATAATTACAGATTAAATTTCGCTGCGGTTATTTCAATCCTTATTTCAGCAATGGAAAAAAAGATTAGCCAGCAGGATGATCATCCATGTGACGGAAATAAAAATTGCAAGCGAAAGTCCAACGACGGACAAAAATTTCAGAAACCCCATGACCTTATTTTCCAGGTAAAAACCGGAGCGCATTTTTAATCAATAAGAATGGGGGAACTGGCAGAACATTAAACGGAAATATCAGTCCGTTGCGTAAATGTTCCGGTGAAGAATTATACGCTTAAAATTAAAATGGGTTTCATGAATTGCCGTTAGTATTGAAATTTTCCGGTGTCAGTTTTTATGAATCACCCTTATTTTTATGCGTTTAAGCGACGAATAATAATAAATGTTGATATCCGGTTTATTTATCTGCAAGGAAAAAATTATGACAACTCTCTGAATGAAATAATAAATTTTGTACCCACATTGATTTTACTCTCCACATGAATTTGTCCGCCAAGACTTGTGACGTGACTGTAAACTAAATAGAGACCGATGCCTTTGCTGTCGACGTGGTTGTGAAATTTCTGATGCAGTGAAAATATCTTGTCTTTCACTTTCTCCATATCAAATCCTAATCCATTATCGGCGATCAACAAACGTTTGATGCCATTAGCCGATTCGGTATAAATGGAGATTTCCGGATTCGTATCGGGCCTTGCGTATTTGATAGAATTGGTAAGCAGATTCAGGAATATACTTTCAAGATAGGAACGGTTGAATTGAATTTTGCTGACATTCGAAAAATCAACCTTGATATTTGCTTTTGAAGTATGGATTAAAGAGCCAATGGAATTCAAAACAGATTCAAGCGTTTCTGCCAGGCCAACCTCTTCACTGTTTGAATGTATTTTATGCTTTTCGCTTAAAACATCGACGTAATTATTCAGAGTGTTTTTCAGCTTGTCTCCTGCCGATTTCAGGATGGAAATAATCTGCAATGTATCTTTGTCGTTGATCTTTGAAACATCAAGCATGCTGAAAAGCGAAAGCAGGTTATTCACCGGTGAACGCAGATCATGTGAAGTGGTATAGGTTAATTCCTTCAGATCTTTATTGGCCCTGGTAAGATCAGCAAGAAGAGCATTTCTTTCTGCATCCTGGTTTTTTTTATGTGTGATATTCTTTGCAGTGGCAAATACCATTTGCTCCGCATCAACAGGATGAGAGGTCCAGGAGAGCCAAACAATTTCACCGGTTTTAGTGATGTACCTGTTTTCAAAATTCAGAAGCGGCCGCGATTTCGTAAGCTGCTCCCGCATTTTCGAGGTAATTTCATTATCCTCATGAAATATAAAATCATTTATAGGCTGGGAATACAATTCTTCCATGGAATAGCCGAGCAATTTCGAAACAGCGGGATTCACTTTTTTGAAATAGCCATCATAGCCTGCAATGCAAAGCAGGTCGGGAGAGAGTTCGAAAAAAAGATCGTATTTAAAATCCATTAAATTCCTTCCTACAAGGGTAGATTTCCACATGCTATTGTTAATTGTAAAATAAGAGGTGATGCGGGTTGTACTAATAAAAAGTAGGATTTTTATTAGTAGTGGTAAAGATAGCTTTTACTTCCCTTAAATTAAATTGAAGTAACAAATTCATTTTAATTTATTGTTAACTAAGCCTTCACTGCCCAGCGTAATTTCGCTGACTTCGCACGTGGATTAGTAAAACATTCTTCCGCCGAAGGACGAATCGGGTCAGGCGTAATTTCACTGTAAATGCCTTCCCGGAATAATAACTGAAAAGATTTTTTCACACGGCGATCTTCTCCCGAATGAAATGACAGTATCGCCACACGTCCGCCAGGTGCAAGTGCGTCGGGAAGTTTTTCAAGAAATTTATCCAGTACGTTGAATTCATCATTCACGGCAATTCGCAACGCCTGGAAACAGCGCTGGCACGCACGCTTTGTTTCATCTGCACGATCAGCAGAAGGAAGTGATTGCAGCGTGTCCCTGATAATTTCCTGAAGCTGCGTTGTTGTTTCAATTTTATTTCCTTTCCTGATTCTGGAAATAATTTCCCCGGCAATCGCTTCTGCATAAGGCTCGTCAGAATTTTCTGTCAGCAGATCTTCCAGTTCAAATTGAGAAATGTTTTTCAAAAGTGCGGAAGCTGGTTTTCCGCTTTTAGGATTCAAGCGCAAATCAAGCGGACCTTCCACCTTAAAAGAAAAACCTCTTTCCGGATTATCGATCTGCATGGAAGAAACGCCAAGATCTGCAAGCACAAAATTCAACGGACCCGCTTCAGCAGCGATCTGATCAATTCCTGAAAAATTCATTTTACGGATGTCGAGCACTTCTGGTCCGTATCCCAACGCTTCCAGCCGCGCGCGCGTACGGGGCAATTCAATCGGATCAACATCGATCGCAAACAAACGTCCATTCGGAATCAAACACTTCAGCATCTCAAGCGAATGACCGCCATAACCAAGTGTTGCATCCAACCCGGTTTGCCCGGGAATGATTTTCAGAAACGCAAGAATTTCATTCACACAAATTGGACGATGCATTCCTGCAGGCGTGCGTCCCTGCTTCATCACTTTCTCTACATCTTCAGAATATTGCGCGGGCTGAAGCTCTTTGTATTTCTCCTTAAAGGATTTTGGATGTGTTCCTTTATAGCGAATACGTCGTGGCTTTTTTGGCTCTTGTTCATCCATAGCGTAAAAATAAGGAATTGATGCTGACAATAAATTCAACTATGGGAATACAGAAGTTATTTGCGCGGATGATTTGCCCTGATATTACTGGCCGCATGCGTAACCTTTCGCGTGATTTTTCTACAGCCATTTCCGCCAGTCTTTTCTTTTCTTCGAATATTTTTTTTATTTTTTAAGCTCTATGCAAGAAAAGTAAATTTTTTAATGAAGAAAAACTGCTGAATAACGTCAGCAAATTTGTCTCATATATTTTATTCGCATTCGCAATTAAGTGCAGCAATCCATGAACTTAGTTGCGAATAAGGTCAAAACTAAAATCTGCTATTCCTTCTTCTCATAAAAATGCTGAATCGATTTTATATATTTATCCATTTGGTCTTTGTCTTTTCCTAAAACCATCAGGGTAATAGTATTTGTAAATATTTCTGTTTCGCTGCCGGGTTTATAACTCAGCTGACTTTTGAAATGGATCCTGAGTTCTATAAGTTTAATATTCGAAGGTGATTGTACAAATTCAAATATGCTTATATCACTCCACGGAATTTTGTAATAACTGTTTTCGATGGCATCACCATATTTTTCGCCTTTCTCTTTGCCTTTCGTCCTTTCTGTTATAAGGATTGCATTTTCTGTAAATGATACTTTAACGATCTCATACGAGTAACCAGCAGTGTCCGTATATTTCTGAGCGATTGCATTTCTGAGCAGGTCTTCGGCACCGACAAATGCTTCTTCTTTTGTTTCGGTAAATTGAGCATTTAAGCTAAGGCAGAAAAGTCCGGAAAGCAGGATGAAGATTATTTTTTTCATGGCAATTTTATAAAGCACGCACGCCCGTTGTTTTTGAGTGGGATCTGGCTCCACTTTTTATTCAGAAAATTCCGGGGAGAAATGGCTGAAATGCCGCAGTAAAGTTACGTGTTAAATCACACAAAAAAAAATTCCCCCGTCTCCGGGAGAGTTTTTTCTTCTTAAGCTAATCTTGAATTTAGAGTCTTGAATAATTGAATTTTGAATTATAAATTTCTCTCCTCTTTAACAACATCCACCCATTGTCCTGCCTTTCTCGCATTAATCGTATGATCATACATCGCTTCACAATTGAATGCAGGAAGATAAAAATGTCCTGCATACGCAGCATTCAATTGCACAGTGTATGTTCTCGATTTTAATCCCGGAATAGAGAAGTAGGTGTACACGCGATCATCACGAATATCCTGGTAATCGAAAGGATCATTCGAAACCTGTGCCGGACCTTCTTCCATGCGTTCATTGCGGATCTCCCAACCAGAAGGAAAAATTTGTGTGAGCGCCATCTCCTTGTACTCACCACGCACACCCGGATTGAAGATCGTGACCGATGCAAGAAAATCCGTTCCCTGTTCAATCTTTGAAGGATCAAGAGCAGTTCCGTTCATGGAAAGGAATTGTACAGTCATACCTAAATTGCTTGCCGCATCTTCTTCTTTTCCCGCGGCAGGAATGCCGGATAAAACCATACGTACAAACAAGGTATTGGTGCCATTGTTTTTCACCGTTGCTTTTCCTGCTTTTGATCCGGTTACATTCATGTCAACAGACGCAATGGTTTCTTTTCCATTCACAGCGCCTTTCGTTTTGTTGATCATGTATTCACAATTGATTCCGGCAGTTGTTTTATCTGCACCCGAAAATTTACATAACGCAATCAGGCTGTAGGCAGTTGCCTGTGTATTCATATAATACGAGTTGCTGTTAAGTGATTGTGAAATTTGTTTTGCCAGCGGTGCCGACTTCGTGCGCATTGATCCGCCGATAAGGCTCATCGTTTCGAGGATCATTGCTGCATCACGATCAGTGCTTCCGTAGGTGTACGATAACTCGTTGTAAGCAGGAACAGTTGTCGTTAGTCCGCTTACAAGTTGTTTCGCAATATCAGGCTGACCTGCTAATTGATAAGCAGCCGCTAATCGCCATTTGGCTGCAATGCTTAAAGATTTTACTTCACGCAGCCTGTTCATCGCGCCAAGCTCCGGCGCTTTTGCAAGTGCAAGTGTATACAACCGGTACGCCTGCATGAGATCATCGTTGTAATAATAACGAGTGTCATAACGTGCAGTCCAGTTCAGCGCACGCTCTTTCTGGAATTTTTTCCAGTTCTCCATCAATCCCGCAGGAAGCGCATAACCTTTTGTTTCTGCTTCCAGTAAAAAATGTCCCGCATAATTACTTCCCCATTCGCTCGGGTAATTTTCGCCAGGCCAGTAAGATAATCCGCCGGAAGAAGTCTGGAAATTTTTCAACCGATTAATTCCTGCACGGATATTAATGTCAATGTTCTTTCTCTTCGCATCAGAAAGTTTCATCAGATCGGGAAGATAAAGCTGTGCAAAAACAGAAGAAGTTGTTTGCTCTACACAGCCATGCGGATACATGATAAGGTAATTCAAACGTTGGCCTAAATTCAAAGGCGGAACAGTACTGAATTCAAGCGTCCCTGTATTTGTTCCGCTTACACCGAAAGGCGCGTAGTCAGAATTCCAGCTTGCGCCCGGATCAAGAACGGCTTCATAACCATTTGTCTGAACTGTATTTGGATTGCGCACGTCAAGTTCAATGTTGTATTCCGCGCGCTCGCCACCGCCCGTTGCAACGACTTTTACAGTTCCTACACCAATTGCATCCGCAACTTTTAAACGGAACGTCACAATATTGTCACCGACATCTTTGAAGCTGGTAGTTTGTGTTGATCCGCCTTCCACGCTGAATAAATTATTCGGTGTAATTGTGATGGTAACGTTCTTCACTTTTTTCTCCATTGCGAAAACATCAACTGGCAGTTCAACCGTTTCTCCCGGTCCGACAACACGTGGCAATGTTGCAAGGATCATCAATGGTTTTCTTACTGCCACCGTTTTTTCTGCACTGCCATAAGCGGTGTTTAATCCTGTGATCACCATTACGCGGACGGAACCAACGTATTGCGGCATCATGAAATTATTTGTTTGTTTTTCGCCCGGTTTTAATTCGAATGGCCCCATGAATTTTACCATCGGCTTAAAACGGTTTGCTTTTTGTCCGCCGCTTTTTCCGTTTTCACCATCACCACCAATTCCAAGTACGCGTTGCATTTCTGCACCATAAGCGCCCATAACCATGTCGTACATGTCCCAGGTTTTTACACCGAGTGCTTCACGCGAATAAAAATTCTCCCATGGATCTGGTGTTTTGAAACGGGTGAGATCGAGCAAACCTTCATCGACAACTGCAAGTGTATAGGTCATCGGTTTGCCGTCTTTTTCAGAAACTGTAACGCTCGCCATTTCTTCCGGCTTCCACACTGCAGCAGTTGCAATTTGCGGATTCAAATGTGTTGTCGGGTCTTCCACTTCAATCGGAATAACGCCATACATCCGGATGGGCGCGTCATTGATCGTTTGTGCGTGCGGCTGAATGAGCGTTACATGCACATAAATATTCGGTGACATTTCTGCCGTCACAGGAAGCGTATAGGTGATGTTTCCTTTTTTGTCTGTCGATGCCCAGAAAGCGTTGATTACTTTCGAACCGTTTTCAATGCTGATGAGTGCGCGGCCTTGTCCAGGTGAAGGAATAGTAAGCGTCATTGTTTCACCAACATTGTATTTCGTTTTATCAGAAGAGAATTGAAGCAAACTTGCAATGTCCATATTGTTTGCACCGGTGCCTTCCCAATACGGCCAGTCCATCCAGACAAGGGTAGAAGTGGAGTGACCACTTTCTTCATCCGTCACACGCACCAAGTAACGTCCGTAATCTTCATCGTTGATGTTGAGCGTGAATTTTCCAAAACCATTTTTTGTTTCAATGGTATCTACCATTGCCGGACTGTAATATTCACTGCTTACATAACGGGCAAGGTTATCATAATCATCGCTCCACCACCAACGCCAATCAACTTTATACACCTTGACATTTATTTTACCACGTGAAACCGGCTTTCCGTTTTTATCTACAGAAGCAACGCGGATATTCCAGTCTTTTCCTGTTTCAAGCATTCCGCCCCAGCCATCGCCTTTCGGAACAAGAATTCCGACATACGAATCGTAAGGAGAAAAATTGACAGAATAACGATCGCTGCTGAATGCGCCGCCTTCTTCAAACACTCTTGTATTAAAAGATGCACGCAACATTCCGGGTGCATCGGTTGCATTCAGCTGTGGTGAAAATTCAGCTTTTCCGTTTTCATCCAGGCGATCATCAAAAATAGTTTTGTTCTCTGTATTGAAATTGGTTGCAATATCATCGAAGAGATAATTTTCATATCCTTTAAAAACGGTTTTGGTTTGATACAGGCTGACATCTACCTGTGTCTTCAGATTTTTAGCAACAGCGCCATGCAGCCAGCGCGATTCAATTTTTACTTTTTGTTCCGGATCATTCGAAAGTGCTGTAGCTTTTCCGAAGTCAAGTAAGATTTTCAAACGGTTCGGCATCACCGTTTCTACTTTGAGATCTTTTGTGAAAACAGCACCACCAACTTTTATTCTGCACGTCCATGTTCCAGTTGGTGCATCCGGATCAGTAGGTGTAGTGAAATTGTAAAATCCGTTCAGCGATTGATTTTTAATAACCCTGCTTACTAATTGTCCGCGTGCATTGGTCAATTCAAATGTTACAGGATGCGATGCAGGAAGCTGTTTTTGTTTGTCTTCAAGAATAAAATTCAGGAACAATGTATCGCCCGGACGCCATACGCCGCGCTCGCCGTAAATAAAACCTTTCAATCCTTTTTGAACGCTTGCGCCTGAAACATCGAAAGCACTTACTGAAAGTGAAGAGCCGTCATCGAGCTTGAGGTAGCCACGCTGATCGCCGTTTTTTGCAACTAAAAGGAATGGTTTTTTCTTTGGTAATACGATTCTTGCAAAACCATCGCTTCCTGTTTTTGTTGTAGCAAGCAATTGATGCTGGAAATCGAACACTTGTAGTTCTGCACCGCTTACAGGATTTGTAGTAAGCAGATCATTGACAGCGAAAAACAGTCCGCCATCATTTCCGCGTTTTGCAAGCAGACCAAGATCAGAAGCGATGATATTGCTGGTAATGGTTTTTCCATAATAATAAGAATCATCACAAGGATCCGCATTATCACCATCGCCATAATAATAGTAATCGCCATCATAATAATCTCCGCCATAATATCCGTAGCTGCCTGCATCACCGTAATCATCATCCAGGTCTGCGGGCTGTTGAGGAGCGGTTACTTCTTCATCCTTCTTTGTTGAATCGCCGATGCAGGAATACACCGCATAATTTTTATTGAAGCTGATCGAAACCCTGTATATGGCACCAGGCTCTGTTTTGATAAGATCCGCCATATCGAGTGAATAATTGCACCAGCGTCCGTAATCTGCTTTGCTTTTTACATTCAGGTCAATTCTTTTTTTGACAATCACTTTTCCGACGCGGTATAATTCGCTTCCGCCGTCCAGTGAATTTACCTGTAGAAATTGAGGAATATTATTTTCATAGATACGCACAATTTTCACATCCACCGATTTCAGGCTCACTGCTTCAAATGGAAATAATAATCCTTTTCCACTGTTAGGAAGAATTACTCCTTTACCGAGCAGTCTCACTTGCGGCTTCAGCTCTTCGAATGTGAGTGATTGTGTAAATGTATTTGGCAATGGAAAACCAACAAGATTTTTAATTCCCTGTGCGACAGTGATGGAATAGCTTCCGCTCAACGTATTTCCAGGGTAAACTTTTATGTCGTTATCCTCAACGGTAAATGTCATAGCAACATCAGCGCCTTTTAATGTGATGAGTCCGTCCAGGTTCTGCTTCTCTGCAATCGGATCAGAAAATTCTACAATGATGCATTGTGCCTGTCCCTGCAGCACGCGTACATCCGTTACTTTAAAATCTTTCAGCGAAGGAATAATTATTTTTTCTGATTTTTTCTGATCCACACCCAGCGCATCGCCGTCCCACGCTAATTCCACAGCACCTTCTTTATCGCGTCGAATAATGCTGTCGACTGTAAATGTATGTGTGACATTATCTCCTTCGTGTAACCAATGAATGCGCAGGTTTTTATTGTCCTGTTTAACATTCAGCATTTGCTCTACAAGTTTTGGATCAGCAGCATCGGTGGTCAATAATGTGCCACGTAATTCCTGGCGTCGCATCGTTTTTTTATCTGTCGTGCGCATTTTATCCACCGTCACCATTACGCCTTGTTTCATTGTGTGGAAGCCGAATTTCATCACCGATAAATTTCCCGGCAGATCATTCACAAGTTTTCCGAGGCGGAAATCTGCATTAAAAACCTGGTCGGAAGGCAATCGTTTCGCAGGACGGAATTCAAGCGTGCGGCTATCGAGCCAGTAGGTTTTTCCTTCAATGGCAGGATCGAAAGAAAAATAATTTTCTTCCACCGGTTTATCAAGGGTGATCGGCCCCGTATAATCTGCAGCGAGACTTACGCGGATAAACGATTCATTAGAAATAGTTCCGGAAGTAAAAGCCGAAACATACCCGCTGAATGCAGGATCCACTTTGGTGAGTGTAACTGCTGAATTACTGCGGATAGAAAGAAAAGGGATTGCAACCATGGTAAGCACAACGATTGCGGCAATTGCGAGGATAACGCGTCTAGACATGTTTTCAGGTTTGGTAGTGCGAAGCTATTGTATTAACCGGGATGCGAAGCATGATGTGGATGTTTTTTAGCAGCTGTCGGTTTTTGGGTAATAATTGATGCGGAAAAAAGCAGGAAAGTGACAAAGCGCCTGACGTGTACATGTTGATCTTTTAAAAGAAAATGCAAACAAAAATTTCTTTATTACGTAAAAGCAGCTACCATCATTACCCTGTATTCATAAAATGAGAAAACATAACTGTAGAAATAACTGTGCTTATAAGTCAAAATAAGGCAATGGTCGAAAAAAAGAATACAAGCGATTTTTTTAAATTATATTTATCCTGATCTTTTTACCCCACAATTCCTATAGATGAAGAAGTTACGGGCAACTTCCCTTCACCTTACTGTTTCATGCGTATTTACGCTGCTTTGCTTTTTCCATGTAAGAGCGCAGAGCAGCATTGCTAATTACACGGTAACAAGGGCAACCGGCGTTACTTTTTCTTCGACACTTCCTGTCGGTCTTCCTGCGAACAGCTGGCGAAATACGGGCGCTTTTATTGATGATGATAACCGCTCGTTCCCATTTGATATCGGCTTTGATTTCTGGTACGACGGCACGCGTTTTACAGATATATGCGTTTCTACCAACGGGTATGTAGATTTTTCCACTTCTAATGCAGATGGTGGTCCGACTACTGGCCCTTATGGTTATGGTAATGCGCAGTTTTCGACAGCGAACGGAACACTGGCTGCGCTCGCACCTTTTTATGATGATATGACTACCTATGGTGGAAATGATCCGTTAGGAACATGGATCCGTTCTGCTGAGTCAGGCATTGCACCTTTTCGTGTGCTTACAGTAGAATGGGGAAATATGGCGGTGTACCAGAATACAACACCAAGCCTGAATTTTCAGGTGCGATTGCATGAAACAACCGGCCAGGTAGAATTTCATTATGGAACAATGACGCAGGGCACTGCGAATTTTTCTTATACGTGTGGCATTAATAACACAACGGCAATGAACACGCCGCCGAATGCGACACAAATGAAATGTCAGCAAAATGCAAACACTGCAACTTTTTCCAATGCAATCCAGAACAATTTAACGCAGCTTCCTGTTGCAAATTCTGTGCTCCGGTTTACCCCGCCGGTACCGCTTAATCCAACCGGTACTTTGACTTTCACCAATGTGCAGGCGGCACAGATGACCTTGAACTGGACGAACTGGGCAAACAATGAAGTTGGTTATGTAATTTATAATTCTATAGATGGAATCAATTGGGATTTTATTACACAAACAGCTCTTAATGCAACAAATGCTACGATCACCGGATTGTTTGCAGGAACAAGTTACCAATGGAAAGTATACGCGGTAACAGAAGGTGCGTTGAGTAATCCATTGCAAGGAACGCAGGCAACATTATCAGGCGCAACTTATATTTCTGTTACAACGGGAAACTGGAGCCAGGCCAATACCTGGAATCTAAATTCGGTTCCTGGTGCGAATGATAATGTGATCATTGCCAATGGTCATACTGTAACGGTGAATATCAATAATACAGCCTGTCATAACCTTACGATCGGGCAGAATGGTGCAGCATCTTTTTTACAGATGGGAAATAATAACAATGCAAGAGCAATGACCATTTGGGGAAATGTGACTGTTGCTGCGAATGGAACTTTGCGTGCAAATCCTGCATCAAACACCACGCATACGTTAAGAATTTATGGAAACATAGTGAATAACGGAGTGGTGGATTTTCAGCCGGATGCGAACAGTTTTTGGAATCTTATCTTTTTGCATCCCTACGCCAACCAGACTTTAAGCGGAACAGGAACAACCAACCGGTATAATTTAATCACAGTTGATAAAGGCACAGAAGTAAAAAGAATTCTTGATGTTACTACTTCTACTTTCACTGTGCCTGCCGGATTTTTAACCCTTCTCAACGGAACATTCAAAGTTTCGACAACGGGTGCTGTTGCGATTACTCCCTTTATTGCCAATGAAGATATTCCGCGTGATGCACGGTTGTGGATCAACAGTGCATCAGCAACGGTAAGCACAACCGGTGGCAATATTAATGTTTTTGGAATCCTGACAATGTCAACCGGGACGTTGAATGTTGGCAATCTTGCAAATCATAGTATTGTTTCCAATGGCGGATTAGTAACGATCAATGGCGGAACAATAAATGTTGCAGGCCGGTTTGACCGTTTGAATGCAGCAACGCTTTCGCGTTTGACAATGAGCGCAGGAACATTAGTGCTGAATACAATCGGATCAACTTCTAATACAAATGCGCCATTTACAATGGATGTTCCCGGCTCGCAGTTTATCCAGACCGGTGGTACAATTATTATCCGCAGGTATGGAGGAACCGGTGCTACGCGTCTCGGGTTTTTGTGTACCGGTGGATCGATCAACCAGGTTAGTGGTGGAATTCTACAGATCGGTGATGCATTGACACCTGTAGGACAAATCATACAGATCAATACAGTTTCTCCTGTTGGCGGATTTCGTGTTGCAAGTGCAAATGCAACAGCATCGTTGGTAACAAATCCGCTTATAGTGATTACGGATGTAGAATTGCAGTCAGGGATTTTTCTGACGAATAATCTCAATGTTACAGTAAGAAGAAATTGGAGCAACACAGGAGGAACATATACTGCCGGAACAAATACCACAACGTTTAACGGTTTATCTCCGCAGATCATTACACGGACATCAGGTGCTGAAAATTTCAATCACATCACTTTCATCGGCTCCGGATTAAAATCGTTAGCTTCAAATATCAATTGTAAAAATCTGTCGATCACTTCCGGGGCAGTATTCGATGCTGGTACACCCGGCTATTTAATTACGATGACAGGCAATTGGTCAAACAATGGATTTTTCATTGAAGGCACCGGAGGCAAAGTTGTATGCAGCGGAACTGTTGCGCAGATTATCGGTGGAGCAACCACGACGACATTCCGTAATTTAACAATACAAAATGCTGCTGGTGTAACCATTAACCATCATGAAAGTATCCGTGGTACACTTACATTGACATCAGGAATGTTCACCACAACCGGCCGCGATTTTACATTGCTATCAGATGCAACAGAAACTGCACGCATCGGCCAGATCACAGGTGGGGATATCACAGGTAATATTATAATGCAACGTTACATTTATAACGGTCCAACTCAATGGCGGCAATTGGGTGCTCCTGTTACAGGTGCTACTTTACAGGGATGGAATGATGATCTTGTCACTTCAGGATTTCCGGGATCTGATTATCCAACGTTTAGCTTTTATTCGGTTGCGACCTATAATGAAGCAGTAGCTGGCCCTAAGGAAAATGGTTATTCAGCGCCAACGAATATTACAAATCCGATCACTGCACGAAAAGGATATTTCGTTTATGCCGGGCCGCTTCCGATTCCAATAGATGTGCAAGGGCCACCATTGAAAAATGCACAGGCATTTACGTTAACACGTACAGTTTCCGCCGGACCAAACCAGGATGGATGGAACCTTGTCGCAAATCCATATCCTTCTACAATTGATTGGGATTCTCCATCATTTGTGCGGACAGGTACAGATAATGTTTTGCAGACCTGGAATCCTGCGCTTGTACAATACGCATCGTATGTGGGTGGAGTAGGAGTGAATGGCGGCACAAAATATATTCCATCATCGCAGGCGTTCTGGATTCACGCTATTGCTGCAAATCCGGCGGCAAGCATTGTTGAAGCAGTAAAATCTCCTGTCGATGCTACGTTCATGCATAGCGCACAACAAACGAATGTGAGCAATATGCTGAGTCTTACCCTGACAGGAACGATGGGCGCTGATCAATCCATTGTGCGGTTTGACGCAGCGGCTACTGATTCTTTCGATGTGAATTATGATGCATACAAAACGGCAAGCATGGATACAACAATGCCTTACTTGTCGAGCAGCATGGATTCGGTCACCGATCTTACCATCAGCACGCTGGGTTCACTCAATTCAAACGTTGTTGTTCCTTTGCACGTCATGGTTGGTATAAGTGGAAATTATTTTTTCCGGCGCGATTCCATTTCTGACCTTCCTTACAGCACTTGTGTTATCCTTGAAGATCTGCTGAACGGAACAATTACAGCATTGGCACAAAACACAACTTACAGCTGCTACATTTCAGATACTACCGCCGCAATTCGTTTCCTGCTGCATTTTGGTCCCTCGCTCACTACAGGTAATATTGCTGCAAGCTGCGGAAGTTCTTCGGACGGAAAAGCATTTGCGGTTGGTACAGGAAATGGTCCATGGGATTATACCTGGAAAGATGCCGCAGGAAATGTGGTGGATGTGCATAACGCAATTAATGGAACAGATACATTGTATGGATTATTGCCGGGAAAATATAGTGTTGAAGTGAACGGCAATGATGGATTTTGTTCTTTTCGTTCCGATACCGTAACAGTAAACGGACCTGTTCCTGTTCAGACCGGTGCAACAATTATTCCTGCAACATGTTCCTACACGGATGACGGAGGAATTTTGCTGCATATAATTACTGGTGGAACTTCACCGTACAACATTACATGGCCCGATGGAACGCATGCTGATAGTCTGCAACAACTGGTGCCGGGAAATTATGACCTTGTGATCGCAGATGCCAACAGCTGTATCGATACTGCACACTTTATTGTCGGCACTTCATCCACGCTTACTTCTTCTTTCACCGCTACACCCGATACAGTTATTATTCAATCACTGGTCAGCTTTTCAAATTATTCAAATGGCGCATCAAGCTATGAATGGAATTTTGGTGACAGTTCTCCGCTTGATTCAGATCCGAATCCGTTTCATACTTATTCCGTACCTGGCATTATGACAATAACGCTTATTTCAATGGATAGCATTTGCAGCGACACAAGCACACAGTTGGTGTATGTGTTTAATGATGTAGGAATGCCGGAAGATGCAACACAGGGAAGTGTTTCTGTTTATACAGATCAGAACCAGATCGGTATTCATTTTAATCTTTCTTCTGTGGAACATGCATTGATCCGTGTTTACGATGCAGGAGGAAACCTTGTTGTTGAACAGGAAGAATTCGTTGGCCAGGAAAGTGTAGCGCTTCACATGGAAGGAAAAGCAGCAGGCATGTATTCCGTTTATATTCTACTTCCCGGAAAAACTTACACAACGAAGGTGGTGTTGCTTCATCAGTAAGTAGTCAGTGATTTTATTACGAATGATTTTGACTGCGGAATAACGGTGATCGTTTTTTCTGTTATGGAAATGCAGCCTGTTGTGTTAGCAGTAGTAAGTGTAATGGCATAACTTCCCGGATTGGTATAAGCGTGCGTTACGTCATAACCACTTACTGTATTTCCGTCGCCAAAATCCCAGTTCCAGCGGTCGCCACCTATGCAAAGATTATCCGTGGAAATTTTTTTACCCGCATAAACGGTGTCATTCGACAGGTTAAAATTTGCCTGCAGCTTTGAAGATTTGCTTATTGCTGTTATTGTTTCGCTGATCAAAACATCATTCATACTGACCTCTACATAATAAACTCCGGCAGAAAGATTTTCAAAATTATTTTGTTCACCAGTGCATTTTTCGGATTTCACTATTTCAGATGATGCATTTTTTAGTGTGACCAACCATTCGCTTCCTGGGTTGAATTGAACGGCGATCTTTCCGTTTTTACTAGCTGAACAACTTACCTGCGAGGAGATAATTTTAATTGCAGGAAACATGTGAAGCGTAAATTTTTTCTTTCTGCGCACATCTCTTGCATCGAAACTTATGTCTGTCAATACGTCTGTAGTTATAGCGATCGTTTTTCCTGTCGCAATATCGGTGAGAGAAAATTGAAAGTCGGTCAGATTATTTGCCCTGTCTTCAACGGAGAAGAAAAATGTGCCAGATTCCTGGATGATCACTTCCAGGTCAATTGCGAGGTAAGTAGTAGGCCTCTGGAGATAATTAACGTAGAGTTTATGTTTGGCATCGGCAATGGTATAAATGTAATTCACATTGTTGCCAGCGTTCTTCCGATATTCCTGATCGAGACCTTTTTCAAATCCTACAGTGCTGGTCGGTGTGAAGATCAGTTCCGTGCTTGATGTGAAATTGTCATTGCCGAGGTTTATTTTCAGTCCATCAGCTTTTAAAGAAAGTGTTGGAAGAAGAAATACAGCGATAGAAAAGAATGTTGCTTTCATTTTTGTCCGTGTTTATACAGGCAAAAATAGAATGAAGAAGTAGCGGATGAAATCCTTCCCGTTACTGAAAATTACAGATGTAAGATTTTATACCGATTTGTAAATCAGATTTTTTTATCCACGAGTGATAATGCACCTGATGGACAAGCTTTCACCTGGCGGATAATTTCTTCTGTTCCGGAAGCTTCAGGCAGTATCCATGGCCGCCGGCGCGGATCAAACACCTGTGGAAGACCACGAAAACAAATGCCGGTATGTTTGCAAAGCTGTGGCTGCCAGTGAATGGTTATTTCGTTGTTGCTGTAAAATTTGCCGTGTAAATTATCCATGAGATTGAATACATTTATTGATGAAACTATAACAATCCTGTGCAGAATGCCCGCCGCGTATAAGACCAGTTATTTTCATTCAGAGCGATTATTATTTCTTTAACCATTTTGATATTGTTTTCTTTCTTCACCAAAAAGTTCATCATACCAGTTTCCTTCATGTAAGCAATAGACACTTTAACGTATATAATGCCTGGCTTATGAAAATCATTTTAATGTATAATCATCACCTGTTTTCTTCCAAGCAATTTACCTGATTGGAGCACTTCAACAAAATAAAATCCATCCATCCATCTTGCAGTTTCCAATTTTGCTTCAGCTCCTGTCATCGATTGGGTAAACATGATTTTTCCGTCTGCATCATAAACATTTAAAAGCACCGGCTCCTGGTTTTCTGCTGTCCAGTCGATTGTAAGATGGTCGCCCGCCGGATTCGGATAAGCTGTGATTTCAGGTTTTGTTGCAGCCAGTTCAGTAACGCCAATCAACACCTGCGATACTCCATTGGCAAACGCATATTGTCCGAGCTGCAGCGTATCAGCATCCATATAACCGAATTTAGATGTTGCATGCGGCCCGATAATCGTTTTAGTATAATGCGGGTATTCGTGCCAGTCATCAGCCGCGTTGCGCCGATAAAGAAGAATAATGCTGTCGCCGTTTAAAGGAGTGAGCAGATTATCCAGCCAGTTATTCGGACCAGCGGTTGATCCACTGCGGCCATCGTAATAGAATTTACCTTTTGCTGTGAAAGTTGAAGGCAGGATTCCGTCAATGGTCCAGTAACGTTCTGTCGACAGGCGATAATTATTTACATTATTCTGAATCGGATCCGGTGCGATATAATTATGCTCTACACGAATGAATGCAGAATCAACAATTGCACTTACCGTAATTGTGCAACGTGCGGCTGTGAAATTATTTACACCAGTTGTGCTGATCGTTTTCTTTTCGTCGGTGATGGCATCGCTTATTTTTTCATTCACATCCATCGCAATCATTACCGGGTTGAAAGGAACAGTTGCAGTAAAGCTTCCATTCGCACCTGAAACGAAATTCTGTTGTGTGAATGAATTCCAATTCGCATCATAGAAAGTAAAATCCATTGGCACATTCGTAAAGTAATTCGGAGCACCTCTTAATTTCTGCTTTACATAAAATGTGACATCATAATTTGGCCCGTTTGGAACAGAAGCAAATGAATCGACGGAAATGTGTGGCCACCCTGCATTAAAAACCCAATCATTAAAAAAGTCATTGAGGAATGTTTGTCCTGTTGCCGCAATTAAATTATCACGAAACTGCGCACTTGTCACATCAGTGTACTGACTGTTCTGCATGTGATATTTAATGCCAATCCAGAAAAGAGAATCGCCCATATAACCACGAAGCGTGTGTGCAACATCAGCGCCGCGTAAGTAAACATTGTCGCCATACGTGTATTGATGCGGAATGCTATCGAGCTCCAGGTATCCGCCTTCACGCAGGTGCACAAGATGAACCATCTCATCATGATTCGCACGAATTCCATCTGCATAAGCGGTATGACCGTATACCCATTCGGTAAAAATGTATTGTGAATAGGTTGCCCATCCTTCATTCAGCCACATTTCACCTTCATTATTACACGTTGCAAGATCGCCGAACCAATGATGCGAAAGTTCATGCGCCATGATCTGCGCTTCATAAGTAAGTCCGCCATTTGCAGCAATACGCGGGTAAGAAATATTTGTTGCATGCTCCATTGCACCGCTGCTGAATGGAACAAGGCAATAACCGACGCGCGGCCATTCGTAAGGCCCATAACGTGTTTCAAAAGCATCAATCGCATCGTTCAGATGCACGAAAGAGTTTTTCATGTTGGTTGTATCAGCGGGCAACGCAGTCAGCACGATTGGGATAGTTCCGTATGCGCCTGTATGCGTCCAATTCACTTGCGCATAAGGAGCAGTTGAAATGGAAGCGAGGTAAGAAGGAATACTTTCCTGCAGGTTCCAGGTTCTCCAACGTACTGCATTTACATCAGTTGTATCATTTTGCAAAACGCCATTGCAATAGGAAGAGCTGGTTGGAATTGTGCCAATGATAAATGTATATGCTGCGCGTTCAACAAAATTATCAAAGCACGGATGGAAGGTGCGGCCAAAACAATGCGGATCTGCGTTAAAACTTACGCCAAGATTATAGGCATAAGGTGGATTGAAATAAAAGCCGCCCCATACACTCGGACCGGGATCAAGCTGCGGACGACCATGATACCAGACTGCAATATCAGAAGTGTCGCCGATGTTCATTGTTGCAGCAAGAAATATCCTGAGCAATGTATCATTGTAAGAATAAAGAAGCGCGTTATTATTCTGCACAATAGAATCGATGTGCATGTGCAGCAGATCGAGTGGGAGTGTGGTTACATTATTTATCCGTGGAGTAATTTTTAAGACCGTTCCCCCGCGGATTGTGTCAGTAACCAAGTCAGTGATATTGAGCTTTATAGTGTAATGTAAAATGTCGATGGTGTCGCTGATCGAATTTTGCGCCTGTGTTTGTGCAGGTGCAGTATGTCTGGCAACATCGCCATTGGAATGAACTTCTTTGTTGGAAAGTTCAATTGGCAGATCCCCATAAATTACTGGTAAGCCTCCTGTAATAACATGAACTCCTTCTGCAGAGGTAACAGGCAAAGAAGAAGATTGACCAAAAGCAAAAACAGAAATAAATAGTGCGGTAAGTGCAGAGGAGATTCTTTTCATCATAATGATTTGTTGATCATTAAAGATAAAGGAATTCCTCCAACGAATTAAGAACCTGAGGCTTAGAAATTAACAGTCATTAAATCACTCAATCGGTAAGTTTTCCACTGGCAAATGTTCCCGCAGCAATTTATTCTTCTCTCGATCTATTAAGATCAAATGTCAGTCCGATGTTCACGAAGGAGGATTTATAGGTCAATGGCTGCCCGTTTAATTTTTGCGAAATTCCGAATTGAGCCTGCAGCTTTATCCATTTATATCCCCCACGCAATGTTACTGCCGGCTCAATGAATGCCCAGAGCGGTTCGTTTATATTGTAGAATTTGCCATCAATCTGTTCCTGTGTAGTGTAATTTGTCTGAATGTTATTGTATTTACCCAGGCAAAAACGTGGAGTAACTGCAGCTTCGAAAAATTTTCCCGAATAGCCAAAACTTGGCTGAATGAAGAAACGCATTCCATCCGCTGAATAATTTCTTACAACAGTGGTATTATTTTCCTGGCGGTTTTCGCTGAATTTTACTTTTCCGAATCCACCACCTGTATAGGTTTCGAAAATGAATCCATTCACCGGTTTGAAATAGCCAAGACCAAATTCTACCAATCCGCCATTTCCACTGATTGTGTTATTGTCAGTTTGAGCAGTTACACGGAAACCATTTGCCATCACACCGATATGATCAGTAATAGCATAAGCCAACTGCACATTGGAAGGATCAACATACGCGCGGAATTCTCCGTGATTATTGAACAGCGGCGTGTTGAGTGTATTAGGTTCGTAAACCGTTTTGCACGAGTTCAATGCAACGATTGTTCCGATTGCAAAGACAGGAAAAAGTAAATGGTTTTTCATAAGCAATATTTAATATTGCCGACAAGTTCAAAAGAATAGGTGAGAGACAAGAGGAAATTCGATCCAATGTAATAAAACTCCGATCGATTGCGGAATTACCTCGTAAACTCAAAAATTTTAAAAACAATTCCTGATATAACTTGTATTGCTATTGTCCAGAGCAGACCGTGAAAAGGTGAAGCAGCAAATCCTGTTTGGTTAACCTATGCATTACGCTGATCTGTGATAATTACGCCTTCACCTTTTTCTTGTTGCCGGTATTGTAGATAGCATCACGCTGCGCTTTTACTTCCGGATCGCGGATGTATTCGTCGTACGTCATCATCTTATCCAGCGTCCCGTAAGGAGTGATCTCTACAATGCGATTGGCAACCGTTTGCATCAATTCATGATCATGAGAAGTGAAGAGCACAATTCCTTTGAAATCTTTCATGGAATTATTCATCGTCGTGATCGATTCAAGATCAAGGTGATTGGTCGGCTCGTCGAGGATGATCACGTTTGCGCCGTTAAGCATCATGCGTGAAACCATACAGCGCACTTTTTCTCCGCCGGAAAGTACACTTACTTTTTTCAATGTTTCTTCTCCTGAAAAAAGCATCTTGCCCAAAAATCCGCGGATAAATGTTTCGTCTTTGTCTTTCGAATACTGGCGCAGCCAGTCTACAAGCGAATCACTGTTATCGGTGAAATAAGTATGGTTGTCATTCGGCAAATACGCCGTCTGAATGGTTTGTCCCCATTCCACTTTTCCCGAATCAGGCGTATCTTCTCCAGCGAGAATATCGAAAAACTTAGAAAGCGCCACATGATCTTTCGAAAGGAAACCGATCTTATCACCTTTTTTCAATCGCAAATTAATGTTTGAAAACAAGTGTGAACCATCAACTGTTTTGGAAATATTTTCCACATTGAGGATCTGATCGCCCGGTTCACGTTCCATTTTGAAAATAATGGCAGGATATTTTCGTGTGCTCGCAGGCATCTCATCCACGTTCAGCTTTTCAAGCAATTTTTTACGACTCGTTGCCTGCCGCGATTTAGAAGCATTGGCAGAAAAACGCGCGATGAAGTCGATTAATTCTTTTCGTTTGTCTTCTGTCTTTTTATTCTGATCACCTTTTTGTTTCTGTGCAAGCTGCGAAGCCTGATACCAGAAATCGTAGTTACCGGTATAGAGCGATATTTTTTTGAAATCAATATCACAGATGTGCGTACAAACGGTGTCGAGAAAGTGACGATCGTGAGAAACCACGAGAACGATGTTTTTATAATCAGCAAGAAAATCTTCCAGCCATGAAATAGTTTCAACGTCAAGATCGTTTGTCGGCTCATCGAGCAGGAGAATATCCGGGTTTCCGAATAAGGCTTGTGCAAGAAGCACACGCACTTTTTCTTTACCATTCAGCTCGCTCATTAATTTAGCGTGCATGTCTTCGTAGATGCCAAGTTTGCTTAACAGATCGGCTGCTTCACTTTCCGCATTCCAGCCGTTCATCTCTGCAAATTCCGCTTCGAGTTCCGACGCTTTTATACCGTCAGCATCCGTAAAAGGATCTTTCGCATAGATCGCATCTTTTTCCTGCATGATCTTCAGCAGCTTTTTATTGCCCATGATCACCGTTTGCAAAACAGGATAGGCATCAAACGCAAAGTGATCCTGGCTCAACACCGACATGCGCTGACCGGGAGTAATATGAACAGATCCTTTCGTAGGCTCAATTTCGCCCGAAAGGATTTTCATAAAAGTGGATTTTCCCGCCCCATTCGCGCCGATTACACCGTAACAATTGCCCGGAGTAAATTTAAGGTCAACTTCATCGAACAAAACGCGTTTGCCGAACTGAAGATTAAGATTTGAAACTGTGATCATTGTAGCTGAAAATTGGAGTGCAAAGGTACGCCACAGATAACACAGATTTACATGAAATTGTCCCTGTTTTCGTCATTTCCGCACCGATTCCAAAAACTGTATAGTTATTTTAGGACGAGTCAAACAGGGGTGTATAGTTATTTTAGGACGAGTCAGTCCCATAGATGTCCCGTAGATGTCCCATAGATGTCCCGTGTATGTCCCGTGTATGCCTCTTGATTTGCAAATAATGCAAATGTAAAAAAGTGCAGTGGAGCGGCGGTCTTATTCTCATTTTTTGGGGAGGAATACACGTTCATTTGGGTGATAGAGACTTGCGGGTTTTTGGGAAAACGATTTGCTGAAACAGGATTGTGTGGCTACTTTTGAAGCTATGAAATCCCCCAAATTTCCAATACCCGCATTGCTGGGTAAAGCTGCCGTATTCCTGTTGGTTTTAAATTCCTTTTCAGCTTCGGCCCAAAAGAACAAGCAGAAAAATGATTCATTGGCCATCCGCGATTCAATCCGTGAATGCATGTTCCAGGGCGCTTTGCTTTCGATGGATGCATTGCAGGCGAAGTATGAATCGCAGCGAACCATGGAAATGGGGGCGAAGCAGCAGAAAGCAGGTGAAGCGCAGAATCTTTTTTTTCAATCGCGTGCTTCTTATCGTAAAGCAATCGGGTACGATAATAATTATTTCCCCGCGTGGACAAATATGGGCACTGCTTATTACCTGCAGGATTTACCCAAAGCTGCGATTCCCTGTTACCGTAAAGCAATTTCAATCAATGCGAATTATGCATCTGCATGGTATAACCTTGGAAAAGCTTATGTGATGCTGAGCAGGAATGATTCTGCTGCCTATTCTTTCCGCCAGGCTATACGTTGCGATTCATCAGCAGTAGCACCTTACCAGGAGCTGAGCCATATTTTATTGATGAACGAAGATACCGGGTCAGCATTAAAGCTCTTGCGCCTTTCTGCTTATTATAAACCAACATCAGAAGTGCCGTGGGTTTCAATGGCTGCCATTTATTTTACATACAATGATTCTGCAAATGGCATCGCATCATTAGAACATGCAGCAAAAATTTATGCAGGTGATGTTGATCGTCTCCGGAATCTTTTGATTTATTTCAAACGTCATGGTGATGAAAAAAAAGCTGCTTATTATTCCAATCTCGTTGCAATTGAGCTGAAGAAGCAAGAAGTTCCGGAAGATAGAAATCCGGATAAGAAATAGGTTGCAGACTACAGCCACAGATTACGCAGATTTATAGCTGAACCATTGCATTAAAAGGGGGCTGATCGTTTTGATCAGCCCCCTTTGCATTGTTAATCTACGCAATCTGTGGCTAGATTTTCACCACACGGTGCATGCTTACTTTTTCATTTGCTGTAATGCGGATGAAATAAACACCAACCGGCTGACTTGTCATATCAAGTATGATGGTTTTTGTTTGCTGTTTGTTTTCGCTGCGGATCAGTTTTCCATCTGCGGAATAAACTTCAACAATTACATCGCTATTGATTTCTTCTGATGTAGCAATGGTTATTGCTGCATTCGTCGGATTCGGGAATAAGCTCCATTGTTCCGTTACACTTGCAGAGGTAATGCCCAAGCAACCATCAACAAAGATGCTGTCTGTTGCTGTTCCTGTGCAACCACTTACATCTGTGAAAGTGTATGTGATGAAGTGAATACCAACACCAGCTGCGAATGGATCAAATGTATTTCCTGTGACCGCAGTTCCGCTGAATGTTCCGCCAGCAGGTGATTCGCCGGTAAGCATAATAGTAGCCGGTAAATTTCCGCATACCGTATCCATTGGTAATACAAGCGTCACTGTTGGTGCACCAGGATCATTGATAGAAGCGTTTGCTGTAGTTGTGCATCCGTTTGCATCGGTAATGGTTACCGTATAAGGACCAGCTCCGATTCCTGTGAGGTCTTCAGTGACTGCATTGTTGCTCCAGAAGAACGTGTAAGAAGAAGTTCCGCCTGTTACACTGATGTAAATCGCTCCGTCAGTTGCTGTACAAACGGAAGGATTCGAAGTTGAATCAACACCAACTGCAAGAACAGTTGGTTCAGTGATTGTAACTGTTGCAGTTGTTGAGCAGGAATTCGAATCAGTAATTATTACCGAATAATTTCCTGCAGGCAAACCTGTTTCCATTGCAGCAGTTCCACCGGAACTCCACAGGTAACTAAGTGAACCTGTTCCTCCATTTGCTGAAACTGTAGCATCACCATTATTTCCACCGTTGCAGGAAACGTTTGTCTGCGAAGTGGCGAATGTAATTGCAGTTGGTTCAGCGATTGTGAATGTTGCGGTTGTAGAACAGGAATTCGCATCAGTAATTGTTACTGAATAATTCCCTGCCGATAAACCTGTTTCCATTGCAGCAGTACCACCAGAGCTCCATAAGTAAGTGAGTGATCATGTTCCGCCACTTGCAGTTACAGTTGCATCACCATTGCTTCCGCCAT